>JAUIKF010000064.1 GCA_030430575.1 Bacteroidia bacterium | reverse complement strand
GATCCTACGGGCAATGCCTCTATCACTGACAGCCAAGTAGATGATGGCTCTAGTGATGCTTGTGGCATTGCGAGCTATGACACGGATGTTACGACGTTTGATTGTGATGACGTAGGTAGCAATACCGTCCTATTGATCGTCGAGGACAATAACGGCAACCAATCAAGCTGCACAGCCGATGTGAATGTTGAAGACAATGTGAACCCAACAGCATCTTGTATGGACATCACCGTCCAGCTTGATCCTACGGGCAATGCCTCTATCACTGACAGCCAAGTAGATGATGGTTCTAGTGATGCCTGTGGCATTGCGAGCTATGACACGGATGTTACGACGTTTGATTGTGATGACGTAGGTAGCAATACCGTCCTATTGATCGTCGAGGACAATAACGGCAACCAATCAAGTTGTACCGCAGATGTAGCGGTTGAGGACAATGTGAACCCAACAGCATCTTGTATGGACATCACCGTCCAGCTTGATCCTACGGGCAATGCCTCTATCACTGACAGCCAAGTAGATAATGGCTCAAATGACGCTTGTGGCATTGCCAGCTATAGTTCATCCCCAGTGGACTTTGACTGTAATGATGTGGGTAGCAATACGGTGACCTTGACGGTTACTGATAATAACGGTAACCAGT
This sequence comes from Bacteroidia bacterium, assembly GCA_030430575.1. GTDB lineage: Bacteria > Bacteroidota > Bacteroidia > J057 > J057 > JAUIGE01. The sequence continues at coordinate 41,868 of JAUIKF010000064.1, read as the reverse complement.
CGAGCTGCACAGCCGATGTGAATGTTGAGGACAATGTGAACCCAACAGCATCTTGTATGGACATCACCGTCCAGCTTGATCCTACGGGCAATGCCTCTATCACTGACAGCCAAGTAGATGATGGCTCTAGTGATGCTTGTGGCATTGCGAGTTATGACACGGATGTTACGACCTTTGATTGTGATGATGTGGGTAGCAATACCGTCCTATTGATCGTCGAGGACAATAACGGCAACCAATCAAGCTGCACAGCCGATGTGAATGTCGAAGACAACACCAACCCAACAGCGATCTGTCAAGATATTACGATTAGCTTGGATGCAAGTGGTAATGCGAATATCACTCCTGGTGATGTGGACAATGGCTCAAGTGATGCTTGTGGCATTGCCAGTCTAGCTGTATCGCCGAATACGTTTGATTGCGACGATATCGCTAGCAGTCCAAACACGGTGACCTTGACCGTTACGGATAACAATGCTAACCAATCAACTTGTACCGCAGGGGTAACAGTTGAAGACAATACCGATCCAACGGCCTTGTGTCAGGATGTTACAGTAAATGTAAACCCAACAGGGGCGACTTCTATTGTTGCCAGCGATGTGAATAATGGGTCAAGTGATGCATGTGGAATTGCTTCTACCTCTGTATCTTCAACTACATTCAATTGTAATACTTCTGGCTCAAATACAGTGACCCTGACAGTGACTGATGTGAATGGCAATGTTTCGACTTGTACAGCGAATGTTGAGGTTCAAGGACAAGGAACTGTTCCAGGCTTGTCTCAGCAAAATTGTGGCAACTGTGGTCAGATCAGAATCTTCTACTGCCGCAACGATCAGAACCCATTTGCATTGAGTGAATTCATTGATGGTACTGCTGACTTGAATGCGACCTATTCTGCTACGGATACGCTCCGCTGGTATGATGACGTAGGAAACGCGCCAGCTGGCTTGTTCAATGGAACGGGAGAAGAACCTCCAATTCCAAACTTGAACGCTACTTCAACGACGCTTTACTGGGTGACTCAGGTAGATCCTGTTACAGGTTGTGAAAGTCCTGCCATCCAGGTTCGCGTCCGTGTACGCAACACCCCTGATTTGGTCATGACTCAGCCAAACAGTCTCTGTGATGGCGCTCCATTTGACTTCACCTTCTATCTGACGGATAACAACAATGCAGCCGACCTCTATGAGTTGTATGATACCGATCCAGCCTTGGGTGGCAGCTCAATTGGCAGTGTAACTGCTACCAATGGTACGCCAGACAATAGCCTGAACATCTTCCCAGGCGTAGGTACCCATACCTACTGGGTTGTTGGAACCAATGTATTTAACCGCCCACCAAGCTGTGGAGATACGGTAAGTGTGACCATAGATGTAAATGCGCTTCCAGTCGTAGATCCTATCAGTAATATCACGGTATGTCCTGGCGACCTCATCACTGTTCCAGCCTTTAGTGCAGATTCAGCAAATGCCTTCTTCGCATGGGACAATAACAACCTTGCGATTGGTCTGGGAGCCAATGGATTAGGAGATATTCCTGCTTATACAGCCCCTGTCAATAATACAGGTGCGGATATTGTAGCGACGATTTCTGTCCGTGCCATTGTCAATGGTTGTGTCTCTGCGAATGAAACCTTTACCATTACGATCCAGTCTGCGCCTTCGGTCAACCCAGGCATTGTAGGGATGACTTGTAGTGGTACTGCTTCTGGATTGATGATTACGACGGCTATGGGCAGCACACCTGCTGCAAGCTTTGACATTGTCGATATCCGCGTAGCTGCTGGGCTTTCAGCGAATGTAGGTAATGCGACTACCGGTCCTGGCCAAGCGGCCAATGCCTTGGCAGGGGACATCTTTACCAATACTACTAGCAGTGACTTGACAGTGGAATACGATATCGCTGGTAGCACAAGCGGAGGCTGTGTCGGAGATACCGTGACAGCCATCCTTACCGTGAAGGCAGAGCCTGTCCTTACTGCGAACTTGGCAGATACGATCTGTAGTGGAACGACCTCTAGTCTGGCCTTGACCTTGTCGAATGGTCTTGCTGGAGCGAGCTTCAGCTGGACCACGACCTTGCCTGCTGGTATCACTGGCAGCCCAAGTAGTGGACCTGGTACGGTGATCATGGATAACCTGGTGAACAATACGGCCTTGCCGATTGATGTGATCTATGATGTGACACCTACTGCTGGTGGCTGTAGTGGTCAAGTGAGTCAGGTGACGATCCGTGTGACGCCATTTGGCAATGTGGTCAATAAGCCATTGTTCCAGTGTGATAATCCTGGCACGCCAGGTATTGCGACCTTTGACTTGACGACTTCTGGCAATGCCGGGCCTTACTTCCTAGATGCCGGATTGAGCAATCCGATAGTTGGATCACCGACGGCTTATACGAGTACCAATGACACGGTCTTTGGTGTTCAAGTCAACCAGTTTGGTTGTCAGGATCTTTGCTTGATCATCCTGAATGTAGGAAACTTACCCCAGGCGATGGCCTCGGATATCAATACGTGTGATAACCAGTCGACCTTGATTACCCCAACGCCGATTGCAGGTTTGACCTTCAATTTCTACAGCGATCCTGGCTTGACGAATCTGGTAGCTGGCGGCGTAGCGTCTTACGACCCAATGACTACTCCGGCGAATAGTCAGGATACGCTATACATTACTGCGACCGATGGCAGCTGTGAAAGCAGCATTGCTACAAGAGTGATCGTGACAGTGAAGGCTGCTCCGACGCCTGTGATCTCAGCGAATTTGACCTCGAACTCCATCTGTGAAAATGACACCTTATTCCTATCAGGAGCAGGTGGTACGAGTTATAGCTGGACTGGTCCTGGCTTACCAGGAACTGTGACTCAGCAGAATACCCTTGTTGCAAACCTTGTGCTTTCCGACAGTGGTTATTACTACTTGACAGTCGGTGATGGTCTGGGCTGTTTTGCTACTGATTCTGTCTTTGTCCATGTTGATTCCTTGCCAGATCCAGGGTTGAGCAATGTGATCTTTGTCCCAGCGAATCAAGGCCCGATCAACTTGATCGACTCGTTATTGGGTACACCTCTTTCTGGTGGGGTATGGGCTGGGCCTACGCCTCCTTACAACGGCAGCATGGGTACATTTGACCCATCGTACTTCCTGCCTGGTGTATATACCTACACCTTGACCAACCCTGTGGGTTGTCAGGACAGCTCCAGCTTCGCTACCGTGACGGTCAATGTGGTGCCAGTGAATGCGCCCAAAGTTTCCGTATTTATGTTGCTCGAAGGGGTGCTGGTGGGCACTGGAGATACTACTGGTGTAGGCGGCTTGGTGATGCATGATTCCTTGAGAAGTCAAGGCCTGATTCCACATAGTCAGATTTATGGCAGTGGCAACTTTAGCTCATCGACCCAGGGACTGGCATCTGGTACCCTTACGCCTTACAGCCATGTCAATGGGGGAGGCAATGAAGCGGCGAACGTCTCAACCTTCAATACTACGGGACTCTTTGCTCCAGTAGATTGGGTCTACTTAGAATTGCGCAACCCTGCGGATTCTTCTGTGGTCTCGACCCGTTCGGCCCTCTTGCTGCGCAATGGCCAGGTGGTCGACTTGGACGGAGTCTCACCGGTGAGTTTCAACAAGGTGCCTGCGGGCAACTACTTGTTGGCTGCAGGCCACAGAAGTCACTTGGCTGTGATGACTGCGATCCCGATGTACCTGGATTCTTCTACCACAATCATAGACTTCACAAGTCCATTTGTACCAGTGGCTGGTGGCATCAGTAGCCGAAGAACTTTTGCGACCTCTACGCAGGTGGCCTTGTTTGCGGCTGATGCCAATGCCAATGGGCAGGTTCAGAATGATGATGATACCGATGTCTGGCAAGGCCAGGTCGGTGGCGGTGGCTACTTCCAGGCTGACTACGACATGGATGGACAGGTCCAGAATGATGAGCGGGTCAAACTCTGGCAGAAAAATGTCGGACGGGGATCGCAGGTCCCTTAACCATGATTCTATCCCTCCCAATACCCTTATGGGTAATGGGAGGGTTTTAACTATCAAAAACCATTGAATTCAGAAAACCAAGATCATGAATCGAATCACATACATAATCATTCTTTTGCTAGTAAGCATGACAGGAGCAGCCTTTGGACAAGGGGTTTATTTTCAGCTGAAAAATGAGCAACTCAAAGGCGACACATACGAATTTGACGTCTATATGGGCGCTGATGAATTGGATACTTATCACACACGCGGGATGGTCTATGTCACCTACAACCTCAATGCCTTTGGGGCAGATGTAGTGTTGAACAAAAAGGTGACAGTGACCCCCCTTCAATTATTGACAGAAACGGAAGCACTCACCGGAGGACCCAAATACCAGACAGTGAATGTCACAGACAATGGCAATCGCCTGGTGATTACCTGGCAAGCCAAATTCCTTAACCTTGCGCCAACAGCTGCCTCTCATACTTTGGTGCCTATCAAGCAGGTCCCTTTGTACCATGTGCAGGTATTGATGGAAGATGTGACCCAAGCGCCTAATCTATCGCTAGATTATCGCCTGATGCACAAGCAGCAGTACTATGCACTGGCAGGTGCCGATAAGGAACATGTTTACGATGTGGGGATCGCTATTACAGAGAAATTGACTTTTACAGCTGTCAAGGCCAATGAGCATGATGTATTGCTCAAGTGGGAGACTTCTGCTGAGGCGAACAATGACCATTATGTGGTAGAAAAAAAGCGTGGTAATGGCACCTATGAAGCACTCACAAAAGTGGATGCGGTGGGAAATACCATTGAACGAACAAAATACGAATACACCGATCGTTCAGGCATGGCGAATGTCAATACCTTTAGGATCAAGCAAGTCGATACGGATGGTACCGTGGTTTATTCCAATGAAATAGAGATCTCCTTTGACTTCTATGAAAATGATAAGTTTGTCGTTTATCCTGTGCCAGCTCGGACCTCTACCACTTTGAAAGCCACGGGCCCTTTAGATGCCGACTATAGATTCTCTATCAGTGACCTTACGGGACGTACCCTATTTAATGGGTTTTTAGATCAAAATGCGCCTAACAGTGCTATAAAAATCGATTTGACAGACTATGCCGAGGGGACTTATTATGTCATCACGACCAGTCCAGATGGTAAGCGATACCTAAATCGCATTGTCAAGGCCGATTAAAGAAATCACTTTTCCGAAGTTCCATTTGTAGCTCGTGCATGGCACGAGCTTTTTTGTGTTATAATTGATGGCTTCTCTGCTAGGGATTTTGGCAGATGTACCCTAGTTTTGGGAAACTGAAGAAGACTAGGTATGCTAAATGTTCAAGCTTTTATTTTTAATTTATACCAAGAAAACACCTATATATTGTCAGATAGTAGGGGAGAGGCAGTGATTGTGGATCCAGGTTGCTACACATCTCAGGAGCAAGAGGCCCTCGTAGACTTTGTTGAAAAAAACCACTTAAATGTTAAGTTTTTGCTCAATACCCATGGGCACATAGATCATATGCTGGGGAATGCCTTTGTGAAATCTCATTTCCAGGTCCCGTTTATAACCCACCAAAAAGTGATAGGAGAATTGGAAGCTGTATCTGCGTATGGAGCACTTATGGGACTATCGGCAGAGCCATCTCCTATGCCTGACCAGTTAGTCGATGAAGGAGATAAGGTCACATTTGGAGATATATCTTTAGAAGTATTTTTTACCCCAGGCCATTCCCCAGGACATATCAGTTTTTACCACAGAGAAAGCAAACAATTGATATCAGGAGATGTGTTGTTTGATGGGAGTATTGGACGCACAGATCTTCCTGGTGGATCCTATGAAGTGTTGATGGAAAGTATCACTAAAAAATTGATGCCTTTGCCAGATGCGGTAAGGGTTTATAGTGGGCATGGCCCTTCTACCACAATTGGCAAGGAAAGGGCAAGTAATCCGTTTATATTATCATACCTCAATGCGTGATTTTGCCATACGCCTCGTACAAGCCCTTCCTATCGTTTATATAAGTACGAGTTCTCCAATTTTAATAACAACATGAAAAAGACGATTTTGCTCCTAGCCAACCTACTATTGGTAGGGATGTGTATGTATGCACAGGTCCCTGAAAATACGGGAGACCAACCTGCTGATAACCAGCAAATTATCATGAAAAATGATGTGGTCTCTCAATCCCCAACCCGGCTCGCTGGTACCGAGCCTGATCCTGCTGCCCAGTCTACTCCCCCTCAATTAACTGAAGCAGAAGAGGCCACAAGGGCTTATTTGACCAGTGAGGCATACGCCCAGGCAATCCTTGAAAGAATGAAGATGTTTCGAGAAAAAGGCGATCAGAAAAGCGTTGAGAAACTCGAAGCAGAACTCAAACGAGTCCAAGCACTTAAGGAATAATTAATGAATAATTTCATTGTTCCTAAGGAGTGTTTATGATTTGTCGATAAGAGATAACATTACTTATAACAACACCTGTAAGCTATGAAAACCATGAAATGGATTCTTGCTAGCATTGCGTTAGCCATGCTATTTTTTTCTCCTACTTCCTTGCAAGCCCAATGTACCTCAGGCACCCTTTTTGGTTCAGCTGCCGCTCCTAACCTCTCCAATGTCCCTGTGACATTGACGAGTTGTTTTGTATGGACAGATTATGCCCAACTGACAGGCGTCCAAGCAGGAGAGACCTATGTGATTACGGTTACTACTGCGACTTTTGTTTCTATTTATTCAGGCCCCAATGCAGTTCCCGCCAACCTTGTCACCTCAGGGGTTGCCAATTTGACAATTTCGTTTACCGCACTGACATCTGGGACGTATGATATTGTTTTTTATGCCAATAATACCTGCCCCTTCATGTTCACCGCAGGATGTGAGACGGCTACTGTGACCTGTACGACTTGCCCAGGACCTGTCAGTACTGACACCTGTGCCAATGCGATGTCCTTATCGGCAGGCTCACATGCCTTTAGCACCATCGGGTCGACAGGCAATGATGTGTCCACTTGCGGCTTTTTTGATGATACCGATGTATGGGCTACCTATACAGCTCCTAGTACAGGAACAGCTACCTTCACTACTTGTGGGAGCGGCTTTAATACAACTTTGCAAATATATGCTGATTGTCCCGCTAATGGCGGCCGTGAATTGGCTTGTAGTGACAACTTCCGTGGGACTGCTGCTATTGGCGGAGTAACTTGTTCAGGTGCGAATGAGTCTGTCATTCAGATGCTTGTACAGAGCGGAACGACGTATTACATCAGAATGGCAGGGACCCCAGGGACAGGAACACTCAATGTCGTAGACCCAACGGTCCCTACAGGGCAGCTTTGTTCTGATGCCTTGGTCTTATTAGATGGAGTCCCGCAGACGATCAACCTGGGAACTTTTTCGGGGAGTTATACCACCAATGATCAGCAATGTAGTTCTGGAGGTAGCAATAATGGCATTTTCTTCCGATTTAATGTACCTCAATGTGGGGATATAGAGATAGATATGTCGCACTTAAGTTCAGACTTTAATTGGTTTATGCTATCGGCTGATTGTAGTGGATTAGCTATTAATACATCAAGTGCTGCTGCCAGCTCAGGGTGTGCTACTGGATCATTTACATTTAGGGATGTTGCCAACTGGACGTCTAACCCCGCTTCGGGTTTATTGCCACCTCAGGCCAGTAGCTTTTCTGCTCCAGGGGACTATATATTATATATAGAACCTTCTGGTGTGGCTGGCTCCCTTACAGTATCATATAATTTGCTGAATACTGGTCCGACTCCCACGAATGACCAGTGTGTGAGTCCCTTTGTCATCACCAATGGAAATGGCTTCAGTACCACCAACTCCCTTGCTGATTGTCATGAGGATTCAACTGATTGCGCAACGACCGATGCATCCGATGACAATGCTTCTACTTCCCTAGACCCTGGTGTTGCTCCTTGCGGTTTCTCCTTTGAGAATACCATCTGGTTTGAATGGACTGCCCCTCAAACACGATTTTACACCATCAATGTATTTAACCAATCTTGCCGTACCAATCCCAATGCAGTAAACGGCGGTACAGGGGTGCAGATGATGTTTTTTACAGATATAGACTGCGAAGATCCCAGTGTGGGGCGGGCGAATATTAAACCTGATATTTTTGGGAATAATTGCAATAATACCACAGATACAATGGATTATTCCTACACCTTCCAAGGTCATGCAAACGTAACGTACTACCTGGTATTTGATGGGTTTGCAGGGGCACAATGTGACTTCAAATTGTTGATTTCGGAAAATGCCCTTTTCCCTGTGGACTTGGTAGAATTTGACGGAGAAATAAGGCCCGAAGGTAATGTCCTGCATTGGACTACCGGTAGCGAAGTGAACAGTGACAGATTTGAAATAGAGCGCTCATTTGATGGGATATCTTATCATAAAATAGGAGAAGTCAGTGCTATAGGAAAGGCAGACCTGCCTACGGTGTATGAATTTGTAGATGAGAATCCTCAAGTAGGGGCCAATTACTATCGTCTCCAACAACTGGATATTGATGGCGCTTACAGCCGCTCACAGGTGATTCAGCTCACCCTATTTGCTCCCAGAACCTTGACGGTTGCTCCAAATCCCTTTACTTCAAGTCTTTCCATCCAATATGGAAAAGTTGAAGGCCAAGTGCGCCTACGTCTGTATGACGTCGCAGGGCGCATTGTGCTAGACCAACAGTGGACAGACGGCCAATCCCAAGAATTGCCACTTTCCTTGCCAGCAGGCATGTATTTTTACCATTTGGAAAATGGCCTGCAAGAGGCGAAAGGCAAGCTGATGCGGGTGGAGTAGGGGGAAGGATTTCAGAATATCGATTGCAGAACAAGGATTTTTGATGGATAATCCACTGAAAAAGATCAAGTGTCAAGCGCAAACTCAAGTTCAAAAAGAAGAAAAATTGAATTTGACACTTGAGCTTGAGTTTGAACTTTCATACTTCCCCAATCATCAATCCCTTCGGCGAGGCTCAGGGCATGCCTTGTTCGATATTCGTCAATCTCTTCATTTAGTCGGAAGCAGGGAAAATCCGCTCGATCACCTGATGATATTCAGGAGAACCCCAAATGTCATTGTGTCCTTTCCTTGGGATTTCGTGATAAACGGCTTTTCCCTCAGGTAAGGAATTCAGCAACCGTTCGCTATGAGAGCATGAGATGAGCTGATCAAGCGTCCCATGGAAAAGCGTAATCGGGCATTTTACGTGAGATAAATATTGATGAGTAAGCAACGGATAGCGGTGCAAAAACCTCACGGGCAGCCAAGGGAATTTCTGCGCTGAAAGGCTTTTGAGGCTAAAATAAGGCGATTCCAGGACCAATTGTGCTGGCGCATGATTCGATGCGAGATAGGCGGCAATGCCCGTCCCCAACGACCGCCCATAGAGATGAATCTTCGATTCCGGATATAAGGCCTTGACATGGTCATAAAATCGTTCCGCATCCGTCAAAAGCGCCTTTTGACTTAACTTCCCCCGACTTTTTCCATACCGTCGATAGTCAACCATGACGACCTCATAGCCCTTTGCCAAAAAGTCAAACGCCACCTCTCCCCAATCCTGAAGGGAACCCGCATTGCCATGGAAATATAAGATAACTCCCTGCGGATCAGGTAGTTGAAAATGGAGTCCATGCGCTACTGCATCTGGCGATTCCCGGAAGCTGAGTTCTTCGATATGAAGATCGGGGTGGTATTGGCGAAATGCTGCTTCCGATTGAAAGTGGAAAACGTGATCATCCGCCAAGCGGACAGGATGGAAAATCAATTTCTCCTGAAAAACGGCAATCAAGACTGTCAGCACCAAGTAAAGTGTAAATAGGACGAGGAAAAAAGTGATCATTCTTCGATTCACGGGTTATAGGATGATTAATTGAGGAAAGAAGAAAAACCACAGATTACACAGATTCTCACGGATTTTCTTCTTTAATCTGTGTGAATCCGTGTAATCCGTGGTGAATTTTATCGGTAAAAATCCTCGTTACACTAGATTTCTCGATGAGTCAAATTCCCTTACGGCTTCGGCATGACCGTCCCACAATTGTCACAGGTGCGATCGCTTTCCGACGCATAGAATTTTTCAAATACGCCCTGCATCTGCGTCATGATATTTTTCATTGGAAAATACTCCTCGTAGATTTTGTGATTGCAATTGGTACAAAACCACAGCAAGCCATCCGTATGGGAGTCGTCCCGCTTGCGCTCGATCACCATGCCGATGCTGCCTGCACCGCGCTGGGGCGAATGAGGGACTTTGGGGGGTAGCAAGAAGATCTCCCCTTCCTTGATGGGCACATCGACAGCCTGACCGTCTTCCTGAATGCGAAGGACCATGTCCCCTTCAATCATATAGAAAAACTCTTCAGTTTCATTGTAATGGTAATCTGTGCGCTGATTGGGACCGCCAACAACCATCACGATGAAGTCATCAGTTTCTTCATATACAACTTTGTTGCCTACGGGGGGCTTCAGGAGGTGGCGATGATCTTCGATCCATTGTTGGAAATTGAGTACAGGGAATTTCATAAGGGAAATGGTTAAGCGTAAAAAAACAGGCGATGGGAGGTATTCCCAAAGCCTGCTGCTAATTTAAATGATAATTGCGAGGAATGTAAGAGCAATGAATGCCTATTGCTTCACAAGCTTCCCAGAAGCGACTTGCTCCCCTAATTGCAATCGGAAAAGATAAGTCCCTTGCGCCAGCTTGTCTGAAGCCAGCTCAATTGCTACTTTTCCCTGATCAACTGCGACGGTTTCATTTAGCACTTCTTGCCCTTGGAGGTCAAATAAGGTTATGTGCAAATCTCCCGCCTGCGGTACCATGAGGGTGAGTGTAGTGGATGTCTGCGCAGGATTGGGGAAAATACGAGCAACTGCTAACCTTGAAAGAGTAGGCCGATAATTGACCTCCACATAGTCTCCGATCATTGAGCGAGAACCGTCTACGCCTACTTCCATCAATCGATATTGATTGCTCCCAACAAGAGGCGTTTCATCATTGAGGGTATACTGTTGGAGGGTTTGAGAAGAACCTTTAGCATTTACCTGCCCAATAGACTTATACTCCCCCAATTCTTCCTCATATTTCTCTACTGAAAAATATCCTGCATCTTCCTCTTCACGCGTCGCCCAATTCAACTGAACCATTTCTCCTTCCGCATGCCCTTCAAAAGAAATCAGGGTAACAGCCAAAGGCGTGCTAACAGTCATCGGAAAGGTAGCGATCGCCACTCGATTGGCCTTGCCTAGCTCTTCTGCATAGATCGTCAGGGTATGACTGGCTAATATGAAGGCTGAAGTTATGGGAATTCCGGGATAATAGGTGCGAATGCAAAAATTGGTAAGGTCGGCTTGGGCATGCTGTTCTGGAAGGACGTTTTGGGGGCTGCTGGCGATTTCTTGAGGAGGATGGGCATCTAACTGGAGGAAATATTTGAGGGTTTGGGTATTGGCTTTGATCCCTACATTTTTGGCAATGACGGACACTTGTGGGTAAATGGTTTCGAAATCAGGGGTGCCTGGGAGACCTTGGATCATGGTATTCGTGACGCTGAAAGCAGCAGAGTCGAGGTCTAAGATCGTGCTGGTGACCGTATTGGTGGCTACGGGGGCGTTGAAGTCAAAATAGATGTCAGCATAATTGTTGATCTCCGTATGGTCAACTAGGCCCCCAATAGGCTGGATCGAAAACAGCACAAAGCCGTGACTTTCAGGTTCATTGGTTCCCGAGTCTGGGAGCAAAATATTGTCAAACTGCCACCGGACCACATCTTGGTTGATTTCGAGCGTATAGTCGTGACTTGCTGATAGCATGGTGAAAGTATTGAGGTCCAGATTGGGGTCAAGGGTGTCTAAGAGGTAAATGTTGAAAGCTGTGTCGGTTCCCGTATTTTGAAAGCGAACGCGATAGGTCAATTCTTGATCTGGCGCAATAAAACCTGCAGGAAAAACCGCCTTGTCATTGGGGTCATAGCTGGCAATAACCGTGTCCGTGATAGAAAAAATATTATTGCCTGGGAAGGAATCTGTGATAATAGGCGTGACTGTCGCCACATTGGTGATGGGGGTGCCCAAAGGCACGGTTTGGGGGATCGTCACATTTACCCAGTATTGTAGCAGTTGAGAAGGAGGTAATTGGGTAAAGGAAAAACTGACTGCCCTGGCGGCCGGGTCGTGAGTCGCTATAGGCGGATTGGTCCCATTGAAATTCAAGCTGTCGTCATAGGTGAAGGTCACGTTCCCCGAAGTGGGTACGGTCCCATTATTATTTACTGTGATCAAAAACGAACTCCATCGCCCAGGGCGGAAGGGAACATGCTGTCCCATCGTCACGCACAAATCCTGAATAGGATGTGGGGTGGTCAGCCCAAAATTGGCTGTAAATTGGCTCGTATTGCCAGGCATGGTGAAGGAATAGCTTCCGCCACTTGGGGTACTTACTGTGTAGGGACTCGGGTTGGCCAGGGAAACGGAATACGTACCAGCGGACAAATAAATTTGATAATGCCCACTTGAATCAGTCTGGACTTTATAGGGTCCTATATTCACGATCTTTCCCCTTACGGGTACTTCTAGGGGATCGAATGTCCCATTGAGATTGGTATCTTGAAAGACATATCCTTCTAGCAAATCTGCCCCATTACATGGCCCTGGCCTGACAATGATTGTCTTGGAGGCGTAGCCACCATTATTGGATTGCAGCGAATCAAATACATAATAATACACCGTATAGGTATCCGGCAACGCATAGGTATGAGTGGTAAATGTGGAATAGGAGGAGGTTGAGTTGCCATCTCCAAAAATGTATTGAAAATGAGGGTTAGGCCCCAAATTGGTGCTAGAGTCCAAAAAGGTAATGGGTTGACCTGCGCAAGGTTGGGCGGGGGAGTATGTGAAGTTGATGTTGGGAAATTGTTGCCCGTAAAGGCTGCCTAAACTCGCGGTGAGAAATACTGCTAGGAAGTAAAGGGTAAAATGTAGGGGTTTCATATGATTAATTTTGAATGAGTGAATGAGTGAATGAGTGAATGAGTGAATGAGTGAATGAGTGAATTTTGAATGGGGAAGACAGTAGTTTCTTGTAGAGAGGAGGGAATCCACTCTGTAGTGTATTTTTGAACTTGAACTTGACCCTTCGATAGACTCAGGGCAGGACTTGAACTTGCTTTCTTTCTACTGCTTTATCAGCTTGCCACGAATAGCATATCCTTCGAGTTCCAGGCGATATAAGTAGACACCTCGCTTGAGGTTATGTAGAGAAATAGAAACGCGATTTTCGCCCGCTTGAACGAAGACCATTTGCTCCGTCATACACTTCCCTGATAAATCAAAAAGATCTAACTGGATCGTGCCCGAGGTTTTGGAATAGAACTTCATTTCGGTCGAATGGTCCGTAGGGTTGGGGAATATATTCAGCAATTCCAGGCTGTTAGGGCCCTTTTGATACAAAATAGGGAGGTAATTCCCGATGATGTCGGCTTGCCCGTTTGCTGCTACTTTTACCAGACGGTACAGATTGGTTCCGAGATGAGGGTTTGGATCAATAAAGTGATAGGGTTGGTAAGGATAAATGTTCCCATTTGCCCCTACCTTTCCTATTTGAATGAAGGTTCCTTTACCCACTTCATATTTCTCAATTTCATAATAAGCTACTTCATCTTCTATCCGAGTGGCCCAATCCAGTCGGATTTGCTCACCATTCACTTCTCCAGTGAAGTACTCCACTGCCAGCGCGAGCGGCATCGTCACCTCCAACATAGTCGTATCTATAGCCCCTAATGAAATCGGAATTTCAGTCCCTGCAAGATCTATCGCATATCCGCCAATAAATGACAATTCAAAAGGAATCTCCTGTTTGGCAATATGATCCTCTACCACGACGATGATATCAAACAAACGCCCAAAACCACTGCGTGGAAGACTATCGGTACCTACCACGCCTACATCAAGTTGTTCTTCCAGGTAGGCATCATGACCCAGTGAGAGCATATCCGTATTTTTTTGTCCAAACCATGAATTGGCGAAATCGACCTTGAGGGAGCCCTTTTTCACCAGGGTGCTGTCATATTGTATCGCAAGGGCTAGGCCATAGAGATTGAGGATAGGCGTAGCTGCATCGCCTATATGGACAGGAATGGTGAGGGTATCTCCTGCTTGGTGCGTGCCTGTCGGCATTTGCAGGGAAAGGAGTGGTCCTAGCTGTGGCGGATTATAAGTGGAATGCCCTGTAATGGCAAAGTTTTGTAAGATGGCTTGGGTATCAGGTTGACTAATGAGGCCGCTACCGTCCGTATCTACATGACGCAGGTCTCGCCCATTGGCCTGAGGGATGTTCCAGAGAGGTGCAGGCTGCGGTGTCCAGGAAATGGAGCTATTGGGGCGTTGAGGCCCTATCACGCTATAGTGAATGCCTAGCGGCAGCAGATCTTTCATGTCCACGAGTTGATCGTGGTTGGCATCTCCAGGAAAGACTACTACCTGGTGAAGGATAGAATAATTCACGCGCCGCGTGCAGAGCTGTGGATTCTGGACCATGACATGGTAGCTGCCCGCAGACAGCCCTGTAAGGGTGTCTATGGCCGTAAAAGATCCTGTACTATCCCAGTCAAATAACAAGGGACCATTTCCCATAGCCCCATCAGAAAAGACCTGGCCATCCGCAAAACCAAAGTCAGGGGTCGTAGAGACCGTAGGATTGAAGGCAATAGAATAAATGGTCCCTGTGTAGGCAATTGAACAACTATTTCCATCCGACACATATACAGTCTGAAGCCCAGGAACGACACTTTTGTAGGCGCTAGGATCGGGTACGCCAGCTTCATATCGGCGATTTTCGATGAAGTTATTATTGGGTCCATACCAAGCATAATAGACATGGTCTTGGGGCGTAGAGAAATAGGCCGTGTCTCCCTGGCAAATGGTGTCATTGGGCAAGAAATTGCCCAGGGAACCTTGTTGCAAGGGATTTTCAACGAGGAGGTGAATATCTGCAGAGTCCCTACTGCCCTGTAGTCCTACGATCAGGCAATGATAAGTGCCTGGCATATCGGCGTTTATGACGCGTTGGGAGAGCGTTGTGTTGTTGGGCAATGTCCATCGGTAGGTGGCATTGGGGAGGAAAGGCACTTCCAACTGCATCTGCATCCCTTGGCACATCCGGAGGGTATCGGCTTCTGTGATATTCGGGGAATGTCCGATAAATATATCATCGATGGCAATGCCTTCATAGACCGTATTCCCTACAGGATTGGTCATGCCTGCGAATTGAAAGCGAAAGGTGACATCTTCCTCACCTGCGAGGTGAGGGAGGGCGATGCCCATCAGCGACCAAGGGGTAACTGTATTGCCCAATCGCCCATTTCTTGGATTGGCTGAAAAGCCAGGAACTGGCCCCGTAGCGGGGTTGATATGACCTGGCTCTGCCTGAATGTCAGCGGTATTATACCAGCCTGTATCCGCCGTGCTCCCAATAAGTGACCAGGTGGCGCTAGAGTCTAGTGACACCCAGACATTGAGCCCTGCTACCGTATCTGGCGGTAGGTGGGCACGGATGTAAAAGGAGAGGTAAGGCGTAGATAAATTGGTAAAATCAAAACAAGGGCTTTTTAGGTAAGACTTTTCTCCATTCGCATACCCTCCTGTCAATCCGCCTGTCATCACACAGTTTGTCCCTTGATGTGCCGAATTGAGGATGTTTTTGTTGGCAGGGTCACCTACCACCCAAGTATGAATAGGACTGGTCAGCGAGTCCACTTGCCAGCCATTTAAGCCAAGCTCAAATGTCTGGGAATAGTAAGAATTGATCGGAATACAGTTTTGCGCAGCGAGTTTTTGGAACAAAAACAAGGTGCATACCCCCAATATGATAAGTATAAAGCGTCTCATTCTTTATAGTAATTAGTAAGAGTAATATTAAAAATATAAAGAGGAGAGAACAATGACAGTTGGATGAAAAGGTGTAATTATATAAATTGAGAATGTATTATAAATAATTGATTATCAGTTGATAAGTATAATTTTTTAGAAAAAAGGTGTATAAAACTAAATTAATCAGGACCCTCCGTCGGTTAGATTCAGATGAAATAACGGCCTTTCAATTATTTGTGGCTTCGCCCTTTTTCAATAAACGGGAGGCGAGCATTCGTTTATTGGCGATTTTGATGCCTCATGCACCAGCTTTTGAAGCTAAAGAAATCGAAAAACAACGAGTCTTCTCCTTGCTTTATCCCGAAAATCCCTTTGACCTTCAGAAAATCAAAGACGAAAGCAAACACCTTTTTGCCTTACTTCGGCAGTTTCTTGCGCATTCCGCCATCCAGAAAGACCCGATAGCACAAGACCTGCTGGCCTTGCGAGAACTACGCAGGCGCACCGTAAAAGGGGTTTTTCAATCCCAATGGCGGGCGTTGGAACGAAAGTTAGCGGCAATTCCTGTCAAAGATGAGGAAACTTATTTTCAGTTGTATCGCCTGCATGAGGAAGGCAATGATGCCTATGGCCTGCAAGAAGTGCGCGTCGCCGATAATAGCCTTTCGGAGGCCTTAGCTGCGTTTGATCGCTATTATTTATTGAAAAAAATAAGAGGCAGCGCGGAACTCCTCAATCGTCAAAAAATCCTAGGCACGGATGCCGATATTCCATTAGCCCTGCACCTCATCAGCTTTTTGGAGCAGCATCCCCAGCATTTCCAGGACACGCCAGGCATTAATTTGTATCAATTATTAGTAAAAACCTTCATTTCTGAAGATAAGGATCAGGCTTTCCATGAATTGACAGCAGGCTTAAAAGCTGATATTGAGCAGCTCACAAGGGAAGAGGCAAGTGCTTTTTTCAAATATGGGCAAAACTACTGCGTGGCACGCATCAATACGGGCGAAGGGCATTTCTTGACAGTACTCTTTGATCTCTACCGTTTTCAGCTAGAAAACGGACTCTTAGAAGACCTCAGCCATGCGAGTTATAGCAATATCATTGCGACGGGCTTGCGTCTAGGGGAGACGGAGTGGGTCTATGATTTTATGCAAAGCCAGAAAAGCAAGCTTATTCCGAAATTTCGCGAAGCGGTTTATCACTATAACCTGGCCCTGTATCATTATAATATGAAAGATTTTCGGCCTGCCCAGCCTCTCCTCCAATCCATCCAATTTACCGATGGGTTCTACGCGCTGAGTGCGAAGCTATTGCTGTGTAGGATTTATTTTGAAGTAGGGGAATATGAGGCACTGAATTACCTCATCGATGCCTTTCAGCGCCACCTGAGTCGTACGAAAGACCTCACGCCTAGTCGCCGCGAACCTTACCAGCAATTTTTGCGCTTTCTCAAAAAGGCTACCCGCATTAGGGATCAAGCCTTCTATGTAGAAGAGCCTGTCTTGCTTCAGCGTCAGGAAAAACTGAGGCAGGCAATTGCGGAGGCTAAGGCTGTGCTGTATCGCAGCTGGCTGCTGGAGACGGCGTGTGTGGGGGAAGAAGTGGATTGATGAATATCGAACAAGGATTGATGATTGAAGAAGCATGAAAGTTCAAACTCAAGCTCAAGTGTCAAATTCAATTTTTCTTCTTTTTGAACTTGAGTTTGCACTTGACACTTGATCTTTTTCAGCGGATTATTCCATCAAAAATCCTTGTTCATCCCTTCGGCTAAGCTCAGGGCAAGCAATCATTAATCTGCAATCAAAACCTTCACCCCTTCCCCAGCCGTGCCAGCACACCTTCCTTATAGGTCTGGCCGATGGGCAGGTAGTTTTCTCCCACCCGAAGGCGATTCCCTTCGAGGTAGTTGATGGCAGCCAGGGGGCAGATATAGGATTTGTGGATTCGGACAAAATCACCTTCAGGAAGTTTACTTTCGATGTTTTTGAGGCGTTCCTTGGTGACGAGGACCTTGTCAGGGGTGTGGACTTTGACGTAGTCGCCCAAGGATTCCAGGTAGCGAATATCGCTGAAAGGCACGCGGTAGAGCTTTTTGTCCGCTTTGACCAGCAGTACCTCCTGCGTCTCGGAACTCTGCCCCAGCTGACGCTGGGCTTTATTCACCGCTTTGAGAAATCGCTCAAAGGAGAAAGGTTTCACCAGGTAGTCTAGCACGTCCAATTCGAAGCCTTCCACGGCATATTCGGGATAGGCGGTCGTGAATACGACCAGCGGCGGCTGCGTCAAGGAGCGAAGTAGACTCAGGCCTGAAAGCCCTGGCATATTGATGTCTAGGAACATCAAGTCCACCGCTTCATCTTGCAGTACCTGCATGGCTGTGAAGGCATCGGGACAGGCTTGTACGATTTTTGTCATTGGAAGCCTGCCGAGGTAGTCTTCAAGGACTTCCAGTGAGAGGGGTTCGTCATCTACGATTAGGCAGCGAATCATGGGGAGGGTTTTGAGTTTTAGGTTTAGGGTTCAGAGTTCAGGGTTTTATACCTTAGACCGCATAGATAACCTGTTTTAAGAAGCCTACAAATACCCACAACAAAGTTGTCATCCTGAGCTTGCGAAGGATCTTACCAGGTTCATAATCAGCTAATTAACGAAAGTAAGATTCCTCATTTCATTCGGAATGACACCTTCAGTGTTCTATCTGAAAGACTGTTATTCATCAGGTCTAAGGTATAAAATCTAGTGAATCTCCAGTTCTACTCGAAAGCGGTTTGAAAGATCTGTGATTTGAAGTGTGTGCTTATCAGGATACAACAGGCTCAATCGCCTTCTCAGATTTTGTAACCCAATTCCTCCTGCTTCTGTGCCCGCTATGCGGTCTATTTTTCCCTTGCTGTTCTCAATAGAGAAGGAAATCGAATTGGCTTCTACTTGTAATTTGATATGTACATAGGGGTTCGCGGAGGCCGCTTTTGCCCCGTGTTTAAAAGCATTTTCCACCAACACAATATACAATAATGGCGCAATCTTCTGGTCCTTTATTTCGCCCGAAACCTCAAAGCGCACTTCCGTCCCTGCACTCAGCCGCAACCGCTGCAGCTCTATATAATTGTGAAGGTATTCCACCTCTTTTTTGAGCAATACCTTGGTCTCTTTTGCCTCATAGATCATGTAACGCAAGGCTTCTGAAAGCTTGAGGATGACAGCGGGGGTCTCCGATGCTTGTTTCAAGGAGAGGGCATAGAGGTTGTTGAGGCTGTTGAATAAGAAGTGTGGATTGATCTGTGCTTTGAGGGCTTGGAGCTCGGTGTGGAATTGTTCGCGTTCCAAGCGAGCCAGACGATTTTGCGACTCTCGGAGGCGAAACCAGCCTCTGGAAAGGTGGATGAGCGTAGTGAGGATGATGTAGGTGAAAAAGTATTGGCTTAAGGTAAAGTAGTTGTAAAAAGAGATGACGTAATAGTCTGAGAATAGCCAATCTGTCAGGTAGTCAAAGGTACCTATATGTAGCAGGATCCCTAGTGCTGCGGCTGCCAATACACTTGGCCCATACATCCAAAAGCGTTTTCTGCTGAGGAATGAAGGAATAAGCACCAATAGGTTCAAGTACACAATGGGTACCAATGACAAGTGAAATAGCAGGGCATAGATAAAGTCTATTTCGAGGATCGAGTTGCTCACAGAGAAGTGAAACAGCAGGAATATATAGGAGGTGATCCAAAAAATGATGTGCTGTAGCGGACGATTTTGAAGGATCCGTTTCATAAGAATGTCTGAGCGTTTGAACGTCTGATTGTCTGGGCAGATAGCTTGAACTTGGGTTTACTATTCCAGGTTTTTTGTCAAGATAGTAGGTTCTTCAAATACATCGTGCTCGTCGGCATACTTTTCGATAAAGCGTTGGATGTCTTCTGTAGGTGCGGTGATGACCGTAGCTTTATCTACTTCTTCATTGGCTAAGCGAATGCGATTTTGCTTAAAGAGATCCCGCATCATTTCATTGTCAAAGCTTTGAAGTTGCAGTTTATCCTCCTCAAAGATAATTTTTACAAACGTATGAACGGCCAGGTAATTTCCTTCTAGCATCAGGCGCTCGCGACGGTCTTTCCCGCCAGGGTATAGGTCAAGGAAATAATGCTTACCCAACTGAAACAGGCGCGCTTCAAAAAGCAAGGTAGTGTCTACTTGATGACTGCGATTGGTCAATGTCTTTTGAATGGTGTCATTGCCATCATAGACGGTCATGTTCACAGATTGATTACCAGTGAAAATGGGCGAAGCCATTTGGTTTGTGTCTGTGGACGCCAATTGATGAATTTTGAGCAAATAAAAGGTCTCATCTCCTAAGGGCTCAAATACATAGCGACTCCCCATATCAGGCGTATTCCATTCTCCTAGTAGTTTAGAGTCAAAAATTTGCTGATCAGCAGTTCCCAATGGATGTAGGGATACTACTAAACAACTGCTCATACTGAGGGCGATCAGGGAGGTGAGGAAGAAGGTTCTGAGATTCATGGTTTTGAGTTTTGAGTTTGTTTGTGAGAAAAGTGTCTAGTGTTCTTTCAATTTAGCATTGTGGAGTTAACGGGTCGGATTACGCCTGGAGCCAACTCACCCCTTCGATAAACTCAGGGCAGCGCGTCCGGAAATCCGCCCCAGCAATTCAAATTGCTTGCTATGCAAGCTGGCGTGGATTTCCGGATTCGAGGGGTTGATTTGTGTGTAATCCGCGCCTCTGTCTCCTCCACATTTCAGTCTTGAAAGAACACTAGCTTTCTGGGGCTATAATTGATGACTCAAAGGAAAGGCTTCCTTTTTATATCCCGAAAAAAAGTCGGTGAACAGGGGGAAAACGTCGGTGAATAAGAGGATGGGGGAGGGGCTAACCGTTTACTAACCGTTATAAACGTTTATAACGGTTAGTAAACGGTTAACTCCATAACTGGCTGATAATCAGAATTTCCATCACTCCCATTTTGTACCAATTTTGTCGAATTTGCCTAAAACCCGACAAAATCCCAACAAAATCAGCGTATTCTTTAGGTATTTTGTTTCTATTTTGTAGAATAAATAATATATTTGATCTACAAAGTAGAAACAAACATGAAAAGAACCCACCTGGGAGAATTTGAAGAATTGGTGTTGCTAATGGTCCTTGTCTTGGAAGAAGACGCCTATGTGATGAAGCTCAAGGACGAAATCCATGAGCAGATCGGTCGATCCGTAGCGATGGGTGCCCTCCATGCGACGCTGAGTCGACTTGAGAAAAAATCCTATCTGGAATCGGAGATGAAAGGGGCGACTCAGGAACGTGGTGGAAGACGCAAGCGTGTCTACCGATTGACGGCTGCGGGCAAAGCCGCTATCACCAAAGCACGCGAAGTACGCGAGCAGCTTTGGAACCAGATTCCGCCCCTTTCCCTCGAAATTCGCTATGCCTAATTCCAATCCACATAATCCGCCTCGCTTGTCGGAGCGCCTCATCGAGTGGCTCTGCAAGGAGGAACTAGTGGAGGAAATTCTGGGCAATTTGTATGAATATCATTATCTCCTTCAAACAGATAAGTCTCAATTTCCTGTCATAAAGTACTGGTTCCAAGTGCTTATGTACCTGAGAATCAGCACCCTCAAAAATCTATCATCATTCTCACCCTTTAGCATCATGTTCCGATTTAACCTCCTCATTACCTTCCGCAACCTCTGGAAAAACAAAACCCATACGGTGCTGCATATCACAGGGTTTTCTTTGGGCATCTTATGCGCCATTTTGCTCTACTTCCACATTCGTGGAGAGATGCGCTATGACAGCTTTCACGCTGATGGGGAAGAGATCTACCGTGTGTTACGCGCTTCAGATATCAATGGCGACCCGTATGATATTGGCGTTACGTCAGGGCCCTTTGCGCCAGCTTTGGAGCAAGACTACCCTGGGCAGATAAAGAGTGCTATGCGTGTAGCGCTCAGGGAACGGTTAGTTGCTTACGAGGAAAAGATCTTCAATGAAGCGCATTTTACCTTTGTCGATCCTCATTTTTTTGAATTCTTCTCCTTCCCCTTAATGAGAGGAGACCCTGCAACGGTCCTGGAACAACCTCATTCGGTGGTGATCACCCAGGCCATGGCTCGGAAATATTTTGGGGCGGATGATCCCATTGGGAAAGTTCTGGAAGTAGGGAATAGCCGGTCTTTTACGGTGACTGGGGTAATGGATGAATGGCCTGATAAAAGCCACTTGGAGATGGATTTTGTCGCTTCCCTGGAGGTATATGCACAGTCGGATTGGATGGCAGGATGGTGGTGGAATAGCCTAGTCACCTATGTCAGAATTCCCTCTTTAGATGAGGCTGAGCGAGTTGAGGCTTTATTCCCACAGTTTATGGAAAAATATTTTGGGGATCACTTTAAGCAAAGTGGGAATCTAATTCACCTCAAACTAGAACCATTAGCTGAGACCTATTTTAACGATGCCACGCGTTATGATCCCGTCCTCCATGGCAACAGAAAAAGCACCTATATCCTCGGAATCGTAGCTATCGCCATTTTGCTCATTGCTTGCTTCAATTACCTCAACCTCGCCATCGCCGCTTCTTATCAGCGCGCCAAAGAAGTGGGCATTCGCAAAGTCATGGGGAGTCGCCCTTCCAGGTTGGTCTTGCAATTTTTGGGAGAATCGCTGACTGTAATTGCCATTGCGGTTTCCCTGGCCATTATAGGCAGTGAAATCGCCTTGCCATATTTCAATGAATTCTTTGGATTGGAAGTGCAATTGGATTGGGGAGATCCTACCATCTGGATGTTTTTTGCCATGGTAATGGCAGGAGTGGTAATGCTTTCTGGCCTTTACCCCGCTTATCTCCTCTCTTCCTTCAAACCCGTTCAGGCACTTCGCGGCAAGATATTTAGCTTTGGCAGGCATTTGTGGCTGCGAAAAGGGTTGGTAGTCATCCAGTTTGTGATTTCCATTTTCATGATCATTTCCACCCTGCTGATCAGCCAGCAATTAAGGTTTGTCTTTGAAAAAGATTTAGGGTTTGACCAGGAAGCAGTTGTGTTGGTGGATGCTAATAACAGTGAAATCGCTGAGAATGAAGCCCTGTTCAAGGAGCAACTTCGGGCAAATCCTCTGGTTCAGGCAATGGCGAGTATGACCGGCCCTCCTGGTGGATTTCATGACGCAACGAGTGTCAAAATAACAGGACGGGAGGATGAGTTTCGCTTGCGAACGGCCTTTGTAGATGAAGGCTATGTGGAAACCTTTGGGATGGAAATGGTGAATGGACGGAATTTCTCCAAAGACTTTTCTACCGACCTGAATCAGACTGCTATTCTCAACGAAACCGCAGTACGCGAACTGGGCTGGACGACGGAGAACGCCATCGGCAAGGTACTGCGCCTGCCTATGTTTGACTCGACGGACCGGCGGGTAATCGGCGTCGTCAAAGACTACCATTTCGCCTCCCTCAAGGACCAAATTGAACCCCTCGTCATTGCGCTTAGCGAAAGCAGTTGGATGTATGGCATCAAGCTGCAAGGTGGCAATCTTCAGGAAGGCTTGGCCGCCGTCCAAGGCATTTGGGAAACCCTCGCTCCCAACAACCCCTTTGCCTACGAATTCATGGATGACACCATGAATCACCTCTATGCGCAAGAGCAGAAGCAGCGGCGTGTATTCAGCGTATTTGCAGGCATGTCCATCTTCCTGGCCTGTCTGGGCATATTTGGCTTGGTCTTTCACGCAGCCCTCAACCGCAAAAAAGAATTTGGCATCCGCAAAGTGCTTGGCGCGCGTCCTGGCCAGATCCTACACCTCATCTCTCAAGAATTCCTCTTGATGATCGGCATTGCCTGCCTCGTAGCCATTCCCCTGACGTGGTTCTTCATGGCCAATTGGTTGGAAGCATTTGCCTATCGGATCGCTCTGGGGGCGTATTGGTACCTGTTCCTGGCAGGAGGCATCATGGCCATGGTCATCGCTTTGGGGACGATCACCCTACAAGCCCTCCGGACCGCCAGGGCCAATCCTGTGGAGAGCTTGCGGTATGAGTAGGGAGGATGTGATTGCAAAATATCGA
Organism: Bacteroidia bacterium; assembly: GCA_030430575.1. Classification (GTDB taxonomy): domain Bacteria; phylum Bacteroidota; class Bacteroidia; order J057; family J057; genus JAUIGE01. The sequence continues at coordinate 17,908 of JAUIKF010000064.1, read as the reverse complement.
ACAAGGATTGGAGATTGAAGAAGTAAAAATGCTTTTATACTTCTGTCCATATTTTGAACCATATAAGACATTTAAGGGCATATAAGGTCAGAAAAGGTGGTTTCCTTCTATGTTCTTATATGCCTTATATGGTTGAATCAAAACGGCTTTTTACGCAGCCTAAAGTATATTAGACCTATCATTCCCGCAAAAACCAATACGGCCTTGCAATGGCATCTTTGCGTTTCAGCGTGCCCAACCCAAAGTTGTCTTCAATCGAACGAAGTAGATTGTAATGGTTGACGGGTTCTGAGTTGATCGTGCCTGCCTGCAAAAAATCGCCTAGCAGCAGGGTGTAAATCCCATAATCGAACGCATACGGATAGGCTTCGTCAAATGTAAGGACAACCAGGGTTTCCGGTGGAAATTTCCCAACCGGATCTGGCCCCAGAAATACCTTCAGAAACTTTTCGATATTGTCCATATTGGCTGTATCTGGCCCCAAGTCAATATCATTGGCTGCGGGTCTGAAAATATCTTCGGTGACATTATGCCCATCATTCAGCAAATTGGGCACATAGAAACAGAAATGTGGCAAAGCATCTGATTCCAGATCTTCCTCAAACGCGTCCGCATTCACAATTTTTGCCAGGCGATCAGGATTGCCTACGATGCTGGGAAAAGAGAGAAAGGGCACGTGTTTTCGGGCAAAAGGAAACAGCCCATCATCGCTAGGCACGCGCTTGAGGTTGGTTTTGGGGGAGGAGCGCATATTGTATCGCAATTGCTCCTTATAGCCTTCAGGCATTGATTCCGCATAGCATTTCCAGCTCAGGTTTTGGTTTTCGAGCAGGTCTACAATGGTAGGCAGGCTATAGCCTTCTTTTCCATAATTGTAAAAGCCTCGGGTGCCTTTTTCCTTATCGGGCGGTACCCAGTACCAATCCATATAGTGTAGGTCATCATCAATGATTTGCATGGTGTCGCCAGCGACCATGGCGATGTAATTGGGTTGAGAGGGGTGTGTGACGCCTTGTGCGTTGGAGAGAAAAACGCCCTTCTTGCGAAGTGAATTGAGGTAATCATTGGCCAAGGCCGTGCTGCGCATCGTGTTTTCGAGCATGACGATGACGACGCGCTGAAATACTTTTCCCATAGTGAGTGAGTTTGAGGGTTAATCGTTACTTTTATATCCAAGATATGAAAAAAAGATTCAACATCACGGGTATCTGCCTTCCTGGTCACCACTATATGGTAGATACTACTAATAAGCTTCGTCAGATACTAGATCTGGTGGAGTTTGGGGAATACTTTGTCATCAATCGCCCCCGTCAATACGGGAAAACGACCATGCTAGCCAATATCCAGACTCATCTGAGCCAGTCTGAGGAATACTTCCCGATTGCGCTTAACTTTCAGGGGATAGATAGGCAATGGCATGAGTCGGATCAGGCTTTTGCCCAGATGTTTATTCAAGAGTTGATTCGTGCGTTAAAATTCATTGATAAACCGCTAACTGAACTGTTGCAAAAACGATTGCCATTGGTACAGGATATGAGTTCGCTATCGGATGTGATCACAGAATTGGCGCATGAAAATAAAAAGAAACTGGTACTGCTAATTGACGAAGTTGATGCCAGTAGCAATTATGAACCTTTTTTAAGCTTCTTGGGCATGCTTCGCACCAAATACCTGGCCCGAAGCCAGCCCCGGCACGCTACCTTTCACAGCATTGTCCTAGCAGGCGTGCACGACATCAAGTCCCTCAAATATAAGCTCCGTGACCCCCATGCGGCTCAGTACAATTCTCCTTGGAACATCGCTACAGACTTTGACGTGCGCATGAGCTTCGATCCTGCTGAAATCACGACCATGCTCAAGCAATATCAGGAGGCTGAAGGGGTAGCAATGGATCAAATGGAAATCGCAGAACAATTGTATTATCATACCTCGGGCTACCCCTTTTTGGTAAGCAAACTCTGCAAAACCATCGCCGAAAAACTGCTGCCCAAAAAGACAGAAAAACGCTGGGAAAAGGCTGAGGTTGATGAGGCTATTCAATTACTGCTCAAAGAGCAGAATACGAATTTTGACAGCCTGATCAAAAATCTGGAAAATAATGAAGCGTTGTACAAATTGGTGTATCGGATGATCATCCAGGGTGATGTGATCCCTTTCAATCAGTATGACCCCGTGATCAGCATAGGACTGATGTATGGGGTGTTCAGGTATAATGGTCAGCTCAAGATTCATAACCGTATTTTCGAGCAATTGATGTACGATTATATGATTTCCAGGCAATTGACCCATTTAGATTCAAAACACGTTTACAGTGGGCACTTTCTGCTTCCCAATAATGAACTGGACATCTCATCGCTCCTCCTGAAATTCCAGCAATTCATGAAGGAAAATTTCAGCACCAAACAGGCAAGTTTTCTCGAAACCCATGGAAGACTGGTCTTCCTCTCTTTCCTCTCCCCCATCCTCAACGGAAGAGGGCATACCTTCAAGGAAGTCCAGGCTTCAGAAGAAAAGCGACTGGACGTAGTGGTGACTTATTTTCAGCATCGCTACATCATCGAACTGAAGCGCTGGTATGGACCTGAATACCATGAGCGCGGCCTGGTTCAGCTTGCCCATTACCTCGAAAGTCATAGCCTGAATGAAGGCTTTCTGCTGATTTTCGATGATCGAAAAAATAGGGAATGGAAGCAGGAATGGATTGATTTTCAGGGAAAAAGGATTTTTGCCGTGTGGGTATAATAAAGCGGTTCATCGAGAATTTTAGTGGAGGAAGGGAAAAACCACAGATTACCCAGATTCCCACAGATATTCTTCTTTAATCCGTGTAAATCTGTGTAATCCGTGGTGAATGTTACAGGTAAAGTAGTCCTTCCCCTAAATGTCTTGATGAACCAAAATAGCTTCATCAGAAAATTTTAAAATTAAGCTAAAATCCCTCCAACCCATGTAACCCACCCGCATTTCTTCATTTGCCCATATCCCACCTTTCCCCTATCTTCAATCTTAGAGAAAGACTTGAATTTGAGCTTGAACTTGAATTTGAACTTTCCTCAATCCCGGGCACCCATAACAACCCATTATTAATTGACTGATTATCAATTCCCCCAAATCAATAATCACTCAATCAATAATTAATCATTCTTCCATGCTCCGAGCCACCCTATTTCTCCTCCTCGCAGGCTGGACCAGCCTCAGCATAGGCCAAGACCTCCTGACCAGCCGCCGCACCAGCTATTTCACCTACACCTACACCCTCACCGCTACAGAGGCCAAAACCCTCTACACCAAGGGCCTCGGTGAAGTCAATGAAAGCTATTTCCACACCCTGACGGACTCCTTTCCAACGGACTCAGGCTATCAAGACAACCTGCCCTACGGGCACTACTTGCACGTCCACGCGGAAGACCACGAACTGGTCCTCAACCTACGCTCCGTCAATCAGCTCCGCCTCATGCCCCTGGACAATAAGCGCGACCTCGCCTTTGTGCTGTATGACCCAGCGGGTCAGTTGGTGACGGAGGCGAGCGCCAAGCGAAAAAAGAAACGGGTTCCTTTCAGGCAGGAAATGGAAAGCTACCGCCTCTCCAGTACCAATCGAGGGGGCCTGATCACAGTGAGCTATAAAGGCATCACAGATTATTTCTTGATCGAGAAAGAATGGGGTAGGACACGCTTAGGCCGACTTACGCGGCGAGTCATCTATACCCCGCCGATTCGCTGGGCCTGGTACACGCCCTATCGTTTTGTACGAACGGGCATCCGGTCGATTACCAATGGCTATGCCCAAGGCTGGGTGAGGAAGATCGGAAACTTATTTTCGGGTGATTATAGAGATATACGCTACCAAAACCGCTTCAAAGGTTATGTCGTCACGAATCAACCTAAATATCGCCCAGGCGATACGGTGAAGGTAAAAGCCTTGTTGCTCAACAAAAAAGGCAAACCCTTAACCCAATCGCTAGAATTACGCTTACAGAATCGATATGGAGGTGACTACGTTAACAAAGTGCTTGCCACTGTCACGCCCCGCCGCCCTGGCGTGTATCACCATGCCTTTTTATTGGCAGATAGCTTAGGGCTAAAGCTAGACCAGAATTATGCGCTTTCCTTTGAAAAGAAAGAAGAAAAGGAAATGATGGAGAAGCGGTTTTATTATGAAGACTATGAACTTCAAGCTAGCACCTTCAGCCTGCGTGTCACGCCCAAGGAAGTACATACCGAAGGAGAATCTCTCCGCCTCTTCCTGCGTGGGCAAGACGATAATGACCTTAATCTGCTTGACGGACGGGTTGAAGTCTATCTCTTGACCCCAAAGATTCAAGACTACCGGGCGAACAAAATCTTCATCCCCGACACCCTGTGGCAGCATAAACAGAAATTGGATGCAGTGGGAGAAACGGCTCTGACGGTGCCTGACAGTGTATTTCCCCCCGTGAAGATGACCTACGAAGTGAAAGTGCGTTTTTTTACTTCGGACAATGAAGCGGAAGAAAAAACGGAAACCCTTACTTACGATTATCAGCCAAGGCGGCCTAGTCTGACAGTGGAGGGAGATTCCTTGAAGGCGAAGTATTTGGTAAAGGGGAAATCAAGGGAAAAAGCAGGCTTCTTGACGGCGCATGATGGCAATGGCTATCAGATGTGGAAAAAGCCAGTAGCCCTGCCACTGACAATAGCCCTAGAACCGCTGGTAAATTACTATCGCCTCACAACTGATGAGGAGACGATCCGAGCGGATGTCATGAACCATCCGCTTACAGCCCGCTGGCGGACGGAAGATTCCGTCTTCATTCAGGTCGACAACCACAAAGGCCTGCCCCTTTGGTACCATCTGTATTACAAAAACCGCAAAATCGCCAGTGGCCAGACAGATAGCCTAGACCTAGCCTTCAAAGCACACGGCAAGAAGCCTTACCTCCTGGTCCTCCAATATGTCTGGAGAGGCAAGGCCCATTCCGAGAATTTTGGCATACCCTACCCCAAACGCAACTTAACGGTAGCACTGGATCACCCAGAACGGATATATCCTGGACAGGAAGTGGAAGTCGCCGTCGCCGTCACAGATGCCAAGGAGCAGCCTGTGCCCAAGATCGGCTTGACAGCTTATGGCCTCACGGCCAAGTTTGAAGACTACAGTCCGCCTACTGTGCCTGATTTTGAACGTAGACCGCGCTATGCCCGCACATTTCGCGGATTTACCCACAAAAAGCTTTCCCCAACCTCTTTTTCCAAACTCCTCACACAACACCATTGGGACAAAACCCAAACGCTCGACAGCATCGCCTGGTTCCAGTTTTTGTATCCTAAAGATGGCCTTTACATGACCGCCATGCCGCTTCCAGATAGCTCGGCACAGTTGGCCCCTTTTGTGGTGGACAGTGGCCGCATCGTGCCGGTTCATATTATTTACATCGATCAAGTACCTGTTTATTATCGCCATATTGACATCCCACAACCTTACGCCGTGCGGGTGGATACGGGCTATCATCATATAGCTTTGCGGACGAGAAATCAGTGGATTTCTGTGAGCAAAGTCTATTTCCACCCAGGAGAAAAACTAATCTTGAGCGCGGATTTACTGCGTTCTCATCCGATGAAGACGGTAAAAAAGAAGCCTTCTTATTTGGAGATGCACGAGGTGAAGACGCTAGCTAGGCGCATGATATGGCTGAAAAAAACCACTATCAACGACCCCGCCACAAGGTTTACCTACCTACGCCAGGGGAATCGAGTCTTCTGGCCCAAGACATATGGACAACGATATGGCATAAAGAAATTCATGATCGGCCCGTTCCGCAATGACTCGGTGCATTTTGTCATGCCAGATGCCTTCAGCGCCTCCTTTCAGTATGAGCCCTATTTCGAATATGATTTTGCGCCAGGGCTGGTAAAAATGTATGAGCGGGATATGCCCACATACCTTTCGATAACTGACGAGTCTAGGCACGTCCCGCTCTATGACCAAGCCATCCAAGAAGCAGAGATTCTCGCTCAATGGGAAAAAACCGCTTTTGACATGAAATATGCTGGCCAGATGGCATATTATACAGAATACACCACCCATGGACATGGCGAATTGGCAATAGACTTTGCTGATACGGTGCGCCAAGCGCTTTTTCGCCAGCTTTTGTTCAAAAAAAGCGAACCTGATTTCTTGCGAATTTATGAGGGGCACCTCAACTCCTTTCATGACCTGGACGCGGGGGAATATGAGGTCTTGATGTTCTGTAAAGACACTACTTTTTATCTGTTGCAACAGCTTGAAATTCAGATAGATGGAACGAATTATTATTGTTTTGATAGCCTTATTGCCCAGCAACCTACGGCTATTGAAAAACGGTTATTTGAACTTTCTTTAGGGGAATTAGATTCGCTTTTAAAGGCTGGGCAAGCTATCAAAGAAGCATATCACCTGACATTTCCATATGCGGCGTCAGAATCATGGGGCACGATAACAGGGACGGTGGTAGATGCCCAAGGTAATGGGCCATTAATAGGTGTGCAAATCATGGTAAAAGGAATAGCATCGGGAACATATTCTGATGAAGATGGAAGATTTCGACTTAAAGCACCGAATAATGCTGTCCTTCAGTTTAAATATTTGGGAATGATAACGCAGGAAGTATTTGTGAATAATAGACGTACAATTCAGGTTCAAATGGATGAAGGAAATAGCTTTTTGGCGGAAGTTGAAATAGTAGCCAATAATAAGCCTCTTTACTCGAAAACTATGGGTTATAGTGTGTCGCAACAGTTGGCAGGAAAAGTTGCAGGTGTCAATATCCGAGGTGCACGCTCAAATGCTACTGTATATTATATCGATGGACAAAAAGTCCGAGGAACTGCCAATCTCCCTCAGGCTGCAATCTATTCGATGCAGAAAGTTTTTACTGGCGGAACTCCCGCCGAATTTGGCGACTTCGAAGGAGACAACTTTGACAGTGTCACGATCCTCTCCAGTGAAGAAGCCGTTGCCCTCTATGGCGAAGAAGCCGCCAATGGTGCGGTGATCATCACCACCAAGCGCGCCGCAGAACTCTCCCGCCTCGCCGCGCAGAGCGCGGCCGTTGACGAAAGCGCCGCGAACGCGGACGCCTCCTCGCTGCGGCGCAACTTCAAGGACTACGCCTTCTGGCAGCCCGATCTGCTCACCGATGCACGGGGCGAGGCCCGCTTCACCGTCACCTTCCCCGACGACGTCACCAAGTGGCGCACCTTCGCCCTGGCCTACGGCCAGAAGCGCAGCGGCCAAGCAGAGAGCTTTATCCGCTCCTACAAAGAACTCATGGCCCAGGTGGCTACGCCGCGTTTCCTCATCGAGGGCGACTCCGCCCATGTCATCGCCAAGGCCCTTAACTATGGGCCTGACAGCCAGACAGTCAGCCTCAGTTTTGAGGTGGGAGACAGACTCGTGGAGACACGAGAAGCAGGGCTGAAAGACGCCGTCATCGACACCTTTGTGGTGTCGCCTACCACCTTGGACAGCTTGACGCTGACCTACCGACTGGAAAAAGCCGACGGCTATTTCGATGGAGAGGAACGAAAGATCCCTGTCTATCGCAAGGGGGTATCAGAGACGGCGGGGCAGTTTCATGCATTACATGGCGACACGATGATGGCCCTCACCTTTGATCCAGAGAAAGGACCCGTGAAGCTCTATGCGCGTGCAGATGTGCTGGATGTGATGTTGGAGGAAATAGAATCGTTGCGCAAGTATCCCTACGACTGCAATGAGCAGGCAGCGTCCAAGCTGATCGCCTTGCTCCTCCAAAAACGCATTTACCAACACCTCGACAAACCTTTTGCCCATGAAAAGCAAGTAAAAAAGCTGATCCGCAGCTTGGTGCATGCTCAGGGCGACAATGGCCTCTGGGCTTGGTGGCCAGATGGAGATGGCCAATTGTGGATCACAGAGCATGTGATGACAGCGCTGATAGCGGCAGAAAAAGAGGGATATCAAGTCATCTATGATAAAGACGCATTGAAATCCCATCTTTTATTTAAACTGGAAGGCCCATCTGGCAAAAAGTTGTTGAATAATTTTCGCCTGATGCATTATTTTTCGCCTGATTTTGCCCTAAAAACAGCCTTGCCTCAACTCCTTACAGATACAACTTTCAGTTTCTACCAGCATCTTCAAATCCTCCAACTCTGCCAGTTGTATGACATGCCTTATTCCCTCGACACCCTCCTCAATACCCAAAAACAGACGATGCTCGGCAATGTCTATTGGGGCAATCCCCGAACCTGGATCGGCAATAACGCCATCCAGACGACCCTATTGGCACATCAACTCCTCACGGCTGACAGCAGCCACGAAGCACTGCTCACGCGTATCAACGCTTATTTCTTGGAGCGTCGCCACAGCGGCCACTGGCGCAATACCTATGAATCTGCACAGATTCTGAATGCGATCTTGCCGGCCTTGCTAGAAGGTCGAGATAAGGACGACTTGCTCGTTTTGCAGTTTGGCGGTGCGCTCAGCACCAAGGTGGTGGACTTTCCCTTTGAGGCGGAGATTTCGCCTGATGACACCCTCTGGGTGAGCAAGGGTGGCAGCCTGCCTGTTTACCTATCCGCTTCCCAGCAATTTCACAATTACACCCCAGAAGCTGTGACGAAGGATTTTGAGGTGAAAACGTGGTTTGAGGATGAAAAAGGAGAAAGCAATCAGGCGTTGGCACCTGGCAAAAAAGCCACGCTGCGGATCAAGGTCGTCGTCCATCGGGCCTCCGATTATGTCATGATCGAGGTACCCATCCCCGCAGGCTGCACCTACGCCTCCAAGCCCAAAGCCAAGCGCTACAATAAGGAAGTTCACCGCGAGTACTTCCGCGACCGCACGTCTATCTTCTGCCAACGGCTGGAAGAAGGAACCTACGAGTTCTCGATTCCCTTGCTCGCTCGCTACGGCGGCAGCTATACGCTCAACCCCGCGAAGACGGAGGAGATGTATTTTCCGGTGTTTTATGGAAGAAATGAGGGACGGAAGGTGCAGGTGGGGAAATGAGGGAAGAAGAAAAGTGCAAGTGTCAAGTTCAAACGCAAATTCAAAATCGAGAATTTTTGATTAGGAAAATGGTAGTTGGGTGCTTATTTTTAAGTAATTTTTTAACCTAAATACCAAGACTAATGATGATGAAAAAAATTGGACTATTACTGCTCCTAACAATGAGTTTTTTGTATGCTTCTGCCCAGACAATTCCATTTGTAGTTAATGTAACTACCCCGAATGGCTGGGATTTTTATGGGAATTATCCAGTATTAGTTACTGGTATAAGAGGCTTTACTTACTCCGATACTATATATACTGATGTTTGGGGTTCTTTTGAGGGTACGATAATGGGGAATTCTTCTCAAGCAGGTATTAAAACTTCTTTAATAGATTGTAATGGAAATCTCCAAATTGACTCTGCGTTTGCGAATAGGTCAAAGAGTCAAAATTCAATGAATCTTTATGAATGCTTGCAACAACCTCAAAGATTACATGCCGATTTTAGTTATACCATTAATGGCTTTACGCCTAATGGTTTCTCAGTTACATTTTTTGATCAATCAATTCCCGCAGGCCAATATTGGCCCATTATTGAATGGGATTGGGATACTGGAGAGCAAAGCCCTAATACTGGCAAGGACAGTGTAAAAGTGCTTGTGTATCCTGATTCTTCCACTTATACACATGAATATAGATATCCTGGCATTTATGAAATATGGCTATATGCTCATGATAATATATATGAAACAGATGATGAATTTATGGATGTCGATTTTATGCCTAGCCTTCCAAGTTCCATTTGTGGACTTTGGGAGTACGGTGATCGGTATGACTCTGTTGATAACGCCATATTATATTTGATTACTCATGATTCTGTAGCAGGAACACTTACAGCCATAGATACGACCTATTCAGTATCGACGGGTTATTTTGGGTTTACCGGTTTGGCGGACGGGAATTATTACCTCAAGGCGGCACCACTTCCCAGTGATCCCGATTTTGCAACCAAAATGCCTACCTACTATGTATTAGGCCTAGAGGTGACTCGGTGGCAAGATGCTAGCCCGATAAATGTAACCAGCACTGCTCATGCTCGAAAAGACTTTGACTTTGTCCAAGGAAACAATCCTGGCGGCCCAGGCTTTATCGGCGGACTGATCTCTCAAGGAGCGGGTAAGACAGGGCCAGGCGACCCCCTCGAAAATGTCTCCATTTTGATATATGACATGCAGGACAATCCCATCACGCATACCCTCACCGACGCCAACGGCGAATACAATTTCCCCAACCTAGCCTACGGCACCTATAAGGTACATGTCGAGGTGATCGGCAAGACAAGTACAGACCAGATCGTGACCATTAGTGCCGGTGAGCCGATGGTCACTGAGATAGACTTTGAAGTCAATTCAAAGACGGTGGATCTGCCTACGGCTTTAGAAGAGGTAACGTTTGGAAAAATTTTAAACCTTTATCCTAATCCGACTTCTGGAGATTTGTATGTGGAAATGAACTTAGCTGTCCCTACAGACATAAGTATTGTAATCATAGATCCCCTTGGAAGAAACCTGAAGGCGGAAAATCATAGGTTTGGCAGTGGAAATCAAGAATTCCAAATGGACTTTGATGATATTTCCACGGGCATCTACTTTATCAGGTTAACTGCTGAAGGTCAAACACTAACAAGACGAGTTGTGAAGTGGTAAGCTTGATGCTGTGGTATTGTCCTATGGTGAGTTGACTATACATTTCTTAATTGAAAGGTACTACAGTTTCCTCACCAATACCTCCTTCAATGAAGGCTCCTTCTCTTTATGGATAAGGTAATCCTTATTGGGATGGAAATCATGGATATACTGCTTGGCAACGTGTTTATAGGAATTCCATTCCCTCTGGATCTTTTTGTTGTGGTTGGAAATGGACCAGTTCTGGAAGTCTGGGCTTCTGAAGAAGTGGAAGAAGGTCTTGCCAAGGACGTCTGGCGACTTGTCCAGTCCATATACCAACCTGAGTGAGACGTTTTGCCATTTCAACGAAAAATTCATCCACCACAGATAGTCATAATAGGTATTGAGCTTCACGGGGGAATGCGCCAGTTGGGGCTGGATATAGTCAATGATCGCCTGGGTGTGCTTTTCTGTGCCTAGTTTTCGGGAGATAAAATAGGGCAGTACGTCCGCATAAGGCCGATATGCTTCCCCTGTCTGCACAGCGTATTTTAGCTTGTCACTACCAAACAATTGGTCGCCGTGCTCGCCCGTCACGCTGACTTCATCGTCGCGGATATGGTCGTAGATGGTGGTTGTGATGAGGTCAAAGGGAAGTTTATGCTCGATTTCTTGGTGGAAAAAGGAGGGGAATTCCTGAATGGATTCTTGGGAAAGCAAGACTTTCAGTCTGTGAAGTTGGTCTTGGGCGCGTAGCTCTTTGATCAGAGCGATCAAGGCGACGGTGGAGTCGATGCCGCCGGACCAGAGGACGCGGATGGTTTGAGTAGCTGTGGCATGAATGATCTCAATAGCCCTTTGTTGGCAAATGGCAGCGAAGGTTAAGTCTGTCTTTGATAGGCTATCAGTAGGATCCAGCACCTGAAACGGGATGCCCGTTTCGAGGGTTTCTGTGCGGTCGATCAGCGTCGCCCCAAAGAATTTGCAGGTGTGCAGGTAAATGGGGTTCGCCCGCTTTCGCCATCTGCGCTGTTTGAACAGTTGCTTTTTGGAAAGGTAGTAAATTGGGGTGTTAGGAGCGGACAAAGGCATCTGGGGGGAGTCTTTTGCAAATGGCTATATATTCGTCCAATTTCTCTGCTAATAGTGCCTCTTCAAATACGGGAATAGTATGGGTGTACAGACCCTTGAATTCGATGGTGCCATTTGAGTGAATGATGTCAAATAGGGGGAATCGTCTTTTGAAGATCCAAAATCCCTTGGTTTCGGCTCTGATACGCCATTTGTTGCGCTTCTTTTTTACCTTATAGGTCACAGGTTTCCTATATGTGCTGGTTATTCCGGTTTCATAATCAGTGGAAGTCCATTCCCTGATCAGAAAGTCACGCCGCTCGTTGGCGCACATGGTATTGAATTTTTTGCCAAAGTCATGGATGATTTGGTCTATTTGTTCTTGGGTCATGTTGGATGGGGTTTAATGTTGAATGAGTGAATGATTAATTTTGAATGAACACAAAGGCAAATCACCATTTTTCAATTAATAATTCCTCACACCTGCACGGTCCCATTAAACATGGGGTGATTCTTCTCTATCGCGCCGATAGAGGAAAATATATGAAGCGGCAGCGCGATTAGGGGCTCTTCTGTATGGGTTTCAAAATGATGGGGCGCCATCGGTTCAAATATACAAGCCATGCCTGGTGTTAGCGCTGTTGTGATGTTTTTGTCCGCTACGCCCACGATGCTTTTACCTTTTCCACTCAATATCAGCACAACCCTTGAAGTGGAATGAATATGGTGGTCTTGCTCCTTGCTAAAGGGCGGGATTTTGAGGAGCTGCAAGGTGGGGTCTCCCAACCGGATGGGCGGAAATAGCTGGCGAGTGGAGCACCCGTTGATATAGGGAAGCGTCGTGACGCCGCTTAAGGAGCAGGAAGCATCTGGGGGCATATAGCCCCTGATGACCGTCGCCAGATGGGCCGTTTCTATCGTGCAAGGACCTCGTTTTACGAATGCCGTATCCAGGCTTTCATTAAAAAAATAGACGCAGTCTCCTTGTGCGACTTCCAGGCGATGAGAGCCGATATAGGCTTTGTAATGGTACAGCTCGCCTGGGCGACTTTCAAAGGTGGCAGGGACGTCGGTGGGGAAATAGTGTACGCCGAAGAGGTTGTTGGTCATTTTTGGGGCTTTGAAAGATTTAAATTTTCATTTACAATGATGAAAAAAAATAACTTACCACTCTCGCCATTCATAAGTAATATCAGCATCAGGGTGAACTTTGAAGCCTGTAGTTCTTACCACATTATCAATAAAGTCACATATATCTTCTCGTTCTGTAGTCTGAATAGAACCATAAATTTCATTTAAGGCATTTAATTCCTCGATAAACCTTTGGGTAGATTCATAAATTCCTTTTGCATCAGCTTGCGACAAGAATTTGGATACCGACAAGAGAAACTTATCAAACACGGGATCAACTTTCTCAATGAATTCAAACTCATTTTGATAGTAGGCTAAAGTGCTCGCATCTTTCTCTTCTTCCGTCTTTTCTTCAAGCATTTCTTTCCAAATCGAATCCCAAATAATTGTCGGTTTCTTATGCGTGAAATCTAAAATTTTTTGTGCGTTATCTTTAATTAAAAACTGGTTTTGTGGACCTAAATTTTTTCTTCTTTCAATTGCTCGATGCTTCTCGAGAGAAATAATCCTAACCCTCATCCAGGTTAATATTAAATTTTCCTCTAGTGCTAATATTACCCTATAATTGCCATCTAAATATGAAATTCTAAAGCCCTCCATAAATTCATAATACTTCAACGTTTTCCCCAGGGCTTCAGTAATTTGTTTAAAGCTAAAACCTGTTTTTAATCCAAATAGGAGGTCTTTATTTGTTTTTGGGGGATGAATAGTTAATTCTGAAAGCATTAAGTCATGCTCATTGAAAATAGGGGTGTTTTCTTCATTGGCAATGTTTAAATATTCAGCTAGGTACCTTTTTCTCCCCATTAATTCTATGGAGATTCCTGCCTTTTTATTAGCTAGTCTATATGTTTTAAATCCACCTTCTACATGACGTTTGGTAGCTTCATTTTTAGGGAGAAAATCAAATTCTCTCTTCAATTGATTTAGCATATGCTCATCAATTTTTCTGCCTAATAAATGAACTAGCTTCTCGTAATTTGACATACAATAATTATTTTTCTCTTTCTCTAGAAAAAAATCTAAAAACAGCTTGCTGTTGAATTAATTATAAGAGGGTTAATACTCGAGGCAAAAAGTATAATTCTTGCTGAAACCTAAAATACTCGCTCCTTACCCCTCCACATAATACACCGCCTCCAAAAACTTCTTCGAAGCTTTTTCCTCGTCCTCTTTCGCTTTCAATTCCTTGAGTACCCCAGCCACCTTGATCTTTTTTTCGGGCAGTTTGGTGGAGCGCTTGGTATGAGCGATGGTAAACGACGCTGCGGATGCCTCATCCTTTAGCTCATAGACATCATATTCATCGATGATAGGCACCATGATGAAGGTCATGACAGACCCCGCCATGGTGGGGATCATGATAAACCCGTTAAAATCGGATTTGGATTCGATGAGTTTGGGAATGCCTGAAAGGATTACATTGGAAGAAAGTTCCCCTTGTGTAGCTACTTCAGAAGGCAGTAGTTCCTGCGGTTTATATTGATGATAAAGTGCCCTCAAGTCTTCTGATAAGGTGTGAACAATGGCGTTTTGGTCATTCACATGGAGGTCAGAGATGGCAAGGGTTAAGAAGAGCATCATCTTTTGTTTATCGTTGAAGACGCCCGCCACTTTTCCCAGTTCGGCTTTGGAGATGACACCGTCATCTGCTTTGGTGAGGAGATTGTAGAAACGACCGCCGTTGTCAAGGGCTTCTTTGGCTTCTTGAAGGGATGGGTAGGGGGTTATTTTTTTCATGGGGGAATTTACATTTTTTATGAACAGGATGAAGAAAGTCTGTTAGATATTGATGACCCAAAAATACCCAACAGATTTTCTTCAATCTGTTGGGTATTCAGCCTCAAGTAAAGCGTGATAAACTTCTGAGGTTATGAGTTGTAAGTGCTGATAATCAGCGTGTTAATGCTTGTGCGTCACAGCTTTACCCCAAGTTCATAGGCACTTCCATCAACAATACTTTCGCATCTGTGGTAGCCGTCATGTCAAAGGATTCCATCTCCCACATGCCATAGCCATCGCGCTTGCCAAGGGATTGGCCGTTCATCGTGACTTCCCCTTCCAATACAAAGGCATAGACGCCGTTTCCGGGCTTCTTGAGGTGGTACTTCGCCGACTTGCCAGCGGCGAAATCGCCCATGTGAAACCAAGCATCCTGGTGGACCCAGACCCCCTGATCGTTGGGGTTGGGAGAGAGCACCTGGTTGAACTGGTTGGGTTCCATGATACTGCTCAGCGCGACCTGATCATAGCGAGGCGTTACCCCTTTTTGTTTGGGGAATACCCAAATCTGGAGAAAGCGCACTTCCTTGTCGGAATTCTTATTTTTTTCAGAGTGAAATACCCCCGTGCCTGCACTCATGACCTGCACATCGCCTTGCTTGATGACAGCGGTATTTCCCATGCTGTCTTTGTGCTCCAGGTCGCCCGATAAGGGGATCGAAATGATTTCCATGTTGTCGTGTGGGTGTCTACTAAAGCCCATATTGGGGGCGACCACGTCGTCATTCAACACCCGCAATACGCCAAAATTCATGCGCTCTGGGTTGTAGTAATTGGCAAAGCTGAATGTGTGGTGGGAGTCGAGCCAACCATGATTGGCATGTCCACGGGTAGCGGCGGGATGCAATACAGTTTTCATCGTTTTTATTTCATTAGTAGAGTTGTACATACATTGACCATACAAAGATCAGGGAGAAACACAGGTGATACCATATGAAAATGGCGGACAGATATATGAAAATCTGACGAAAGCTGTAAAAAGTGGAGGGTGGAGGCTTAATTGTAACTTAAATTTCTAATCAAAACAGCCTAGCTGTCATTTCGACGAGTCTTCGAGGAGAAATCCAACACGCCGGTCTAGCAGCCTATTCGAAGCACGTGGTAGCCAAGACAAAAAAGGATGTTGGATTTCTCCTCCCTTCGCAAAGCCTACGGTCGTCGAAATGACAGCAATGCTGTTATGGTGAAAACCTTGGTTACACTGGCTTATGATTCGCGGAAAGTAGAAGGGGACTTCCCCGTGCATTTTTTGAAAAACTGGCTGAAATAAAGCGGCTCTTCGAAGCCTAGTTCATAGGCAATTTCCTTGACTGATTTATCAGAATACTTCAATTCCCGCTTGGCGTTGAGGATGATTTTTTCCTGAATGACCTCTTTGGCTGTCAGGCCCAACAGTGATTTGACTACCTGATTGAGGTACTTGGGCGTAATGCTCATCTTTGCAGCATAGTCTCCTACCTTATGTAATTCGCGGAAATGGCGGGAGACCAGGTTCTTGAAGGTTTGTAATACAGCCTTGCCGCCTTGCTTCTGCGGCCAGTCCTGTGCGCCCAAGTCACAGACATTGACACAATGGATCAGGAAAATCTTGAGATAAGCACTCAACAGGGCGATTTGGTGATCGCCTGGCGTCGTGTAGTCGGCTGCCATCATCTCGAAGATGGCTTGCATCTTTTGCGCCGTAGCTTCAGGCAGGCGGATCGGTGGTTGCTCTTCAAAAGAGTTAAATAAATTGATGCGAGCGATGAAATCCTCGCTGATGTGGTGGTGTTGCAAAAAGGCTTTGGAAAAGGTGATGACCCATCCCTGCGGCTCCGTAGGGGTGATGACCTGGTGAATCTGCCCAGGACTGACAAAAAATACAGAATTGGGGGTAAGTGGATAGGTGTTAAAATCAATGATATGGCTGCCTTCGCCGCGTTGCGTCCAGATGACGGTGTAATAGTCATGCCGATGCGGTGCATCCACCTGGCCTTTGGCCTCGGCATACAAATCTTCCATCCGCCGGAGGTGGAGGGAGGATTCTTTTCCCGCAAGGGAAGGATTGAAGGTACGCAGTTCTGACATAATGGTGGGGGTTAATCGTCTGGGGGAAATAGATTTTTCTGCGGTTGATTCTGCCTAGGAGTTCCATGGGGTGATAGATACTGACTATTTTCAAAGTGGATTCTGAAATTCATGCTGAAAGAAATTACTCAGATTGAAAAATGGCCGCTTTCACTTTTTCCTCGGCCGCCAGTATATCTGCCGCAGAGAGTTCAAAGCCCCTGATCGGAGACCCTTCCGGCTTCCATGCGAATTGTCGCCATAACACCAAGGCGTAGACGCCGCCTTCCGAACCGCTTATCCGCTCTAGCAGACTCTTGGCATAGGCGAGGTATGCCACATCGCGAAGGTATTGAGAGGAATTGGCCAGGGCTTCTGCTGTTTTATGAGATATAGGGGAAGAAATTTCCTGAGCAAGCGCTCCTATAATTGCTATTCGTTTATCCATTGCTTCTCGCTTGTCAAGCTTTTGGGGCTTTTTGGCCTTCAAATGCGAAGCATTGGTCAATCGAATGCACAAGTTGCAAAAACATCCTCCTTGTCCTGCTAACTGCATGCCTGGCTCTTCCTTCAGGTCAAATGAACTGGTCAGGTAAGACGCAAAATAATTGCTGAATTCGGTCAGCTCTGCTCGCCTGGGAAGCAGGTAAGATGGCATATAGTCATAGAAGGTCTTTAGCCAATCGAGGATGGCCTCCCTAGGAGAAGTATTGTCATGAATAGCAGCAAGGGAAATTCGATGTTGATCGACTTCATCGGCAAACCACATCAGCATTTTGTAGCCTAGTTGTTGGATGCGAATGGCTTTTTCTAGGGTGTCTTGGGTGAACATAGGGGGTGATAAAATTACAGTTCATCAAGGATTCTAGTGGAGTAAAGAAGAAAAACCACAGATTCGCACAGATTAACACAGATTATTTACATAGCTATTCTTGTAATGCCTTTCTTCATGTCCTTTACATTGAAATTTAATAATAAACCCAGTTTGACGCCTGATAACTTTAAATAGGTCATTAGCTGGGCTTGGTGTATTGGGGCTATCGCTTCAACGGATTTGATTTCCAAAATCTGTGATAATCTGTGTCATCTGGTGCGCCACGAGGCGTGTGTTACAAAAACAAAGCAAATGCTTTTAGTTATGAAAGTCCAATGGGTGCGAGGCCCATGATGCGCAATTGTCCGTTCACGCATAAGTTGCAGGATGGTTTGGAGTCGG
>JAUIKF010000117.1 GCA_030430575.1 Bacteroidia bacterium | reverse complement strand
GGGAACACAAATCACAAAACAATATTGAATCCCCATAGGGTGGGACTAACCGCCAGAAGCGGCTTCGTTCAACCTGATTTACAGCTGCCATCGCCTACGGCGACGGACAGATGTAAATCTTAGTATTGGCACCAATTATAAAAAAATGAAGTTTTCACAAAAAATAGGAAAAACACCAATTAGAGAAAAAATTCAAATTGAAGCGATTGATGAAAGACTAGAAAATAGGCTTTGGAACACTATGTTAGATAATTTTTTTGGATTGATAAATAATGAATCATCTTATCTAAGAGAGTCTCAAAAGGGCCAAGTATGCCGGTATATTTGGAAGGAATTCTTTGGCAAGCGAGCTGATGAAGCTCCTTCTTATATAAACTCCTCAGACCTTAACATTTCAAGCTTTCTTTCATTTTTAAAGGAATGGTTTTTTGAATCTCAATGGTACGAAAAGTATGACTTGATTGAATTTTTGTCAGTAATCGACCTTAGGTCATTAAGGCTGGGATTTGTAAAAAACTGCAATTATGCATTGAAAAAAGAAATGGCAGGCTATAGAATTGTTGATGAGTGTGTCGTTCAAATCACTTCAGAAGAAGAGATCGTTGAAATAGAAGAAGCATTAAATCGCACTTCAAAATGGGAGTCGGTCAATACACATCTTGCAACGGCCCTAGAATACTTTTCAAATAGAGAAAATCCTGATTACCGAAATTCAGTTAAAGAATCTATCTCTGCTGTTGAGGCTCTATGCATAATAATTACAGATGATAAAAAAGCTACACTAGGAAAGGCATTATCAGAAATCGAAAAAAGATTCAGTATTCATGGAGCCTTAAAAAGCGGTTTTTCAGCCCTTTATGGATACGCAAGTGATTCTGGGGGAATAAGACATTCCTTATTAGAGGATGACCTAACTGTATCATTTGAGGATGCTAAATTTATGCTAGTTTCATGTTCGGCATTTATCAATTATCTAAGGTTAAAAATTGAAAAATAACTGGTGCCAACATGGGGCGATGCGTACAGCTGATAACCAGGACCTGTTAGAAAAGCCGTCGCATCGCCAGTCGTTAGGCACCAGGAGAAAAAAAACAGAGATAAAGAAATAAAATTTAAGAGGAAGGATACATAAGTTTGAATATGTATATTATCACGCCAACCTAGCTAAAACAGCCCCAATCACCCCCTCCCGATCAGTCTTCACCTTCGCTAGGAAATCTTCCGTCACGGCCAAATCGTCCTGATACTGCGCTGACCATACAATCATTTCTACCAAAACAGGTACCAGTGCCTTGCCCTTTTCCGTCAGGGAATACGCCTTCTTGGTCTTGAGGTGCGGGTAGACCCTTGACGCAATCACGCCATTTTTCTCCAACTTCTTCAATCGATCTGAAAGGATATTGGTCGCAATGCCCTCCTTGGCGTGCAAAAAGTCCTTATAGAACTTTTTGCCGCTAAATACCATGTCTCGGACGAAGGATGGCCAGATAGCAGACCACTGGGATGCCCTTCAACCCATGGATGGGTTTATGCGCTTCTATAATTTATTGAATGGGGGGAAGATTCGGAACGATAACGGGGTTTATTGATCGTTGCACCGCACCATCTAGCCTTCTAAGGGATGGGGATATGCAATTTCGCGAGTAGTATGCTTACGGCAATAATTGCCGTGTAGCCAGTGATGGAACGTATACACGCAACCCTTCCCCATCACTTGTATTCCTTTTCAAAAGTACATTTCTTATAAGGGTAAGCCCCTCCTTTGTTGTCAAGACATCTGTTGTGTATTATTAGAAAAAAGGATCAAAAAACACATGAGATCTACATTCGTTATTTTCCTTTTGGGGATCAGTTCACTGGCTTGGGGTCAAAATAAAAAGCCAACTACTGTCTCGATTTCCTATTTTGGAGAAATGATTACCCACCCAGGCCTGAAATTAAGTGCAGATTTCAACATGAAGGATTGGGATAAAACGAAGAGTTCTAAAAAGGACTCTTCAAAAATCATTAATAAAAGCCTGATTATCAGCCCTACGCTTGGATTTTATTATCACAGAAGGTATCAAACGGGGCTTTTTGTCATGCCTGAAGTAAAATACAAAAGGCAAAATCGCAAAGGAGCATTTTACGAATTTGGCGTTGGACTTGGGTATCTAAGGACTTTTATATCCAACACGTATGAAGTAAGTGCAAATGGAGAGGTTCATAAAGTTTCTGCGGGTCATAATTATTTTGCGACAAATTATTTCATCTCTTTTGGAAAAGATCTGAGGGTCAAAAAAAATCTGCCGATTGCCTACTTTATCAAGCCTCAGTTTATGTATGCTGTCCCCAATTTCCCTAATGGGACTGGATATTTGGCACTTGAATTAGGGATACGCTACCGCTTAAAATAATCAACATGAGTCATTATCACTATCTACTCATTATCGCTTTTGTTACCATATTGACGGCTTGCGAAAAATTTGAGCTTGAAACGGAAGCTGATACTTTTTTTCATGTGAAAGTTGATGGTGCAGAACTGCCAGTTTGGGTAAAAGGAAATACACAATCGGACAAGTTTGTAATTTTTATTAATGGAGGGCCGGGGTTAACCTCACTCGATATTGCCAGTATAGATATGCTGGGATGGGGTGAGCGTTTTGAAAAAGAATTTGCCGTGGTGTATTATGATCAACGTGGAACGGGTAATGCACAAGGAAATATAGATCCGAAGTCGATTACCTTAGCGCAATACATTACTGACCTTAAATCAATTGTACAAATCATCAAGGCTCAATATCCACAAGGAGAGGTTTTTCTTATGGGGCATAGTTTTGGGGGATTTATCGGCCAACATTTTTTGTTGGAACCAGATAACCAGGATTTAGTCAATGGATGGATTAATGTCAATGGCAGTACCATCGTGGATATAGATAAAGAATGGGGGTATCGCCTATTGTTTTTAAAGGAAATAGCGCAAGAGAGAATACGTGAAGATTCTGTAAAATGGGGAGCCGCACTTGAATGGGCAAATAACAATGATCCAATTGTAAACGCTGATCAAAAAAGCCAATGGCGGCAATTTATAGGACACGCTGGAGAGGGCATAATACCCGATGAGGGTACCTCCATCTCATTAGCAGGAGCACTCAGAATCGTTTTTGCTTCTTCCTATAACATATTCCCAAGTTATCTTTCTTCAAACCTCAATGAGGTAAACAATCTGTTATATGAAGATATTAGGGGGACAGATTTACTTCCCGAACTTCATAAAATACGCTTACCCATTTTGACCCTTTGGGGAAAATACGATGACATTATCCCGCCTCAATTAGGCAAAACAGCTTTCGACACTTTGGGTACTCCCATGATCGATAGAGCGTTTGTTTTGTTTGAGAAATCAGGACATCAGCCATTCATCAATGAACCAGAGAAGTTTCAAACTGAAGTGATGAAATTTGTACATAAATATTGATGAAAATATCTCTGCAAATCTCACGAAATACCTCGTCTCATCTCTCCAGCTTCTCCCTCATCAAGTCATAATTCGGATAATGCCTTTTCCACTCCTGAACCATCAGGTCAAAGGGAATATCGGCAAAATGCCCATAGTCATGGAGATACTCCATGAACTGCCCCCCTTCGCGGTCATAGGCCTGGAAGACAGCGTCTGTCTTCCCATCAAATTCTAGCGGCGCTACCTTCAGGTAGGCACATAGCTGCTTATTGAAAGCGGGCGTGGCCGCCACCCATTTTCCTTCCAAATACAGTTCTGCATATCCGTGAAATACGAGCACGTCTGTACCGAGCATCTGCTCCAGCTTTTCGGTGCCGATATGGTTGCGCACATTGGCGAAGTGAAGGCGACTGGGAATGCCGACAGCTCGCGCACAGGCTGCCAGCAGATTGGCTTTGTCGATACAATGGCCGCCTTGCTGGGGCGTGCGCGCCAGGAGGATACTGGCTTTATAGCCTGAGGGCGTCACCTCGACGTGGTAGGGATTGTAGCGAAAGCCGTCGCGGACGGCGTAGAAAAGGCTGACAGCCTTTTCCGTTGGCGATTGATTAGGAGAAGTATGTTGATGGGCAAAAGCCATAACAGAAGGATGATCGGCATCCACGAAGTCATTTGGCTGAAGGTACATGTTCATTTTGTAAAGATAGGGAACTAAGAATTTTTTTGTAAAGGGACAAAACAAGCTGTATTTTCAACTATGACTCCCCTTTTATCTCACTTTGCCCAGACCCTAGCTAATGGCCGTATCAGCAGTTCTGAGCGCCAGGAGATCAAACAATTGATCCAACAAATGGCCCTCACCAGTCACGATCTGGCTTTTCTGCGACACAAAATATTTGACATGGGACGGTCTGCATTAACCAGCCTGTCTCCTGGTGAGGTCCTCATTTGGCTAGAGGAGGCGAACAAGCTGCTTTTGGGAAAAACTAAAACCAACCTAGCTCAGGAAGTCTTCTTCAGCCCTGGGGAAGAATGCCTAGAGGCTATTTTGGGGCGTCTGCGGAACGCTACGCGATCGGTAGACATCTGCGTATTTACGATCAGTGACAATCGGATTAGCCGCGAAATCAATTTTTGCCACCAACGAAAACTCAACGTCCGTATCCTGACAGATAACGAAAAACGCTTTGACAAAGGGTCCGATATTGAAGAGTTTGAGCGAAATGGAATTCCTGTACGAATAGACAAAAGTGAGAAGCACATGCATCATAAATTTGCGGTGGTAGATGACAAAATCGTCTTGACAGGAAGCTATAACTGGACGCGGTCTGCCGCCACGAGAAATGAAGAAAATATACTGGTCACCAACCATAAACCTACGGTAAAAGCTTATATGAAGGAGTTTGAGGAACTGTGGGAGATGATG
The DNA here is from genome assembly GCA_030430575.1 of Bacteroidia bacterium. GTDB lineage: Bacteria > Bacteroidota > Bacteroidia > J057 > J057 > JAUIGE01. The sequence goes on along the minus strand of JAUIKF010000117.1, from coordinate 2,370 downwards.
AAGGAATTGTAGTTGATTGCAGAATAATGATTGGAGAACAAGGATTTTCGAAGGAAATTTCCCATTTCTTCAATCATCAATCCTTGTTCGATATTCTTAAATCTTTCTAAATGACTCCTCATACCCTTATCAAAAAACGCTTTTGTGGGCCTCCCAATTCCGCCAATGGCGGATATACCTGTGGCATCATGGACAATGAGACGGACTTCGTCTCTGAAGTGACCCTCCGCGTACCGCCTCCACTAGAGAAGCAGCTTACCTTTCAACAGGCAAATGATCAGGTTCAGCTCATGGATCAGGACACCCTCGTCGCATACGCACGGCCAGGAACGATAGATCTGGCCGCGCCCGCTGCCCCTGATTTTGAAACAGCTACCTTAGCTTCTCAACACTATCTGGGTCGCCAGATGGACCTGGCATTTCCCACGTGCTTCGTCTGCGGCATGCAGCGATCGACAGGCGATGGATTACAGATTTATGCGGGGAAAGCAGATGGGGAAGCTATCGTAGCCGCCCCTTGGGTGCCGTTTAGCGGCCTTGGAGACGATGGTCATTTTGTCAATAACGAGTTTATGTGGTCTGCACTGGACTGTCCAGGAGCCTACTCGGTGATGGGGGACCAGCCCAAAATGATTGTCTTGGGACGTATGACGGCCCAGATTCTGAAACCTGTCACCATCGCTGAGCGGTGTGTCGTCATCGGCTGGGCCAAAGGCCAGGAAGGCAAGAAGCACTTCTGCGGGACTGCGATTTACAATTCGCAGCAGGAGCTATGCGCAGTCTCAAACCAGATTTGGTTTGAGTTGAAAGGCTAATGCATTCTTCAAGGAAGATCAAGTGTCAAGTGCTAGCTCAAGTTCAAAAAAGAAGGAAAATTGAAGTTGAATTTGCACTTGAGTTTGAACTTCTCTTTATCCCTTATTCCCCCATCAAAAACGTCAAAGGTACATCCAGCCGTTTCTGCCATGATCGCTCAGAATGATCATGGCCTACAAACTTGACGGTTTTCCATAAAACAGCAGAATACCCTTTTGCCCGCATAATTGAATCCGCTTGCTGCTGAAAGGGTTCATAATATTTGTCAAGGGTTTCTGTACCAAAGTCAAAGTAGAGTTTATGCGTAGCAGGTTGAGGTAGATGTTGATCCAAATAGGTCATAAACGATTGAGGAATCACGTTGGTCGTGGTGTCAAAAGCACCCAGCCAGTGAGTGGACAGGCAAGCTGCCCCTCCAAATACTTCTGGATACTCGCATAAGGCGTACATCGAAATCAACCCGCCCATACTGGACCCAGCAACATAAGTATGGGCAGGCTCAGTTTTGGTCGAATACGTCTTATCAATATGTGGTTTGAGTTCCTCTACCAGAAACTTCAAATAGGCGTCCGATTGGACATCGGTTGAAAATAAGGCTTCGCCTCCATATCGCTTCGCTTTCAGCAAAGAATCTCTATATGCTTCAGGTAAGCTGCGAAACGGCTTTTCGGGAAAATAGTCCGAATGGCGGCTTTCGTCTCCATTCCATACCCCCACCACGATACATGGCGGGATCTTTTTATTTGCAATCAATTCACCCAATACTTCATCTATGCCCCATTCTTGTTTATTCCAGGTAGTCGTCGAATCATACAGCATTTGCCCATCGTGCATGTAGAGGACATTACAAGGTATCTCTGAATCATAGGAGTCTGGTAGCCAAATATCCACCGTGCGAGGGGAAATATGTATCGATGGGAAATTGGGTAATCTCACGACCGTGCCGCTTGCAACATTCAGGACAGGCGGAGAAAGCTCTGTGGATTGTTGAGCGCATGCGGCGAGCAGGCAAGAGAGGAGAATGAGGAGGCGAAAGGGGTTCATTGGGAGAATAATTAGATTGATTTATCAGGCAATTGTTAATTCCGGTTCTGTTTCAAATGGGTGATTAATATCCCTTAAATCTAAGGATAATCCTTTAATACAGTCATAGAAGACCAATACAAGGATTCCAGTATCGGTCAAAACAAGCTAAGAATATCCCCATGAGTCAAATAACCCAGTTTACCTATAATGAGCATCGTATCTCCAGGGCAAACGCATCTATAGTCCTTGAATAATTTGATTTCTAAATGATTGATTGCGTGCAGCCATTTTTCTCTTTCTTGGGACGCTCGCTTTCTTGGTTCGATTTTTTAGCAGAAGATTTTGTGCCATTTTTCTGAAAGCAGAAAAGTTAGCCGCCGCCGCTTTTGCTCTTTTTCTATCTTTAACGTGAGTTCTTTATCGTCTTACGACATTTGGGATTAAATTTTAACAACTTGATTAGGCTGGAAGAATGCTTTAGAGGGGATGATTCCTGGCTTGATGTCGATGAAGTCATACGCGCATATC
>JAUIKF010000116.1 GCA_030430575.1 Bacteroidia bacterium | reverse complement strand
CGTCCCTCACCTTGGAGTGGATGCCGTCGGCACCAATCACAACTTCTGCCTGGTGCGATGTCCCATCTGCAAAGATGAGTAAAGGGCTGTCGCCTGTAGTCTCAATCTTCTCCAGGCGTTTGCCCAGATGCAGGCAGTCTTGAGGAAGTTGATCCAGTAACACCCGCTGCAGAGCACTGCGATGGATGGCGATGCTGCGGAGGTCATTGGCCGTACCCGTCTGAGTGGATGCTTCAGAAATGACTTTGAGGCGATGGTCTGTGAGCTTCATCCGATCAAGGGAGCTGCTTACCGCTTGTAATTGGCTCGTAAGACCCAGACGGTCAAAGACTTGCATGGCATTATTGGCAAGGATGATGCCTGCTCCGAGGTCTTTGAATTCGGGGAAGGACTCGAAGATTTCGACTTGAAAGCCTTTTTGTCGTAAGGCGATAGCGGTGGTTAGGCCGCCGATGCCTGCGCCGATAAGGGTGAATGTGGGGTGGTTCATAATCTTAGTCATTCAAGAATGCCTAACATAGGGTTTTGTTGAGGGAATTAAGAATTATGCGTTTCTGGATGATTTTTTTACCACTTTCTAATAATGCCTGTTTCAACATCATAATAGAGGTCAAGGTATATCTTTTCACTAATCGCTTTTCCCCCTTGTTTCAGGATATCAAACTTTAGGGGTTTTAAGGACTTGAGGATGGATTTGGTGCAATAGTTATAATCTTTCATGTCCCAATATTTTCTAATCTCTTTCTGTTTATAATCTACCATTGTTACCCTATTTACCTTGCCTTTTTTCCCAATATTAATATAGTAGCGCTCATCACAATCACATTCGTATAGGTCTTCCCAATTAAGCTTACTAATAAGTGAAAAAAGGGTGTCTGAAACAGGGTCGAGTTGTCTCCGAGCAATCCCGTCAGGCGTATCTATATAGTTTTGGACAGGCGTTTGGTCTTTGAGGATTCCCTTTTTAAAAGTAAGCTTTAATTCTTTTTCAAAACTCGTATGAAAAACACCGTCCCATCTTAATTCCTTTCCTTTGGGCAGAAAAGTGTTTCCCGAAATCCAGTTTGCATAGACCCTCCCATTCACATACCTTTCCTTGAATAATACCTTCATTCTGGCTTTCGACCTTGAAAGACTGTTAGGTTGAAGATTGAATAATTCTCTATAATAGAGCATATTATCTAGAAAAAGACTATCTCTTTTCACTACAAAAACGGCTTGATAACCCCGTGCACAATTCAACGTCGCTCCTTGCCCTAATTTGAGTCTAATTAAATGCCTCCTGCTCTCAGCTTTCACTTTTTCAAGATACTCCTCCACCAATAAGTGATAGATCGGAAAAGTATCTCCTTGAAAAACCAAGTAATCGGGAGCCTGAGGACTTGCGGTTAATTGGGTAGGGGAAAAAACGCAGGAAAAAAGAAGGAAAGAAAGTAAGGCCTTTTGCAGAATCATAGGGATCAATTGGTTGAAAAGGAAGAAGCTGGCAAACCCTCCTGATTAAATAACGTCGCTGAGGCTGTATCTGACCATGCATACCTGACATGAACTGGCCTAGCCACCAAAGTACTATACACCGCTACACGGTCATCGACAATTTGTACCTCCGCTTCCACAAAAATGCTGTCTGCTCCAGCCACTTCAAAGTCCCATTTTCCCGCTTGATTGGCTTTCAACAGTAACCCAGCCCCCACATGGTCAAATTCCACGATAACCTTGTTCCCAACCGTTTGGTGCGCCTTATACAAAGGCCCTGAGGCCTCAGCCTTCCCGCCATAATTATCCACCAAAGCTAGCCCCGCCAACCGATAGCCCACATCGTGTTTATTGGAAGGGTGGACGTCTTGAGGATCGCCAATGTCTAGGGTGACGACCATGCCTGTCTTGGGCGTGGCTAATGCCTTGCGCTGGGCATCTCTCAGATGGGCGGAGATGCCTCCATACCTGCCATACGGAGCGATTTGCACAAAATAAAAGGGGAATTCTTTCCCCCACTGCTCGCGCCAGTCAGCGATCATGGCAGGGAACAACTGCTCGTATTCTTGGTAACGGGAGACATTATTTTCGCCCTGATACCATATGGCTCCTTTGATCGCGTAGGGAATGATGGGGTAAATCATGCCGTTAAAAAGGGCCGATTTGACATTTTGATGAAAGGTATGTTTGGGCGGTCTTTGGGAAAAATCGATGCCTTCTGTGTCATAGGCATAGAGGGCATTGTATGGAAATGTATACGCATTCATTTGTTGGTAAATTTCTCCTGATACCCGATATTTCCATTCTCCTGCCAAAGAAGTCTTTTCGCCATTGGAAGAGATCAAATGAATGTTCCCGATGGAGCCTTCACCGTAATTGTTGAGTACACGAATCGCGAGGGCATTTTCGCCGACTTTTAGCAAGGAGGAGGGAATCGTGTATTGCTTGGTTGCAGCGCTAGGTTTGCCCATCGTTATCCCTATTTGTTGGCCATTGACAAAGGTGAAATCTATATGTGATATGGGCCCTAATTCAAGTTGGTAATCTCCTCCCACTTCTGTAAGCTGAAATGCCTTCCTGACCACAATCACCCCATCAAAGTCCTGAGTCCCCACGACATGGTCGAAGGTGCCTGGGAGCATAAGGGTTTTCCAATGTTGGGCATCGTAAGCAGGATCAATAAATGCTTCATCCTTAAAGGAAAGGGTTTTCCATTTTTCAGGAAACCCAAAATATTTTCCCAGATAGAGATACCAAACAACTGAAGGAAGGGGTTCTGAGTCAAACTGAGAAAACCAGGCTTCTGACTGATTAGCGGCTACTACAAGGCTGTCATACCCAGCCAACGCCTCGTCATAATAGTCCAACGTCGCGAGCTTTTCACGGCTCGTCCACGCCTCAGCATCCGTCCCTCCCCAACTCGCGTGGATGATCCCGATGGGGACATTCAGCTCTTGGTGAAGCTTTTTGGCATAAAAATACGCTACCGCACTGAAATTTGTGATTTCGTCTCCTACGGCTTTTTTCCATTGCCCTTTGAATGCTTTGGTAGGCGCCTTGCTCAATTGCTTCTCTACTGTGAGCATGCGGATGTGGGGATAATTGGCTGTGGCAATCTCTGCTTCCGCATGATCTGTCGTATTGCAGCAATAGGCAAAATCCATTTCCATATTGGACTGCCCAGCGGCCAGCCAGACTTCTCCGATCAAGACATCTTTGATCGTTTTGCTACCTGATGGTGTAGAGATGGTTACTTCATAAGGTCCTCCTGCCTTTGGGGTTTCCAATGTGGTCTTCCAGGTGCCAGATTCATCAGTTTTAGTTGAAGCCTTGGCCCCCCAGGAACTGGTGATCGCTATGGTTTCATGTGGGGCTGTTTCGCCCCAGAAAGCGGCTTCTGTCTGCTGTTGCAGCACCATGCCATCCGTAAAAAGGGGGCTGAGGGATAAGAGGTGTGCATGGCCTGAAGGCCCTTGATTGCATGCAATCAGTGCGGAAGAGGTGAGGAGGAAGAGAAAGTATTTCATGGGAAGAGCAAAAATGGTACTAGGGTAAATGTACCAAAACCCCTCCATTATTCCATTCTTGTCATGACAATTATTTGTCAAAATTAATAAACAAAAAGAGGCTAGTTTACGATTAATAAACTAAATGATGCAACTCCTTGATTCACATATAAAACCGGGCAATAATATCCATCTTCTTAAAACCCAATTTTATGAAAACAACTTTCAAGCTGTTAAGCATCTTGATGCTAAGTGTTCTTTTTACTTCATGCGCCATCATCAGACCTGGCGAGGTAGGCCTGAAACAGACTGTGGGTAAATTAAAACCCAAAGTCTACAAATCAGGAGCGGTGGGCTTTAATCCGCTGATCACGACTGTGGTCAAAATACCTATCCGTACAGAAAACCTTGAGGTCAATCTTTCCCTGCCTTCCAAAGACGGCTTGAATGTCCGAGCCGAAATTTCCATCCTTTACCGAATCAATCCTGAAAGTGCGCCCAGCATTATAAGCGAGATTGGAAATAATTATGAGGAAGTGGTCATCCTGAGTGTATTTAGGTCCGCAGCTGCAGACGTTTGTTCCCGTTTCATGGCCAAGGACATGTACACGGCGAGCCGTTCACAAATTGAAACAGAAGTTCGTGAGCATATGATGCGCATTCTAGGCGAAAAAGGCTTTGTAGTGGAAAGAGTCCTCCTAAAAAGCATTAAGCTTCCACAAGGTCTTACAAAGGCGATTGAAGAAAAACTGGAAGCAGAACAGCTGGCCCAGCGGATGGAGTTTGAGATTCAACGAGAAAGAATGGAAGCCAAGCGAAAAGAGATAGAAGCAGAGGGCGTCCGCAATTCCCAAAAGATCATCGAAGAGGGCCTTTCACAGCGGATCATTGAATGGCAGAGCATTCAAGCTTTCAAGGAACTCGCCAATTCAGCAAACGCCAAGCTGATCATCACAAATGGTAAAGCGCCATTCCTGATCGATCCCGCAGCCACTATGGAATCTGGTACCAGCACAAAAAAAACATCAAATCCACGTTCCCGCACATCCGATAACTAAATTATAACCATACTGCTTTAGGCAAAAAGCTCCTTCGACGTGAAGGAGCTTTTTCTTTACCCAAGAAGCGATGTCTATCGCTTCACCACCTTGACGAGCTTGCGCTCCGTAGCAGTTTTTACCTCCAGGAAGTAAATGCCTGCGGCTATTTCGCTGGTGTTGATCACCACGGTAGAGCCGTTGGAATCCAACGGCTCTACCGTGGTGATCACACGTCCTGCCATATCCAGCAACCTCACGGTTGCATTTCCTTCCACGCCTTCCAGGCGATAGCTCAACTGATCCCCAAAAGGATTGGGATAAGCAACTATTGCGACATGATTCATCGCGTCGCTAGCTTGGGCAAGCCGTGGAGGACCCGCATTAGGCGTCACGCCATTTACCATAAAATTGTCAAAGGTAAAGGTCTTGGTGCCCCCTCCAGCTCCTTTGCTGGCGACGAGGCCTGCACCATAATCACAAGGCGCCACGTCAAAATTGGCCGTGCCTACATATTCCCAGACGGTCCCATTTCGGGAGTAATAACCGATCACCGACTTGCCTGTGAGCGTGAGGCGAAGCCAGGAGTTGAGGCGTCTACGGGCGACCTTAGTGGCAACCGTGAGGGTAGGGCCTCCTTCATTATCACGGCGGGTCATCTTGACCTGCTTTTGACCATTTACAACAATGGCGACATTGGGTGCGTCGGGACCAAGGCATTCGCGCAGCATGAGGCCTGCTTGCCGACTGGCATTGTTCTGAATGCCCGTGACCCGCACGATGAGGTCAGTATCGCCATTGCTGGCATCTGCTGCAAAGTGGAAACCATCGTTGGTGCCTTTGATCCCTGTACCAGCAGCATTGATCGTATAGACGCCCGCATTTTCAGCCGTGGACCCTGCATTTCCGCTCACATCTCCAATGTCGTCACCACTATAAGCAGAAGGCTGATCACAGAAGCATAACCCATAGGTCCGCACATGGCCAGCATCGGCACCCGTTTCGTCATTAAAAGGTGCCCCAATAGCCAGGCGGCTGCCGTCGGCAGAGAGGGAGACGGAAAAACCAAAATAATCAACTGCTGCTTCTCCGTCAATATCTAAGCCTATCTGCACCCAGGCCATGCCTGTCCAGTCATAGACCCGCACATGGCCGGCAGAATTACCATTGCCGTTATTCCTAATTGCCCCGATAGCCAGGCGACTGCCGTCGGCAGAGAGGGAGACGGAAGAACCAAAATAATCATCTGCTGCTTCTGCGTCAATATCTAAGCCTACCTGCACCCAGGCCATGCCTGTCCAGTCATAGATCCGAACATGGCCAGCTAAGAAACCAGTACCCTTATTAAAAGATGCCCCGATAGCCAAACGGCTGCCGTCCGCAGAGAGGGAGACGGACCCGCCAGAATTATCACCTACCGCTTCTCCGTCAATATCGGAGCCTACCTGTACCCAGGCCATGCCTGTCCAGTCATAGACCCGCACATGGCCTGCACTGCTACCCATGCCGTCATTCCAATTTGCCCCGATAGCCAGGCGGTTGCCGTCGGCAGAGAGGGAGAGAGACTCGCCAAAACGATCCCTTGCTGCTTCCGCCTCAATATCTGAACCTACCTGCACCCAAGCCATGCCAGTCCAGTCATAGACCCGTACATGGCCAGCCAAGATACCTGTGCCGGCATTCCGTATTGCCCCAATAGCCAGACGGCTACCGTCGGTAGAGAGCGAGACAGAATAGCCAAACCAATCCCCTGCTGCTTCTCCGTCAATATCTGAGCCTGTCTGCACCCAGGCTGTACCAGTCCAGTCATAGACCCGTACATGGCCCGCATTGTCACCCATTCCATCATTAAAAGGTGCCCCGATGGCTAGGCGGTTGCCGTCTGCAGAAAGGGAGACAGACCAGCCAGCCTGATCCCCTGCTGCTTCTCCATCAATATCTGAGCCTGCTTGCACCCAGGCCGTACCAGTCCAGTCATAGACCCGCACATGGCCAGCCAAGTTACCATTGTCGTCATTAAATCGTCCCCCGATGGCCAGGCGGCTGCCGTCTGCAGAGAAGGAGACGGAATTGCCAGAATTATCACTTGCCGCTTCTCCGTCGATGTCGAGGCCCAGTTGCGTTTGAGCGTAGCTAGCTGGAAGGAGGGCAAGCAGGGTAAAAAGGAGGAAAAAATGCTTAATGCCAATTAGCTGCAAACAAGAGATAAGGAAAGGGGTACGTTTTAATTTCATTTCTTATGGGTAAAGGGTATATAAAAAATCTATATCATCGTAATATATTATTTTTTCAAATAAATAGCAACACGTTTTTTGAAAAGCCGTAGAGACGTGATTCATCGCATGTGACATGGGTATAAAAAAATGAGGCAATCCTAAGATTACCCCATCTGTATGATCATCGCTGTAGAGCCGTTGGATTCCAACGGCTCTACAGCGGCGGATTCCAACGGCGCTATGGCGTCCCGTCCTGTTCATCCTACCGTTTCACTACCTTCACGAGCTTGCGCTCGGTGGCTGTCCGTACTTCCAGGAAGTAAATGCCTGCGGCTATTTCGCGGGTGTTGATGGTTTCATCAACCGTAGAGACGCGATTTATCGCGTCTCTACGAACCGCCAGGACAGTGCGCCCTGCCATATCCAACAACCGCACGGTAGCATCCCCCTCCACGCCTTCCAGGCGATAGCTCAGTCGATCCCCAAAGGGATTGGGGTACACCACCGTAGAGACGCGATTTATCGCGTCTCTCTTTCCGAATGCGGATTCACGCAGCGCATTCCCATT
>JAUIKF010000063.1 GCA_030430575.1 Bacteroidia bacterium | reverse complement strand
GTGTAATCGAAAAACCTAAGAATTTCCATTGGTAACGTACTACCGTTCAACACTCGGATTGCTCCCCAAGCCCCAGTTCAACTTCGCCAAGTTTAACCAGTTTCTTTTATATTGCAAACATATGAGGTTCAAGCGTGTGCTATAGTTGAGTCCTTTTCTAAAAACCAATTAGGCTATGAGACCCCGTAGGTTTTCTTTAACCTACGGGGTCTTTGTGATCTGTTGAAAATTTCATGGAATAAATCGAAACAAAATTCCAAAACTTTCAGTATAAATTGAAAGAAATGAATTTTTTGTTTAGCTTTGTACCAAACAATTAACAGAAACCATCATGGACTATACACTCATCACCCACTTGATCTATCTCGCCATTAGCATCACGATTACCATGTTTGTAGGGCATACTTTGTTCAAGAATGGACGCTTATTTTTGATAGATATTTTTCGGCAAAATGAACGCCTCGCTGATAGTGTCAATAAGCTGTTGTTGACAGGATTTTATCTTTTGAATATTGGCTATATTACCCTTAAGATGAACAATGGCGCTGAAGTCCTCAATGCTGCACACATGGTAGAAAAATTGAGCTATAAGATTGGCTTATTGTTGTTGGTCCTTGGGGTGATTCACTTCACCAATTTGTTTGTCCTTTATCGCATGCGCAAGCGGGTGCAGGATGATGAGGCTATCCATGAAGCGCGCATGGCACATTAGTTCGAATTCAGTTATCTTTAAAAGAATCGTTTCTGGTAGATAGCTGTTTTTATCCTTTGTGTTGTTACTTTTTTTAGAAAAAAGTAACCAGATCCTTCGACAAGCTCAGGACAAGAATCGAAACGGGCCAACCAAGGCCGACGCCACAATCCATCCGCCCGCGCCCGTTTACTCAGAGTCTGTCTATCTTTGAAGGTTTTCGTGAGGGCTTCGCCGTTCATCCCAGCCGCACTTTCTTTTGATGGTGCCTTAGGTGGGAGAGATGAAATAATTGATTATTTTTCGATAAATAAGCAATTCACTCATGAAGGCAAATCTCCTGTTATCCATCAGTTTTTGTTTGGGCTATTTATTCATTTCTTGTCAGCAAGACGATGATTTTATCCCCGATGATACGACTCCGCCGCCTACAGAAAGCACCTACGATATAGATGCGAATGGAATCCCCAAGCTGATCGAAATAGACTACACCATAATCGATTCGATCTCCCAGATCTCAAAATTCAGGTCGGGCATCGGCCATGACTATTCCGATAGCACGGAGGCGTGCCGGAGCATGAAGCATTATTATCCTGTGGCCAAAGGAACGCCGATTTATGCGCCTATTTCAGGGACGGTCAATTGGCTTCAGGAGGAATGGGCAGGTACCAAAATCATGCTGAATGTGACGGCAGAACCTGCTTTTTATGTGGAGTTGTTTCATGTGGAGTTAAAGGATGCGCTAGAAGTAGGGACGACCGTTACAGCGGGCCAGCTACTGGGTTGGCATGCAAGTAATCAGACGAGTTCTGACATCGCGGTATTTGTGCGGGTGCCAAGTACCAGCTCCCCCGAAGGCGCTGAAACGCGGTTTATCTCCTATTTTGATCTCATGCCAGACGCATTGTTTTCAACCTATCAAGCGCGCGGATTGAGCCATCGAAAGGATCTCATCATTTCCAAGGCCGAAAGGGATCAAGACCCCTTAGACTGCAATTCTCCCTGGCCCAGCCCTGATGGCGCAGGCACCCTTGCCAATTGGGCTGTGTTGCAGTAACTTGGGGTAGCATACAAATTGAGCATGTAAAGCATTGATAATCAGCTCATATTTTAATTTTCATTTTTACTTTCATTTTAATTTTGCTTGATTCCTTCACTCTTCCCTTCTATATCGAAATCGGCGATGGCCGTTTCAACCCCCACCTACTTTTTGAGCTGTTGGCATTTTTTATTGCCTTCCGCTATTTCCTCTATCTTCGTCGCCAGCAAGAAGACCACATCACTACTACAGGACGCCTGTGGATCATTGTAGGCGCTACAGTAGGGGCCTTAGTAGGGTCTCGATTGTTGGGTACCATGGAAAATTGGCCATGTTTTGTGTCAGGTGGCTGCGAACAAGGCTGGCTGTATTATTATGCCAATAAGACCATTGTTGGTGGCTTGCTCGGCGGCCTCTTTGGGGTAGAACTTACCAAAAAGCTCATTGGCGAACGCCAATCTTCGGGCGACCTTTTCACCTATCCCATCATCCTAGGGATGATGATCGGCCGGGTAGGCTGCTTCCTCGCTGGCATAGAAGACGGTACACATGGCATCGAAACCACGATGCCGTGGGGCATGGACCTTGGCGACGGCCTCATGCGGCACCCCGCAGCGTTGTACGAAATCCTCTTCCTTGGCCTACTCTGGCTTAGCCTCCGTTTCCTCGAATCCCGCCGTCCCCTCAAAAGCGGTGATCGTTTTAAGCTCTTCATGGTTGCTTACCTAATCTTCCGTTTCTTCATTGATTTCCTCAAACCTGTCTACACCTTTCCTTTTGGCCTGATGAGCATCCAGGTGGCATGTTTGTTGGGGCTGGTGTATTATGCGGTGAAGAGACCGCTCAGGCCCTAAGAAGGGCCTTCGCTGCGAGAACCGAGATCGTTCGCTGGCGCTCACTGCGAGACCGCTCAGGCTCGAAGACTCGCCTTCGCTGCGAGATAAAGGCAGATTCTTTTTGTCTTTTGTCTCGCAGCGAGCCTGAAAGGCGAGCGGTCTCGCAGTGAGTGCCGAAGGCGCGAACGATCTCGCCTCTCGCAGCGAGCCCGCAGGGCGAGCGGTCTCTCCCTTCTCAGAAAAATTGTATATTTGAAGAGCCGATTCATGCTATTTCGCAAACGACATAACCTATCGCAGCTCGAAGATGAAGAACTGATCCGTCTCTACCGTGAGGAAGAGGACACGGAGTTTGTAGGAGAATTGTTTGAGCGCTATACGGACCTGGCGTTTCTGGTGAGTATGAAATACCTAAAGGACGAGGAAGAAGCCAAAGATGTGGTGATGTGGGTATTTGAAAAATTGCTTAAGGACCTGCTGCGGTATGAAGTGCGTAGCTTTAAATACTGGTTGCATACTGTAGTGAAGAATCAGTGCCTGGCGGTGCTGGATCGCAAGACAAAGGAGCGACAAAAAGCAGAGAATTTTCAGGAAGATGAGCAAGCACTTGTGGAATCTGACCCTACGCCTGCTCTTTTTGGCGAGATGGAGCTGGAAGAAAGCCGCCTGCATCATCTCACAACGGCCATTGGCAAGCTCAAAGATGAACAACGGACCTGTATTGAGCTATTTTACCTCCAACAAAAAAGCTATAAGGAGGTAGTAACGGAGACGGGCTACACGATGATGCAAGTCAAAAGTTACATCCAAAATGGAAAACGCAACCTAAAAAACCATCTCCTGGCGATGGAAGAAAATTTGGCAGAATGAGTGAACAGCTACATATACAGTCAGAACTGGCTCGGGCACCAGTCCCTGTACTTACCCGCTACGCGGAGGGGAAACTCTCTGTGACGGAGCAGGCTGTGGTAGAGTCTTTTATGGAAGAGAATCCGCTGTATGCGGATGCACTGGAAGGCTTGCAGAGCCTTCCCGATCCAGCAACCGCGACGGCGGCTGCGGCCATCGATATCCGGGCGCGTACCACGCGCCTGCTCAAGCAGAAGCGCAAGCCCCGCATCAATTCCTTCAACTTCATGCAGTATGCCACCGCCGCTGTGGCGGTGTTGGTGGTACTTTTTGTGGCGTCTTCCGCCATTTATATCAATTTCCGCATCGGACAAGATAGACATGCCAGTGCACCAATGCTGGCAGAGAGAAGTGATGACGCGCTTGGAAATGGGAATGGAATAGCGAATAATACCTCTCCCCGTGAGGAACAAGCTGAAAAACAACCTGAATTGGTGCATAAGCCAGTAATGGGAGATGATCCACAATTTACCAGTGTGACGCCAGCCGAGTCTACTCCTGGAAATAGTATTGCACCTGGATTATCTGCTAGTCCGTTGACCGAAGCTACGCCTACCGATAATGCTAGCCCGACGGACGCATTACCATCTATAGGAAATACCGCACCCGGAAGGGCTAATAATAGTTATTCTGATGTACTCGCAAGTGATGATTTTAGCCCTGAACCTAATGCTGCTAATGACTTGAAAGCAGATACGATTCTCGTAGTCAATAGCCCTTCTCTCTCAGATTCCAAGCTTCTTTCTTATGCCGGAGCTTTTTCTGAAAAAGAACAACAAGTGATAGAGACGGCACTTGCGATGCTTTCACAGCCACCGAGGATGGATTATGATGAAGTTGCCGATGGGATGGATGATGCCATGCTAGATGCAAAAGTAGACGCGACGGACGAAGTGTTAGCAGAGGAATTAATTAGTGCAAGGAGTTCTCCCGGAAATACGGCCCCTACGTCGACCACAGTACCTGATGTTACCTCAGGAAAGAAGCCTAGCAAAAAAAGGACTGAAGCACAAAAGGAACGAGCCCGACAACAGGCCGAAGAAGAAATGCGAAAGGACCAGGAAGCACTAGGCAAAAATGAAGCAGAGCGAGGCCGAAGGACAGAACTCGAACAAAAGAAAGATCAAGTACTCTATATACAAGGGACTTTTTATTTTGAGAAAAAGGAGTATAAAAATGCGCAAGGGGTATTTTTAGACTTACTTCGAACCGCTCCAAAGGACTTAAATAATTGGCTGTACCTAGGACGATCCTATCGAGCTGATGGTCAGGTATTTAAGGCGATTCCATGCCTCAAAGCGGTTGTTGACCAAGGCGCCTCCCCCCAATTCCAACTCGCCCAGTGGGAACTAGCCTTGGCCTATCTTGCCGCAGGCAAGAAACCTGAAGCAAAAGCGATCTTTACCGCTATTCAGGGTGCTGGCGGCACTTATCAGGCCCAAGCTGCGGAACAGCTTCGCAAGCTGTGATAAGAATTATTGATTATTCATTGAGTGATTATTGATTCCTCGAACCCTGAACCCTGAACCCTGAACCCTGAACCCTGAACCCTGAACCCTGAACCCTGAACCCTGAACCTAAACCCTAGAACTTTCCTCTGTGACCGATCAGCAAACCTACCGCATTCAACTCCCTCAATTTGAGGGGCCATTTGACCTACTGCTCTTTTTCATCGAGCGGGACGAACTGGATATCCACGATATTCCGATCGCTACGATCACCAATGATTTCTTGGATTACATCCAGCAGATGCAAGAAATGGATATTGAGTTGGCGTCTGAGTTTATTTATGTGGCGGCGACCCTCATGCGGATCAAAGCCAAGCTACTCTTGCCACGTCCCGAATTGGATGAGCATGGAGAAGAGATCGATCCACGTGAAGAACTTGTACAGCGCCTTCTGGAATACAAGCGCTATAAAGATGTCATGGGACAACTGGCGGAGATGGAGAATGAAGCGAGTGAGCGAGCAAAGCGAGGTTTCGCCAAAGGGGAAGAGAAGCTGTTTCTACAATCAGGGGTGCCTGAGGAAGAACTGGTAGGCCTGAGCCTTTACACGCTGATGCGTGCCTTTAAGCGGATCATGGAGCGTCACCAAGCCGAGCTTCGCAAGCCAGCTCACGTCATCCGACGCTATCCCTATGACATCGAAGAGGTCAAAGAACACCTCGTCACTCGGGTTCGAGCGGAAAACCGAATAGATTTTGTCACCTTGGTGATGGAGCACCGTGATCGGATCTATGTGGTGTTCTGTTTTCTGAGCATCTTGGAATTGGTGCAAACACAGCATATCGATATTACGGTAGGGGAGGGCTTCAATAATTTTTGGTTGGAGAAAAAAGACCCACCTGTGGAAGACGAAATGGAAGGGCCTGATAACCAGCCAGAAAGCCACACCCAGCCGTGATTTTCAATTCTCGGAATGAAAACCTACCCGTAGAAAAACATTTCTTTTTCTCGGCAATTCTTACATTTGTTTTGGAATTTATCTAGCCCTTTCTTATACTTGTATCAGCATTCTGATACAGAAGCTAGGGGTTAGGGTTGACTCCCACATTGTGGTTGAGTCCCCTAATTTTTTTTTACCCCAAATCCATTTTCTCCCCCTTATTTTCCCGCTAACCATTTATAAAAATCCCGTGTTAATTCATGGTAGGCTGTTGAATATTCGTTTTTTCCCTCTTTGTGTAGGTAAATTTCTCCCCTTTCTATTTCTGCGTTTTCTGCCTTCCTTAATTCCACTAAGATTCGATGGGCAGGACGACTTACGCGTGGTTTTACCTCCCAAAAACGCTTGACATGGAAGTCGTACCTCGCTGCCAATTCCCATAGCTGCTTGCTCATCAAAGCAGGTAAAATCAAGCTCAATCTCCCCGATGTTATCAGAATTTCTCCTCCTTTTTTCAACAAGTCCGCTAAAGAAAGGCTATCTGAATGACGGGCAAAAGTACGGGCCTGATCTGGGGAAGGAAGGCTGTTTTGGAAAAATGGCGGATTGCAAATGAGGGCGTCAACGGGATGTGAAAAAGTAAGCTCACGAATATCGCCTGCGATCACCTCTAAACGATCCGCCCAAGGCGAAGCCTGCATATTCTCCGCGGCTTGTTCGGCAGCTTCAGGCACGATTTCCACTCCGTATACCTTCGCCGACGACTGCTTCTGCGCCGCCATCAGGGCAAGAAGCCCCGTCCCTGTTCCTACATCCAAGATGGTCTTTGCCCCCTCAAAATCTGCCCATGCGCCTAGCAAGATGCCGTCTGTGCCGATCTTCATCGCACATCGGTCTTGAGAAATACTGAATTGTTTGAAGTGAAATGCCATAAGTGTATGTGTGGGACCGCTCGGGCTTCGAAGACTCAGCCCTCGCTGCGAGACCGGTCGCCCTTCGGGCTCCCTACGAGATCGTTCGTCGCGGAGCTCCTCACTGCGAGAACCGAGACCGTTCGCTGCCGCTCACTGCGAGAGGCGAGACAAGAGATAAAAAGTCATGCCTTTATCTCGCAGTGAGGCGAGTCTTCGAGCCGAGCGGTCTCGCAGTGAGTGCCGAAGGCGCGAACGGTCTCGCCTCTCGCAGCGAGCCCGCAGGGCGAGCGGTCTCCATCTCCGATCTTTTGCCTAACTTGCGCCATGCAATCATTTGTAGACTACGTAAAGATATACTTTAAAAGTGGAGCAGGCGGCAATGGCGCCGTAAGTTGGCGCAGAGAAGCTCTCGTGCCCAAGGGAGGACCTGATGGCGGAGATGGAGGCAAAGGCGGAAGTATCATCCTCAAAGGCAATCGGAACCTTTGGACCTTATTAGACTTGAAGTACCGAAAATTCATCAAAGCTGAACCGGGCAAAAATGGCTCAGGGCAGCGAAAAAGTGGGAAAAGTGGTGCTAATACCGTCCTCGAAGTTCCGCTGGGAACGATGGTCAAAGATGCAGATACGGGGCAATTTTTGGGGGAAGTGACAGCGCATGACGAGGAATTTGTCTTATTGGAAGGGGGAGATGGGGGAAAAGGAAACTGGCATTTCAAATCGCCCACCAACCAAGCGCCCGACTACGCCAAGCCAGGCTGGCCAGCCAAAGAGGTGACAGCCATTTTGGAACTGAAACTGCTGGCGGATGTAGGCCTCGTGGGGTTCCCCAATGCAGGCAAGTCCACTTTGCTCTCAGTCGTAAGCGAAGCCAAACCCAAAATCGGGGATTACCCCTTCACCACCCTCATTCCGAATCTCGGCATCGTACGTTATCGTGGACACCAGTCCTTTGTGATGGCGGACATCCCTGGGATTATCGAGGGCGCCAATGAAGGCAAGGGCCTCGGCGCACAGTTTCTGCGTCATATCGAACGAAATAGCATTCTGCTCTTTATGATCCCCGTTGACGCCGACGACATCAAAGAATCATACGATATTCTCCTGCGCGAACTGGAATTGTACAATCCCCATTTGATGCAAACGCCGCGCTTCGTGGCCCTCACCAAAAGTGACATGATCGATGAGGAACTCGAAGGCGAAATCAGGGATTCGCTGAACGATGCTTTCCCCTTTGTTTTTATCTCTGCGGTGGCGCAGAAGGGCTTGCAAGAATTGAAAGATGCCTTGTGGAAAATTCTCACGGAGGAGATGTCTGATAGCTTCAAGGTATAAGATTTTGAACCATATAAGGAATTTGAACTTTTCCCATAAAGGCTTCTGGCTATTGCTTCTCTTGCTGATCGCCATGCGCTTTCTCCATCTGGGCGAAGCCATCGATGATCCGCATTCCTGGCGACAGACGGAGACGGCACAATACATCCGTGCCTTTCAGGAAGAAGGCATCGACCTGCTCCGTCCCAGCGTCTGCTGGATGGGAAATCACAAAACCGTCATCTTCGAATTTCCCTTGCCAGAGGCCATCGTAGCCGTGGCTCAGCATATATTTGGCTCCAGCATACTTGTCGCACGGCTGGTATTTCTAGCCTTCTTTCTGCTGTCAGCTTGGTACCTGTTTGTATTGGTCAAATGGCTGTGGGATCACCTGACCGCCCAATATGCCTTGCTGGTGTACCTCTGTTTGCCCCTTGGCATTTACTACTCCCGCGCAGTTCATATCGACTTTTTTGCGCTTTCTTTGGGATTAGGCGGGGTGTATTTTATGCTAAAGGGGTTGGATCAAAATAGATGGCCCTTGATGGCAGTGAGTACAGTGATGTTGACGGTGAGCTTTCTGGTAAAAGCGCCTTACCTCTTTTATTTTGCCCTACCTATTCTGTTCTATATCGGGCGAAATGGGCTTTGGAAACGGCTGTTGCGCTTTTCCCCCATGCTGCTCATCCCTGTCATTGCCTTTGTGCTCTGGCGTCGCCATGTCGGCATCGTCAACGGTCAGATGCCCGATTGGTCCTTTTTGCCCGGCTACTTTAAACTCACCAACATGTCTTGGTGGTACTTCGGCAACTGGGACATGCGATTTGACGGCTACCGTTGGAGCGTGATCCTGACGCGCTTTAGCGGGGAAATAGCAGGGGGCGTAGGCATCATATTGGCAGCCATTGGCCTATTGATTCCAAGTGCCTCAGAGAATCGAGCGCGCTTCTTTGGGTGGTTATGGGCAGTTGGGTTAATGAGCTACCTGCTCCTCTTTTTCCCCCTCAACATAATCCACAATTATTATCAAATCCCCTTTCTCCCCCTCGTCGCTTTGCTAATCGGCAGCACGCTAAGCGCTTTACATCAACGCCTGGCGCGCTACGCCTGGGGACCTTGGGCCGTAGCCCTACTGCTCCTTCTGGTGGTAGCTGAAAACACCTACCGCGCTGAATACCAGACCTATAAGCATAGCAGCGCCAAATACTTCAGCGTCCACGAACGTTACGAAGCAGCCGGCCAACTCATCGATGCCGAGCTGCCCAAAGATGCTTTGATCATCATCTCCGATCCTGCTCAGGATCCTCGGAATCCTTCTTGGCTATACCGCTGCCATCGATATGGCTGGCCTGTGCATAGTGGACGTCTGACGCCAGAGATCGTTAAACGCTTGCAGAAAGAAGGGGCGACACACCTTGCCTTGCTCTATCAGCAAGAGGTGCCAGAAAACCTCAGGGACTGGTTTGCTGGTCAAGCTTCGGAGAAGCATAAGATAGGGGAGTGGGAATTGGGGATCGTGGAGATCAATGAGAGAATGAGTGAATGATAGGATGAGAGAATGGGTATATGATTAAATGAAAATTATTATACTCCAAAAATGAATCCTGAACCCAAAAAACTGGCAACGCCACACAGCATTGCCAGCCAACCTATTTATACTAAAGTAATTCTTTTCCAGAAAAAGCGGGATTCAAGAATTTTGCGACGCTTTGGGAGCAAAATTCAATTCACATCCTCATTCTTCCCCAACTTCTCGATCATCGTTGCAACCCCCTGAGTGTTGACAGCATCCCCTTCAGGGACATTGCCTTGGGCAATTTTGGCGTGTTTGAGGGCTTCTTTGTACTTGCCGTTGGCTGAGTAGCCACGGGCGAGACCGACATGCACAGGCCAGGTATTGGGATGTTTTTCAGCATTGTATTGGAAGATTTCCAGGGCCTTCTGTGGCTGCCCTTGAGCAATCAGCTGACGCCCAAAGACGTGGATCTGAAAGACCGTGGCAGTTGGGTGGTGGATGGCCTCTGTCATGACTTCCATGGCGTCGTCCATGCGGTCCATGGCCATAAGAACTGTCGCTTTGGTGGAGAGCGTCGCATAATTTTTTTGCCCAATAAATGGCAGACTGATGGCATTGTCAGCCCACTGGAGGGCTTCTTCGAGATTGGTCTTGTTTTGTGCGCAATAGTTGGCGGCGGTGGCCCATCCTTGGAAGTTGAAGCCTGCATTGGACTGGAGTTCGCGGCGCATATTGGCGATATAGAGATCGGTCATATTAGGGGCTGAAATCCGGAAGGGCATGTTGATATTTTCCCATGACATATTCGCCACGCAGGAATTGAGTTGCCGATCGGTAAACGAGTAAGTAAGCCACTCTGTAAAGGCGTGTTTCTCGGGTGTCACCTCGACGCGCAAGGCATCTTCGCTTTCGTCATAGAAAAAACTGCCCCAGGCCGTCGAATTATTCGAAAAGATCACCGTCCAATTCTGTCCTTCGGGCTGGGTGATGATGTGGAGGCCGTAGCTCCCCGCCTTGAGGGCTTTGCCCTCCACCTCCACGTCATGGCTCACCGTGAAGACGGTATTTTCATTGGCGCCTGCCCGCCAAGGCGCAGCGGTAGCTGGCCCAAACCCAAGGTTATTCAAGCCATGAGGCACCAAGGTGCCCCAGATTTTGCCTTCACGGCTCTGGCCGTTGGGGCCTGTCACGTCAGGGCTATTGTAGTCGATGGTAATCTTCACGAGGCCCATGTATTGGGTAACGGAGGCTTTTTGATTGGCTCCTCCAGGAGGGGTCGTGACATTTTGGGCAGATGCTGTAGTGAAACAAAAAAGGCATGCGGCTAAGCAGATCAGCAAGGTTAGATTTTTCATGATGGAATTAATGAATAATGATAGAATGAGTGAATGATAGTATGATAGAAGGGCAAGAATTTTTTGTGTTAATCTAAAGAAGGCACTCTTCTGGTAATCCTCAATGATTTTGCAGGGAAATGCTGGGGGATTGCTGTGAGAAGAGGTTCGAGCGTCTGAGCGGGGGCCGCTTCGCAAACTCCTTTTTAAAGGAGTTTGCCTTATTGTGACGGGCTGAAGCCCCTATTGATTACCCATAAGTATTCTTTTTCATTTGAGCATCAGGGCTGGAAAACTCACCCCGCTCAGGCCTTCAGCCTTCGCTGCCCCTCTCTTGGCTGCCCACGAGCCTGCGCGTAGAGAGGGGCTTTCTTGAGAAATCGTGATTTCTCTGTTGCTCGCAGAAAAATCTCTGATTTTTTATCTCATACCGTTAGCCCCTTTCTCCGAGAGGGGCGGCAAACGGAAGGGGAGTCCTCAACGAAGGCCGCTTCGCGCGCCTAAAAACTCATACCCAATACATATGGGTAATCAATAGGGCTGAAGCCCAGTCGCAATAGTATAGATAGGCGGAAAACTATTGCGACGCGACGCTCGACTGAGCATCGCCGAAGTCTTTAGTCCGTCGCAATGAGGTAAAAAGTCAAACATGACTTTCAGGCGCCGTCTGTACACGCCAAAGCTCCGCATAGGTCGCCTCAGCAGCGATCAGTTCATCGTGTGTTCCACTCTCGTCGAGCTTCCCATCTCGCAAGACAAGGATGCGATCTGCATTGCGGATCGTGGAGAGACGGTGCGCGATGATGATGGCGGTACGCCCTTGGGTGAGTTGTTCGAGGTTTTGCTGGATGGCGCGCTCGGTCTCGGAGTCGACCGAGGAGGTGGCCTCGTCGAGGATGAGCAAAGGCGCATCCTTGAGGATAGCGCGCGCGATGCTCAGGCGCTGGCGCTGCCCGCCGGAGAGCTTGATGCCTCGTTCACCAACGATGGTGTCATATCCATTGGGGAGGCCATCGACGAAGTCGTGCAGCTTGGCGCGCTTGGCGGCGGCGATCACCGCTTCAAGGCTGGCATCGGCCTTGCCGTAGGCAATGTTTTCGCGGACGGTGCCGTGGAAGAGGTAGGTGTCCTGATTCACCAACGCGATGTGCTGACGCAGGTAGGTGAGGTCTATCTGGCGAATGTCGATGCCATCAATCTGAATGCTACCGTCGGAGACGTCATAGAGGCGGAGCAAGAGTTTGATCAAGGTCGTTTTGCCCGCCCCTGTAGGGCCTGCAATGCCGATGGTCTGGCCCGCAGTTATCTGGAAATTGAGGTTTTGAAGAATGGGTACTTCGGCTTCATATTGGAACGAAACATCCTTGACGGCAACTCCCCCAACAAATGGTGCTGGATTTTGTGGGATTTGTGCAATGGGCAATTCCTTTGGGCTGTCGAGTAAGCCAAAGATGCGCTTTGCACTGGCCCTTGCCCGTTCAAAGTCATCCAAAATAGCTCCCAGCCGTGTCACAGGCCACAGCAATCGCTGGATCATCATGGCAAACATCGCCAGCGATCCCAACGTGATGCCTTCTTTTCCCTCGATAAACCAGTAACTCCCCAGCAACAAACTCCCCGCAAATCCAAAGGTGATAAACACCCGAATCAGCGGCACATAAGCCGAATTCAATTGGATGGCCTTCACATTGGCCTGGCGGTATTCTTCAGAGGTCTTTTCGACGCGTTGTCGCTCATATTTTTCCGTCCCAAAACTCTTGATGACCAGGATGCCTGCTAGGTTGTTTTCCAGCCTGCTACTGAGTTCGCCTACGGCTTCTCGCATGCGTGCATAGCGAGGGGCGATGAGTTTTTGGTAAAAAAGGCTGCCGCCGATAATAAAGGGAATGGCGGATACGCCTACGAGGGCCATTTGCCAATTTTCTGCGAAAAGGGCAATGGAAGCAAAGATGACCAGGACAAAAATATGCAACAACTCATTGAAGCTGGAGTTGAGAAAGCGCTCAAGCTGGTTGATGTCGTCATTGAGGATGGCGAGCAGATTGCCCGTTCGGCTCCGCTCAAAAAATGCAATCTCGCGTTCCTGCAAATGGCGGTAGGTATCCATCCGCAAGTCGTGCTGCACCTGCTGAGCCAACGTTCGAAAGCCCAATTGGTACAGCCACTCAAAGAAGCTCTCCCCAAAAAAGATGATCACAATCAAAAACGCCACCTGCAAGGCATGTGACCACGCATCCCCGGGCAACAGCCACGACGGCCCTTCGCCCATCAGGCTATCCAGCAGCCACGCCGTCAGGATCGGCGGCATGAGGTCCAGCAGCTTATTGATGATGCTATACCCCACAGAGAGGGAAAACTTACGGCGATAATTGGTCAAGTAGCGGAATAAGCGACCCATAGGGCGGCTCGGCGTGAGGGGAGTGTTCATGGGGCAAAGATAGGGGAAAGTTCGAATGTTCGGGCGTTCGAGTAGAAGCTTCGTAGGCTGAGCTTGTCGAAGCCGAAGAAGCTTCCGAGGCTCGAGGTCGTCAGCCTTCGACAAGCTCAGGCGACGACCTCTCGAAGTTCTCCCGCTCAGACGCTCAGACCTTCAGACTTCGGACTTCCCCATCTCGCCGATGATATCCCGTCTCCTCCACAAGTCGTTCTGCTTCCGCCACATGCCGCCCAAAGCGTGTTTGCATTTCCTCCTTCGATAGCTGTAGCGTTTCGCCTTCTTCCAGCACCTCAAAAGATTCTCCTCCCGCCGCTAGCTGCGCTTGTACTAGTCGGGCGGCTTCCAGATGATAGTCCGTCAGATGCAGGCGCATCTGACCGTAGGTCGCGATTTCGAGGGTCTCGTCGAGGTCTTCCCAGGCCTTTGGGAAGGTCTGGGTGTGGCGGTGGAGGGCGGCGCGGGCGAGGAGGCCGTGGATTAGATAATGCTGTGTTCCTGCTTTTCTTAGGCCTTTAACTGCTTGGGTGAGGTATAAGTACGATTCCTTCAAGTCTGATTTAGACATTGAAGTTATTAATTGAAGGGTTAGCGTTTTTCCAATATTGAGTTTTACCAATGAACGATCTAGATTAGGGTCGCCAGGAGTATCTAAATCTAATATTATCTGGCATTGTTTTAATACTTTATTATTATCCCCTTTTTCTAGTAGAAATGAATGAAGGTAGTATGCAGGGGTAGAATATAGAACTGGATAAAAATGATTCCTGCTTTTGTGGATTTTTTCTGCCTCTTCGAATAGAAATTCTGCTTGTTCTATGTCTCCTTTTTGTAAATTAACATACCCTAGAAAGGCCCGACTATTTGTCCTAATAAATTCCCTGTTAAAAACTTCTATATTTGAACGGTCAATAAAATCGATACACTTCTCCCCAAATTCTTTTGCAAGCTCAATTTTCCCCAATAGTAAATAACTTTCACTTATGTTCTTAGAAACAATAGCGGCATTTTGCCAATCTTCGTTATCAATTCGCATTTTTATCCCTGACTGAAAAAGATCTAAAGCCTCTTTCAGTCTACCTATTGCCATCAAGCAAAATGCTGCATGATTTATGATAGTTGCTCTTAAATTTTGGCCTACTATACCGAATGATTGATCGTAAAATATAGGAATGAACTTTTTCCATGGTTCCTCAAAAAACCAAGCTAGACTTGCAAGAAAGTGATTATAACCTCCTACTTGTTTAATTGAAGATAATTCATTTTGAATCTTCAATCGCGTAACGAAAAGTTCTGCTACTACCAAAAAATACTTCCCTGCCAAACACCCATGCCTTACAGCAGTGAATAGTGGTTCCATATCTTCCAAGGTATTTGGGAGTTCCTGCTCAGGTAGATTTTTGTAGTATTCATATAATCGAAATTGTGCTTGAGTCCAAGCCTTTGGATGCTTCTTTTGTAGGTTTTTCCCAAAGTGTTCTCTAATTAATGGATGGCAATCCAAGCTTCCTGGCTTCGAAGAGGCTTTTGGAGTAATTAAGCGCAAATCTTGTAAATGATTCAGTGCCTTTTGCCAGTCTTTCTCTGAAATGCCTTGAAGTTTATTAGTTAATCCTTTGATGACAGGCTTTTTTCGCAAGATGTCAATTGCTTCCTTACTTGCTGGCCTGTCAAAAAGGCCTAGAATATATAGTATGTTGAGTTCTGGGCCATATTCGTTTCTACTGAAAAAGTTTTTTCTCCTTAAAAAAACTTTTTCATATGACTCCATTACCCGCCGCGCATGGCCGCCATGCGTTTCGTCATCTGTCAGATCTTCGATCAGATCGCGCTGCTGAATATTCCCCTCATGAAAAGCATCCAGATAGCTGCCTACAAGGTTCAGCGCCAAGGCGTGGCCTTTGAATTCTTCTACGGCTTTGGCGAATTCGGCCTGTGGGCCTTTGAGTCCATAGCTTTTCAAGACAGCAATTCCTGCCGCTTCTGAGAGTTGACTCAGCGGATGAGTGCGGCTGGACCTGCCATCGGTGTTTTTGAGGTCAGCGACAAAGACGCGGGAGGTGATCACACATAGGCCATCGAGGTTCCGCACAAGGGTTCGGAGAAATGCTGCCATCGCAGGGTCTTTGAGGCGACCGTGCATTTCTCCCGGAGGATATTGCAAGGGTTCTAGCCCGTCGAGGATAAGAAGTGTTTTGTGCCCTTCGGCTTCGCTCAGGGTAAATTTTGAGTTTTGGGTTTTGGGTTCTGCGATGATTGTTGCAAGCAAACGCCCTTTTTCATGCTGAGATTTGGGAATTTCTCCTGTATAACCAAACCATTTGAAGGCATCGTTGAAAAAGCCGTCGGCCGAGGACTGGCCTTGCTCGCGGGTGCCTTGGGAGTAGAAAGACCAGCCGTAGACGCGCTGGGCGCCATAGAAGTCTTTGGCCTCCATATTGTTGAGCCAAGTGTTGACAAGAGCGCTTTTACCCACCCCGCCCCAGGCGATGAAAGAGAGGATTTTTGTACTGGAGTCTTCCCAGGAGGCTTGGAGGAGCTGGAGCTCATCGTTACGGCCGTAGAGGGTCGCATCGGTGATCGGAAGGCGGGAGAGATCGATTTTGGGGGTTGGCATGGCTGGGGAATAAAATCAAAATGAAAGTAAAAATGAAAATTAAAATATGAGATTTCTCCATTGCCCTTCGCACAAGTCCTAAATGTGCGTGGGGGCTTGCGTGAAAATCCCTTTGAAGGGATTGCGGCCCGTGTGAGCTGGGATGTCCCAGCCCATAAGTTACAAAACATCAATCTCCCAAAAAGCCCCATCCGCGTTTTTTCCTTTCGCCTGACCTTTTCTCCCTCCTCCCTATTTCACCTTCATTTCCTCCATCTAAATTCCTTGTTCCGCAATCATTATTCTTAATTCTACCCAGGTCCTTGTACTTTGCAGGATAAAGCATATTTTTGGTTGTCGGAAAAAAAGGGCGCATAATGTGCCTACTTTCTCCGTTAGCCTTTACATTAAATAACAGATAACCTATGTTGACCCTCTTACAGATAAACACTGATTCGCTGAATCAAGCCATGAGTGGCAGTAAAAACACGCTTTTTGATAATCTGGTCGCTGGGGATTGGCCCATGATCCCTTTAGGGCTATTGCTAGTAGCTGCGATATACATTTTTGTAGAACGATATATGACCGTTCGTAAGGCCAATGCTGATTCGGAGGACTTTATGAAGCAGGTGCGTAATTATGTGCTGAAAGGCAACCTGGAAGGCGCCAAGGGCCTTTGTGAATCGCGCAATGATCCTTTTGCGCGCATGATTCATAAGGGCATTAGCCGTTTGGGAACAGGTACGTTGAAGGACATTGAGGCATCGATTGAAAATGTGGGTAAATTGGAAATCATTCGCTTGGAGCGCCGCTTGCCGCTGCTGGCGACGATAGCAGGGGCTGCGCCGATGATTGGCTTCATGGGGACAGTATTGGGGATGATCGAAGCCTTTAGCGTGATTCAGGCTGCAGGCGACTCTGCCAATGCAGCTGAGCTGGCGGGTGGTATTTCCACTGCGATGATCACCACGGTTACGGGGCTTGTCGTAGGGGTATTGGCCTATTTGGGCTATAATATTCTGGTAGCCTTGGTCAATAAAGTGGTGTTTAAATTGGAATTGACTTCCTCTGATTTCCTTGACCTGCTCCACGAGCCAGCAGCGTAGATAAGATTATTGATTATAAATTAATGATTATTGATTATGAATTTACGCAATAGAATGAAACCCAGTGTAGAAGTCAGTACGGCGCCGATTGCCGATATTGTCTTTCTGCTGTTGATATACTTTATGTTGACCTCAAGTTTTGTGGTCAATCGATCCCTGGAAGTAGACCTTCCCCAGGCATCTGCCATCAGTTCTGAGATGGGAGGCAACACCGTTGTCATCACCTCTGACTTGAAATTTGCCTGGAACCAGGAAGTGGTTCCCAAGGAAGAAATCCCCGTGCGGATAGAGGAATTGCTGGCAGACAAAAACAATGACGATAGGACCATTACCCTGAAAGTCGATAAGGCTGTGACAATGGAAGATGTTGCCTTTGTGATGGGATCCGTCGCGAAGTATGGCGGGAAGGTGGTGTTGTTGGCGAAGCCATAAGAAGGAAGTCTGTGGTCTGAAGTCTGTTGTTTGTAGTTGTTCTTTTTGACCACAGACAACAAACCACAAACCTCAGACACTCTTCGAAGATCCCCGCACCACCAACTCCGTCGCCAGCGTCACCGTCTCATGCGTGATATCCTCCTCGTTTTTGCTGGCTTTGATTTCTTTTAACAAAATCTGTGTTGCCTGTCGCCCCATCTCATAGCCGGGCTGGCTGACAGAGCTGAGCGGCGGAAAGACCGCTTCGACCATCTCCCAGTTGCTAAAGCCAATAATGGCGACCTCTTCAGGTACTTGTATTCCCTTTTCCCGAAATCCCTTCATGGCGCCTATCGCCAGGAGGTCCGTGACGGCAAAAAGGCCATCTACCCCTTTCGGCAATGCCACCAACTGGTGGGCACTGAGCCGCCCTCGGTTCAAGGTGAATTCGGGACATTCGATGATCAAATCAGGGTCTACAGGCAACTGATAGTCTTTGAGGGCTGTCAGATAACCCCGAAGGCGGTTCTGGAAGGTATGGGCATTGCCAGGCCCTTGGAGGTGGGCGATGCGTTTACAGCCTTGCTGAATCAGCGATTCTACGGCCTGGTAGGCCCCGCTATAGTCATCGATGATGACCTTAGAGCAATCTTTGATTTCAGGAGAGGTTTTGTCAAAAAATACGACAGGCGTCCCCGAATCCATGAAGTCGTAAAAGTGCTCAAACGTACGGGTGTGGTTTGCCAATGAAGCTAAAAGACCATCTACACGGCTAGAGAGCAAGGCGTGGGCATCGTCGACTTCTTTATCGTAGTCTTCATTGGACTGACACAGCATGACGCGGTACCCCGCATCATAGGCTACCTCCATGATCCCTTTGATGACTTTGGCAAAAAAGTGGTTGACCACTTCCGGGATAATCACCCCAATGATATGGGTTTCTTTGTTACGGAGGCTTGCCGCCAGGCTATTGGGCCTATAATTCCACTTATTGGCTAGTGCGATGACTTTCTGCTTCGTCTCCGCACTGATGTCAGGATAATTTTTTAAGGCGCGGGAAACCGTCGCAGTACTGATACCTAGCTCTTCTGCGAGGTCTGATAACTTGATTTGTTTCTTGTGCATCACAATTCTATGTCAGCCAATCCATGAAGGTAAAGCTTTTTTTTAGCTCCGAAAACGATTTCGTGATCCTTTTTGTTTTTTTTTATAGATACTAGTGGCCAGCGAGATTTTTTTGTGGTAAAAACGAATGCTAATGGTAAGGTGGTGAAGGGCCTTACCTATGGGGGAGCGATGGACGAAACCTATTTTCATGCTTCTATGACAAGGGATGGGTCAATTTATGGCGGCGCAGGCCTCTGGTGGTAAAAGAGAACCCGCCTTCCTCAACCAGCCTGTATCCATTCCTGACACGAAAGTCACGCCTATGCACAAGGCCATTTGCCTTAACATTACCTCTATTGATAATCCAGAATTTGACGGTATCAAAACCTCCCCCAATCCCGTATCTCAGCAACTGCAGATTGACTTGACCACGCCAATTATTGGGGGAATTGATTATCAAATCCTTGATTTGACAGGAAAAAAACTTCAGGCAGCTCACATCGCCAATCCAGGCACAGGCTTCCGGCTGCTTGTGGGTGACTTGCCTAAAGGCATGTATATCCTTGCCTTGCGAGATAATGAGGGTAGGAGTTGGAAACAGAAGTGGATCAAGGAGTAGATTGCTAATTATACCTTAATTTTTGACTAAGCACATGCCCCTGGAATTCTATCGAAAAAAGGTAGATGCCAGGGGTAATTTGTTCCCAGAAATATTTTTGTACACGAGCGTGGATTACACTTCATTCAACCGCACCAGCCGAAATCCGCGCCAGCTTGCATAAGCAAGCCCCCAATAAACGCATTTTTTTATGCGCTGGGCTGGATTTCTGGATTGCAGCTTGGCTTTTAGCGTATAATCCAGACCTAAGACAAAAAAAAGGGATGGAAATAAATTCCATCCCTTTTTTAGGCATTATTAATCAATAATCTATCAATTAATAATTCATTCCATCAGTCCTTACTTGATGACCAGTTTGCGGGTAGTGGTACCGTTAGAAGTAGCCAATTGTACCATGTAAATACCAGCAGAAAGGTCAGAAAGGTTCAATGTTTCATTGAAGGTCATGCTACGACCGAAGTCACGCTGTCCTACAACTTGTCCTTTCATATTGATGACGCTCATGTTGAGCTGATCCACTTCGTTCATAGCTACCTGGAAAGTAACTACGCCAGTAGTTGGGTTAGGGAATAGCTCCCACTTGTTGATGCCAGCAGCGAGGTCATCTTCGATACCTGTATTGAGATTTACAGTAGCAGTAGAAGTACAGCCATTGTCATCAGTTACAGTCACAGTGTAAACACCATTTCCAAGCCCAAATACAAATGATCCTGTACCAGCTGGGTTGCCACCTGCATCAGTCCAAGTATAGGTGTATGGAAGGGTACCACCAGTAGCGGTAGCAGTAGCAGTTCCATCATTAGCAGAAGGGCTACTAGGAAGCGTAAAGCTAGTAGATGCACCAAGTACAGCCGGCTCAGCCACATTGACGGTTACGTCTTGCATACAGCCGTTGCCGTCTGTTGCTGTTACGGTATAAGAACCACCAGAAAGGCCAGTGACTTTAGCTCCTGTAGAAGGAGGCGTTGTATTCCAAGAGAAAGTGAAGTTTCCAACACCACCAGCAGCGAGGGTTACTTCTACTTCACCATTGGCGTTGCCATTACAATCTACGTCAGTAGCTTCTACATTGACGGTGATTGCTGGAGGAGAGGTCAAATTGATAACGGCAAAGTTAGAACAACCTGTCATATCTGTTACGGTTACCGTAGACTGTCCAGGAGGTAGCATCGTAGCGGTAGCTGTAGTTTCACCATTTGACCAAGTAATGGTATTGCCACCAGAACCACCTGTAGTAGTGACAGTAGCTGTACCCGTATTGCCATTGGCACAAAGGGGATCTTGTACAGACGTTGGATCAACAGTAGCTGTAGGTGAGCCAGTGTTAGCAACAATGACATTGATGTCTTCAGAACATCCTTTAGAATCGATGATAGTTACGGAATATACCCCTGCAGCCAGTGCTGAACGAGAAGCATTGGTAGATCCATCATCCCAAACGAAGGAGTAAGGAGCAATACCACCAGCAGGCATAGCGGTAGCAACTCCGTCATTGTTGGTGCCACAAGAAGCGTCAGTGACGTTTACATTATTTGCAAATGGATTCTCCTTACAATTGTAGAAGAAGACAGGATCTTCGGTGAAGTCAGAACAGTTGTAAGTTACATCCTGGAAATACCAATAAGATACAGGCTGGATGCCGTCGCCATTATCAAGGCTTTGGATAACAGTAGGAACGGTGAAGTCACATCCATCTCCTAGTGCTACACGAGAAGTTTTTGGAAATAGTACGTTAGTAGCCCAGTTCAAGTCATTTGAGGTCCAGTTTACCTCTGGCGTAATTTTATTTAATTTGACATCATATGCACGAGCGAGCAAATCAGGTGCATTGTTGTCT
The DNA here is from genome assembly GCA_030430575.1 of Bacteroidia bacterium. Lineage (GTDB taxonomy): Bacteria > Bacteroidota > Bacteroidia > J057 > J057 > JAUIGE01. The sequence continues at coordinate 23,414 of JAUIKF010000063.1, read as the reverse complement.
GTACCACCTGTAGCAGCAGTATCTGTGTCAGTCCAGCTATAAAACATTTTTGAACCTGTTACATTCCTTGCTACTTGGACATATGGGTCGATGGTGAATTCACCAGCAGGGTCCGTTATCGCACTACCAAATGTACCACGGAATGCGTTCTGGTCAGCGATCCATAGCATATTCCAATCTCCATAAGTATCCTTGGTCAAACAGTAGATGTCATAACCAATACCATTGATTGAATAATTGGCCTGTGGGTTGGTAATGGCACTTGGGTGGCCAATGTTCATGAGTACGTGTGGGTTTCCTAAAGAGTCTACTTGTAGGCCCATGTCAAAAGCACAGATGTATTTACCCGTAGAGAAGGAAACGGTATCTACAACCAGTGGACTAGTGCTAATGGTATCCAAGAAGACCAATGCATTGAGCAGGCTGTCCTGGAAATCAGGGAACATGGTGGTTAGGTCAAATTCAGTAGGATTGCTCCAAGTATCACCACCATCTGTGGTACTCATCAAAATAGGACTCATAGTAGAGTCTTGACCACCTACCAAGTCACCTAAGAAACCAACCCATCCATATTTGCCACTAGGGTCAAAAGCAATATTTCCTGAGCTAGCTACAGAGTTTCCATCGATATTATTGGTGAAATAATTCAGCGTAATAGCCTGTGGTGTTTGCCAATCAATGATCTTAGTCGCAGGATTATAGGTTCCTTTGTTGATGAAGCGTCCATTTCCTTGAGTTGCATTTCCGCTATGAGAAATAAACCAAAAGTTCAAGTCCCCAGAAACTGGGTGAATCTGGTGGACGAGGGAATAAGTGAAATACTGATCTCCCCCTTGGTGCTGGTAAAGCTCCTGGGTGACGTTTGTATTGGCAAAAGTACCAGCGGCACCAAGCACAGTACCCACTACGGTTCCGTCCCATCCAGAACCACTTGCCTGCAATACTGGGCCAGAAAAGGCAACTGCAAGGCTATCTACAGAAGGGGCATTGCTCAAAGAGAACATTGTCATGTTTGGGTAACGTGCTGGACGTGTGTACTTAGGAAGAATAGGCCCTTTGCCATGACATCCAGTGAAAGGAGGAGGTACGGTAGAAGCACCTATATCCCAAGTCTGACCACCTGTAGTAGAGATAGAATAACGGTAACGACCGTTGTCAGGAGTTTGACCGCCACACTCTTGGATATTTTGGCGGAAGATGAATGCTACAGAGCCTCCATTAGTACCTGCATTGTTGAATACAGGAAGCTGATTGGAGTTGTGCACGATCGATGAATAAGAGTTTGATGCTTGTCCAATTTTGACAGCGGTTACGGCACTGGAAGTAACAGTTCCAATAGGAACAGAATTACTATGGGTTGAAGGAACGGCAACGTTTTGGAGATTCTCTAGAGCCTCGACAAAACGGGATTCAGGGAGAGCTTTGTACTCCTTGAGGTCGAAATTTAGTGCTTCGCTTTTGGATATGATCCGTTTAGGAGCTTGTCCAAATGCTACTGAACTAATGATTACTGCAATAAATAGAGTTAAAAATTTTCTCATAACCTAATGATTGTTGATTAGATAGAGTGTGAAACAATTGACAAAAATAGATAAATTATCTTTGAGTAAAAAGACGATAGTAAGGTCTTTTTGCCCCGAAGTTTGTCGTGAATTCGACATAGAGCGTATGGAATTCGACTTCGTGACGTTCTGGCTGTATGAGGTAAGTGGGAATAGCGGTTCAATTCTCTTATCAAATAAGAAGGATAAGACTGTAGCTTGCAATTAACAAATAAGCATCCTTTTTCGCGAAAAAAACCCATGATTATGAAAAAAAGAAGGGAGAATCTAATTCTTCCCTCCTTTGATTGAGATTTTTACTTTTGTTTAAAACCTTCGATCATATTACTTAATTACCAACTTGCGCGTAGTACTTCCTTGAGAGGTGGCTAGTTTTACCATATAAATACCCGCAGCAAGGTCAGATAGGGTTAAGGTTTCATTGAAGGTCATGCTGCGCCCCCAATCACGGCTTCCTACTGTCTGGCCTTTCATGTTGATAATGCTCATATGAAGTTGATCAACTTCCTGCATCGCTACTTGGAAAGTGATCATGCCTGTAGTGGGATTTGGGAAGAGTTCCCATTGGTTGATGCCTGCAGCGAGGTCTTCATCTATACCTGTATTAAGCAATTGGCTGGTAGTTGCCGTACAACCGTTGTCATCCGTTACGGTCACGGTGTATAGGCCGTTACCAAGCCCAAACACAAAAGACCCTGTACCTGCTGACCCACCAGTGGCATTGGTCCAGGCATAGCTGTAGGGCAGAGTGCCTCCAGAAGCCGTAACAGTACCTGTACCATCATTAGCTGTAGGGCTACTCGGTTGGGTAGAGCTAGCACTGGCATTCAGTACAGAGGGCTCCCCTACATTGACTGTCACGTCTTGTGTACAGTTATTGCCATCAGTAGCCGTGACGGTATAAGAACCGCCAGAAAGGCCTGTGATCTTGGGACCTGTAGCTGGAGGGGTCGTATTCCAAGAGAAAGTGAAATTGCCAACCCCACCTGTAGCCAGGGTCACTTCAGCTTCTCCATTAGCATTTCCATTGCAATCTACATCTACCGTCTCAGCTGTGAGGTTGATTTCAGGAGGCGATGTTAAATTGACGATGGCAAAGTTAGAGCATCCTGTCATATCAGTGATGGTCACCATCGACTGGCCTGGAGGGAGCATGCTGGCAGTCGCAGTGGTCTCTCCATTAGACCAGGTAATGGTATTGCCTCCAGAACCACCTGTGGTGGTTACGGTAGCAGAACCTGTGTTGCCATTGGCACATAGGGGGTCTTGTATAGATACCGGATCAATTGTGGCAGTTGGAGAACCTGTGTTTGCCACGATGACATTAATTTTTTCGCTACATCCTTTAGCATCAATTATCGTCACATCATACACACCAGCAGCAAGGCCTGAGCGGTTGGCTGCGGTGGAGTTGTCATCCCATAAGTAAGTGTAGGGTGCGATCCCACCAGATGGCATGGCAGTGGCTACCCCATCATTATTGGTGCCACAGGAAGCATCCGTGACATTCACTGTATTGGCGAATGGATTCTCCTTACAGTTATAGAAGTAAATAGGATCTTCTGTGAAGTCAGAACAGTTGTACGTCACGTCCTGGAAATACCAGAAGGAGACAGGCTGTATGGCATCCCCATTGTCCAGGCTCTGGATCACGGTAGGTACAGTGAAGTCACATCCATCGCCTAAGGCAAGATGAGAAGTTTTGGGAATCAATACATTGGTCGCCCAGTTGAGGTCATTAGAGGTCCAGTTGACAAGAGGCGTCACCTTATTGGTTCTGATATCATAGGCACGACCGATGAGGTCTGGGGCGTTATTGTCTGTTCCCCCCGTAGAAGCTGTATCCGTATCAGACCAGCTATAGAAGATTTTTGAACCAGTGGCATTGCGAGCGACTTGTACATAGGTATCTATGTCAATCTCACTGTTACCTCCTATAGCACTTCCAAAAGTACCACGGAAGGAGTTTTGGTCAGCGATCCAAAGCATATTCCAGTCCCCATAAGTGTCTTTGGTGAGGTTGTAGATATCGTAACTAATTCCATTAATCGAATAATTAGCCTGGCTATTGGTGATAGCACTTGCGTGCCCAATGAGCATCAAAATATGCGGATTGCCCAAAGAGTCTACTTGAAGCCCCATTTGGAAGCCGGTGGCATACTTGCCCGTGGATAAGGAAACAGTGTCTACGATGAGTGGGCTCGTGCTGACCGTGTCAAGGAAACGAAGCGCGAGTAACAGGCTATCTGTAAGTTCAGGAAACATGGCGGTAAGGTCCATTTCTGTAGGATTGGTCCATGTATCCCCACCATCAGTTGTCGACATGACCACAGGGCTATACGTGGAGTCTTGTCCTCCGATGAGATCCCCCAAAAAGACGAGCCAACCATACTTGCCTGTAGGATCAAAGGCGATATGGGGGTTAGTTCCTCGGGAACTGCCGTCTGTATTGTTGGTGAAATAAGTCATACTAAGGGCTTGCGGCGTATTCCAGTCTACTTTTTTTGTCGCAGGATTATAGGTGCCTTTATGTAGGTATCTGAAAGGCCCTTGGTTGGTGCCATCCCATTCCTGTGCCAAAAAATAGAAATGATGAGCTCCCGAAACGGGGTGAATCTGATGAACCAGACTCAGGGTGTTAAATTGATTTCCCCCTTGGAATCGATAGTCCTCTTGTGTGACATTGGGCATACCTGTTGCATTCAGGACCGTACCATTTACAATGCCATCAAAATCATTGCCACTCGCTTGAAGCACGGCACCCGCATACACAAGCGCAAGACTATCTACGGAGGTGGCATTGCTCAAGGAGAACATCGCCATATTAGGAAAACGGCCAGGACGCGTGTAATTGGGAACAATAGGTCCTTTTCCAAAACATCCGGTAAATGGCGGAGGAACTGTAGAAGCGCCTACATCCCAAGTTTGGCCACCATTAGTAGAGATCGAATATCGATATTTTCCATTATCGATTGTCAACCCCCCGCATTCTTGAATGTTCTGACGATAGATAAACGCTATAGATCCGCCATTGGTCCCAATGCCTGCCATGGCAGGCAGCTGATTGGTCGCATGGACCATGGAAGTATAGGAATTCGAAGCCTGACCGATTTTTACAGCGGTCACAGCACTAGAGGTCACCGTCCCTATAGGGACCGAATGATTGGACGTGTGTGGTTCACTTGGGAGGTTTTCAAGTGCCTCCATATAGTGTGAAGCAGGGATTTCTTCATACACCTGAATGTTTTTTGCTGCACTTTTGGATATGATCCTATTAGGAGCCTGTCCAAAGGCAACAGAACAGATAAATACTGTTACTAGAATCGTTGAAATTTTTCTCATAATCTATTGATGTTGTTTAGATAATGTGGGAAATAATTTGAAATGAAAAATAACTGGCAAAAGCACCGTACATGCTTTTGGGTCTAGAAGTTTGTCATGAATTTGACAAATAGCGTTAGCGCTTGGCCTTCATATGTCCAAGCTATAAGTAGTGTGTAGATTCCCTTACCCCCTTATCGAAGATTAGACAAAAATTGTAGCCTCCGAATAACAAAATATTATCATTAATTTGCATGGACAACCAAATATGTAGGAGAATTTCACCATGAAAAAAGAACGAAAAGTAGGGCTTACAGTGTTGGTGGCCATCGCCTTATTTTATGCCTTGGTTTCTTGGGGCACTGGGACCGGCTTTTGGCAAGAAGATGGCCACGAAGTGGTATTTCACTTTGAAGAAGTAGACGGCCTTTTGGAAGGAGACCCCATTGATATTCGTGGATATGAATCAGGTAAAATAATGGAAATACGCCCGATGGCGTCATACATTTATGTGAAAGCGATCCTTTATTCTGAAACTCCCATTCTTGAAGATGCCTACGCCGAGATCAGAATGAAAGAACTCATGGGCGGCAAACAGATTGCCCTTTTCCCTGGAGCTAATGGCCGACCTTTACCTCCCGAAACCCCTATTCCAGGGCGCCAGGTCCTCGATTTCTCTACAGCCTTTGTCCGAATAGACGAACTCAGCCAGTCGCTGGATTTTGCGAGTCTTCAGGCGCTGGTAGCACGTCTCGATACCTTGAGTCGCCTCGCGACACAATGGGGCCAGGCCCTATCAGTGGCAGACGGCACCCGGACATTGAAGCACTTGGCTTCAGCCAGTGAGGGGCTTGATCATGCCCTTCAAGACCTGAATCGATCTCAATTGATCGGGCGCCTAGATCATAGCTTGAACCAGCTAGATGAACTTACCCTGGCTGCCAAAGGCACATTGAGTCAGACGGATACCCTGTTGGCGTCAGTAGCGGAACGTACCCTGCCATATACGGATAGTGTATTAGTGAAAATGCTCGATATGATTACAGAGACTGAACAGAGCATTCAGGCCGCTAATCAGTTATTTGCCCAACTTAAATCCACTGACAATGCGATGGGAAAACTCCTGAATGATCCCCAGTGGGCGGCTACCATGGATAGCACCGTTCACAACCTCAATAAAACCCTCGAACATCTCCGCACAAAAAAAATTCACGTAGCGATGAGCCTTAGCGCTAAATCGCGCGTTTACAAGGAATAAAATAACATTAATGGAAAATTGATAATGGAGAATGGAAAATTAAAATGGGATGTGACAGGGGTAATTCTGTTGCCTTTTTTATTGATTTGGGGAAATATTTCGGCTCAATCTCTGGTATTGATGGATCAAATCCAAGTCACAGAGGCAGGAAAGGCATTGGCTTTTCCCTTTGCCGGCGGATTGAACGATCCACAATTCTCAGCCATAGACCTCAACGCGGACAATATCGAAGACTTGTTTGTTTTTGAGCGAGGTACTCATAAAGCACTTACTTTTTTGAATCAAGGAACAGCGGGACAGATTGCCTATACGTATGCACCTGCATACCAGACAGATTTCCCTTTCTTGATGGATTGGGTGCTGCTTAGGGATTATGATTGTGATGGGAAACCAGATATTTTCTCTTCTTCCATTGGGTTAAATGGAATCGCTATTTATCGCAATACGTCTACAGGTGGCACGATCAGTTTTCAGTTTAAAGAGCGCATTTTGTTGGATGATAGTACGAACTGGGCCGTTGCGGTGAGTACAGGAGATCTGCCAGCCATTGTAGATATAGACGGAGATGGCGACCTCGATATTTTGACTTTTGACAGTGGAGGCTTTCATGTAGAGTGGTTCCAGGGGCGATCCATGGATAAATATGGCCATTGTGATAGCCTCGAATTTGTCAAGCAGACGGCTTGTTGGGGAGAGTTTATGGAAAATGGTCTTGACAATACTGTGACCCTCAACGTCAGTTGTAAGGGGACGGGTAGCGGAGGTATCACTGGCAATAATAGCGGAGACCCTACCCTAGCTCATTCAGGTTCTACCTTATTGACGTTTGATATTGAGGGGGATGGGGCACAGGAATTACTGCTGGGAGATATTGGCGCAGACAACATTGTCTACCTACATAATGGAGGTACACCCCATTACGCGGCCATGGACGCTGAATCCTATTTTTTCCCTGCAAACGCGCCTGCCGCAGTGGAGATTTTTCCCGCCTCTTTTTACCTCGATGTCAATAATGATGGAAAAAACGACCTGATTGTCGCTCCCAATGCCCCTAATATTTCCGCTAACTTCAATCAAATTCTCTACTACGAAGATATAGGTACAGGCGCAGCGGTAGATTTTGACTTTCGAAAAAAGACGTTCCTACAAGATGATATGATTGATTGCGGGGCCAGTAGTAGGCCTGTTTTCTACGATGTCGATGGGGATGAACTCCTGGACCTCATCATCGGCAATTTTCACTACAAACAACAATCCACCGGGGAGCATGGTGCGCTTACCTATTATAAGAATACAGGCACTGCTACCCAGCCAGCCTTTGAGTTAGTGACACGAGATTATCTGGGGATAAAGACCCTATTCAACCCTGCTGAATTTGGCCTTTCTCCCGCCTTTGGAGACTTGGACAATGACGGTGATAGCGATATGGTGCTAGGGACGTTTAATGGAAAGTTTCATTATTTTCAAAATGACCCCATTGGGGATTCCTCTGTATTCAGTTTGCTGACTGTCAACATGTTTGGATTGGATGTAGGACAAAATGCGACCCCTCAGTTGATAGACCTCGACCGTGATGGGATCCTTGACCTGATCGTAGGAGAAGCCAATGGCAACCTCAATTTCTTCGAAAATAAAGGGACCCGTAGCCAAATGGATTTTTCCATGCCGCCTACCTATGATGCCTTTGGCCAGGTAGACGTCTCCAAAAACTTTACAGGCTTCAGCGTGCCGCACGTCGTTCGCCAACCCAATAATACCTGGGAGGTATTTGTAGGCAGTGAATCAGGACACATTTATCAATTTGATCAAATCAGGAATAATCTGGGCGGCACATTCAACTTACTGGATACCGCATATGCTGATTTAGATATTGGCGGACGGGCAGCGCCATTTTTTGCAGATATAGATGCAGACGGATTGTACGAAGTAGCAGTCGGAACCAAACGAGGCGGGGTGGGTCTTTTTGAGACGAGCCTGACTACAACGTCGATAGGAGAGGAGCTAGGAGAAAATGAGCAAATGGATTTCCACCTGTTATTTGATGAAAGGAAAAAGGAATTGACGATACATTGGGAAGGAAAACCTTCTCAGAAGGTAGAAATTTCCCTATTTGACTTGACTGGTAGAGTTATATCTACTACCGCGCTTGATCCCTTAACCCAAGAAACTACACTTTCTCTACCAGGTTTTTCACCTCAGCTATTGCTTTGTCAAGTTGTACTCGATGGAGAAAGCATAGCCATCAAGAAATGGCTTTATCGGTAATATAATTCGAGGCAGAGAAGAATGATGGAGCTTAATTTGTATTTGAACTTTCCCCTTCTATTGCCCCAACTTATTAGCTGTTGCTCGATCTTGTTTGGCTTTCTCAGCCTGTCCTAAGGCATCATAAGCGATGGCCCGGTTTCCGTAGGCAGAGCGATTATTGGGGTCAATTTTGATAGCTTTGGTAAAAGATTCTACAGCTTCTTGAGGGCGATTGAGTTGTAAATAAATAGCTCCCAGGTTGCTGAGCGCAATGGTGTTGGAAGGATTAAGGCGAATAGACTGTTGAAAATCTGCTAGCGCCTTTTCATAATCTTTATTCAAATAATGCCCCCTTCCACGGTTATTATAAGATTTTTCAAAATTAGGATTGATGGAAAGCGTCTTATTGTAATCTGCCATCGCCTTCTCGTGTTGATTTAAAAAGGAGTAGGCTGTACCTCGGTGGTGATAGGCTTCGTGGTAATTCGCCTTCCGAGCGATTGCCTGATCAAAATCTTTGACGGCTTCTTCGTAGCGCTTCATTTTATTCAGAACCAGGCCTCGATTGAACCAGCAATGCGCAAGGGTAGCGCGATATTTTACTGCATTTGTGAAATGAAGCAATGCTTGTTCTAAGTCTTCATCATCAAAATAAGATACGCCACGATTCATCCATCCTCGGCCACATTTGGGGTTTTTTTCGATTACATCTGACCAGAGCGTTTCGCTGTTTTTCCATACTTTGATCCGTTCAAATGAGATATAAGAGAAAGTGACCATTCCTAATAAGATAACCGCTAACGCAGGTTTTCGATACCGTTTCCATTTTTCTTCAACCCCTGTCAAATACAAGCCATATCCCAGGATAAATAATAGCCCTATATAGGGCACATACGTATAACGATCCCCCATGACAGCTCCTCCTACAGAAAGAAACTGTAGCACCAACGCAACAGTAGCGAGGTAGAACCCCATCCCAAATGCGATGATACGCGTTTTACGCATGGTAAATACTGTCAGACCAACAATGCCTATAGTTGTAACAATTGTTATTAAGAAAGCGGATAAAGGCCATGGCTCTCCTGTAGGTGGGTATGCATAAAAGGAGGATAAGCCATATGGGACGAATAGTTTGACGATGTACATAGTAAACCCATAACAGGCAAATTGTACTCGTTGGAAGAGGGTGTAATTTTCTGTAGCAATGGCATCTGACTGGGACTCAAGGGCTAAGTATCCAAAGAGAGCTGCTAGGAGGAAAAAAGGAACCTTTTCTAATACAAGCGTCACATCTAAGGGGCGTCTTTTCCAATAATCAATAGCTATCATCGCGACAGGGAAAGCCGCTGCAGCTGATTTTGACAGAAGTGACAAAACCAGAAAACCAAAAGCAAATGCTAAATATTTATAGGCATTTGAAGAGATATACTTCAGATAAGCATTTAGCCCTAATAAGAAAAAGCAGGTATATAAAACATCCTTATGTTCTGAGATCCAGGCAACGGATTCCACATGCATGGGGTGAATGGCAAAAAAGAGGGCTACAAACAGGGCTATCTCCTTTTTTTTCTCTGTCAATAACAATACAAATCGAAAGACGAGGAAGGTATTCAGCAGGTGAAATAATATCTGAGTGAGAATATAAGACCAGCTATCCAAGCCCGACATTTGATAATTGATGGCATATAATAGTAAGGTCAGCGGATGATAGTTGGAGGACACGTAGGTAGTCGTAGCAAACATCTCTTGGATATGCTCACCATCCAGCGTCTTGATGAGGGTATTATCATTAATATAGACTTTGTCATCCCAATTGGTCAAATCATTATCGAAAGTTGGGAGATATACCAAAGCTGTTAGCAATAATATTCCGATCAAGATATAGGAACTATACCGTTCAAAAAAGCCAGGTGAAAGGACATCCACCTGATTGCCAGAAGCAGAAGCTTTTTTGCTCGAAGCCGCCCGCTTTCGAGATTTAGGGGAAGATTTGCGCCTGGGAGTCGCTTTTTTTGCCATTTTAATTGATTTTTCGACATCTTTCTCCATCCTTATGTCGATAGTTGGGCTTTTGAAAGTGTGGAAAAATGTCGTTTACCTTGTAAACGACAGCTAAATAAAACAAAGAAGCGGAGGAACAAAAACGAAAGTATATAAAACAGCGAAAGCCCCACTAGGGGGCTTTTGCCTTATGTTCAATTAACTGTCTACTAAAGAAGGGGGTCTTGTGAGATCGTCTGGGTTTTTTGTTTGATGGATTGGAGCTGATTTTCAATTCCTTCATCTTCCCAATTGAAGGCAGGGGTATCTTCATACCGTTCATCCATCATGACTTCATGAACCAGTGTTGGGCCCGCTTTCATCGTTGTTGTTGCTTCTAGCGTCTCCACAGGGGAGTCAACCAATGTCCCTTTGTTCACAAAGAAGGCAAACATCAAACAAGCCATTACAACACCCATCGTTACGGAACTGGGGATCATTTGAGCTTTGAGCCAAGGCTTTTTTGTTGTCGGTTCAGGTTTTGTCTGATCTGATTTGACAAATGCCATTACATTGGCAACTGATGCCGTAGAAGGTTCAAACTCAACTTCTTCGAGTTGATCGCCCACTTCCTGAAAATATTCATAGCGTTCCCAGAGTTCCTCATCTTTGGTGAGGGCGTCGAGAAACTTCTCATTTTCATGAGGGGCCATCTCATTGTACAAGAAGCGAATGATGTCGTTATCTCCGAACCTTTTTTTCATATCCTTTGGGAACTCCTTTTTCTTGGGACAATTTTTTAAGATTGAGGAGTGCATAACGCATGCGTCCAAGGGCTGTGTTGATGCTTACGTTGGTCATGGCTGCAATCTCCTTGAAGCTTAAATCAGCGTAACTACGCATGATGAGCACTTCGCGTTGTTTGTCCGGCAGTTGCTGAATCAAACTTTTAATATAACGCGAGTTTTCTGCTCTTATTATCTCATCTTCTGCACTTCCCTCAATTCTTGGGATGCTATTGAAGATGTCATAATCATCATTCTCACGTTGGATGGGATTGCGCTGGACCTTTCGGAAGTGGTCGATAGCGAGGTTACGTGCGATGCGCACGACCCAGGGGAGGAATTTTCCTTCCTCATTGTACTTTCCGGAGCGTATCATCCGGACTACTTTGATCATGACTTCTTGGAACAGATCTTCCGCAATACAACGGTCCTTTACGATGAGGTAAATCGTCGTAAAAACTTTAGATTTGTACTTTGTGATGAGCTGCTCGAAGCATTGATCGTTTCCATTCATGAAACCTTTGATCAGGTCTCTGTCTTGAGAGTTCATAAGCGCCTTGTCCATGACTGTGATTCTGTAAATGTTAATTGATCGTGTATAAAATTGGTCATAGATGTGGATGGGGTGGTTAGGCGATTAGTTACCCGATCTAAAATAAAAAAAGAAAAATGGGATTACTTTGAACTAGCTAATGGGAATGCGTAAATATGGGAGAGTCTTAATAATTTCAACCAAATATAGGGGCGAACGGTTAATAATCCAAATCAAACGGTTGCTTTCAATAACTCAACGGATAATTTTGCAGCATGAATAATATCCTAATCAAGAACGCAAGGGTCAATAATTTGAAAAATGTCTCGGTAGAGATCCCTCGAAATCAATTGGTGGTGGTGACGGGGGTGAGTGGTTCAGGCAAGTCTTCTCTTGCCTTTGATACCCTTTACGCAGAAGGGCAGCGGCGGTATGTGGAGTCGCTTAGCAGTTATGCGCGACAATTTTTGGAGCGAATGGAAAAGCCAGAGGTGGATTATATCCAGGGAATTTCTCCCGCTATGGCGATTCAGCAAAAGGTCAATACGTCAAATCCACGATCTACTGTGGGAACTACAACAGAGATTTACGATTATCTTAAGTTGTTGTTCGCTAGAATTGGAAAAACTTACTCTCCAGTATCTGGAAAAGAGGTCAGTAGTGATAGCGTTTCGGATGTGGTAGATACGATTTTGGAAGAGGAAAACGGGGCCAAAATTTTTATTCTTTCCCCTATCCATGTGCGGAGTAAAGGATATAGGGCCGAGCTGGAATTGACCCTTCAGAAGGGCTTCACAAGGATATGGGAAAAGGGGGAAGGTATACAAGATATTGAGGAGGTTTTGGAACAAAAACGCCTCCCCAAAAAGAAGGAATTTCTACTGCTGGTAGACCGTCTGATTGTTAAAAAAGAAGACATCAACAATATGCGAGGGAGGCTCGGAGATAGCGTCCAGACGGCTTATCAGGAGGGTTTGGGGGAATGTTGGGTGAAAATGGGAGAAAAAGAGCTGCAACATTTTACGGAAAGATTTGAGGCAGATGGGATGACCTTTGAACGCCCATCTGTGAATTTTTTCAGCTTCAACAATCCATACGGTGCATGCCCCAATTGTGAGGGGTTTGGCCGTGTTCTGGGGATTGACGAGCACCTGGTTATTCCAGACCGTACCTTGTCGGTTTTTGACAATGCGGTAGCGCCCTGGCGTGGAGAAGTCATGGGAGAATATCGGAAAGCATTTATCGATGCTGCAGAAAATGCAAATTTTCCTATCCACAAACCCTATTACGACCTCAGTCGGGAACAGCAAGATATGTTATGGGAAGGAATTCCTGGTGCAATAGGCATACATGGATTTTTCAAATACATTTCCACCAAAACCCACAAAATTCAGTACCGCGTCATGCTGGCTCGGTACCGTGGCTACACCACTTGCCCAGATTGTAAAGGCAGCCGTCTCCGCAAAGATGCCAACTACGTCAAGATAGATGGACAAGCCATTTCAGACTTGCTCTTCCTCGAATTAGAAGCCCTTTTGGAACGAATCAAAAGCCTCAACCTAGACGAACAAGCCCAACAAATCGGGAAACGCTTATTGCATGAAATTGAGACACGATTGGGCTATTTGGTGAAAGTAGGGGTGGGTTATCTGACGCTTAATCGTAAAATAAATACCCTTTCAGGTGGTGAAATGCAGCGCATTCGTTTGGCGACTTCCTTGGGAAGTGGCCTGGTAGGTTCCATGTATATATTGGATGAGCCAAGTATTGGCCTTCACTCTCGCGATACAGACCGCTTGATTGACATTCTCGAAGACCTTCGCAATCAAGGCAACACCGTCATTGTGGTCGAACATGATGAAGCCATCATGCGGAAAGCGGATCACCTGATCGATATAGGACCTGGCGCAGGTGAGTTGGGTGGAGAGATTGTGTTTGAAGGAGACTTTAAGCAAATCCTAAAAGGTAAAACCCTGACCAGCAACTATTTGTCAGGGAGTGATGAAATAGCTGTTCCTGCCATCAGGCGCAAAGTCAGCAACAAAGTGACCCTCCAAGGTGCACACATGCACAACCTGAAAGGCATCGATGTGGAACTGCCGCTATTTGCCATCACCGTAGTCACAGGTGTGAGCGGTTCAGGCAAAACGACCTTGATTCAGCAAGTGCTGTATCCTTCCATCCGCCAGTACTTGGGCGAACAAGGCGCGGGCAAAGCCCAATACTTCAAAGGGGTAAGTGGAGATCTCTCCCTTATCACGGGAATCGAAATGGTAGATCAGCGCCCCATTGGGCGTTCTGCACGCTCCAATCCGGTGACTTATATCAAGGCGTATGATCATATTCGGGAGCTTTTTGCCAAACTCCCTTCAGCGCAATTGAAGGGCTTAAAACCTGGAAACTTTTCCTTTAACATCGATGGAGGGCGCTGCGACGAGTGTAAAGGCGACGGCCATGTAGTGGTAGAAATGCAGTTTCTCCCTGACGTGAAACTCACCTGCGATAGCTGTCAAGGTAAGCGTTTCAAGCGAAACGTATTGGAGGTGCAGTATAAGGGGAAAAACATCGACGAAGTGCTCAATATGACCATTTCTGAGGCTAAAATCTTCTTTGAAGAAGAGAAAAAAATCGTAGCGAAGCTCGATATTCTGGAGCGCGTAGGACTTGGCTACCTGCGGATGGGGCAAAGCACGAGCACCCTTTCGGGAGGCGAAGCCCAGCGCATGAAGCTCGCTTCATTCCTTGCCCTGAGTAGCTCGACCAAAGGCACCTTGTACATCTTCGATGAGCCGACCACAGGCCTCCATTTTGACGACATCAAAAAGCTCCTGACAGCGCTCAACGAGCTGGTAGAACGAGGAAACACTGTCCTCATCATCGAGCACAACCTCGATGTGATCAAATGTGCGGACTGGATCATCGACCTAGGCCCAGAAGGGGGTGCAGGTGGTGGGAAACTGCTGTTTCAAGGCCGTCCAGAGGACTTAGTGAAGGTGAAGGAGAGCTATACGGCGAAGTATTTGAAAGAGAAATTGGGGTTACTTTTTCCTTTTTGAATTTGCATTTAACACTTGAGTTTTCTCAGAGGAACCCCTTTTAGCTTAAAATGGTTACTTCAACTGATCAATGAGCTTCATGATAGCTATTAAGGTTATTGCTTGAATTTTTTCCGAAATTGGATATTCCTCTTTTCCAGGATAGACCACATAATTATGAGTAGAATTAATGTCTTCAATGGCATGGTAAAACCCTTTTCGCGGTTTAGTAGTCAGGCCACTCTTTATTTCAATTGCCCATATTTCGCTATCAGGCATTTCAAGTACAAGGTCAATTTCTGCCCCAGCAGATGTTCGATAAAAACTGGATTTTGTTCCATGAGGCACTACTGATAAGATGTTTTCGATAACAAAACCTTCCCAACTTGCACCGATTACCGGATGCCCAGCAAGTTCTTGATAATCTCTTATTCTCAAGAGTGCATGTAGAATTCCGCTATCTCTAATATAAACTTTAGGTGTCTTAACCAGCCTTTTTCCGATATTGGCATAAAATGGTTGTAGGCGCCTTAAGAGTAATAAATCCGTTAATAAATCGATATAAAAGCTTACTGTTTTGACTCCGATAGAGAGATTGGAAGCAATTTTTGTAGCATTTAACATCCCCCCTTGTAAATGCGCCAACATTACCCACAACCGCTCTAATGTTTCGGCTGGAAACCGAGGTGCAAATTGTGGAATCTCTCTTTCTAAATAGGTTCGAATAAAATCTTTTCTTATCAGAAAACTCGTTTTTTCTGAATCAGCTAAAAAACTTTCAGGAAATCCTCCCCTTACCCAAAGCTTCATGACATCATCTGGAGCCCCTTCCAATGCGATAAAAGGCGTCATATCGATATAGGCAATGCGACCAGCAAGGCTTTCTCCTGACTGTTTGAGCAAGTCAAGGGATGCAGAACCTAATATTAAAAATCGTCCAGTCTTTTTTCCTTTTCGCCTTCCTTTATCAATTACTCCCCGTAACGTTTGAAATAATTCAGGCATACGGTGAATTTCATCAAGGATAATCAGGCTATCTTCATATTGACTAAAAAATAATATAGGATCTTGCAATTTCCCTCTATCTTCATAAGATTCAAGGTCAAGATAAAGCGATTTCCTGTCTTCTGCTATATCCAATGCAATTGTTGTTTTGCCCACTTGACGGGTTCCAATAATGGCAACAGCAGGTTGGCGATCTAAAGCATTTTCTATGTCAATACGTATTTTTCGGTCTATCATCCTTGCAATTTGGGAAACTTAGTTTCAAATTACAAGGATGAAATCATTTTTTGCCCCAAAACTCACCATATAGAAAAAAGGCCGACAACAACTGCCGAGCCTTTGAAATTATCGAATCAAGGTTACTGTGCCACTTTTTTCAAATTTCTTTCCATTAAATCCTTCAATTTCTATTACATACACATAAACGCCTTCAGGAACATGTTCATTTTTCTGTATGGATCTACCATCCCAACTTATATCTGGCGAATTAGATTCATATATAAAATTCCCCCATCGATTAAAGATTCTAATTCGATATGAAACGGCCCAAGGGACTCTTCCTCCATTTATCATAAAATAATCATTGATATCATCATGATTGGGTGAAAAAGCATTAGGAACAAAAAGCTGAGGTTCTCCTGTCATGAGTACCATATTGGAAAAACTGATGGTGTCGTTGTATAGGGTTTCATAAGCCTTGACACGATAGTAAATGTCTCCGTCTGTAAAATAGCGAGCTGAATCTCGGAATTCATGGGTATATGAAGTATCAGAGAGAGATTCTAAATGGAAAAAGACAATTTTGCCAAATGAATTTTTAAATCCCATCTGTAGATCATATCGCGTAACGCCAAACTGCCATTCAAGATAGTTTGTCCACGTTAGATTTACCCCAAATTGAGTGCGCTCTGCTTGCAAGTGAATGGTCTTCCCAATATTTGCATACGAATGTACATTTCCACAAGAGTCTTCAGTATACATCCGGTAGATGATAGAATAGTCGTTCACATAAGCGTCCCGATCTACAAATCGGCGGACGGTATCCTGGTAGTCAGCAGGCCTGGAATAAATGGTCCTATAGGAAGCCCCTAAGTCTGTCGATTTCTCAATCACCATCAGGTTGATACGAGGGTGAAACAGGGTATCCCATTCTATCCAGACATCTCTATGTAAAATAGTATCCACAGTCACTCTGACCATTTCCTCCTTGAAATTCATCGGATGTTCAAAGGCTTCTACCCATTTTTGGGCGGTGTCAATACATCCCTTATAATCCTGAATCACCATTGTCACCCAATAATTTCCATTCTCTTCGTAGGTGTGGGTAGGATTTCCAATATTCCCTTGGGTATTTCCATCTCCAAAATCCCAACTCCACGTTAAGCTTCCTTCAAAGTCGGAATTATCGATAAACGTCATCCCCCCTGGCAAGCAAGGCAGGCTATCTCGCACGATAAAATCGGCGACAGGCGCAGTGACCTCCACTGTGGCATAAGCTGTATCAAGGCATTGATTGGCATCCGAAACAACAAGGGTGATGAGGAAAACCCCCCGACTATTATATACATGACGCGGAATCTGCCCCGTTCCCATGCCTCCATCTCCAAAATCCCAATTCCAGTTCGTGATGGGCGCACTTCCGGGAGATGAAAGCTCATCCGCTTGCAAGTCATACGGACGGCAAGCTGCCGTATCTATCAGCAGGAAGTCTGCGATCGGAGGTGTGTGAACTTCCACGACATCGGTTCGCGTGATAGCGTCTCCACAGCCAAAGATATTCTCAATCACCAAGGTGACCGTGTAGAGACCTGGGGTATGATATTCCATTATTGGGTTCTGCTGTGTCGAGGTTTGCCCATTTCCAAAATCCCAGAACCAGCTAGACAAGGTCGTATCGGGGATAGAGGTATCTGTAAACTGAATGCGACTTCCTGGGCAAATAGCCGAAGGTAGGATGGAGAAGTTTGCGGTTGGGTGAGAAAGTTGAATGAGGGTAGGATAGGTAAAAGTATCGGAGCATCCATTTTCATCCGTGACCGTAAGGGTCACCTGATAAATGCCATCATTTTGGTAGGTATGTTGCGGATGCTGAGCAGTAGAAGTATTGCTATCTCCAAAGTCCCAGAACCAGTCAGTGAGGGTATAGTCGCTTGTAGATAAATCCGTGAAGGTCACGGTTTTAGGCGCGCAACCCAGTGAGTCACTGATCGCGAACCTCGCCGAAGGCAAGGTGTAAACCTCCACTTGACCAACTGTATCGTCCTGGCATCCATTAGCATCTGTGACAGTCAGCCCCACCGTGTAAATGCCAGCAGTACCATACAAATGATTGGGGTTAGGCAAGGTACCGCTATTGGTGTCGCCAAAATCCCAACTCCAGTTGGTCAACACGGCAGAACCGATGGCTGACCGATCCGTGAACGACACCAGGAGCGGCTGACAGCCAGCTGTGTCAAGCGGATTGAAATCTGCTTCGGGCAAGAAGTATACTTCTACGGTATCTTGGAATGCAGCCATGCAGCCTTCTACATCTGTCACCGTAAGGGTGACGATATACAACCCTGCCTGGCCATACTGATGCTGCGGATGCTGAACACTGTCCTGCGTCCCATCGCCAAAGTCCCAATGCCATTGGGTGAGCGCATTGCTCGTCATGACAGATCTATCCATGAACTGTGTAGGGAATCCCAAACAAACGGGATCAGCCCTAAATGCGGGCAAGGGAAGGGTATCTACTATTACAGGTTGACTGAGGGTTCCTTCACATCCCCAGGCATCTGTCACGGTCAGGGTGGCTTGGTATTGACCGGCATTGCCATAGAGGTGGGAAAAGGGGTTCGCATTTGGAGCTGAGAAGGGAAGGGTTCCGTCGCCAAAATCCCAATTCCAGCCAATAAGTGGATAGCCATTACTAGAAGGCTGAGACATATCGGTAAATAGCGTCGGCATTCCATGGCAAACGGTATCGGTTTGGAATGCAGGTCTTGGCAAATTAAGAATGGTCGCAGTGGCTTGGGCGCTGTCCACACAGCCATTGCTATCAGTTACCTTTAGCATCACTACATAAGTCCCGCTCACTGGGTAGGTATGCAATTGGGGATTGGTAAATGGGGCATTTATCAAGGTATCTCTTCCATTGCCCCATTGGATAAACCAGTTCGTAATCGTACCGTCGACCGAGGTGCTACTATCAGTGAGCAAAGTGGCATTCCCCAAACATGCGGTATCTACTTGTAATGCTGCCTGGGGGTGATTCCAGACGGAGATCGTTTGGGTAATGGTATCCTGACAATTGCGATCGGAGATCGCGATGAGGGTTACATCATACATGCCAGCATTGGGAAAGGTGAATACAGGATTAGGTAAAATGCTGGTCCCCAACCCATCAAAATCCCAGAAATAGCCAGAAATGGCAGCCCCCTGGCGATTGGCGGTGGTGTCAATCGTGGTGAGGTTGGTAAACTGCGTTTGTCCGCCTGCGCATGGCATCGTGGCCATGAAGTTAGCGGAAGGACGTGGCCGTACCTGCACAGTGAAGAAAGCCGTGTCATAACTACAGCCATTATTGACAAATTGAGCAATCACATAGTCCCCAGGAGTAGTGTAGGTATACGTGAGCGTATCCGTGAGACCTGGGACCCTTTGATGGTTACACGTATGGGTAACCGTATCATAGTCAAAACACCAACTCACCACAATGCTGTCACCCGCCGCAAAATCAATCACCTGGACTGTCAGGTCCTCACAATCATCGAAGTTATTGGTATGGAAAAATGCCCGGACGTCATTGGCCTTCACCAAAATAGGTTTGGTGATGGAGTCTACGCCACAAGGCGTATAGCCATACAGCGTGACATAATAAGTGGTGTCCGTATAGGGATTCCCGATAAATAGATGAGAAAGGGTGTCCCACATAATAGGGAAGAAAGGCGGATTCTGGAAAAAAGTTTGCAGAGGCGAACCATCTCCCCAATTGAACACCACACTATCCGTATTGCTCACCGTTACCAACCCATTTAGCATAAAATCAATCAATAAAGGCGAACACCCAGAGTCCTGAGAAGTCACAAAATCCACGATAGGAAGCGGATGAACCACCACCGAATCGATAAAGGTGTCTGCCCCACAACAGTTGCTCACAATCAAGGAAATATAATAGGTGGTGTCTCCCAATTGTCCTTGAGGCAAGGGTTGCAAGTTGGTAGGGACTGGCAAATTGCTGTTAAAAAATGGCACGGGTATTCCATTGACATCCCGCCCAAATATTTGCCAATCATATCCCAAAATATACCCTGAACTGCTATCTGTAAGGGAAATAATCATGGGTGCACAGGCTGAGTCTGGCTGGACAAAGAATTTGGCGGTGGGTCGGTCTACCACCGTAAGGGTCTGCGTGACAGAGTCTTGGCAGCCTGCTTGAGAAGTGACGACTAGCTTAATCGTGATCTGGCCTGGCGTGCCGATGGTAAACGAAACCGTATCCCCGACTAAGGTGATCGCCCCATTATTGATGTTCCAATCCCGTCTCACAATAGGTGTCCCGCCAAGTTGCGTAGTGGAAAGATCCACCAACGTGATCAACTGATTGACACAAGCAGGGCTGTTTTGTGCGAGAAAACAGGGGAACGCAATCTGGAAATTGGGCTGGGGCAATGGGACAAAAGTTATCGTGGCTTCTGCCGTGTCTGTACATGCATTGGCGTCTGATACCACAAAGGTGTATTGCGTCGTAGTGTCCAGCCCACTGACAATCGGATTGGGGACATTGATGGCACTCAGGAAGGTCTGTGGTGACCATTGATAGGTATAGGGGGGCGTACCGCCAGAAGCGGTCGTAACCATCGTTGTCTGCTGCCCATCGCAAACGCTATCATCGGCAGCCGTCGCAATGAGCTGAGGATTTACCCAGACAGTCACTGTATCGCTGCCTGTACACCCCACAGAATCGATGATGTCCAAGGTGTACAATTCTGTTTGTATCAGCGCAGTGACGGTGGGGTTGAGAATATTGGTCAAATTTAAGCCCGAATTTGGCATCCAAGTGATTGTCTGCAAAGGAAATGACCCTCCCGTTACAGTAGCATTGAGTTGGGTATTCCCCCGATAACAAATCGTATCCCTCGGGCCAGCGTCTACCACCAATTGAGGATTCGCATAAATAAAGACAGAGGAGGTATCCGTACAAGCTGCCGAATCCGTGACCACCAATGTATAGGTTTGGTGCATACCTAGCTGGCTGACGATAGGCTGAGCTACCGTATCTGAATGTAAGCCTATACCAGGAGACCACTGATAACGATAAGGCTGACTCCCCCCAACGGCTGCATTTGGCCCACCAATCGACAGGCTATCTCCAAAACATAGAATCTGATCAGGACCCGCGTTGGCTGTGAGTTGCGGATTGACCAAAATATGCGTAGTCATGGTGTCTTTACATCCAACAGAATCGGTGACGACCAAGGTATAATTTTGGGTAAAAGTTGGATTAATAATAAAAGGATTGGCAGCACTGGAATCGCTGAGCCATTGGGCAGGCGACCAGGCATAGGTATAGCCTGGCGTTCCACCACTCACATTCGTCATAAATTGCCCATTTTCCCTATAACAAACACTGTCCCCCGTCACTTGTACAATCAATGGTGGATTAACAAAAATCGTCGTCGAATCGCGATCAGTACACCCGGCAGTATCAGTGACGATCAATTCAAAAGTTGTTGTCGTACCAAGGCCAATGATATTCGGGTTGGGAACTGTAGCGCTACTTAAATTGCCAGAAGGCCCCCAAAGATAAGTGTAACCAGGAGTTCCACCCGTAGCACTTCCGCCGAGTGAGGTCGGAGCGGTATAGCAAATGGCAGAATTGCCCCCTGCATTTGCCACCAATTGTGGATTCACCACAATCGTCACAGTCGTAGTGTCTGTACAATTTACGCCATCCGTCACCACCAGCGTATAGGTAGTTGTAGTATCCAGGCCGTTTATAACAGGATTAGCGATGTTGGTGGCACTGAGTTTATAGCTGGGTGACCAATGGTAAGAATAACCTGGGGTTCCTCCCATGGCACTTCCAGAGAGCTGCGAGGTGTCCCCATAGCATAAAAACTGGTTGTTTCCTGCGTTGGCGGTCAATTGTGGATTAACGACGACCCGTACAGTATCCATCACTTGGCAGTTGGCCGAATCGGTCACAGTCAAGTCAAACAGATGAGTCGTGGTTAAAGGATTCGTAAGGGTAGATAAATGGGAAGGATTTAGGACTAATGAGCTATCTTGCCACTGATAAAAATAAGGCGTACGTCCGCCACTTACAGTCCCTTGTAGCGTTGTTTGCTCTAAATAGCACAAGCTATCAAGCGGACCAGCATCCACGATCAACTGCGGATTTTCCTCAATCCTTGCAGAAGCCGAATCCACACAGCCCACACCATCCGTCACAAATACTTGGTAGATGAGGGTGCTGTCCAGCCCATATACCATCGGATTGGCCACCAATGGATTGGAAAGTGCAAAAGCGGGTGTCCACTGATAACTCACGCTTCCCATGCCGCCTGATCCCGTAGGATTCCCTCCAAGCGTCACCGTATCCCCAAAACAGAATAAGGTATCCTGCCCTGGAGACACATGAATTTGTGGATTCACCGTGAGATTCACCGTGTCTTTGACCACACATCCGATATTGTCTATGACCGTGATGACGTAATTTTGTGAGGTTTGAAGTCCTAAGAAGGACGGATTTAGCATAGAAGGATTTGAAAGGTTGGTGGTAGGTGTCCAGAAGATATTGCTATAAGGTAATGAACCACCGCTTACCATCGCATTTAGCTGTCCTGGCTCCTCATAACACAAGAATTGGTCTGGCCCTGCATCCAATACGATTTCATCATTTATCTGTACAAAAACCGAACTCGTATCCGTACATCCATTCGAATCCGTGACCGTTAATCTGTACCTCGTAGAGACACTTAGTCCAAAAATTTGCGGATTCGCAATGGTGGAATCACTCAGCCCTGCGGTAGGTGACCATTGGTACAAATACCCTGGCGCACCGCCCGTCACGGTACTCACCAGCTGAATGGTATCAGCAAAACAGGCATTGCCTGAGATGGCGGCAGTGGCTGTAAGCTCAGGGTTGACAGTGATGTGGAATGAATCTACAATGGTACAGCCAATTGAATCGGTCACTTGGACGGTATAGGTCTGATCTGCAATCAGACCACAGGCCTGAACTTGCGGTGTCGTTTGTGAGCTAAGGCCTAAGGCTGGGGTCCAGAGATAGGAATATCCTGGCGTTCCGCCACCAGGCGTGGCAGCGAGCGAAGCACACTGCTGATAACACACAAAGCTGTCCCCAGCGATTGCGAGGCTCATCTGCGGATTTACCCTGATAAATACAGAATCACGTGCCGTACATCCCGCAGAATCGGTCACCTCCACATAAAACCACTGACTGGCGGTCAAATTGACGGTAGCCGTGCTGCTGGCAGTAGGATTCACCACCAAATTGGCAGGCGTCCACTGATAGCTAAACAAGCCACTTCCGCCTGTTGCCACCGCTGCCAGCGAAGCTGGATGATCGTAACAAACGGTGTCTCGATTCCCTGCATCAATCAAGAGTTGGGGATTTTCAATAATGGTGACCTGATCCGAAACAGAACAGTTTACACTATCGGTCACTTGCAGGGTATAGAC
>JAUIKF010000115.1 GCA_030430575.1 Bacteroidia bacterium | reverse complement strand
AAGTGGAAACCCAATCAAAATATACCACCAGCTCTTACCCTAGGCCCAGGACAGACCCAAGGGCAGGCTCCCGAAAAGGGAGGAAGTTGAGACGGACCCCAAAAGACGTGCTTCGTGGGACGGATACCCAGCTCTTATCATAGGACCAGAACAGAGGCAGGCCCCCCGCAAAGCTAAATAGGCCAAAGGGACCCCAAAAGACGTGCTTCGTGGGACGGATACCTTGTAGAGCCCGAAATCGGCAACGCCGATTTCCGTGCAGGAGACCTCCAACAGGCCATGAACATGAGCCGTAGCCACTTTCATCGAAAAATCCAATCCTTGACAGGCCAGTCCCCCAGTGGATTTATCCGCACCCTCCGCCTCAAGCGCGCCGCTAGCCTGCTAGGAGCCGAGGCCGACAACGTCGCCCAGGTCGCCTACCAGACAGGCTTCAACAACCTCTCTTGGTTTGCCAAGTGCTTCAAAGAGGTGTATGGCGTGCTTCCGTCGGAGTATGGAAAGGGGGAAGAGCGTTCTAGGTTCTAAGGCCTAGGTTCTAAGTATTTCTTCAGCCTAGAACCTAGAACCTAATAACCCTCCCCAAGAGACATAACTGTCATTTTATGGGACATAGCTGTTAGTACCTCAATCGGCCAATGCCGTGCTTGCAAGAAGTATTACCCACCATCTTCTTGTTATGTCAAAAATTACCCTGAAATCCTTTTTGCTTATAGGATGTATGATTGTGAGCTTATCTGCTGCACGGCTTTTGCCTGCGCAAGGTGTCGCGCTCAACACCGATGGCTCCAACCCCAACGCCAGCGCCCTGCTGGACATGAAGTCCACCACCCAAGGGTTCCTCCCGCCACGCATGACTGCTGCGCAGCGCATGGCCATTCCCAGGCCTGCCAATGGGCTGACCGTCTACCAAATAGACGCTGACAGCGGCTTGTGGTATTATGACGGCAGCCAATGGGAAGGGCTCGCCCGTCGATCGGATGTGCATCCCAATGCAGGCATTACCTACCTGCCACACCGAGACGACCCTGGCATGGCCGCCAAAGGCTATCAATACCTGGGCCGCACAGAGATCAGCAATGAGACCATAAGTTGGACCAAAATGACAAATGTCAATAACCCCTCTGACAGGGCATTTCATGCAGCTGTTTGGACAGGTGATCGAATGATCATCTGGGGCGGCGAAAATAATAATAGTGCATTAGGAGACGGCAAGCTGTACGACCCTGCGACAGATACCTGGAGCAATATGTCCAGTACAGGGGCACCCGCCGCAAGAACGCACTTTAGCTATGTTTGGACAGGGTCCAAGCTTATCGTTTGGGGCGGAAGTAGTGGCAGTGCCATTGGAGGTGGGAGTAGCACCCTGTATAATGACGGGGGCATTTATGATCCCGTCTTGGATAGCTGGACAACGATGGCTACAAATGGTGCGCCCTCTGTGCGCTCCCACCATACGGCCGTATGGACAGGCACGGAAATGATCGTTTTTGGGGGAATAGGCCCCCTTGTCTCTTTCAATATCTCAAGGAGATACAATCCTGCGACAAACAGTTGGTCGACCGTGTCTGCCACCAATATTCCTTCCAATCGCAATGGTCATACCGCACTCTGGACAGGCAGCCAGATGATTATCTGGGGGGGACAGAGTGGCTCTTCTTATTTGAATACCGGTGGACTCTATGATCCTACGACCAACACTTGGACCACGATGGACACCAGTCATCACGCGCCAGGGCGAATTGGGCACGGCGCTGTGTGGGTCGATAGCTTAGGACAGTTGATCGTCTTTGGGGGATATGGATCAGCGGGAAATATTGGAACCAATGGCGTCCTTGTCTACACCTTATCAAGCGACAACTGGGACATTCGCCTTTGGCTCTCTCCATTTGGAAGTGGAAGTAAACAATCCGCCTTCAATTCCACGATTTGGACGGGCGAAAAAATGATCACTTGGGGTGGGCTTCGGGGCGTGTACGGGTTGATCTATGCTCCCGCTTATCCTTATGAGCGTGACCTATTGGATGGTTCTGACCAAGGTCTTTGGGAAGTATTTAATCCGTCTGCAGTGTGGACAGGGGAGAAGATGTTGGTATTTGGCGGGGATGAAAGTAACTGGTTTGATTCCTATGATGCCTCTGGGCGAGGGTGGATATTTGACCCTTTCCTCAATTTTTCTCAGTTGTATTTGTATATCAAATTGTAGCTTATTAGTCAAAATTAATCCCTTCGATACCCTTCGACGGACTCAGGGACAACTCAGGACAAGCATTCATCCATTCAACATTACCCCATGAAAACTATACCTCTCCTAACCCTCATCTGCTTCTTTACCCTGCCCCTCCACGCACAGACACAGCTTATCATCACCCCAGGCACCCAGATGACCTTCGAAGGCCAGCAGCAAATGGTCTTAAACAATACTCGCTTAGCAGTCAATGGAACCCTCAACCCCGACTCCTCCACCCTCATCCTGAGTGGATCAGGTACAGCCCGCGAGTCCGCTATTCTGGGGACAGGGCCTGTGAATCTCTTCCAGCTTGAGCTGGACCGAGGAGCAGATTCTGCCCAGTTGGAAACGAATGTTTCTGTGGAGGAAGCCGTCATTTTCAGCAGCGGGCTGTTGGATCTGAATGGCCAAGACATTGATTTGGGAAATTTAGGCGAACTACGAGGAGAAAATGAACAAGCTCGGATTACGAGTACCAGTACGGGGGAGGTGATCACATTACAGAACCTCATCGCACCCCTCAATGAAAGCCCTGGCAATCTAGGCATGGAAATCACCTCCACTGCTGCCCTTGGCATCACAGAAATCCGCCGGGGCCATTCGGCCCAGAACATCAATGGGGCAGACGGTGTCAAGCGCTATTATAGCGTCACGCCAGCTACCAACACCCAGCTCGACGCGACCCTTCGCTTTGCCTACTTCAACGCCGAACGCAATGGCCACGACGAGTCCATGCTCGCTTTGTATCAAAGTCTCAACGCAGGCAACACCTGGAACCAGGAGGGACTCTCTGGCCGAGACACCACGCTCAATTTTATCCACCTTACAGGACTGGACAGCCTATACTTGCTGACAGCTTCCACGGCAAGTGCCTTCCCGCTAGAATGGCTGGACTTTGAAGCACTTCCTGTCGGTCTTCAGGTCCTATGCAAATGGACGACTGCCTTCGAAGTGAACACCGACCACTTTGCGGTAGAACATAGCCTAGATGGTAGGACATTTTCCGCTATTGGAAAGGTAAATGCCAATAGCCCTTCAGCCGGGATGCACAGCTACGCTTTTAGACATGATCTGCCGCATATCGGCCTCAATTATTATCGAATCCAGCAAATAGACCTCAATGGAGACTATACTTTCTCACCTATCCGAGAGGTCACTTTTGCCCAAGCGGACCTCCACATTTTTCCTAATCCTGTAATTGATGTCATTCACCTTAGCTTGCCTACACATGCCGATGCCGAGATTCGTCTCTACACCCTGACTGGTCAGCTCGTTCACAGGTGGAATGTGGCAGGGCAGCACTTTACAATTGATGCAACGCCTTATGCTGTAGGCACCTATGTGATAGAGGTGGTACAGGGAGAGACGGTATTTAGAGAGAAAATCGTAAAAAAACGGTTATGAATGCCTATTCATGTCTCAGCGACTCAATCGGATCCACCCTCGCCGCCTTCCAGGCGGGATAAGCCCCAGAGACTACGCCCACAACCAGGCAGGCGATCACCCCTACCAAGAGCCATAGCCACGGAATAACAAATCCGCCATTAAATACCAGTGAAGTGACAACATTGCCGATGGTTAAGCCCAAGAGGATGCCCGTCAGACTCCCCAACTGACAGATCACAATGGCCTCGGTCATAAACTGAATCATGATGCCATTCTGAGTAGCGCCCATCGCCTTGCGCACGCCGATCTCTTGGGTTCGCTCAGTCACAGACACGAGCATCACGTTGAACAGGGCCACGGCGGCTCCCAGGAGGGTGATAAAGGCAATCGCTGTAGCGAGGAAGGACATGAAGCTAAGGTTCTCCATCAACTGCTTGGCCTTTGCATCACTCTTGGTAAGGGAAAAGTCGTTTTCCTGGTCATATCGGCGTTTGCGAATGAGGCGAAATGTACCTGTGGCTTCTTCCATCAGGTAGTCGATGCGGTTGATGTCAGGGGCATAGACATTGAGGGTGAAACTACGATTGGTGGAAGGGTAGACGGTCCGAAGGGTAGAGACAGGGATTGTGACAAGTTTATCTCCACCAGAGCTGCCAGCTGAACCCATTGACTGATACACACCGATTACGGTGTAAAAGGTGTTATCTATCGTTACTTTTTTTCCTACGGCCTTTTCCGTGGGAAAAAGGGTCTGTTTAATGTCATCTCCTAGAACAACTACTTTTCGACTGTTCTCAATATCTTCCTGACTGATCGATCGCCCCTCTTCGATGAGGTAACGAGCCGTTTTGAGGTAGTTTTCATCTGTCCCTATAACACTGATGCTGGGATTGGTCTGGTTTGTCTGATAACGAACGGTGCCTATGCCTGTGGCTCGCACATTCAGGCTTACAGGGGCAAGGCCCTCAAATCGCTTTTTGAATTCCATGGCCTGGTCAAACTCAATCGCAGGATATCGAATCCTTTTGGACCTTCTGCCTATCACAACTGCTCCTGAGGCGCGATTCTTTATTGAAAAGGTATTGGTCCCCAAGGTCGAAAAACTGCGCGTCATCGCATCTTTCATTCCCTCTATCGAGGTATGCACCACCACCAAGGCAGTGATCCCAAAAGCAATGATGATAATGGTAAACGTCACCCTGAGAAGGTTAGCGCGAATGGCATCGAGTGACTGGTTTATATTGAGAAACATTCTTTTAAGAAATGAAGAATGGAAAATGAAGAATTAAAAATGAATTAGTCTATACTAATGAGGTGATTATTACAATTTCTTTCCTCTACCATTCTTTCAATACCCTAAACCCTAAACCCTAAACCCTAAACCTCCTCAAGGTTCCACCCAATTCCCATCCTGACGGATGAGGTCTATGAGTGCATCTACAGCCTGGGCGGGCGGCACGGCCCGCGTAACTACCTCCTGGCCGCGATACAAAGCGATTTTATCTACGCCTACCCCTACATAGCCATAATCGGCGTCTGCCATTTCGCCTGGACCATTGACGATGCACCCCATAATGCCAATCTTTACCCCTTTGAGGTGCTCTGTGCGTTTGCGGATTTTGGCGGTGGTTTCTTGGAGGTCAAATAGGGTTCGTCCACAGGACGGACAAGAAATATACTCTGTTTTGGTGATGCGCATGCGCGCTAGTTGTAAGATGCCGAAGGCTGTTCTGAGCAAGGAGGCATCTGCCTTTTCCAGCCAAAACCCATCGACCAGCCCATCGACCCAGAGGGTCGCACAACTCGCTGAGACGTGGAGTTGGGATTGGGCTTCTTCGCCCATTCTAAGGTGCTCGGCAAGATCCTGATCCGAATAATAATTGGCTGTTTCCCCTTTATCTACCCGTAAGATGACAGGCTGTTTCCACCCTTTACCTTCTAAGGTATACAAAAGGCGCCGCCAACTATGAGCGGGAAGGCAACCCTCTGCTTCGAGTATCCACACACATGTCTCAAAGTCCTTTGGGTTTTGTTCCAAAAGAGGAGGCAATTGCTGGCTGTTCAAAGCGACAAAGTTGAGCATTTCGCTTTGAGAAGTGGCTGCGACAAAAGCTGCTGGGGAAGAAAAATAGGGAAAGGCACGGTTTCTGTCTTTCAACAACTCCCAGGTATCGACATCAAAAACGGCAGAAAGCCCGCCAGGCAACTCATAAGGCGGAACCTTTTTCCCTAAATACACAAAGTCCGCCGCTATGTCGGAGAAATTGTATTTGTCTAAGGCCGGAATGTAGGTATATCCTGCTTCTATAAGACTGCTCGCCTGGATTTCGAGGTGGCTCAAGTCAGAGACGACCCTTGGGACCTGGCCATCACCAAACGATCCCGTAGCCAGCGTTTTGCGTCGTTGAAAGGCATAAGGATTAATTGGGATCGGTGGATCGGGAAGCGGTTCATTTATGGCGGGTGCTAGAGGGGCTTGTTTGACAAAATGATTTACGAGGAAACGTGCTACGGGAAGCTCGTATTCAGGTTCTTCTGTCAAGGATACACGAACCGTATCGCCAATCCCATCTTGTAGCAGGGTAGCGATGCCCAGCGCAGATTTGATGCGGCCGTCTTCGCCTTCACCTGCCTCAGTCACACCAAGGTGTGTCGGGTAGATGCGGCCTGCGGCCTGCATCCGCTGCATGAGCAAGCGGTAGGCTTGCACCATCACTTGCGGGTTGGACGCTTTCATCGACAAGACGATGTCATGAAAATTGTGATCTTCACATATTCGTACAAACTCCAAGGCAGATTCTACCATGCCTTCAGGCGTATCGCCATATCGACTCATGATTCGATCGGAAAGCGAGCCATGATTTGTCCCCACGCGCATGGCAGTCCCATATTCTTTGCATATCTTGACCAGGGGAGAAAACCGTTCGTGGATGCGCTCTATCTCAGCTTGGTAGGAAGCATCAGTATATTCGATGGTTTTGAACCGTTTTTTATCGGCGTAGTTGCCAGGATTCACACGGACTTTCTCTACGATCCGTGCTGCAATCTCAGCTGCGTTGGGCGTGTAATGAATATCAGCAATGAGGGGAACCTCACATCCCCTTTTTTTGAGCTCCTTTTTGATCTCTGCGAGATTATGTGCCTCCTTCTGACTAGGTGCTGTAATTCGTACATATTCACTTCCCGCCGCAACCATCCGGAGTGTTTGTGCTACTGTCGCTTGAGTGTCCATGGTGTCTGTTGTAGTCATCGACTGGAGACGGATGGGGTGATTCCCGCCCAAAGCAGAATTTCCTATGTGAACTTCCTGGCTCAAAATTCGCTGATAAGAAAAATGGCGAGGTGCGTATTGGGACGAAGAATCAATATTTCCTTTCATAAATTGGACGGTAAAAATTTATCTGAATTAATAGATGACCTTACAACCATTCATTACGTCTAAAAGTTGTCTGCTACCTATTCAAAGTAATTTTGTAAATTCATCTCAGATTATTAGGGGATCTGTCTTTTTTTGTACTTTACTACACTCGCAATATAAATTGTATGCCTAAACAGCTCAAACCTTACCCTCACAAACCTGCAACCATGAGCTCGAAACATTCACTAATGCCTCCATTAAATGCCCCT
Organism: Bacteroidia bacterium; assembly: GCA_030430575.1. Taxonomy (GTDB): domain Bacteria; phylum Bacteroidota; class Bacteroidia; order J057; family J057; genus JAUIGE01. The sequence goes on along the minus strand of JAUIKF010000115.1, from coordinate 252 downwards.
TTGCTGTTAGATTTTTCCAAGTTGAAAGAACTCTCTGACGGCGATGCCGAATTTGAAAAACAAATTCTCAGCCTTATCATTGAACAATCCAAAGAGACTGTAACAGAAATTCATCAATCAGTAACAAACGTGAGTTCTTTATCGTCTTACGACATTTGGGATTAAATTTTAACAACTTGATTAGGCTGGAAGAATGCTTTAGAGGGGATGATTCCTGGCTTGATGTCGATGAAGTCATACGCGCATATCCCT
>JAUIKF010000062.1 GCA_030430575.1 Bacteroidia bacterium | reverse complement strand
GGGATATGCGCGTATGACTTCATCGACATCAAGCCAGGAATCATCCCCTCTAAAGCATTCTTCCAGCCTAATCAAGTTGTTAAAATTTAATCCCAAATGTCGTAAGACGATAAAGAACTCACGTTTTTTAGTAAAAAAAACGCTTTTTATAACTGACTATCTCTATCTCAAGATGGCCTATAATAGGAAGTTTTTTCGCTGGATATGCGTTTACAACTATCATACTGTGCCGCTTAAGCATTTTAGGGTCTATTACTATCGTAAAAGTTGTAAATCCGTTGATTACAAAATCAACAGTCAGTTTTTTGCCCTTTTCTCTGGGCAATCTAATTTCGCGAGCAAAGCCAGTCACAGCCGAAGAGATTACTACATCATTAAATACCGTGTCTCTATTAACCAATACAATTACCGTATCCGCTCTATATCCCGACCCCAAAACAAGGGGAATTATTTTTTGCGCATACGTAAAGCATGGCAAGAATGCCCAGGTTAACATCATCACCCGAAAAAGAAAACCCAGATACATAATTTACACTATTTTCACGCCAACATCTTCCATTTTCTTTGCCATATTCTGATAAGCTTCCTCATATAAATTACTCTCAATAGATTTTGCCTTCAAAACTAAAGGTGTCTCATTTCCAGCGTATAATACACTTGCAATAACAGCAGCATCGATTCTCCATATCCAAAAGGATTTATTTTTCTCATCATTTATTATAAACCCATCTGGAAAAATAAGTGAATGATCAGTTATAAGCTGAATAATTCCATAACACGCTTCAACGGTTTCCAATTCGCCAAAAATTTCATAAAGTCGATTTGCCACAAGAATAAAATAACTCGCAGCAATGTGGTCTTCTTGGCAATGGAGCTTTATCTTATTATAGTTCATCAAAACTCTTCCTGATCTGGTTTAACTTCAAAACGCTAGGGAGATGTCAAAAGTAATTTCTCCGAATCATAATGCATAGCGGTTTTAGCAAAAGGCGCTGCTGACGACTGATGAAGGCTTTGTTGCCTCTAACCCCTTTTTAGGTAAAAATGATGACCAGGGGGAATAGGTTAAGGGCTTTGGCCATATATTACCCTTTCGGTTCTATTAAAAACAAAGCTTTGCCTTTTAAAAGAAATCTTTTATTTGTAAAACTTTCTATATTGATAAATTCTAAATCAAATGTTTTGTAAATTTTTTTCATCCCTGTACTATTTTCTAAATCACACAACTGTGGCAAACGTGTATATAAAACAAGTATAGTATCATCCTGAGTGAACCAAATGCCTGATGAAACAGTGAGTTTAGTTTCAAGATGGAAAAAATCAAAAGTAGAATCTTGGTTTAGAAATAAAAGTACTGACATGCCATGTCCTTCACAATAATATTCTCTTCCTCCGTTTGAATCATCAATTAGGTTCATTTTAGGACAATTACTGGCACCTGAAGTTTGGTTTTGACCAATTACATTAACTGAATGTATCACAAAAAAGGTAAGGATTGATATTAGTATTTTCATATAATTTAGCTACGATTTTTCATATTCTACATCAGGAAATTTATCTCATTCTGTAACCACACCAAAATATTAGGGCAATTAATTAACCTAAGGCATCAGGTTGACGATTGGATAAATCAATGCCCAACACCCCTTCCAGTTCCGCACATAGAACTCCATCAGCCGTTTGCAAAGAATACCACGCCGTTTGTTGAATAAATAGGAGAAAACAGGGCCTATCCCCCCAATTTTGAGTCGTTCTGAGGAACAAAAATCGCTTGCCGAAAAAACCCAAAACTCAAAACCCAAAACCCAAAACCCAAAACCCAAAACCCAAAACGCAAAACCCAAAACTCAAAACTCAAAACCCAAAACGCAAAACCCAAAACCAATTCTCTTATGAAAACCCTGAAAACCTCCCTTTTGCTATTGACAATCCTCTGTATGACCCTGACGGCCTGCCAGAATGATCCCGTGATCACCCCCGATGATGAAGCCGACTACCTCACCGTACAAGTCGCTGCTACGACTCAAAGTGAATTTGACGAAGTCTATCAAATTGTAGACGAAGCTATGCAAGAAGCCGGGCTATATGGCAAGACAAGTACCTTGTGTGCAGCCGTTACCCTGGACACAGTAGCCCAACTTGTGACCGTAGACTTCGGCACAGGCTGTACGGGTCCTGACGGCCGCGAACGGTCCGGCGTCATCAAGATCGCCTACATCGGGCGCGACCGCGCCCCCGGCTCCCAAATGAGCATCTCATTTGTCAATTATGAAGTTGAAGGCTATCAACTAGGCGGTGCCCTGACGGTGCAGACATTGGCGCGCAATAGCCAGGGGCAATTGACCTTCAGCTATGACATCAGCAATGGTCAATTGACCTATCCAGACGGTACGACGGTGAGCTATGCGTCCGTGCGGACCATCACCTGGGTGGCTGGCGAAGGCTCTGGCGATCCTTCAGACGATGTGTTCCACATCGAAGGCAATAGCACCGGCACGAATAAAGATGGAGATAGTTATAGCGCTTTGATCACACAGCCCATTGAGGTCAAGACAGCTTGTCTGAGTGATGGCTACATCTTGCCTGCGAGCGGTATGGTGACGGTTTCTACGACCCTTTTGCCATCGGCTATGACCGTGGACTTTGGCGATGGAACGTGTGATTCGGAGCTTACGGTAACTTATCGGAATAAGACGAAGGTGATTGAACTGTAGGAATGAAGAGATTGCAGAATATCGATTGACGAACAAGGATTGTTGAAGTAAAGATATTTTCCTCACTTCTTAAATCTTCAATCCTTGTTCGGCAATCTGCAATCTCCTCGACTCAGTCGAGTTCATACTGCCGTCCGCCAGGCACGAGTTCACGCTCACGCGTACCTTGGTCATATAATTCGACATCGGTACGGCCGCCCAACACCTTTTTGAGTTCCATCGTCAGGCGTCTGGCCATGCGCACATCCCCAGGGGCTTTGACACCGCTACGAGGCGGAATGGTGAGCTTATAGCCGCCGTCACTCTCGGATAGATTGACCCAGTTGGCGTGTTTGAGGAATCCTCGGGTCTTGAGGTAATTGCGAAGGGTAATGGCCGTGAGCTCATTGATCCCTTCAGAGTAGCGGATTTCCATGCCATCTACTTTCAGGCTATTCTGGAAAAAAGGTCCAGAAACGTCGCGCAAAATATCGTGCAAAAGGTGATCTCGGAATTCCATTCCGAGTTCTTTGTCTGGAAAGACTTCTTTGCTGATGCCACCTCTTAAACTGCTGATTTGGGTAATCAATTCGTCTGTCACGCCATCGGTAAGGCCCATGGAGATGACATACTCACTGCCCCAGGCTTGCAAGCGCAGAACTTGCGGGGTGGTGAAGTTAAACTGTTCATGGGCCGTCAGATAGTTTGCCAGTTTCTCCGCATCTGCGCGGTCTACAGAAGGCATATAATACAAGGTGTGCATACCAAAACGGACCATCGGCTCAGCTTCCTTAAGAATCTCCCATTCTTCTTCTTCAGGATGGTCTGTCAGGTAAATGGTGACTTCCCTTTCGTCAAAAACACGTAGGCGAAGGCTATCCACCAGCCCTCGAAAATAGGCCAAGGTATCGGGCGTAGGCAAAAATCCCACCGTTACCACCCAATGAAGGGTATAGTCCAAGCGATCTTTCTCTACATATAATCCCACATATCGGGCTTTATCAAAATGCCCATTGTTTTTGAGGTATTGACCCAACTTCGCAGCAGTGGCGCGGGTCACGGTCTTGTCATAATTGACGGTATTGGTGTCAAATGTCAGCGTTCGGGCGCTGTCCCCACAGGAGGTGAACAGTAGCATCGCACAAATGGCCCCTAATAGGCTGATAGGTAGGGAGAATGTTTTCATAGTCATCTTCTTTCAGAACAATCAATTAATAATCAATCATCCATCAATTAATAATTTCACTTATCTGTCGGCAAAGTTACGGATAAATTAACTCCTGAGGAGGTTTTTTCTGTAAATTGGGTGAATGAATCTGCGAACGCTGGGCATCCACAGTCTGCTGATAATGAAGCGCCTAGGGATAGGTCTTCTGGTCCTTTCAGGCATGGCCTGCGAGATGAAGGAAGGGGCTGATACACAGCCGCCCGCCTATGTGGCGCCTGCCATTGATACGACGCCAATTCCACCACCTCCCGAGCCAGATACTTTCGTCCCGCCACCAATTCTTGCACATACACCTGCCGCTAATCCTATCCCCATCATATGGGAAGAATTGGAGCCAGGGCTAGCGTTCACAGAAGCGGAAGCTTCTATCCGTGCCAATATCGGCGATAGCCGCGTTACGCTCTTGCGGATAGATCCCGCGCATTTTGACTTTCAACTTGTCAGTGCCAAAGCTGGCGATAGATTGCCACGCTTTGCGCCTGACTGGGCTGCAAAAGAAGGGCTGATCGCCGTCGTCAATGCCGGTATGTACCAAAGCGATCACCTCACGAATGTGGGATACATGAAAAACTACGATTTTGTCAATCAGTCCCGCTTCAATAAAGACAAAGCCTTTATCGCCTTCCATCCCTCGACAGAAAGCCTGCCGCCCTTTCAGCTCATCGATCGCGAATGCCACGACTGGGAGAAACTGGTTGAGGACTACCAGTCTGTTTCACAAAGCATCCGCATGATCGACTGTAACCGCCGCAATAAATGGGGCCGACAGCAGCGCTACTGGAGTATGGTGGTCCTATGTACAGACAACAAAGGACGAGTCCTTTTTGCTTTTACCCGGTCTCCCTACAGCGTACACGATTTTATCCGAATCCTCTTGAAATTTCCCATCGGCATCCAACAAGCCATCTATCTGGAAGGTGGCCCCGAAGCGTCCTTTTACCTGAATCATCCACAAAAAACAGTGGCAAAGATGGGCAGCTATGAGACAGGCTTCTTCGAAGATGACAGCAATGATGACTTTTGGCGTATTCCAAACGTCATAGGGGTGAGGAGGAAGAAGAAATGATCGAATGATAGAAGGAGTGAATGATAGAATGGAGAATGAGAAAAGGAGTAGATGATAAAATGATAAAATAATGTTTATTTTCACAGCGTATATGTAGCAGCACGACATAAGGAGCGATTTTCACCTGAACCCTGAACCCTGAACCCTGAACCCTGAACCCTGAACCCTGAACCCTGAACTCTTAACCCCAATTATCTTGAACGCTTTCCGCACTATCCTAATATTCCTCGTTTTTACGATTGGCTCATTTCTGATAGCCCAAAACGGGGAAATCCCCTTTTTTGAAGGCACCCTCACCTATCAGGTGAAGTTCAATGGGGCCAGCGCAGATGCCATTCGGATGAACGAACCCAATAATGAATTGGAGCTTCACATCAAAGACGGCAGCTATATCGTCAACCTCAAAGGGGGCCGTTACCCCAAAACATTCCTTTACCTCAATGACAGAGATGTTGAGGTGAGCATCAATATGCAGGAGAAGAAAGCCTATAAATACTCGCCTCATACGGACCTTAACCGTGAAAATAAAGAAGTCCCTGTAGCTGAATTTGCAGATAAGACGGCCGAAGTGTTTGGCACCACTTGTGATGTCTATCGCATGAAGAAGGACAATGCTTATTTCCTCTTTTATGTCTCAGATGACTATCGAGTAGACCTGAAGTTTTATGAGGATAAAAAACGGGCAAAGCCCTTTTTCCTGGTGAAGGGGCTGGAAGGGCGTATCCCCTTGAAGATCGTCAAGAAAACCCGAGACCTCACGGTGGTCACGTTGATCCAAAACATCAACCTCCGCGAATTTGATAAGGAGCAATTTGAACTGCCCGAGGGGTTTGAGATTTCGAATAGAGACTATCGCCCATAGGGGGAGGAATGATAGAATGAGGGGATGAGAGAATGATAGAATGGAATGAATAGAGGAGTAGATGATTAAATGAGTAAATGTGGGGAGATGGGAAAGGAATTGGATTTTTCGATTCATATGGCATTGATAATCAGGTTAATTTTTTACTTTCATTTTTATTTTCATTTTAATTCCATCTATTTCCTCATGGCGGACCACAATGACATCGGCAAGCGAGGAGAAGATATAGCGGCGGGCTTGCTTGAAGCCAAGGGATACAATATCTTGGACCGTAATTACCGCTTTCAGCAAGCTGAAATCGACATCGTCGCTTTGCAGCTAGAACCTGCGGAACTGGTCTTTGTCGAAGTCAAAGCCCGAAGTGGGACCCAAGGCCCTTTTCCGGAAACCGCCGTCACGCCAGCCAAGAAAAAACGCATCTTCAAAGTCGCAGACAGTTATCTGTATGAAAAACAGATGCGCACTGTGCCTGTGCGATTTGATGTCATTGCCATCCAAAAAGCCGACACAGAGCATCCGCTTATTGAGCATTTTGAAGATGCCTTTCGCATGATCGACCTGTACTGAAAATCATTCTCCTTGGAAATACTAGAACTTCTCACCCTCGCATTGGCTCCTGTTGTATTCCTGATGACATACGTCTATGTCAGAGACGAATATGACCGGGAACCGCTCAAATACCTCATTATCACCTTTATCCTAGGGATATTGACGGCTGTGCCTGTCGTCTATTTAGGCGGTATTTTGCGTCAATTTTTGGGGGTTTCTCATGACAGTATTTTTGGGATCATTGTGTATGCATTTATTGTGGTGGCGCTTACCGAAGAATGGATGAAATACCTTGTCCTGCGCTATTATAATTACCCACACAAAGAATTTGATGAGCCATATGACGGGATCATGTATGGCGTGACGGTATCACTGGGATTTGCAGCTATCGAAAATGTGCTCTATGTGATGAATGGAGGAGAAGAGGTGGCTTTGCTGCGTATGGTCACCGCCGTACCTGCTCATGCCGTTTTTGGTATTTTGATGGGCTATTTTGTCGGCCGTGCCAAGTATATCAAACATGGCAGCCCTTACCTTGAAAGGCTCAAGGGGCTGGGCATCGCCGTCCTTTTCCACGGCCTCTATGATTTCTTCCTATTCTTGAACATGGGATTTGTTGCCTTATTCTCCTTTGTAGCCTTGATCATTGGTATCTGGCTAGCCAGACGTGCGATCCGCCAGCACCGTGAATTGTCCCCTCACCGCCCTTCCGAGTTGGAGTAAGGGGCGATATAGCCCAATGAATGGCCTTATAGGATGAATTCTGATTTTTTCTTATCTTGATGAGGTTATGGACTTTTATCAAAAACTTAGAACCCAAATGCGCGAGTGGCTGCAAAAGAAAGCAGGCGATGGGCATAAGGTAGCCGAGTACTTGATGCTAGCGCCAGATCTATTTCATTTGCTTGCCAAATTGCTGGGAGATGAAGAGGTGCCCAAAGGGGAAAAAGCCAAACTGGGCGCCGCCATGACGTATTTTGTCATGCCAGTGGACTTGATTCCTGAGTTGATCAGTGGATATATGGGATTTGCAGATGATGTGGCACTGGCCATATATGTCATCCATAGCATGATCAATACCCCCCATTTCAAAATCGCCGAAAAGCACTGGTCTGGCGACCAGGAATTGCTCCCCACAGCCCGAAATTTTGTCAAAAAGGCCGACACCCTGCTTGGCAGCAAAATGCTAGTGGGCAAAATTCGGCAGAAATTGACCCCACCAAAAGCAGAAAAAGACTAAACCGAGTGAAAAAATTGTTGTTGATTGGCTTTGCGCTTTGCTGTTGTTTTTCCTTTACTTTTACCTTTTCTCAATCTCCTCAAGTTGTAGGCTCCTTTCCCAAGGAAGGCTCTCAAAACATCATCCGAAATGCTTTTATTTCGGTGATCTTGCAGTTGCCAAATGGGCCATTGGATGAAAGCACTGTCAACAACCAGACCGTGAAACTATATCCGGCAGATGATCCGAGTTCGGAGATGCCCTCATTTGTGACCTTCAAATATGACCTCCGTAATTTGACTTTGGAGCCTTATTTTTTATTGGAACAAGACAGGGCTTATGTATTTGAAATACGGTCTGGGGTGAAGGACACTACGGGAGCAGGGTTGACACCCTATCGATTCACGTTCTGGACTGGGGAACGCGCCTTTCAAAAGATGATCACCATGAATCGGTCGGGGGATTTTGGAGAAGAAACTGACCAGCTCCCAGTGATCACTACTGCCGAATCAGAGGCTTTTGCTGGAATACGGACGCAAGCCCCTACTTTGCCCAAAGCAGCGCGCATTTCCATCAAATCTTCTGTGAGGTTCCAATCCATGACCGCCGATCTTCGGCGAAAACCTGCCGTCCCTGAGGGCCTTACCCCGATATCCCCTCCTGCACCTCAAAACCTCGTTCCGTCATTTATTCCATCGAAATCCTACGACACAGACCTTAATTCCTTAGCAGAGATGCTCCTCCTCCTGGACCCTCCTGCTGTGCCTGAGGATGGAGGAGAAGGGCAAACCCCTGAACTGGCAGGTGCCCAAATATCTGCCCTCAGGAAGGGAAATTCCCTAGCGATGTTAGACCGAAATAGTCATTCACCAGCTCCGCTCATAAGCCATCCCGAGGCAGTAGCTCCCGAACGGATATACCTTCGGTATTCCCCTAAAACGCTTGAGGACCTCGAAGCAAGAATTGCGGCTATCGAGGCACTGGAGCCTCCAGAGCCAATAGCAGGAGCGGAAGTCACAGATGAGGGCTCGGATGAAGCGTTGAATCTGGAGCCTGCTACAGTGGGAACTGTTTCTATTGTCAAAAAGACGTTGTTGAAAGGCCAAAAACTGGTACTGGAATTTGATTTTAATGAGGAGACCTATGTTGAATTTAAATTAAGGACTTATGGGGGGAAAATCGTCCGTTCAGAAAGCGGATTTGTGAATATAGGGAAACGAAAGCGGGCCGTATCTATGCAAGGCATCCCTTCAGGGACCTATTATGCGGTCATATCGTATCCCAACCAGAAAATCACGGCGCGGATTGTGATCTTAAGGTAAGTAGGCTTGATAATTGTACCACCTGTTTTCCGACTATCCTTTATTATCAACCCAAAGCGACTTGCCAAAAGCCGCGCACTATTATATCTTCGCACCCCATGCACGGAATGACATGTATTGTAACAGGAGCCAACACGGGAATTGGCTATGAGACCGCCCTCGGCTTAGCCCATTTAGGCGCTCGCGTAATCTTGGTTTGTAGGACCCCCGAAAAAGGAAAGGACGCTTGCATCCGAATTGCCAAAGCGTCAGGCAATCCCGAAATTCATGTGGTGTCAGCAGATCTCTCCTCTCAAAAAGAAGTAAGGAAAGCAGCTCAGACCATCCTTTCACGATGGAGCAGGATAGATGTCCTTCTGAATAATGCGGGCACCTGGCTGTCCAAGCAGACACTCACCGAAGATGGGATAGAAATGCAATTTGCCGTGAACCACCTTACGCCATTTCTGTTGACCCATTTGCTCATGCCAGGACTCAAGGCTGCCCCAGAAGGTCGTGTCTTGGTAGTAGGTTCTGACTCCCATTTTCAGACCAAAATGCATTTTGGTAACCTCAACCTAGACCGCAAATATCACGGACTTCGCGCCTATGCCCAGTCCAAACTGGCCAACTGCCTATTTATCTATGAGCTTGACCGCAAGCTCAAGGCAGCAGGGATCACCAATGTCACTGCCAACTGCATCCAGCCTGGATTGGTGAAGACGGATATTGGGATCAAGCATACGGCTTCTATCCATGCCCTGGCATGGAAAATCCGCCGCTCTGGCGGCGTCAGCCCTGCCGAAGGTGCTGAAACCTCGATCTACCTGGCTTCCTCTGAAGAAGTCATTGGCAAGAGCGGCTTGTATTGGGACAAATGTGCGCCCAAGAAGTCGTCTAAGCGTTCCTATAAGGAAGACGACGCCCGCCGCCTTTGGGAAGAAAGCGAAGCCTTGTGTGGAATCAGAGATGATGAGAAGATTCTGTGAGACCGTTTCCCGTAGGGTCACGATATATCGTGACCCTACGGGAAACGGTGAGACCGCTCGGCCCGAAGACGGTCCTCGCTACAAGAGGCGAGACCGTTCGCTGCACTCACTGTCAGATCGCTCGAAGACTCGCTTTCAGACAAGAAGGATTGCCTTGAGTCTGACAGTGAGGCGAGTCTTCAAGCCGAGCGGTCTCTCGTCTGACAGTGAGGCCTTTGGGCCGAACGATCTGACAGCGACCGCAGGGAGCGGTCTCTACCGGTTTCTCCCATACTGCTCATGACTGGAGACCCAGTCAGAAGAAGAAATGGCTGATGCCAGAGACAATTCACCTGCAAGGACAACTCCCGCGATGATTTCAGCGAGTTTTTTCACCCGATCCTTGCCATAGCAATCCATCAATTCAAGGCACTCTTTCTGGGTTGCAAGGCCAGTGCCTCCTCCATATGTCGCGACGATCAGGGAGGGGATTGTAATGGAAATATACAAATCATCGTCATCTGTCAATTCGATGAAAATAATTCCGGCCGACGATTCGGAGACATTGGCTACATCTTGTCCTGTCGCGATGAACATCGCCGTGATGCCGTTGGCGGAGTGTAGGCCATTATTATTGGCGCCAGAGAGGATAGCCCCTACGTTGGCGACGCCAGCGTGGTGGGAGAGAGTCTTGGTATCTACCCGCATATATTGATGCAGAATATCACGCTTGATGACGGCTTCAGCAGTTACGCGTTTGCCTCGTGTGTGCATGATATTGACCTGCGAGGCTTTTTTGTCAGTAGCGAGGTTGGATTCAAGGAAAAAATGCTCAAAACGGTAATCCGTGTAGTGATCTAGAATCCAGCTACAAGCGGCGAAGGTAGCCCGCCCGACCATGTTTTGACCCGCAGCGTCACCTGTGGTAAAATTGAAGCGCAAATAGGCAAATTTGCTGGCGAGGTAGCAGTCGATGTAGGATAGTTTTCCCGAACGGGTAGTTGCTTCTGCATGCTCGGCGATGATTCTTTCATGAGCTTTTACCCATTTCACAAACTCACGAGCTGCTCGTGCATCTTCCATCACAAAGACGGGCGCACGCTGCATGGCATCGTCTACGACGGTGCATTTTACGCCTCCACAAGCATTGACCAGCTTGATCCCTCGATTGTACGAGGCGACCAGGGTGCCTTCTGCTGTAGCTAGCGGAATGAGGAAGTCTCCTTGGGCATGCTCTCCATTAATGGTAAGTGGCCCTGCAAAGCCAATAGGTACCTGGGCTACGCCCGTGAAGTGTTCACAATTGCCTGCTGTGATATGCGGATCAAAAGAATAATGTGGAAGGTGTTCCAATTTTTTACCCGTATATTTTTCTACAAACTGCTGCCGCTCTTTGATAATTTTATCTGAAAAATCGTCTTTCCTATCCCTTGGAATCACCACGCGATCCTCGTCCTCTTCAGATATACTTCCGTCCACCTTCAGCTTGAGTTTCCCAAATGGTTTGGTTTCGACCTCTAACCGCAACTTGTGCTTGCCTACACTCAGGTGATCGATTTCAGCCCGAATATCAATGGTGGTACTGAGTGGAAAGGGAATTGGGCTATTTTCTGAAACTTCAGTGGGAGACAAGCTAGATCCATCTTCTAAAAACAGCGTCACATGATCAAGGGGTACCTTTTTGTCTTCTATTTCCAAATTGCTGATGCCTAGTATAGTGGCATCACTGAGTCGGTTTTTGAGAGAAAAAGTGACTCCTCCATCAATATTCTTGAGGCTTCCACGGGTGTATAATTGCTTGAGTAATAAGCTAGGAATGATCATAGCAGGAGATAGGTTGTAGGTTAGGATAAAGTTTAAGATCAAATTCAAGTTCAAACTCAAACCCAAGTTCAAATTCACCCTTGAATTCGATTTCAAGATAGGGAGAAAAATTGGTTTAGAAACAAATAAGGATCAGCAACCTTGGTCACTGATCCTATTTTTCTTTGATTTTATTTCCCGACTAATTCTCCATTCTCAATTATTTTCTACAAAGCCTGCCCATTGATATGTTTGGCAAATTTATAGATGAAATGGTCTGCTTTCTGTTCTATCTCAATTTCATCCATGATGTTTCGAATGAGGTAAATGCCCATGCCCCCTTTGTTGCGCTTGCGGATGATATCGTTGATGGCCCGCGGTTTATAGCGGGTGATCGGAAAGGCATTGCCTGTATCTTTGATCTCCACATGCACTGTTTGTGCTTCCAGCGACATTTGAATTTCGATATTGCTTTTTCCGTCACATTGGTGCTGGTGGATGATGCTATTGGCACATGCTTCATCTATTGCGAGGACGATCTGGTTGGCCAGAACGCCTGTGATGGCTCGCTCTGTGAGCCACTTATTGACAAAGTCCCTGATGACAATCAGGCTGCCTTTGCTACACTTTACCTTGATTGCTGTTTTCATGATGAAAATAGCGGGGATACTTCCTCCCCATTTGTTACAATGGTTACAATTTGGTTAAGGCCGAGCAGTTCGAAGACATCAAAGACGCTTTCTGTGAGGTGAGAAAATATGATCTTTCCCCCCTTTTGTTCTATTTCATCAATAAACGAAATAAATACCCCCAAGCCTGCGCTGGAGATATACTTGAGCTGGCTGCAATCGATATGGAGATTGACAATATCTTTTTGCAAAAGACCATTGATACACGCATCCATCTCCAACGATGAATTGGCATCCAGATCCCCTACAGGGGTCAGTGTATAATACCCGTTTTGTTGCTTTTCTATGATCTCCATGTTCTTTGAATACGGTCTATATGTTAGAGAGTTATTATTTTATAAAAATCTAATGATTAGCAAAGTGTAATCGTCGTGAATCCCTTCACCTGCAAACAACCGCACGGCATCCATGACGGCTTCTCCTATTTCCTGAGCGCTTTTTGTTTTATTGGCTTCCAATACCTCCTGGAATCGCTCATAGCCAAATTCTTCCTTCTCCGTATTTCGAGCTTCTACCACCCCGTCAGTGTATAAAGTGAGTATATCTCCCGCCTCAAATTTGATCGCATCACTATACTTAAGATGCTTGGAAAAAGTTTCATTTCTCACAATCCCCAGGCCCAAAGTTCCTTTGCGCAACGTGCTGATCTTATCTTCAGCAGCCGAATAATAGAAAGATGGGCAGTGACCTGCTCGAATCATCTCTAACTCGCGTGTCTTCACATCAATATGGAGATACGTCAAGGTCAAAAAAGAGCCTTTATGGAAGCAATTTGAGATCGCCTGATTCGCGAGAGCGACAAATTCCTTAGGCGATACTTTCGCCAGACTGAGGGCATGAAAGATGCCCTTGATCTCCGCCATATAGAAAGCGGCGGTAGTGCCTTTGCCCGATACATCGCCGATGGCGATGCGGTACAGATCGTCTTGACGGATGATATCAAAATAGTCTCCACCTATCTCTTCCGCTGTGGCATTCACTACGCCAAATTCAAGCACCGAAGAGTTCGGCAATGCATTGGGGAGCAATTGACTTTGCACCTCTTTAGCGATCTTGATCTGCTCCTGGTAGCGTTCCAGACTGATCGCATTTTGCACCAATCCCGCATTCTCAATCGCCGTGCTCGCCTGCTCTACAAAAGACGAAATAGAAGCCAGCGTCACATCCTCAAAGGAATTGGACATTTCATTGGCAATATAGACGGCTCCTTGCAACTCGTTCTTGACAAAAATCGGCATGCACAAGAGAGATCGGAAAGGCGAATCTGCATGTTTGAAGGTCTTATGCCTTCGCGTGTTTTTTACCAAGAAATACTGCCGATCTTCTTTTACCCTTCCTAACATGTCATAGCTGTCAACTAGGGCTTGGATCTCTTCAGATTCTATCCCTTTTCGAATATGAACTTCAGAGGTCTGTTTCCCATTGAGGATTTCTACCCAGCCAGCACGTGCATTGGAAGAAAGCATACTGGCATCCAGGAGCGTATTGAGAATGTCTGTGTGATTAAAATTGCCCTGAATCGCTTGGTGAATTTTGTTAAAGGAAGCGATCTCTGAGCTTTTGAGTTCGAAGATAGAGTAGGTGGGGAGGTTAAAGAAAAGGACCAGGATGGAAATGGCGCTATAGGAAATGGTGAAGGCTGCAATAAAAAACACAAACCGTAAGTCCATCAACTGATTAAAGAAACCAATCCCTTTATCGGTAAGGTCCAACTCAGTAGGGAGCCGATCCAATGCTGTGAGGTAAGTCACCGATACTACGATGACCAGAACAAACAACCCCAAAGCCTTCAACTTCTGATTGAAATTGAGATAAGCTGTCCAACTAACATTTGTAGCTAAATACAGCAGCAGCACTGCGAACAAAATGTCAATAGAGGTATCGAGGGTATCCGGAACTCCATTGGGCTTAAAAAGCTCTGTAATCCCTAACGTCAGGGTCACCATCATAAACCCCAGAAAAATATTCCAACTCCATAGCTTTCGCTTAGTTTTTTGGTACAGAATAAATCGCTTATAGATAAAGACACCTGAAAGGAAAAAAATCAACAGCGCAAACAGGCTGATGGTATAAAAAGCAGGACTCAGGATCGTCATCATACTGGAACTGAGCTTCTCATCCAGGATATGATGTAGCATGAGCATGGCCAGCATCAGGGTGATCCCTACCATGCCTATGATAAATAGGCGCCAAAGCATCGTGATGACATCTAGGCGTTCTATTTTGGAAAATACCTGTCGTATGTAAATGGCGGTTCCTATAAAAAACCCTGCAAGGCTTACTTGATACCACAACCACAAGTAAGGCGGCGTTCCGATACGATTCGCCAACCAGTGAAAAACCACCAGCAACCCCCACAATCCTATAGAAAGGGTCAATAATATGCCTTTTATGATCCTAGAATTCAATCTGTTAGCTGCTAGCGTAAGTGTTTCTGTCTTTACTGTCTGATTATTTGCCTAAATTAACACGAACTCAGACGAAAGACAAAACCAGAAAACTATGCCGCACGAATGGTATCCGATTGAAGCCCTCAGTCATGCAGATCTATACGAACCGAAGCAAGGCCAACTCCACAGCGTGACGGTCCGCAATAAGCTCCTCTGTGTGGCCTTTCATGAAGGGAAATGGCATGCCGTAGATGCCCGTTGTCCCCACCAACGCGGCCCCCTGGCCGGCGGCCATGTAGACGATAGCGGCGCTATCGTCTGCCCTTGGCATCGCTTCGCCTTTGACCTCCATTCCGGCGAATGCCGTACCGGTGGCTATTTCCTCGAATCCTACGAGGTCAAGAAAGAGCGCGGGGAACTTTGGGTGAAATTGCCGAAGAGGAGGTTTTTGGGGATATTCTGAGACCGCTCGGGATTAAGACCGCTCGCCCTGCGGGCTCGCTGCGAGATCGTTCGTCACTGCGTTCCTCACTGTGAGACCGTTCGGACTGAAGACAGCCCTCACTGCGAGACCGCTCGAAGACTCGCTGCGAGACAAGAGACTAAAAGTCATGCCTTTAGCCCTTCGGCTGCGCTCAGGGTGAATCTCGCAGCGAGGTGAGTCTTCGAGCCGAGCGATCCCGCAGTGAGGAGCTTCGCGACGAACGGTCCCGCAGTGAGCGCAAGCGAACGGTCTCACAGCGAGGGCTGAGTCTGCGAAGCCCGAGCGGTCTTAAACAACCGTGGCCGACTCGGCGCAGTATCCGCCATAAAAGGCGCAGCCTGAAGCTCGAGCATATAGGTGCCGTCAGCTACCTCATCAGGGGCATAGATCATCTCCGTGATCGTGCGTAAGGCTGTCAAAGGCTGGTGGAGGTCTACCTGATGGCCTTCAGGCGTCAGTTGCCAGAAGATACGGTGATTGCTGAGTTTGCCTTCGTCAAATAGGCGGTCTACCGAGGGCATATCGACCAACAAATGGTGGATGCCCAATTCATGGATATAGGTCATGGCCTCATTCGAAAAAAAAGCAGGTGGCGCTTGCATATAGTCTTGACTGAGTTTATGCGGGCCGTTGGGGAGGGTGCGAATGATGAGTGCCTTGGTAGCTGGGGAAATATGTCCTGCCAAAGCCTTTTCCAGGCTGTTTTTATCGATTACCCAATCTTCAGGTGCCAAAGGAGGCTGATAGGAATCTGAGCTTTCAGTAGGATGGATGGGCTGTATGCTAATGAGTTGTGCAAGAGAGAAGCTATCCGTGAGCTGCTCATGTAGGTAAACTGGCTGGTCGGCGACATGCCCCACACATTCGGTATGAGTACCATTGCAATGTGGAACAAAGGTGTATTGCTCAAAATTACAACTTCCCCCTTGATTGACATCTCCCACAAATTCGCCATCTTCATAGGGGTGGGCACTGGCCGCTGGCACCCCATAGGTATTGGGCTGTGGCCCATTGAAATGGAGGGGAATTGCCAATTCTATGGCATCTTGTGATAGGCGAATTCGCTGCTCATTTACTTCCAACTCAACGCCTTGTATGCGTTCGATGAGGGAAGTCGTGCTATAGCCCTCCAGGAAGGGAATGAGGACCACCTCACCACCATTTTTCTCCACTACCTCACGCCCCACCACCAATTTTCCTTCGTAATCCCCCCCTTTCACCAGTACATCTGGCTGAAGCGCCGTAAGCAAGGCCAAAGGCGTGTCTTCTTCAAACATAACAACGGCATCCACACTTGCCAATGCACCTAACATCCTGGCACGGTCCCTCTCGGGACATAACGGTCGCGACATCCCTTTCAGTCGCTGCACAGAAGCATCCGAATTTAACCCCACAATCAGCTTATCACCCAATTGTCTGGCTTTTTCCAAGTAATCAATATGACCAGGATGAAGGAGATCAAAACAGCCATTGGTAAACACGATTCGTGCTTGCTGGCTGCGCCAGGTAGTGATTTGCGCCTGAATTTGGGGGAGCGCTAGAAGCTTATCTGCTGAGGTATACATAGCCCGAAAGTAACAAAAAGAGCCATATATTCAGCCAACGGGTCGCTCAGACTTTCAGACACTCAGACAATCAGCCTTTCACTTCTTCTTTCTGATCTTCCCACTTAGTGGGCAACTTTTACAGGCTTTACCCTTTTTTTTCCACTTTTTGCAGCACTTCTTTTTAGGCATAAGAGGAGGAGTTAGAAGTTATGGCTGCGAAGTTAATTAGAATCAGTCTAAATAAAAAAGAAACCCTGAATTAACAATGGAGAATGGAAAACTGAGAATGCCTAAGATCTTCTGAATTCTCCATTCTTCATTTCCTCCTACACACTATCCCCTCCAACCGACACACTTATTCATTGGCACTAGGATTCCCCTGCCTCAGCGGCCATCTTTACATCATCAGCTCCTGAAAACGTCTGAAATAGCCTAAAAAATGAGGTACAACTTCGCCCGGTGTTGTGCCTTTTTTCTTGTTTTAAGTTTTAGGTTTTATGTTCTAAGTCTAAGTGAAATTGAACCCAAAACCCAAAACCCAAAACCTAAAACTTCCTCCCCATCAACCCCCCGCTCAATTGGTACAGTTCTAATTCCAGTACCTTGGCGTCAAACTTTGCATTATTGTAATTCGTGGCGGCATTGAGCAGGTTGAGCTGGGCCTGGCGAAACTCGACGGAGGTGGTTTGACCTTGCTGATACTGCGTTTCTGTACGGGCAAAGTTGAGGCGATTGGTACTAAGGTTCGCTTCTTCAGCCTCTAGGACATACAAGGCATTTTGATAGCTCTCCCACGCATTGTTGAGGTCTCTCCCAAGTTGTTCCAATTGGAGGTCTTTTTGAATGCCTTGGCTCTTGAGGGTTAGCAGGGTATTCTGTTCCCGAATCTTGCGCACGCCGCCGTCATAGATATTCCATGATACGTTTACACCCACGCCCAGCCCTGTGCTGGTAGAGAGGTCTATAAACGCTCCTGAGGCATTGTCTTGAAAACTGTAGGTATAAGAAGCATTGGTCGTAACTCGGGGTTTACGCTCAGCAGCGATACGCTGCAGGTCAAATTGGGTGACGTCCAGGTTTTTGGCCGCAATCAGGATGCCGATATTCTGCTGTTTGGCTTGCTCATAGAGGGTGCCAAGGGTGAAGTTTTGGGCATATCGCACGGCAGTGTCAACAGCAACGGAAGTATTCACAGGACGTCCCATGATGAAATTGAGGTCACGCTGACTGTTTTTGAGATCGCGTTTAATATTGAGAAAATTGATGCTATCACGCTGCACATCTACCTGGGCATTGAGGACATCAAGGCGGATGCCTTGACCATATTCAAATTGATACTGCGCTCGCTGTAAGCGCTTTTTGGATACTTCGAGGGTTTGCGCTTGCACTTCCAGGTTAGCGGTCAGACGGGCCACCTGATAGTAGGTGTTGAATAACTGGAGCAATTGGAGCTCCATGGTCTGGCGGAGCTGAAGGTCCACGAGGTTAAGGGTCTCTCTAAGTTGGGCGAGGGTAGTGCTCCTCGTTTGGTCAAAGATTGTGTAATTAGCCGTCAATGAGGCATTGGCGCCGTTAGAAAAGGCGTTTCTCACCTTGTTCTCTGATCCATTTCCAAATTGCTGGGTAGAGCTTCCCAGATCGAGATTGCCCCCAGCAGCTGCATCTAGTGTCGGTAAATAGCGGTTGTTGAGCTTGCTTGTATTGTTTTCTGCTGTCTCTACCGCATTCTTATCGATCTTGATTTGGTAATTGTTTTCCAAGGTAATCTCTACCGCTTGTTGAGGGGTGAGCAGGGTCTGGGAAAAACTAAGCGAAAAAAGCAGTATCAGGATAATGGAGCTGAGGACGCGTCTCATATTATGGGAAGTTTGTAGTAGAAAATAATGGTGAATCAATAATTAAGGAATGAAGAAAAAATAACTTTTCAGTTATTCATCTATAACTCACTGAGAATCAGTTCATATTTTAATTTCAACTTTCATTTTAATTTTTATTCATTCCTAATCAATCAGTAATTCTTCCTGTTCTGCCAGTTGTTCTTTGACGGGTCTTTCAACGCTTTCTCTGGATGGCATTTTTCCCGTGAAAAGCCACTGAATGCCCACCTTGATGTAATTGCTAAAGGAGAGCAAAAGGGGCAGCATAAAAAGGGTCAAAAAGGTGGCGATAAAGATGCCATAGGCGATGGAAATGGCCATAGGAATCAAGAACTGCGCCTGGCGACTCGTCTCAAATATCAGGGGCGCAAGGCCCGCGATCGTGGTGATCGAGGTCAAAAAGATCGCTCGGAAGCGCGAGCGACCAGCTTGATACAAGGCCTCGTCATACTTTAGCCCTTCCCTTAAGAAGCCATTAAATTTCCCAATCAACACCAAGCCATCATTGACCACAATCCCTATCAATGCCACGATTCCCAAGGCCGAAAGGATACTCACCGGCTGCCCATGTAACCAGTGTCCCCAAGCGACTCCGATCAGGCTAAAGGGGATCATGAGAAAGAGGATAAAGGGCTGACTGTACGAGCGGAAAGTGAAGGCAATGATAAGAACAATGGCTATTAATACACCTGGAAGGGCGATTCCCAATGCTTTGCTGATCTTTCCAGCTTCGCGATTTTGACCTGAATACTGAGGACTCACAGAGGGATTCTGGGCCAAGATTTCAGGCATAATGTCATCCTGGATAAATGTCAGGATTTCGGTGGTGCTTTCACCGCGTTTCTTTACATCTGCTGTCACTTTGATTTCGCGTACGCCATCGAGGTGGTTGATGGCGACTTCTCCTCTGGCGATCGTATAGGTAGCAATTTCTGAAAGCGGAACACGGTTTCTAGTTGGTGTGACGATCCACATATCATCAAGGCTCTTGATGGACTTACGGTCCTTTCTGTCATAGCGCACCCACACGCGGATTTCATCACGCCCACGCTGAAAGCGTTGTACGCTTTGCCCAAAAAAGCCACTCCGGACTTGGGACATGACATCGTTGAGCGTAAGGCCCATGAGATAGGCATTTTCTTTTAAGACAAGAATTACTTCCTTGATCCCCGCAGGGTCGTTGTCTGAAACATCCTTCAGTTCAGGAATTTCTCTTAAAGCTACTTTGAGTGCTTCTTTGGCCCGCTTCAGTTCGACAATATTGCTGCCCACAAGAGAAACAGAAACGGGAGATCCCCCAAAATTGGAGCCAGAACCATAAATAAGGCTCTCCACCCCGTAAATAGGGCCGACGCGCTCTTGGACGGCATTGGCGATGTCTGAAGAAGGCGCATCGCGTGTTTCTCCTGGGAGCAAATTGAGCTGCAAGGAGCTGGTGGAGGTCCCAGGTCCTATCCTTCGAATGATGTTCTGAATGACCTGTTGCTTGCCTGTTTGCTGTTCGGTAAATTCTTCATTGACCTCCCAGGCAGCTACTTCAATCTTAGAGATCAAAGAATCTGTAATATGCTCACTCGTGCCTTTAGGCATTTCGAGGGTAATGGAAACACGGTCACTGGCGATAGCTGGGAAAAAGGTGACGCCAATCACGCCACTGCTGATCGCTCCCATGGTAATAATGAGCAAGGCGATGGGAATGGAAATCCCTAACAGCTTATATGTTAGGAGAAATCTCAACGCTGGGCTATAGATTTTTTCCCGAAAGGCCAGCATAAAATTGTCTGCATATCGGTTGAGCAAGTAGCTTTGCTTGTTCTTCTTCATCGCACGAGAATGCGATATGTGGGCAGGCAAAATGACCAGCGCTTCCAAGAGGGAAAACCCTAACGTCAAAAGGACTACAATAGAGACTTCTGTGTAAAAATTGCCTAAGCGGGTACCTTGTAAAAAAAAGAATGTTGAAAATGCCACCATGGTGGTCAGAATGGCTGAAACAATAGGCGGTGCCACTTCAAGCGTACCGTCGATGGCTGCCCTGATAGGGCTCTTCCCTTTCTCATAATGGTGGTAGATATTTTCGCCAATCACAATGCCATCATCTACCAGAATACCGATCACAATGATCATCCCAAAGAGAGACATGACATTGATGGTCATAAAGCTTGGCGAGAAGATAAACATCCCAAAAAAGGAGATCGGCAAGCCAAATGCCACCCAAAAGGCCAAACTGGGTTTGAGGAATAAAGATAGTAAGATTAAGACCAGTAAGATCCCTAAAAGCCCATTGTTGACCAGGAGTTCTGTCCGCTGTTTCAGGGCAATAGAAGCATCTCGGCCTATGTCTATTCGGATATTGTCATGGGATAAATTGTAGGCATTGATGTATTCAACTACCTTCTCTGAAGCGGTAATGAGGTCCTCATTATTGGTGGTTTGGACCCGGACCTGAATGGAGGGCTCTCCATTGAAGTACAGGCGGTCAGGACTTTCAGCCCAGCGGTCAGTGACCGTAGCCACATCGCGCAAGCGAATCACTTGCCCAGAGGCAGTAGCCCTTACCACAATGAAGTCTAATTCGTCACCGTAATAAGCCCTGTTTTTTGCCCGAATCAGGTATTCCTCTTCATCGGTCTTGATGTTTCCCCCTGTCGTCAAGATGTTAGCATTGGAGACGGCACGCGCCACTTCTGTGAATGTGAGGTCATAGGCGCGGAGGTCTTGTTCACGAACAGCGATTTCGATTTCCTGGGCAGGAAATCCTGAAAGGGTCACCTGGGAGATGTCTTCCATCCGCCGCAGATCGTCTTCTATGCTTTCGGCGATCTGTTTCAACGTTCGAAGGGGGACGTCTTTACCACTCACATTGAAACTGATGGCTTCATTAAGGATTTCTTGTTTGGCGATCACGGGAGGTTCCATGCCTACAGGAAAGTTAGGGACACGGTCCACTGCATTTTTGACATTCGCCAGGATGACATCTACGTCATAGTTTTGAAAGGCTTCTACGGTGATCGTCGCCGCATTTTCCAAAGAGGTAGAAGTGATCTGATCGATCCCTACCAGGCCACGAAGGTTGTCTTCGATTTTGAGAACCACCCCTTCTTCTATTTCCTGAGGCGAAGCGCCTGGATAAGCAACTGTGACCGTGATGATATTAGAAGGGGTAAGGGGGAAAAAGGAAGATTTTAACCTGGATGCCCCTGCCCAGCCAAAGAATATGATCCCTATCAGCATCACATTAACTGCGACAGGGTATTTGATAAAATATGCGATGAATTTCTTCATGAGGGAGAAGAATTGATAATTGGTTGATTGACTGATTATTGATTTACTGTGCTGACAGCCAGATATTTAGACCATCATTCAATGAATAATTACTCAATCAATAATTCCTTCACCCGCATGCCTGCATGAGCAGCTGGTACCACGCGCGCGAGTATTTTCTCGCCATCTTTCAAGCCCTTGACCACTACTGTATTTTCTTTGAAGTACACAGGCTCGACCGTAGCCACGGCTAACAATGTGTCTTGTACCACAAACAACTTATTCTCATCAAACAGCAATTTGCGGTTGATTTCAAAGGTTTCTTTTTCCTCCTTGGCCATTAAGGCGGCCTCCAGGTACATGCCCTCCTTGAGGCCCTCTCCGCGTACCGTGATGAACACCGGAATCGTCTGAGATGCCTGATCCACCCGACTATTGACGCGGACTATTTTGCCTGTCCAGGTTTGGGTTTTCTCTACATTATGAAGCTCGACGGATTTGCCTATTTCCAGCAGGTTTCCGTAACTCGTATTCACAGCTACTTCTAGCTCATAGACAGAAGGGTCTATATATTCCCCCAACTTTTGACCCGCGCGTACGAGGGTGCCGGGGTTCACCAAGGCTTCCGTCAGGATGCCAGAGAATGGCGCACGGATGGTGTACTTTGCGAGCCTTTCTTCCTGATTTTTGACATTGTACCAAGCTGTATAGAGATTTTTGCCTGAAATAAACAGCTTCTCCTTTTCTGAAGCAGGTTCTGGAAGGGCTTTAACGGGGCCATTCATGTCATAGTCGCGCACATAAGCTTCCCACTTTGGAAAAGATTCCGCATAGTCTAGTTTGAGGTCTGGGAGCAGCAGTACCACCTGATTGTAGAGGTTACTCTTTTGGGCGCGAAGGTTGGCCACATGCTCGTCGCTATTGATCTGGAGAAGGCGTGAACCCTTCCCAAATCTTACCCCAGGCTTAAATGTCCGGTCGCTGCGCGAAAATACCCCCTGCACTTCGGCGTATAGCTCTACCCGATTTTTAGCCATCAAGTTGCCACTGGTGGTGATGACGATGGGAATGTCAGTGTTCTTGACGGTCTCGGTAAACACCGTAGTGACGAGTTTGGGAGGCGCAGTCCTAAAGGTTCGCTTCTTCCCTTCCATATTGCTAGAGACCCAATAGGCTATGAGGATCAATAAACCCCCTAATACAGAGAAAATAATAACTTGTCTATTCATGTAAAATTAGTTTGTACAACAACTATATATGGATCAGTAATTTATTCAGTTGTAGCATTTTTCATTACTTTTTGTAACACCTCAATGACGGTCTGGATTTCTTCAGGCGTGATTCCCGCTTCCAATTCAGTAGCGATCTGCTGCATGGTTGGGATAGATTCAGCAAACACCTCCCGTCCATGTTTTGTTAAAAAAATCTGATTGACCCGCTTGTCTTCAGGGAAAGATACACGTGTCACCAACTGTTTTTTTTCCATGGTATCGATCAGCCGGGCAAGGGAAGCCTTGTTCCGATCTGTGACCAGGGCCAAGTCATTTTGTCGTTGCCCATCTTTTTGGTGGAGGATTCGGAGCAAGATCCACTGCTTAGTGGTGAGATTTTGCTCATGTGCCTTGAACTTGGCGGTCATGAACATGCCCATCATTTTGGCAGATCTTCCTATCCAGGGAATCATGCTATGACCTAAAATATTTGAATCCATTCAACACGTTTTTGGAAATGAAGGCGCAAATATAGCATAATTAGTTGCAATACGAACTAATTTATGTAAAAAGGGACTGACGTTTGTGTTGAGTCGATGTAGTGGGGACGAGTTTGTTTTATATTTTCGGCAATATATTAAACAGTATTGGCGTGCCGACAAACATTGGTGGTCTCAGTTTTTGTGATAATTAGGCTCTATATAAGGCTGTTGACCATTTATATAGGCTATAATTGCATTTGAAATATCTAATCTAACCAAAAGGGCCAAATACTTACGGTAAATTTCTGTGAAAAGGTTTTGTTTAATATTTTTAGTTCAAAATTAAACAAAATGCTTGCGTTACGATTTATTTTTTATACATTTGCACCATACACCTACAAATAGTTAAACATCATGACCTCCATTCAATTCCAATCAGAAGTAATCCGCTTACAGCCACTCTTGAAGCCAATCGCCATGAAGTTCACACGTGATGAAGTAGAAGCCGATGATTTGATCCAGGACACGATGGTAAAAGCCATCACCAACCGAGAGAAATTTATGGAAGGAACCAATCTGAAAGCTTGGGTTTATACGATCATGAAAAACACGTTTATCACCAACTATCACCGGATCGTCAAGCGTCGTACATTTGTAGATTCGACAGCAAATCTTTATTTTATCAATAATACGACCCATGCTACTCAGAACGAGGCAGGGACAAGCCTTGCGATGGAAGAAATTCACGAAGCGATTGAAGGCCTCAACCACGACCTCAGAACCTCGTTCCTGATGTATTATAAAGGGTATAAATACCATGAGATTGCAGATATTCTTAGCTTGCCTCTTGGTACTGTGAAGAACCGAATCCACATTGCTCGCAAGCAGCTCAAGACAAAAATTAAAAGATCATGATCGCTATTTCTGCCAACAGCCAAATGAAGCTATACGAGGAGACCTGCACCAAGTGCTCCAAGCTGATCACCAATCGCTATAGTACGTCTTTTAGCCTGGGAATCAGGGTGTTAGCACACCGTTTCCGCGACCCTATATATGCTATCTATGGCTTTGTGCGCTATGCTGACGAGATCGTAGATACGTTTCACGCCTATGATAAAAGCAACCTGCTAGCTCGTTTTCGGAAGGATACCTATACTGCCATCGAGGAGGGCATCAGTTTGAACCCTGTCCTCCAAGCTTTTCAGCAAGTGGTTCACGCGTATCAGATCGAGCGGGAGCTGATTGATGGATTCTTGCGCAGCATGGAAATGGATCTACAGCCCAAATTGTATAGCGACCAATTATATGAAGACTATATCTATGGCTCGGCAGAAGTGGTGGGCTTGATGTGTCTGCGCGTATTTTGCCAAGGAGATCAGGCGCAGTATGAGCGCCTGAAAGCCCCCGCCCAAAGCCTTGGAAAGGCTTTTCAGAAAGTAAATTTCCTTAGAGACATGAAGTCCGATTTTCAGGATCGTGGCAGGGTCTACTTCCCCGGCGTTGACTATGATCGCTTTGACAACGATGCCAAAGCAGCGATAGAAGCTGATATTCTCAAAGACTTTGATCATGCCCTCAGCGGCATCCGTCAGTTACCGATAGGGGCAAAGATGGGCGTCTACTTGGCCTATGTCTACTATCGAAAATTATTTGATAAGATTTGTGCGGCTTCAGCGGCTGAAGTACAGGAACGACGATTGCGGGTGCCCGATAGTGGGAAAATTGCCTTGCTGATCAAGTCCTACTTCAGGTTTCAATTGAAGGCTATTTGAAGAAGAAAGAATAAGCCACGGATTTCACAGATTACACGGATTTTCTTTTTTCATTTTAATTTTCATTTTTATTTCCAGTCTCTCCCAATACACTTACTTGATCATTAACGGGGCAACCTTGTTGTTTCCTTTGTTGCTGTCATTTGATAAAAAAGTCACCTTTTACAAAAAATGGCGGGCCTTATTGCCTGCCATTATTATTACAGGGGTGTTATTTATCGTATGGGATGCATGGTTCACCGCATTGGGGGTTTGGGAATTCAATCCTGATTACCTGATAGGGCCTGCAATTTGGGGACTCCCTATAGAGGAATGGATGTTCTTCTTCACGGTTCCGTATGCGGTAGTGTTTATTTATGAATGCTTGAAGGTTTACTGGAAAAAAGGGATAAATTTTACGGTGGGTCGCAACCTTACAGCATTTTTTCTTGTTCTCATGTGCATTTTGGCCATAACGCAGGTAGATCGGCTGTACACTTTCGTCACAGCTTTGGGACTTGCAGGCGTCTTAGGAGGGATTTGGGTAGGGAAAAAAATGGAGATTATGCGTCATTTTTTTCCTGCGTATTTCATCTCATTACTGCCTTTTTTTGTGGTTAATGGCCTATTGACGGGGATTCCTGTTGTGATTTATAACCCTGTCGAGCAATTGGATATTCGCTTAGGGAGTATTCCTATTGAAGATGCTGGATATGGAATGTTATTATTTCTAATAAATGTGATAATTTATGAAGGGCTTAATGGTCGCATCACTAGAGAATAAAATCATGTACAAGCTTCATGTCACTATTGACAAAGGTTCTGGATTTTGTTTTGGAGTAGTCTATGCCATCGCGATGGCAGAGGATATCTTGAAAGAAGAAGGCCAGCTTTACTGCTTGGGCGACATTGTTCACAATGATATGGAGGTGGCGCGCCTGCGCGCCATGGGCCTGGAGATCATCTCCCATGACCAGATGAAGGAACTTCACGACGTGAAAGTCCTCATTCGTGCCCACGGCGAACCCCCATCCACCTATCGCGTCGCGATGGAGAACAATATTCAGCTTATTGATGCTTCCTGCCCAGTCGTTTTGAAACTTCAAAACCGTATCCGTAACTCCCACGAAAACGGCGAAAATATTCTTATTTACGGCAAGCAAGACCATGCGGAAGTCATCGCCCTCAAAGCCCAGACGGGTGACAAGGCGACTGTCTTTCAGGACATTGAGGAATTAGACCTGTCCAAACTTCCCGCTTCAGTCACCCTCTACAGCCAGACGACCAAGAGCAAAGGGAAATTTCACCAAATCACACGTTCCTTGCGCGATAAAGGCCTCGAAGTCAGGCCTCACGATACCATCTGTCGACAAGTCTCCAATCGGGAAGAAGAACTCCGCGCCTTTGCACGAGCACACGACAAAGTAATCTTTGTCGCCGGCAAAAAATCCTCCAATGGACGCATGCTTTACAAAGTCTGCAAATCGGTCAACGACCACGCCCACTTCGTGACAAGTCCCGAAGAGATAAAGGAAGCCTGGTTTCAGCCAGGCGAGTCCGTAGGCGTCTGTGGCGCTACCAGCACCCCCCAATGGCTCATGGAAGACGTAAAGGCGAAGCTGATATCATTTTAAGAATGAGGTTCTATGTTCTAGGATTTAGGTTCTATGTTAATTTTATTTCTTGTTAGTTATTTGTACTTAATCGACAGCCAAGAATAGTCAATGCCTTTCAACTACACCTTTCAATTTTGAATTGTGGAGTTAGCGGGTCGGATTACGCCAAGAGCCAACTCCTCGTCCGGAAATCCGCCCCAGCAAATTAAATTGATTGCTATGCAAGCTGGCGTGGATTTCCGGATTCGAGGGGCTGATTTGTGTGTAATCCGCGCCTCTGGTTTCTTCACATTTCAGTCTTGAAAGAACACTAGACCTAGATGAATAGACAATTGAACTTGGGTCAATTATCTTAGTCGACAGTTCTACTGTCATCCTGAATGAAATGAAGGATCTTACTGGGGTCATTTCATTGTAAAAAGATAGTTAGATGTTTCACTTCGTTCAACATGACAGCTAAGCTGCTTAAGGGTTGATTTAAAACTGTCCCTAAGTTGAATTGTCAGTTCACCTAGAACACTAGAACATAAAACCTAAAACTTAAAACCTTCCCCCCAATGGGCCTTTTCATCGGCATTACCATCATCTTACTTTGGGGCACCTCTCTGGGACTCAATTTCAGTTATGAGGTAGTCTGGACGCATCCTATGACCTATGTGAGGTTGTTGATACAGATGCATCTTTTTACGGGATTGTTCATCACAGCACATGATGCCATGCACGGGACGGTAGCACCAGGACGGCACAAAGTCAATTTGTGGATAGGAAGGCTGTGCACTTTTCTGTTTATCTTCAATCCATACAAACGCCTCCTACGAAAGCATCACGCCCACCATCGCCATGTGGCGACAGATAGAGATCCAGACTTTCACAGGGGAAATGAGCGGTTTCTACCATGGTTTTTGGCTTTTGTGAGAGAATATATCACTTGGCCACAAATCGTACTGGCAGCCATTGCCTATAACGTCATGACGATATGGGTTGCGGAAACGAATGCCATCCTCTACTGGGTGATTCCCTCTGTATTGAGCATGCTGCAGCTGTTCTATTTTGGCACCTTCTTGCCGCATCGAGGGACACATGCTCCCGACAATCACCATCATGCACGCAGCCAGCCCAAAAATCACCTCTGGGCTTTCCTCAGCTGCTATTTCTTTGGCTACCATTACACCCATCATGACCAGCCGGGAACACCTTGGTGGCGACTATGGCGTGTTGTATAATAAAAAAGAGCCGCCCTAGGGCAGCTCGTTTTATTATTAATTGACTGATTATTAATTATTAGTGAGAAATTATTCAATCAATAATCTATAATTCCCCTAAACTGTCATGATGTCTTTTTCCTTCGCTTTCAGGATTTCATCCACCTTCCCTGTGTATTTTTTGGTCATTTCATCAATCTCCCCTTCTTTACGCTTTCCCTGATCTTCAGAAAGCCCATCTTTCACATACTCCGCGATGCGTTTGTGGCCATCACGGCGAAGGTTGCGAAGGGCTATTTTAGCATCCTCCCCAGCAGAATTGGCTTGCTTAACCAAGCCTTTGCGGCGCTCCTCTGTGAGGACAGGTACTGGGATTCGGATCAATGTCCCATCGTTGGATGGATTCAAGCCAATATTGGCCCCCATAATTGCTTTTTCTATCACAGGCAGCATATGCTTTTCCCAAGGTTGTACGGTGAGTGTCCGTGCATCAGTGACTGTCACGGATCCTACCTGGTTGATAGGCGTAGGGGTGCCGTAGTAGTCTACTGAGATTCCGTCTAGCATCATAGGGTTGGCTTTCCCTGCGCGTATTTTGGCGAGTTCATCCTCTAAGTGGAGAACAGATTTCTTCATGAGCGAATCGGCCTTGGCCATCAGCTCTTTTACTTTATCTTCCATATTGGATATAGGTTAGGATTGACTTTTAGGTAAAATTAATTGAATTGTATCCAAAGTCAAATTCCAAAGGAAGCGTTTAGAAGACGAGGGTACCGACTGTTTCTCCTTCCAGAATACGCTTGAGGTTCTCGGGTTTATTGATGTTAAAAATGATGATAGGCAGCTCATTTTCCTGGCATAAGGTAAAGGCTGTCATGTCCATGACATTGAGGCGATTGCTGAGGACATCAGCAAAGGAGATTTCATCAAATTTGACCGCATTGGCATCTTTCTCAGGGTCGGCGGTATATACGCCATCTACCCGTGTGCCTTTGAGGACGACATCGGCCTCGATTTCGATGGCGCGCAGGCTAGCAGCAGTATCTGTGGTGAAGAAAGGATTCCCGGTTCCGGCAGCAAAGACGACAATTCGACCTTTTTCTAAGTGACGGATAGCCCGTCTACGGATATAAGGCTCACAGATTTTGGCCATTTCGATGGCAGACTGTACCCGGACAAATGCACCATGGTGCTCGATAGCATCTTGCAAGGCGAGGGCATTGATGACCGTCGCGAGCATGCCCATATAGTCACCATTGGCCCGGTCAAATCCTGCTTTCTCGGCTTGGATCCCTCTAAAAATATTTCCCCCTCCAACAACAATCGCCACTTCAATGCCCATCTTGTGGATTTCAACAACCTCCTTAGCATATTTCGCTAAGGTATCTGCATTGATGCCGTAACCTTGGTCACCGACCAATGCTTCGCCACTCAGTTTGAGGAGGATTCTTTTGTATTTAAGCATATGGATGAGAGAATAAAAAATTGGGCAAAAAAAAGAGAGTTTCGAAAAACTCTCTTTTGTTAAATTCTTACAAATTAATGGGCGCCTAGCTGAATCCGTTTGAAGGCGGATACCTTGGCGTCGGCACCAAGCGATTTTTTGATATATTGTCCCACAGTCATGGAAGTATCCTTCACAAATTCCTGATTCAGGAGGGTATTTTCTTTATAGTACTTATTGAGTTTACCCATTGCGATTTTATCTACAATCTGGGCGGGCTTGCCTTCTTCAAGGGCTTGCTCTCTCCCAATCTGCAATTCTTTCTCAACAATAGCCTCAGGTACATCATCTTTATCAATAGCGATAGGGCTCATGGCAGTGATCTGCATGGCAATATCTTTTCCGACATTGGCTACGTCTCCTCCATTGACATTGTCAAATGCCACGGCCACACCAATACGCGCACCTGGGTGCAAGTAGGTTATAACGCTGTCACCAGAGACTCTTACATAAACACTCAAATCGATCTTTTCACCGATTTTACCCATGGCATCTACCAAATGATCTGCGATCGCACGGCCATCCATAGAAAGCCCTTTAAGCGCCTCAAGATCAGCGGGGCTTTCGTTAACGGCAAGATTCAGGATGTTTTGTCCCAATTCCTGGAAATCGTCATTCTTAGCTACGAAGTCTGTTTCGCAGTTCAATTCGATGATGACGGCAGCGTCACCATTAGAATGTACAAATACAGAGCCTTCTTTTGCGTCGCGGTCTGCGCGCTTACCAGCTACCTTTTGTCCTTTTTTGCGGAGAAAATCGATTGCTGCATCAAAGTCGCCATTTGCTTCGGTAAGCGCCTTTTTACAGTCCATCATTCCAGCACCTGTGATGCTTCGGAGTTTTGCTACATCTTTTGCAGAAATTGCCATATTGCTTATTAACTATATAGGTTTTGACTTCTATTTGAAAAAATTCACGCAAAGTTAGGATAATTGAAGTAGATACACAAACGCCAATTTTTTTTCTTGCAGAATAATAGAGATTTTTGCCCAATGAAGCCTACCATAGAGCAGTTATTCGCCCTTTTCCAACAACATCCTTCTGTTTGCATTGATACCCGCAAAATACAAGCAGGAGATATATATATTGCATTAAAAGGAGCAAATTTTGATGGCAATGCCTTCGCCCAACAAGCGTTGACCAAAGGAGCTGCCTATGTAGTCCTAGATGATCCTGTCTATCATATAAAGGATGATGAAAGGTATGTATTGGTTCAGGATGGGCTAAAAGCCCTCCAGGACCTGGCCTTGAGGTATCGAAAATCGCTCGATATCCCCGTTATTGGCCTTACAGGCTCCAATGGAAAAACTACGACCAAGGAACTCATGGCTTCTGTCTTGCGCCGAGGCAAACGTGTATTTGCGACGGCTGGCAATTTCAATAACCATATTGGCGTACCACTGACACTTTTGGCGATCCCGCAGGATGCAGAAATTGCCATTGTAGAGATGGGAGCCAACCAGCCAGGAGATATTGAAGAATTGGTCCAGATAGCTCGCCCTTCTATGGCCTTGATTACCAATATCGGCAAAGCTCACCTGGAGCGCCTGGGGGGATTGGATGGTGTCCAAGAAGAGAAAGGGACATTGTTTCGATACATTAGGGATAATGGAGGGACTATTTGGGCAAATTGGGGCGATAAACGGGTAGTCTCAGTAGCAGAGGGCATAGCGCCTGCGATCTCCTATGGCAGCCCTTCGGCTGACTTGCAAGGGGAGATCCTGTCTCAGGATCTGGGGGGGATGAAAATTCGCATTTCCTATGTGGGGTGGCCAGCACCAGTTGAATTTGAAACCCAACTTTCAGGTACCTATAACCTGACCAATATCTTGGCAGCAGTAGCTGTAGGAATACATTTTGGACTCTCTATCCGCCAACTTAAGGATGGGATCAGTGCCTATGTATCTCAAAATAATCGGAGTCAATTGGTGAAGAAAGCCAAACACGAGGTTTGGTTAGATGCTTATAATGCCAATCCTAATTCTATGCAAGCATCTATCCAGAACATATTTGAGATGTCCAATAAGCGGATCGGTCTTGTTTTGGGGGATATGTTGGAATTAGGAGAGTCGAGCGAGGTAGAACACAGACGATTGGGCCAATTCATCAATCAATTCTCCCCTCGTATTGTGATAGGGGTGGGGCCTGAAATGAAGGCTTGCCTGGCGGAAGTGGAAGCCATTTCCTATTGGTTTGAAGATGTCGCCAGTGCCCAAGAGATATTTCTTGGGCTGGTGGAGGAAGTCGATTTGTTATTGCTAAAAGGGTCGAGAGGTATTGCCTTGGAGGGGTTATTGGAACAACTATAGATTTGTACTATTCCTGACTACTACTTTTTTAATATGACATAAAGGGTCATCCCGCATCGCTTGCACCAGTTCAGCGGTATAAGTGCCGTTTTCCATTCCATCTATTGCTGCAAAGCTCGAAAACTGATAGGCATATGTTTTGCCATCGGCAGGGACAGCCCAGTTGCCCAAGGGGTCAACAAAGGTCTCAGTCGCTTGCAGGGTTTTTTCCTGGCCCGAAGGAGAGGTGAGGGTAAGGTCTAGATACAGGTTGCTGTAGCTATAGTCTTCTTCAAAAACTATTTCCACCAAAATACCTTGGGTATTTTCCGACAAGGTGATAGGAAAGGAGAGGGGCATGTCATATCCCCAGCAGGCATCTGGAAACTTCTTGCTCAAGGCAGAATCTCCACAACTGGTAAGACTTATCACAACACATGTGATAAGCCCTTTGATAAATATTTTTGGATTAAAAAGGAGCATTAAGAGGAAGGATATGGTTCAAAAAATGACGCTGCGTCTAAACGAGACATTGTATCAGGTTTAACACACAATTGATCATCTAGCCCTTTGCAGGAGGTTTACCCGGATTTTTAGGTTTCCCGCGTCGACGATTGCCCTGCTGATTACCTGGGGTTCCTTGCTTGCCAGATTTTCCCCTGTTCCCAGAGTTACGTTGCTTGTTTGCACCTTCAGGGTTATTGCGGTTGTTTCTTCCTCTGCGATTCCTAGATTGCTGGTCTTTGGGCCTATCTTGCCTTTTGCGTGGATCAGCTTGTTTCTTTTCCCCTGTAGCCGCAGTTTTTTCCTTGGTAGTTTGAGGGGATTTTTGGCCCTTTTGTGGCCTATTTCGTTGACTGGACCGCTGGTTTGAACGTTGTTTTTGCTGCGGGTCATTGGGTCTTCTCCGCTTTTTATTGCGTTTCCTCCGACCTCTTTCATTATCAGGGAGATCTGGCAGATCAGTGTCCAATACATCTACAAAGTCAAAGGACCTTGCCGTACTGGTTTCTGGTTTTTTCGCAATAGCAGAAAGCGATTCAATAGGTTCGCCCTTTTCGCTCAACTCCATGATTTTCTTGACCTCTTGTACCCCTAAAGGATGCCAGCTCGTTTCGTCGGGATAACTAAACCACATCATGCCTTTGAAGATGTCTGTTTTTTGGAGGTAAGCCATGCCTTTGACCGTCTTGATCTTTTCGATCTTGGGGAAGTCTTTTAAGGCATCCATATAGGAGTCAAGCTCATAATTCAGGCAGCACTTGAGTCGCCCACACAAGCCTGATATCTTCATGGGATTGAGGGAGAGGTTTTGATACCGAGCGGCCGAAGTGCTGACTGTTTTAAAATCAGTCAACCATGTGGAGCAGCATAGCTCACGCCCACAAGCCCCGATGCCCCCAATCAGACCAGCCTCATGTCGCAAGCCGATTTGCTTCATTTCTACGCGTACGCGGAACTCTCTGGCGAGGAGTTTGATAAGCTCACGAAAATCTACTCGGTGATCAGCAATATAATAGAAAATGGCTTTGGTACCATCCCCTTGAAACTCTATATCAGAGAGTTTCATTTCTAGTTTGAGATCAATGATGATCTCTCTTACTTTGGCGATCAGTTTGGGCTCTTTGCCCCTCAGTTCTTGAAGGAGTTCTACGTCTCCTTCATTTGCCTTTCGGTAGATGCGGAGGGCATCATCGGGCCTCTTTTTGAAGCCTCTTTTTTTCATCTGAAGCTCTGCCAATACCCCTCCAAGAGAAATTTGTCCTACATCATAGCCTCTGTCACTTTCTACGGCGACAAAATCACCGGTATATAATCGTAAGCCATTGACATTGCGGAAAAAGCTCTTGCGGGTATTTTTAAATCGAACTTCGTATATGTTGTCTACCTCTGTCTGGTCGGGGCCTAGCATATTGCCCAGCCAATCATAAGTATTCAGTTTATTGCATCCTCCCGTGGCACATCCCCCCTTCTGACCACAGCCGGCAGGCGTACAGCCGCCGCTGCCACATGATCCACATCCCATAATTGTGTCGGTTTAGTATTGAATATATAGTAAAAAGAGCAACTCATAAATAATTGCGTAATAATGTCCAATATAGAGATAATCTCATTATTTACCCAAGGTTTTTGGGGAATGGCGCTAAGCGAAAAAGCCTTGAGACAGCATCAGGCTCCCTCAAGGCTTTTTCTTATGAGAAATATCTCGTTAGTTTTTCACAATCTTTTTGACAAATTCCCGCTCTCCCTGACGGAACCGGACAAAGTATACACCGGGGGCCAGGTCATGAAGCGAAATCTCTGCGCTATTAGTCCCAGCATCAGTAGGCAGTGTTAGCTGCTTGACTACACGTCCTGTGACATCAGAGAAGGCGACAGCGGTAATGCCCGCTTCGATTGCACTATAGGTTGCATTTAGCTGGCCACTTGTAGGGTTCGGGTAAAGTTTGTGCATTTCAAAATCAGCTTCTGCTCGGTGCACTTCTATCGCATCAGAGACTGTCTGCTCTCCATCTATGTCAAACTGACGTAGGCGGTAGAAAGCTGTTCCCAAAGGAGCTTCTTTGTCTACAAATGAGTAAGAGACTGTTTGATCGCTATTTCCCTGTGCTTTCACATGGCCAATCGTTTCAAACATATTGCCATTGAGGCTCCGCTGGACGGCGAAGAAATCGCTGTTTTGTTCAGAAGTGGTCTCCCAATATATATGGTTTTCGAATGCCTCATTTTTGCCAGAAAAATTGGCGAGGGTTACAGGCAGCAAGAAATTGTTATAGTCGCGACTCATCACCAGGCAAAAGTCACATTGGGATCTATTTTCTCCATCTATGAGGATATGTATTGTACCATTATTGAGGCGTACAGGCCCGATGGTAGCATCTGGAGTCGGGAGGGTATTTCCGCCCCCAACGGTCTCACACATCAAGGTCAGAGAAAGCCCCTGCCTGTCAAGGATATCGGCGGTACTGGCATCATTGCATGTCACATCATCTAGTAGGGTAACCTTAATGCTGCCCCCACTAGAGCAAGAGATGTTTCCTAAGTGGACATACCAGTCACTGTTACTAATACCTCCCGGAACATTCATGCTATACCATACACTATTGTCGAGGTCTGAATTACACGCTGAAAAACCGAAAAGGTCTTTGCCTGTAGTCTTGAGTTCACATCCCGCATTCCAATAATAATCCTCCTGGCCTGCAGCTCCACACTCCGTGGTAGGACGCTGTGCAGTTGCACAGGATGTGGTTCCACAAAGGCCATCACTCCACGCAACGTTAGCACTTCCGGATCCTGTTGGTACTGAGCTATCGATGCCAGCGCCTAAGACGAGAGGCGTAGCATTTGCACATCTGTCATTTGCAGGCGAAGAACACGTGCTCATCTGTTGGGCACGTCCATTAACTGTGCTAGTGCCAGTAGAGGTGTTTTCTACTACCAAAAAGTAGGTTCCACTTCCGTCAAGGCCATTGGCTGTGAAAATCACATATCCGCCTCCTGGGCGATATTGAGTCTCAATTAGTAAGTATTCTGCAGCAAACGGGGTTCCACTCCACCCACAGGCATTATTGGCATCCTGACTTACAGAATATAATAAATGATAATAGGTAGGAGTACTCCCTGTAGAAGCGTTAAGGTGGAAACGCATATTGTAATTGGTTCCCGGAGTTCCAGGAGAAAAAACAAACCAGGCGTCTTGTTGACAACCTACATTGGAATAACCTGGATTAAGCGGGCAATTTGGAGTGAGGCTGATATTGTTGACCCAGGTGTTAGTATTAGGTAGCGAAGTGGCAGTAGAACAGTCACCTGCATATGCCTGCCAGGAGAATAAAGTGAAGAAGGAGAAGAGGGTAATCGCCAGAAGGCGTTTGGTCATGTTAAGTAGGATGATTGTCATAGCACAAAATTTATGGCATTCTCATGTGTGAAAGAGTAACTGATCCTTATAATTGTTTAGTATAAGTAATCAGTTAGGCGTCTACGTATTTAGTCGTTGCTCGATTATCCTTACGTAATACCTATTTATCAGCCGTGTCTAAATGTGTGCAAGAGGGAGGCAGTTTTCTAGCTTTCGTGTTGTGTAACTGAAAATCGCCCAATATCTATGCCATTTGTATGATTTGAATGGGTTTTTGGGAAAAAACTACCTTTCGGAGAAAATAAGCTTCTTATTCTTCTTCCTTTTTTAGCTGAATACGCGACTGGATAAACATTTTTTCTAATTCTGGGAATCGTGCTTCCCTGATAGACAGCGTAAGTTGGCAACTCTCCAGATAACTCGCCGCTACCTGTTCAGTTTCGAATCTGTGCAAAATTCTATTCACTTCTGGGGTTTGCGGATAATCAAAATAGAGGGTGAAAGTCACTTTCGGAATGATCTCATACCTCTCTCCTGATAAGATGGCATCTTCTGCTGCGCCTCGATAAGCCTCGATCAGCCCCCGGATGCCCAATTTGGTTCCGCCAAAATAACGCACCACCACAATCAATACATTGGTGAGTTCTGCCGATCGAATTGCCGCCAAGATAGGAGGCCCTGCACTGTTGCCAGGTTCACCATCATCTGTCGAGTAGACCTGTTCCCCTTTCTTTCCCAACCGGTATGCCACACAATGGTGACGCGCATCGTGAAACCTTTTTTTTATCGCCAAAACGTGCAATTCTATTTCTTCGTCCGTCTCCACTGGAAAAGCAAAGGCATGGAACTTAGACCCCCGATCTTTCAAAAAGCCTTCTGAAGGTGCTTTTAGGGTATAAAAGGCAGGGTGGGTGTTAGGTTCCATGTGCGTATTTCGGATGATTTTTCTAACCGATAAATGTAAACAGATAATCAACACAAATCACCATGAAAACACTTTATTTCCTCATTGGGTTGCTCTCATTCTCCCCCATGCTTGGCATCGGGCAGTGTAGTTTTTGTACGGCCTTTAATGTCCCCAAAGAAGGGCAGACAGTCTATGCACTTTGGAGTGATTGGAAATATGGAGAAATCAATGGCAATTATGGGGAGGACTATATTTCTTTTCAAGCAGATGCGGGCAAATCTTATGTGATCACCACCCTCTCTCAATTTGGTGGAAATGTGACAGGCGTTTCCGCCAAGGATGTCTACTTGACGATCATTGATCCCAATCAACCTAACGGGTTTTGCTATTTGCCAGCGCCAGGGGTGTTTGGGGAAAGTTATGATGACGATTATCTCTATGGAGATAGCCCCCGAGAACCTTTTATGATTTGGTCACCGTCGCAGTCAGGGACCTATTATCTCTATGTGACGGCCTATCCTTGTGTGGAGTTGGGCGCAAATCAGCATGTGACCCTCGCTTACCGGGAGGTACCATTTGGAACCACCAATTTTGCTGTGTGGACGGGGGCTTGTGATGATGATTGGGCGAATGACTGCAATTGGGTATCAAGAGGCACAACGGGGGCTCCGTCAGTAGGACGCCCAACCTCTTTTTTCAATTATGATGTCAATCTATTGGGCAATCGGAACGCAGCCCTTTCTGGAAATGTAGATACATGCAAGCATTTCTATTTAGAAGGGCAGGCTTCCTTTGAGGTAGATGCAGGGGCTATTTCCATTCAAAATTTGATTAATCAGGGCAACCAAGCGATAGATTGGGTTACCTGGACGACCTATACGGACTATGCAGAGATTTTTAGCCAATCGTCAACTCCAGGTACCCTTATTTTTTCTCAAAACCAGCTCGGAGCGAACAATTTGCAAGGGGTAAAGGTCAAATTTAATAACCCTTCTCTTCCCTATGCAGGGCTTGTATCACAAGGTAATTCTACATTACATAGCCTTGAAGTCAATTTGCCGGGAGGATTGGCTATCCCTGAAGACCTCTCTATAACCCATAATCTGACATTCACAGATGGCACGGTATCTACTGCCAAAACTTTGGCCTTAGGCCCTCAAGTTCAAATTACTAACCCTGGCCTTTCTCGCTACATAGTGGAGGGGAGTCAGGTAGAAAAAACGACCAATGGAAATGGCACCTTTATCATTCCTTTTGGCTCCAATGGCAATTTTTACCGACAAATAGACGTCACCCCAAATACTTCCCAGCAGACGAAATGGAACATCACTTTTTCTCATACCCAATCACTCGGAGGTGCTGTGTCCTCTGGGCTGGATCATGTGAGTACCGCAGACCTATGGACGGCAGAGCGGATAGCTGGGCCTACAGTGCTTACAGGAACAGTGAAGTTACATTGGGGAGATTGTAGTGGAGTAGATAATACTTCGAATGGTAGTGACCTTCGTGTCGCTGGTTGGAATGCTCAACTTGCCAAGTGGGTATCATTGGGCAATACATCGGTGACGATGAACGGCAATAGTGGAGAGATTCTTTCAGGAACGGTGGATTTTGCCACTTATAAGCATTTTACCCTTGCTTCTACTTCTTCTAGTCATCGCTTAAAGGATTGCAATGCGCCTCGATTGACCTCCGAAAATCTCTCTTCATTTGACTTCAAACTCTTTCCCAATCCATCTCACGATCAGGTGAATATATCATGGGTGGAAAGTGATATCGAAGGGGTATTAAAGGTAATCGATCTTTCTGGGCGTGTGGTACTCCGAAAGCAAGTCGCAGCAGGGATAAATGAGCAAGCATTTTCCATCGCCTTTCTTGCCAATGGGATCTACCAAGTCGTCCTCGATTTAGTAGAGCAACAGGCGGTGAAAAGGTTGGTGAAATACTAGTGCGTTTTCAATTTTGAAAAGTGGAGTTGGAATTCATTTACTATTCTTACTTAACCCAACAATTCATGTCTGAATAGGACTATGTAAATAATTTTTTCATCGTAGGGACAGGACATGTCCTGTCCCTACGATGAAAAAATTATTTACACGGCGTCTTAATACACGCCTTAGCTTCATCCTTGATGTAGACATTCTGGTCCATGTCTAAGGCTTCTTTATATGCCTCAATGGCTTTCTCCCGCATGCCCAGCCCATCATAGCAACGCCCGATATAGTACATGCCTTCAGCCAAAAGATTATCCTCTTCCACCTCAGCGAGCTTCGCCATCGCAAAGCTTTTCTCCAGGTATCCTTTGGCCTCTTGGTGGGCCTGCTCGCCAAACAGCATGGATTTGCCGAGGTAATGGTAGACTTTGAGCATCAAATGGGTCGTGTAAGTGGAGGTTTGACTGGTAATGTTTTGCGTATTGGCACCAGGTTGTTGTTGGTAAGTAGCAATGAGCTTTTGGAGAATGGTCTGTGCTTCGCTGTGTTGGCCATTGATCAGTAGGGCATGGGCATAGTCCGCCTGGAACCAGGTATTTTTGGGGAATCGCTCTGCCAGCCTACGGGTCACTGCGAGTCCCTTCTTAGGCTGATTGATTTCGTCTAAGTAAATATACCCCAGGTAAAACATGGATTCAACTTGCGCAAAATTGTCTACAGCGGCGGCTTTCTCCATCTCTTCGAGGCCTAGCTTGGCATCTCCATTGGGAAAAAACACCATGAATGGCTTGACGATGAGGTATTCATCTGCATAAGTCGCAGCATAATAATGGTAGATACCAGAACTGAAGAAAAATTCAGGCCGCCGTTCAGTGAATTTAAAGCCTGCTTTTAAAGGAGAAATGACCTTGCGAGCGGCGTTTACGCCTTTCCACCATTCACCCTGCGCCGCATGGGCCTTGGCCTTGAGGGCATAGCCCATGAACTTGAAGTAGGTATACTCCAATTCAAAATCTTCCTGATCTTCATATTCGTCATTAATCTCAATACTTTGATCCAATAATTCCTCGATCTCCTCATAGTTCGGGGCTGTTTGTTCAGATAAATAGGCCTGCCACCAGCCACTTACTGCGGAGAGGAAAAAGGGGGCTGGGTGATCCTTATAGGTGATTTTGAGCCTATTGAGGATGGTATTGGCTTCCTTGAATTCGAGGTTGTAGACGTGCTCAAGCGCCTTGCGGGCAGGATTGGTGAAGGCAGGATCATCAAATACCTGAGCCTTTACCCCTAATATGACTAGCCAAATGGTAAAAAATAGGATAAGTTTTTTCATGGGTTTTTGTTGGTTCAATGATGGTACTCCTGAGAAAACGCATTGTTTCAAAATTCCTTGTTATATTTATTCCCTATTGAAATAAAGTCAACTACCCCCCGTTCTTATCTTGAAACTTCGCACCAACACCTACAAAAGAGTTAATTCATTTTTATATTCTCCTTAATTTAGCCGCCTAATTAAAAGAGGGACACATTTGTGTCTCTCTTTTAGCATTATAGCTGGACGAATTATATTCGTCCAGCTATAATGCTAAAAGAGGTGGGGGAATTACTATGCTGTAGGCGCGGATTACGCTTCACCCAGCCCTACAGCCCTACAATCCGAAATCCGCGCCAGCTTGTGTAGTCAAGCAATTCCAGATGCTAGGTCGGATTTCCGGATGCGCTGCCCTGACCGGAGTCGAAGGGTGAGTTGGATTTTTGCCTAATCCGACCTCTTCCAATAAACAAATTACATTTGAAAGAAAACTGAGTGGCTGTGAAATAACCTTTTGTGACCCCAATTGGTATTGCAAGCGCGACAATCACGCGTTCTAATTGCGCCAGCCGCGCTTCTCTATTTTCCGCACATTTTCCACGTCCTTCAATGTCGTTAGATAATCCCCCAGGGCAAGCAATTCGTCATCTGCCCGATCACCTTCAAAGGGTTTCGGATAAATGGCATTGCCATAATTGAATTTGGCCTTATGGGGACTGTCGTCCACAATGAGCGTCCTTTCTAGGCGAAAGCCGAGGGACTTGACTTTTTTGAGGAGCTTGACGGCACGGTGGTGTCCTAGATGAGGTGAATAGTGGTCCTCCTCAAATATATGTTCCGCCCGCATCGTACACTTACTCCTTCCCCAGACAAATGCCAACGGGATGGTTGGAGGAATAATTTGTTTTACCACTTCATTGACATAATTATCCCCAGCAGAAGACCAAACCGCCAGGGTAAAATGCTCAGTGCAAGTTTGGAGGAAGGTAGATAAATGGGGTCTTAGGTAAATATGGTATTCAAAAACCTGAAATGCGGGTTCATAATCCAAGACATTGGGAGTAGCGTGGATGAGGGTTTCGTCCAGGTCGAGGATGAGGAGAGTTTTGGAAAAATCTATTGCGTGCATCTTGAATAAACATATTCCTACGTTCGATACCGCCCAAAAGGTGCCTGTATGGGGTGCGT
The DNA here is from genome assembly GCA_030430575.1 of Bacteroidia bacterium. Lineage (GTDB taxonomy): Bacteria > Bacteroidota > Bacteroidia > J057 > J057 > JAUIGE01. The sequence goes on along the minus strand of JAUIKF010000062.1, from coordinate 3,845 downwards.
AATCCTCTTCCAATCCTCTTGCTCGATATTTACATAAGCAGTCAGCAGTTGCAGAGCTGCTTCTTCATAGCCCATTCCTCCCACACCTGTGCATAAGCACGACATAGCAAGGGAGCGGATGGGATGATCTGACAATTTGATCGTCACCAGTGCAGCTCGCATGGCCAGGTAGGAATTGATGGAGTCCACAGGGAGTCTTCCGGGAATGCGCATCGTAGGCGCACAGATGAGGTAAGGGAATTTTTTAGTTCCCATTTCGATCACAAGTGCCTGACCCACAGGTAGTTCGCCCAGGCTCTCTCGAATGATGGCATCCCGCACAGCAGGCTGCGCCTTGCCTTTATACAAGCCATCAATGGCTTGATCGATGCCACCACTCATATCGCCAAAACTATTGGCGGGGCTGAGCAAAGCGTCAGCTTTTACTTTGAAGAGATCTCCATGGATGACTTCCACTTCGGGGATGGCCTGGAAGGTATCAGCTAATGTTTTGGCGATGTCTGGGTTTTTGTCGCAGATGCTGATCTTGAGGGTTTGGGAATGTGTTTTTCCGAAGGGTTTGAGGCGTTTGTTGGGCATAGGATTGGGGTAGTTTAAAAATAGTCAATTATCTCTCAAAAAACGACAATAAAGCCAAAAAGCCAGCAGCTAATTAAAGCTACTGGCCTTTTGCTTATTTAGAAAACTCTGCGAAGCTACTTAACAATTCTGAGGGTATGAACTTCCCCTTTCGCATCGAAGACGCGGAGGACGTAAGTACCAGTTGCAAGGTCCGCTATATCCAACCTTACTTCATGGTTCACTTCTTCTGCTGATACTGTGGTCGTAGAGATCATTCGGCCTTCGATGGTACTAAGTACCATTTTATGTACGCCGTCTGCTTTAGTCATGGCCCGTACCATTAGGTAATCCTTGGCAGGGATAGGATAGGCAGCAAATGCCTGTGCCACTTCTTCCTCAGAAATCTGGCCATTCTTGTTTCCAATGCCAGCACCGGGCACAGGGATTATGTTTACGGTGATTTCAGATTTCATACAGAGGTCACAAGGCGCAGGTATGAGAATGTTATAGGTGTAGACACCGCTAGGCATGGTCGCTGGATTGAAGGTTCCCAAATATCCATTGGTAGGAGGCATAGGGCCTGCCCAGAATCCCATGGTGGTAGGGGCACCTCCTAAAGAATCCCACAGGTTGATTAAACCAGCATTTGCAGCTACGTTGATCGTTCGGCTGATGCCCGGGAATGGAATCGCTTGGACAAATCCAGTCACGGTTTTAGAAGCGGTACAACCATTGGTGCCTGTACCCACGACAGTATAGCTGCCGCTGTGAGAAGGCATAGCAGAGCTAATGATTGGATTTTGGGCGTTACTCATATAGCCATTTGGTCCATTCCACTGATAGCTAGCAGCACCGCTGGCGGTCAGCATAAGGGCTCCATCTTCACATGCCGCATCACCGTTGGCGACTAGCGCAGGAGCCGGCTTGACAGTTATGGCAATTCCTACAGGCGCACTTTCACATGTCCCATTTGTAGTAGTCACCCAGATTACCTGTGGGCTGGCACCGACCGTGGTCATTGGGTCATAATTTGCTACACCACCAGCCAATAAGGTGGCCCCTCCCAATGTAGGATTGGAATTATAGAAGTTGAAGGTGCTTCCAGGTCCTGCTGGTACAATGTTGGTAGACTGCCCTTCACAGACCATAAAGCTGTTTGCATTAGGCATGGCAGGTGTAGCGTTTACCGTAAGGTTAATGGTCGCTCGGCTATAACACCCTCCAATACTGGTGAAGGCCATCACAGTAGCAGATCCGCTGATATAAGAATTAGCGGTCGTAATAAGTCCACCCAAGTCATAATAAGAGACAGCGGCTCCACCACCAATGACACCATCTAATGATGTCAAATCAAAAGTCCCGTTTCCAGACATAGCTGGATCTTCGCATGCAGCTAGGCTAAACACGCCTGCTGAAGTAGAAGGTGCCACCATCAGATAAGCCATGCTCGTTTCCCCTACACATCCAGCTGCGCTCGTCGGTACTACGTCATAAATGACAAAGCTAGAGAAACCACCAGCATTCAGATAGGCGTCTTGGATGACCATGCCAGGTCCTGAACTGGGTGATCCAGGAAGTGGAATCAGGGTTCCGGGAATAGAAGAGGCATTCCATGTATAAGATACCCCTGCCATGCCATTGGCTTCATTTAATGGGATATTCGAAGTGCCTCCGCTACAGACGAATTGCCCTGTATTGTTCAATACAGGCTCTGGCTTCACTGTCAGGTAAAGTGTTTTGCTTGGTCCCTCACATCCCATAGCACTTACGCCAGTCACTTGATAAGAAACGGTTAGTGGAAGGCCAGTAGTATTGGTAAATACATCACCTTGGATGGCCATTGAATTCAGGCCATTTGCTGGCATAGCATTGCCTGGGGCAGCTACGAGTCCAGCAGGGACATTTACGCTCAAAAGATTGTAATTCACGGCAGCGACGCTTCCTCCGGCAGTATTGAGCACTAGGGGAGATGGCAGGTCACTACAGACCATTTCATTTTTACCCATTACTACTGGGTCTGGATACACTGTGACGTTGAAGGTCATAGGGGCCGAAGGACAGCCCATGATGGTACCTATTACGGTTACAGTTGCATTGACATTTGCCCCCGTTACATTCGGCGCCGCAACAAAACTTCCGATATTTCCTATGCCATTTAAAGGAACGCCTGTTCCATAGGGGCTAGCAACCCAACTGAAGGTGGCTCCTCCAGGAACGGAAGTAAAGGGAGGTACTATGACAGTCTCTCCTGGACATGCTGTCAGGTCAGGAGATTGATTAACAGCGGCGGAAATTGTTGCATTGATCGTGACCATTGCTGTGCTTCCACAACTTGGCGGGCGGTTAAAGGCATTGATTGCTACAACCCAATAATCAGTAGCACCTACAGGGTTGACAACTACAGATTGTCCGGCATCTACGGCTCCGCCCGTAGCTGTTAGCGTCGCTATTGGGGCCCCTCCCAAAGTAGGGTCAGTTGCCCAAATTTCATATAGATCAGCTACATTTCGATTGTCAGAAACGAGGGTAGCCAAGTCTATTGGAGCACCCGAGCAAAGGGCGCCTGGATCTGCGAATACGGCGACAGGGGTATTGCGAACTCTGACGCGGACGCGACGGGCTGGGCTTTCACAAGAGCCTCCTGGGGCTGATTGTGTGACCCAATAGAACCGTGTATTTGCATTATTAGTATTCACGATGGGTTCAGCTCCTAATGCAGCCCCTTGACTTGGACCTGGAGCATCAGCATACCAATTGAGGTCATTGCCTGGCACATAAGCAGGGTTCACAAAATTGGGACCTGCAATAAAGCTACTGATCGGCGCAGGGGCGGGATCATGTCTACAGTAAAATACCCGTATTTGATTGCACGAATTGCAATTTTGGGGAGCTAAGATAGGAGCGGCTCCTCCGCCAACTATGACCGTTCTTGTCGTAGAAGCAGTATTTCCACAAGCGTCTACAGATTCATAAGTCACAATGTAAGGCCCCGCAACAGCTGTATTTACCACGCCAGAAATAGCGACTGCCACAGGCCCATCACAGTTGTCATTTGCAGTAGCACCAGGCTCCACATAAGGATTATTGAGGCAAATATTGATAGGGTTGGCATTGTTTAAAGTAATAACGGGATCAGTAATATCATTGATGATGATAAAATGGGTACAAGTTGTGGTATTTCCCAAATTATCAGCAATCTGATAGGTTCTAGTAACCGTTTCAGGACAGGTCATACCATCGGAGACATCTGCTCCCAATTGCATGAAGGAAGCCGCATTGATTCC
>JAUIKF010000061.1 GCA_030430575.1 Bacteroidia bacterium | reverse complement strand
AGTATAAGCATGACCTTGGGTTTCTTTTGTTTTAACAATCGAAGTGTTACCCCAAATGTCATGCTTTTTCCTTTAAAATCCCACTATACTCCCTGAGTATCAAGACCTTAGATAAAGAACTCACGTAGATATTACATTTATCGATACCACTGACTTGCCAGACCCTGAAGGCGATTCTTGGGTTGCTGAGCAAAATGAATTCGCCAAAAACTATGTCAAACGCCATGGACAGAGAATTGCGGTATATATAGATTCCTTTGAAAAATTAAGCGGAAGGAACTTGTTCTATACCTTGACAGAGGGGGATTTTCATAAATTCATCAAACGAATTGATCCCGAATTGAGCCAGGCAGTGATTGATACCGCGGCTTCAATAAATTATTTGTCTTTCATTCATCTCACGTCACAAAATCCAGATAAGTGGAAATATGTCCAGGAAAAAGACAAAAAATATGTTTTTGCAGAGATTGACTTATCAAAAATTGCCTTTAATCCTGCCCATGATAAAGGGTGCTTTTTTTACAATTTCTTTCCTGGACCTATGGCGGGCCACGGAGAGCTAATCTTTATCAAAAAGGTAGGCAGGAAGTGGGTGATAGACAAAATCGAAGGGCTGTGGGTGGCTTGAGACCATCGACATTTAACAGGTTTTCTTCAACCTGTTAAATGTCCAAGCAACGCGTCCTCCACACAACACTCCCGCTTTTTGCTAAAGAACCCCAATTTCCGCTAAAATTGATTCAACAAGCATTCCCATAAACTACATTCCTCCATGCACCCCATTCTTACAATCTTCCTCCTCACCCTTTCACTCTCCGCCTGCACCCAAAACCTGGACTGCTCAGCCCTCAAAAAGGGCAAATTCCAAATTCCTACCGAAAGCATGGGGAATGTCATTATAGAGCGGACCGACAGCCTGCACATCGAGACGCTTCCCGAACTCGGAAAAAAGACGATTGAGCACCTGGAGTGGACAGGAGATTGCTCCTTTGTCATCGAATACCTTTCAGGCGATATACCTCCAGGTCTCAATGCACGCAAACCCATCGCTTGCGAAATCATAGAAATCGGAGAAGGATACCACATCGTTCGATCCAGAATCGTAGGGACGGATATTGAAGCAGATTATCGGATGGAGGAGGTGGATTAGGGATTATACTTGACTATAAGTGTCACAAAAAGCAACCTATAGTTAAATATAATATTATATTTGACTATATCTCTTGAAAAAAGGAACTTATAGTCAATTATGATTTCAATGGAACGCTTTATAGGAAGGAAAGAAGGTAATTTTTTTAGATGAATTGCCGTGGTTTGATACGGCAAAATCGGACTTTATCCAATCGCTAGAGCATTTCTGGAATAGCTGGGCATCTGCCAGAACAGACATTGTGCTGATCGTATGTGGCTCTGCCGCCTCTTGGATGATCAATAAATTGATCAATCACCGTGGGGGACTACACAACCGTGTAACGGAGAAAATTCATCTGGTTCCTTTTACCTTAAAAGAAGCCGAAGAACTCTTAAAACTAAAAAACCGGGCGATTGACCGATATCAGATCATTCAGTTATACATGGTGATGGGGGGCATTCCCTTTTACTTGGATGCAGTTTCTGGGACAGACAGCGCCATGCAAAATATTGAACGGATCTGCTTTTCACGAGATGGCCTGCTCAGAACAGAATTTGACAACCTGTTTCATGCATTATTTTCAAAGGCAGAACGGCACATTGCCATTGTCAAGGCCATCGCTACAAAGGCAAAGGGGCTTTCGCGTGAAGAAATCATTGAACTCACAGGCCTTGCCAACAGTGGAACGACTACGCGACTGCTGGAAGAGTTAGAATGGAGTGGATTTATTCGTACCTATAGACCATTTCAAAAGAAAAAGCGCAATAGTCTGTACCAATTGGTTGATTTCTACACTTTATTTTATCTGAGGTTTATCCAAGATTCAGATCCTTACGATAAGGACAATTGGCGAAATGCTGCCGATAGCCCAGCCTATAGAACTTGGAGTGGATATGCCTTTGAGCAAGTGTGCTTGGCACATGTACCGCAGCTCAAACAAGCTTTGGGGATAAGGGGGGTGATCTCTCATACGGCGTCTTGGCGAAGTAGCGCTGCAAAAGGAGCGGGAAAGCGGGGCGCTCAAATTGATCTGGTCATAGACCGACGGGATCATGTGATCAATCTATGCGAAATGAAATTCTCCCTTTTGCCCTATACGATTACCAAGGCTTATGCCGCTCAATTGCAGCAAAAGCTTAGCACTTTTCGAGAAGAAACGGGTACGCTAAAAGCCCTGCATTTAACCCTGATTACTACTCAGGGATTGAAGCAAAATGCTTGGGCGACGAATTTGGTTCAGCATGATTTGACCATGAATGTGCTTTTTGCCTAATCCCCAAACAAGTCATCCATCGTCACGACTTGGTCGATATGATTGAGGCGATAATCCGCTCAATCTGTGTTTAAATAGCCACATTCGGTGGAATTAACAGTGCATAACCTGCTTAATCTATCCTTATGCACTCACATTCGGCAGGTTATAAATCAGATATCCTGCTTAAACGCTTCTATTTCCCCAAAGTATTCTTTGAACTTGAACTTGAGTTTGCACTTGAACTTGCCTCCCCTCCTCCCACATACGCCGAAGGCGTCATGCCCGTCACCTGCTTAAACACGCGGTTGAACGTAGCCTTGCTATTAAATCCGCAGTCCAAGGCGATAGCGAGGATGGAATACCGCTGATAGTCAGGATGCACGAGGCGACGCTTGATCTCTGCGATTCGGTATTGGTGGATCAGGTCAAAAAAGGAAGTGTGAAGGCCTTCGCTCAGGACTTGAGAGAGCTGATGAGAAGGAATGCCCATTTGAGCGGCGAGATCAGCGATTTTGAGGCTGGGTTCAAGCCAAGGTTGATCCGTTTCTAGCAGGTCAAGCAGGCGCTTTTGGTACTGATGTATCTGCTGAGGATTGAGGGAAGAAGTCTTATACTTTTTCGAAAGGGGCTTCAGACGGGGGAAATTGCCCAAGGCAAAATAGCCCGCCACATGGATGGCCACAGCCGTCATAGAAGCCAAGACATATTCCATGACGAAGGCGGGAATCTCCATCACAAAAGCGGTGATTTTTAACACCAGATCGCTGATGATCAGGGTGCCAAATCCGAGGGAAAAGCGACTCAGCCATTGGCCAATGTGTACATATTCATTGCGGCTTGCTGCCAGCTTGCCCTGCCACCAGGCAGCGATGATATAGCCCAAGAGCAAAAGCGTCACGTAGGTCGCCATAAACAGGTCCCATCCCGAGAAGTCCGGGACATGTGGCCCTAGCAATTGCTCGATATAAGCCAATTTTCGTCCTTCCTCCACTTGAAATAACCGAATGCTCCGCCAGCAACTATGGACAAAGGGAAGCAGGTGCACAAGATGAACCGTCCGCCATCGAAAGGAAGGGCGAAGCGAAAAGGTGACAAAAAAGTAAAAGGCTGGCCCCACGAGGTAGATCGCTGGCCCCAATACCCCCAGCAAATGGGGCAAGTGGAGGATGATTTCCGTCAGAAAAAGCAAATAATTGCTCAGGTATAGCGATATCGCAAAGAGACTGAGCGCCAAGAGTAGGTGCGGCGTGCTTTTCCGGTTTTTGAGAAAAAGGAGCAATGAAAGAAATATCCCATGCAGCGTCGCTGCACCCAGCAAAAAGGTGAGAATTTGATTGGTTACTGGAGACATCCTTTTAGGCGGTAATTTTGAATGAGTGAATGATTAATTTTGAATACCTATTCAACATTCAAAATTCTCCCATTCAACATTCAACATTGATCCCCATAAAGGTAGAAAAATCTCAAGGTTAAACGTCTCACTTCATTAAATAACACGCATTGGGTGGCGTATTGGGATATGTTTGAGGGAAGAAAGGTAAAGTTCAAGTGCAAACTCAAGTTCAATCTCAAAAAGACTATTACACTTGAACTTGAGTTTGAATTTGTACTTGAACTTTTCTTAAAAAAATGAAATATGAAAAAAACGACCCTCTTCCTCATCACCCTCATGGGCATTTTTTCCACCCAAATCCTCGCCCAAACTCCCCAAAAAGGCATCGCAGGCTTCCAGCCCTATATTGGCGACTGGTATTCCGTCCCTGACTCAGCCATGCTGGCACAATTCCCAGAAGCCAAAGACATGATTGGCTTTCGCTTTGAGTGGATGGATCCCCACCAAAATATGCTTCGCTACTACGAAGGCATCCCTAATGGCGATCTGGACAAGATGATCCTGGGTAACCTCGTGGCCGAAAACCCTCGAACGGGCGACGTAGAGTTTTTGGGCTATCAGACTGTGAATGGCTATTTGTTCAAAGGGACCTTTGAGTGGTTGGAAGATGACAAGGGGTTCGTTCGTCTGTACGACGTCTATTATCCGCATTCCACCACATTCAGCCGACCGGCAGACAGCCTCAAAGGCATGATCCGCTACCGTGATGTCTGTCACTTGCTGGGCAAGGACACCTTGGAATGCACGGTGGAGCGTCTGACAGATGGCGTTTGGATGCCTTGGGGGAAAGGAAAACCCTTCCAGATGGTGCGGAAGGCTGCGCCCCCGCGCCCTATCCCCCAATGGGTCTTGGACCAGTGGGCCATGCACACCGAAGGCACAGGCGTCTGGATCGCCGATAATTCTGCCTACCAAAGCGCGCAAGAACCCTATGACGCCTATGGTATGGCGTGGGAGTGGGGATTGGGAAAAAAGAGCCTCAAAGGGCGCTTATTTTGCATGAAGGAAGGCAAAGACGTAGGCACCGTCTGGCAATTCCTGACCTATTGGGACCCTCATACCCAAGCCCTACAGATGGTTCAGATCGGCAGTGATGGCACCTTGGGTCAGGGAAAAATGACCCGTCAGGAAGACGGTAGCACCAAATCCCGTGAAAAATTTATCAGCCCGAGTGGCGGCGCATTTGAATCAGGACATCATACTTGGTTTGATGAAGTGGGCATGCATACGCAGTCCTATAATATCGTCAATGGGGAATGGTCTAAGCGCAGGTATTACGTCTGGAAACGACAGGAGGAAGCAAAGCTGGAAGTCCCTGAAGTATATAGACAAATGGCTTGGCTGATAGGGGAGTGGAAGTCTTCGATGAAGGAAGGCAGCAGTGCACGGATGACCTTTAGTTGGTCGGAGAACCAGCGCATGATCTACTATCAGAATGGGTTTACGCGTGAAGGCAATCCTGAACAACTGGAATCCGAAGGCATCATCACCTATCACGGGACCAAGGACCAAATTGTCTTTATGAATACCTACCTGAGAAAGACTACGCACCTCATTTCAGAAGGGACTTACTCCTTCAAAGCGAATGGCGAAATTCATCGCGAATTCACCTGTCACTACAAAGCGGGTGACGCCTTACCTTGGAGTGATGGGGCCAAAGCGCCCGCAGGGGGCAAAAGTATTGAATTTAAACAAATATGGACGCCCATAGATGACAACAGTTTCCAAGGGGATTTTTTCTGGAAAAAGGAGGGGAAATGGGAACGCCCTATCAAGGAGATGAAAGAGAAGAAGCCCATTTGGCAGCGGATATGAAAGAACTAGGTACCTAATGGGATTTCCCTTCTTCAATCCTTGTTCTGCAATCTTTATTCTTCAATCTACCCCTCCACTGCCAGCACATACTTCGAACTCTTGGTCGATCGGAAAGGAATCGCTGCGGTCAATTGGCGCGCCTCATCGTCCAGTTTTGTGGGGTATTTAAGTTCCAAGATCAAAGGGGCAAAGCGGGTCGTCGGCATGACCTGGCGACGAATATCTACGGCTTGTAATTCCTCGTCGAGGGTGAGGCGAAAGGCGCCGTCACGGCTCACATAATAATGCCGCAAGTAGCGGACAATCACCACAGGCTGCAATCCTTTGAGGGTGCTTTTGAGGGATAAGGGCAATTCTGTGGCTTGCCAAAGGGCTTTTATAGCACGAGATTGACGCATGTCAGCAAGGGAGATCTCTGGCAGTGGATATTGGGCCTTGCGGCCTAGCATGCCTTCTTTCTCCTTGATTTCAAGTACCAGATGACCTGTCGCAGCCAATTCTCCATACCAGCGGATGCGGTACTTCTTACGGTGCAAATTGCCATCCATGGTATCGCGGAGGCAGGCCATATCCAGCGTGTCGAAGTATAGGCTATTGACATAGCGCGCAGGATAGGATTCGCGGAATCCTGCCGGATGCGTCTTGATGATAGCGGTCACCTGCTGAGGAGAATGGTCATCGATGCTGAATTTGCGTTCGTAGCGCATGGGGGAGGAAGAAATGATAGGATGATAGAATGAGTGAATGATAGAAATGGGGGAAATGAGTAGATGATAAGATGAGTAAATGAGAAAATGATTATGATGAACAGGCTCACTTTTGAATTTCTATCTCTTTGCCATTGGCGAAGATACGGGAACCACGTTCCAAAAGGAATGGCGTCTTGACGCCTTCGTGATGGAGGCCTGTGACCACTATTTCTGCGGGACCAAATTCCGCTTTTTTCTGGAAGGCCGTTAGGCCTACTTCACTCATCTGGAGCGTCAGACCCTTGAAAAATGCTTTTGATTGGTCTTTGGATGCAACGCATATATTTGATTCGCTGATTAGGATGTCATCGCCTTCCCATTGGCTTTCCTCGCCAATGCTGATGCCCTTGTCGCCTGCCTTTTTGATGACTAAGCTTTGGGCGAATACCATGCTGCCCGAAAGATCAATCGCGTCATTTCCCAATTCTACAAACGTACAATTTGCTATTTTTCCCCTACAAAAATCCACATCCAGCGCATCCGATTTGCTTTGCCCAAAATAACAATCCACGACCTCAAAATCACTTCTGATTAAGTTGAGCGCATCTTCGGTAGGGTTTTGGAGGAAAGTGCAATTTCTTAAATAAACGGTTGATTCATAGAAATTTATAGCCCCAGTAGCACCTCTTGGAGTAGCCATATTGTGGCATATTACCCAGGCCATGGTCGAAGGGGCATCTGTCTGAGCCACGAGGACCCCTCCACTACTATCTGGACTAGATAAACGAATCGGAGATTCCTTGCTGCCTATCCACGAAATGGGCGATCGACTTTTGAGAAAAGCCCCTTCGCTAAAAACGAGTTCCGTTCCTCCTTTCATCTTAACTGTGTATCCTTCTGGCAGGTGTAGCGGTTTTTTTACCTCCCATTTCCCCTGTAAAAAATGAATTTCCTGCTGTCCTTTATTTACCACAAGAAATGGCTGCGCATCCAATTTCTCTGCCACCATGACTGGGGCTTCCAACAAAGCTATATCGATATGTGGCCACGGGAAAATATCACTGTAGAGGGTGTCGCGACTGCCCAGGATTTGGTACGCGAGTTGGGCTGTATGTGGCAAGGTGTCATGGGAGGAGAGAGGAAAGGCCAATGTCTGATACTGGGCGCGGAATTTGGGGTGTTTTGGGGGAAGAAGGGGGGAAGGTCTGGGGTTTGGGGTCTGGGGTTTGTGGTTGAAAGGCATCCACTTCTGAGGAGAAATTTTTAGACCCAATACTTTCACGGGAAGGCGTTGGATATTGGCGACTTCTAGGGTGACTTGGTGAGGGGATTGTTTCTTTAAATAAGCGTGTAGCCCTTTGGGCGGGTGGAGCATGCGTTGGATAAAACGGCGGTTGCCGTAGAGGATGTTAGGATCAAATTGGAAGCAAGGGTATTCGAGGTAAATGGTGGCCAGCTGGGCTTGAAGCGCACTGTCTTCTGTGGCCAAAAAATCTTCGAGGAAGCCCGTCGAGGTGTATTGTTGTAAGGCTTGGGTGTATAGGGCAAAAAAAGTAGGATCGCGGAAGAGCGTTGCCAAAAACAACGTTTGAAAACCCCCTTCCCATTGGTAATAATCTTCCTCGGTATAGGTCCCTGCCAGTCGATCGAGCGAATGGCCCGCGTTGTGATCGTATGGCACAGGCTCCAGCCGCTGGGTCAGCGGATTCATGTAGAAGCGAAATTGGTGGGTATTGAGGGCGTGGTGCGCACCAAAGAGGTCACAGATCGCGATGAAGTGCGCCCAGCGCTCCAGGTCGAAGACCTGGTCAGCTGGCAATTCGCCTTCGCGAAAGCCCATCAGCAAAGCATGGCCTTGCTGGAATTGCGCAACGAACAGGCTGTCCTTGGCGAGGCGATCGCCTTGAAATACGTCCACAGGGACGGAATAGTATTGCCCCGATCCGGGTACTTCGTGTCCGTAATAGCCTACCCGCTCCGCTTGCCACAGGCTCATGTCAAACTTCAGGATAGGCCCATCCCGCCGTTGATTGTGCTCGATGAGCCGCCGCTCAAAATGCTCTTCTAGCGCATAGATGCCCAAATACTCCCCATTGAGGGTGAGGTTCACGAAGCGGTAGCGGAGGGTGATGAGACCAGCCTCTTCCAACATGCGATAGATCAGCCATTCCCACACATGGTGACGAGTCTCTGGCCTATGAAGCGAAAATCGCTTCATGCCGTCCAAGGTGGCATCCCCTTTAGTCTCTATCCGAAATGACCATTTCTTGCCTTCCAGGTGATCGAGCAAATCGCCTTTGAGGCGGAGCTTGATAGGCAAGTCCTTGCCTTGGTGGTAGAGTCGTCCCCCTACAAAGTCGTCTTTCCCTTTTACCAACACTCCTTGGCGCAATGCCGCTGCCCGCTTCTCACGGAGCTTGTGGTAGCTTTTGGGACCGATCGCCAACTGTAGTTCTTCTATGCCAGTAGGGAGTGGAACCTTACCATCTGCAAGGTGTTGAAGGGCAGGGATTTTATGGCAAAAGGCGCGTTCTTTTGCTTGTTCGATGCTGCCAAAGCGACGCTGAAGGGCCATGCCTAAGGCGATTCCTCCTATCAGCAAGACCATGCCCGCGATTGTCCACAGAATCCATCGGTAGCGCCTGAAGGGCTTACTGGAAGGGAGATGGTTCGCGGATTTGAAGTACATGGGAAGAAGGGAGAATTATGAAGCGAAGGTAAGGAGAAAGGTTTGGGATTTTTAGTAATTTACCCTGAAAACTCTCACATATCACCTATATGAAATACCTTATCTCCTTCCTACTAGGCTTCCTATTCGTTTTGAACGGCTGTGAACCTCCACACGACCATGACCATGAGGCAGGACATGACGCTTGCGACTACGTCGATTTCTCCAATCGTGACGACCAGTACACGGGTGGTATCAAGATGATTCCCATCACCACGCCTGTCGGCAACTTCAAGGTCTGGACCAAACGAGTGGGCAATAACCCCACGATGAAAGTGTTGCTCTTGCACGGCGGACCAGGCGGGACCCATGAGTTTTTTGAGTGCTTTGATGGGTATTTCCCACAAGAAGGAATCGAATATATCTATTATGATCAGTTGGGCTCGTACTACAGCGATCAGCCGACGGACAGTGCGTTGTGGACCATCGACCGATTTGTCGATGAGGTGGAGCAAGTACGCCAAGCGCTCAAGCTAGACAACACCAATTTCTACCTCTACGGCCAGTCCTGGGGCGGTATCCTCGCCATGGAATACGCCCTCAAACACCAGCAGCACCTAAAGGGCCTGGTCATTTCCAATATGGTCATGGGACTTGACGACTATACGAAGTATGCCCAAGAGGTCCTGGGGCCGCAGATGGACCCGGAAGTATTTGCGGAAATCCAGGCGATAGAAGCAGCTTCAGATTACGACAATCCTCGCTATGCGAACCTGCTCTTCGAGCATTATTACACCGAACACATCCTTCGAAAGCCCCCCGCAGAGTGGCCTGAGGCCGTCAACCGCGCCTTTAAACACCTCAACCCCATCGTCTATATCTATATGCAAGGCTATAGCGAATTCGGGATCACCGACAATGCCACCCTCAAAGGCTGGGACCGTACAGGCGATTTACCCAAAATCACTGTCCCCACCCTCACCATTGGCAGCAAGTACGACACCATGGACCCCAAACACATGGAGTGGATGGCCACCCAAGTCCAAAACGGCCGTTTTCACTTCTGTGACAAGGGCAGCCACTTGTCGCAGTACGATGACCAAAAGACATTTTTTAAGGGACTGATTCAGTTTGTGAAGGATGTGGATGAGGGGAGGATGAAGAAATGATAGAATGATAGAATGAGGGGATGAGAGAATGGGAAGAAAATGATAAAATGAAAGCCTTGATTTTCGCCATATTAATCCTTTTTGCAAGTCCTATAATTGGGCAAAAGGATTCAGGTGATTTGGTCCGTAAGGCGTTACAGTTTTACATAATGGACCAAAATTACGACAGTGCTTTGGTGTATTTTCAGCATCCCAGCTTGGATTCACGTCATGGCAACTATTTATGGCGTTGGTTTATTGGTGATTGTCATTTCAAACTGGGGGAAATAGAAGAAGCAAAAGAGGTATTGCTACAATGTCTCAATGATTCCCTCGAATTGCCAATAAGGCCTCCTCAGCGAAAGTGTTGTCATGTCCTTGCGGACCTTTACCTTGCTGATTCACAGCCTGATAGTGCCCATTATTACTTAAAGCTTGCTGAAGAGAAATGGCCTCATGTGAGGATACAGCATGATGGAGAATGGGAGCGAAAAATGGCCTTGGCCTACCAGTTTGCCAAATGTTATCGAGGGTTGGGACAACTGGATAGTGCGATCAGTTATTTGACACCTTATGCCTTCAAAGACCCATCTTTAGAACTTCTATTATTTAGCCAAGACTCCTTTCCTCGAATGGTCGATTGTTATATCGAGATGTTATTCGAACGTTATGGCCCAAAAGTGGTGAAGACAAAACTTCAGCAAGGAATCGATAGCATGATTTATCAAGAAGGTGTCCAAATTGGGATAAGAGGAGATTTGCTTGAGTATCAATTCTATCATGAGGTCTGTTATTTTGAATGGTTAGGTGACACCGTAACACTGTTTAGTAGTTATTCCCCCATAAGGCCCAATAGGGAGAAACCACAAAGACGATATAGCAAAGAGCTTGGGGTAAAGGAGCTGAAACAAACCCTTATTTACCGAAAAGTGATGGGGAATTGAGCGCGATTTTTGGCTAAAATCCTGCAAAATGACTTCTTGTAAGTGATTGACTGACAGGTGTATAGATGCGTTTGCTCCGGAAAGTCAAATTTGACTTTTTCCCTCATTGCGACGGACTAAAGTCGCGTCGCAATAGTTCTTTGTCTGTCATTTTTTACTATTGCGACTGGGTTTCAACCCGTCGCAATTGAGCAAATTCCTTAAAAGGAATTTTCGGAGTAGGCTCATACATACATTAGCCGTTGACTAACCGTTAGTCAACGGCTAGCGATAACCACCCCACACCCTAACTCACCCGCCCCCCTAACAATCATCCCAAAAATTTCCCGTAATTTCGCCTGCCCAATGAATTTTGAATAGAAATCTTTTTAAGCTGAACCCTGAACCCTGAACCCTGAACCCTGAACCCTGAACCCTGAACCCCTCCTCCGGAAATGAACCTTGAACAACTCTTCCACGCCTTTCAGGCCAACGCCAATATCCCGGTAGATCCGTTGGACTTCTTGTTCAACCTCTTGATGACCATCATCTTGGCGTGGCTGCTGGGGCAGGCTTACACACGCTTTGGCACGTCTTTATCCAATCGGCAGCGATTTGCCAGCACCTTTGTCCTGCTGGCGATGACTACTATGGTCATCATTACCATCGTAAAATCGTCCCTCACGCTATCCCTTGGGCTGGTAGGAGCGCTCTCCATCGTTCGCTTTCGCTCTGCGATCAAAGAACCCGAAGAATTGGTTTTCCTCTTCATCACGATAGGGATAGGTTTAGGCATGGGGGCCAATCACGTCAGCGTGACCTTGCTCGCCTTCCTGGCGATCATCGCCGTGGTAGTTCTGCGTGGCTGGAAGCACTTCCGCCCCAAAGGACAAGCCCTGTTCCTTCAGCTTAGCCTCGTCAAGACGGAAGGCAGCGAAGTCGAAGGCATCATCTCCCTCCTTCAGGGCCATTGCCAAATGGTCAAGCTCAAACGGCTAGACGAAGTTCAAGACCGCATTGAGGCGGCTTTTCTCGTCAACTTCAAGCATCCAGAAGCGTTTCACACCTGTCGTAAGGAATTGCTGGCAGCTTATCCAGCAATGGAAATTAGCTTTATGGATCAATGAGACCGTTCGGCTCGAAGACTCGCCGCGCTACGAGACAAGAAAAAGAAAATCTGCCTTTAGTCTCGCAGCGAGTCTTCGAGCGATCTCGCAGCGAGGGCCGTCTTCGGCCCGAGTGGTCCCACAGTGAGGAGCGGAGCGACGAACGGTCCCGCAGCGAGCCCGCAGGGCGAGCGGTCTCTTTCGCCCAATATTTGCATGGAATAAAGATTCACGTTATATTTAATTTTTCAATCTCGAAAGATTGAAGGTTAAAGGTACTCGATGTTAAGAAGATTTGTCTTCCACACTTGCTTAGTTGTCTGTTTCGGTGTAATAGGAATCCAATCATATGGGCAAACCCCCATAGTAGACAGCCTATTGACTGTATTAAATGACCAGCCCCAAGACACCAATCGTGTCCGTACCTTGCTTCATTTGGCCAGTCAGAGCCTTCGTACCTCCCCCCAGCAAGCACAAAGTTATACAGAAGAAGCACGGGATCTGGCCATTAACCTCGCAGACTCTTCCGGCGCTTATAAGTCCTGGCATGTCCTGGGAGCCATTTTCCATGCACAAAGCAATTACCCCGCTGCCCTCAAAGCCTATGGAGAAGCGATTGTATATAGCAACCAATTAGGCCGAAAAAAATGGACAGCAAGTACCATTAATAATATGGGAAATAGCTACCAGGTAATGGGGCGACTGGATTCTGCTATTCAATATCACGAAAAGGCCCTGGCGATCCGCGAAAGCATTGAAGACTCCAGCGGTATGGCCGATTCCTATAATAATATGGCCAATATCTACAAAGGCCAGGGAGACATCGAGAAAGCGCAGAACGGCTATCGCAAGGCACAAGCCATCTATGAAGCTCAGCACAATGAAACCGGCATCGCCCAATGCCTCAATAACATCGGTACCATTTACATTGACCGAGGGAATTACCCTGTAGGCATGGACTATCAGCTCAAAGCGCTACAGATTTACGAGCGATTGGGCAATACCTATAATATGCTGTTTGGCTACAATAACATCGCCTTTGTCTATGATTTGATGAATCAGGATTCTTTGTCTCGAATTTATATCCTGAAAACCATGGAACTGGCCAAGGAGATGAATGCGCGGCAGATGTTGGGAAGGGCCCTGTTGTTTTTAGGAAATTTGAATAATAAGGAAGAAAAGTTTGAGGCGGGGAAAGCGCGTTTGTTGGAAGCGCTGGCAGTGGGGGAAGAGATTCAAGATCAGGTGACAGTCGCCAATGCGCACCAGTACCTCAGCGATTATTATGCGGATCAGGACGATCCTACGCTTGCCTTGGACCATGCGGAGAAAGCGCTGACTTTATGGGAAAATATGGGTTATACGTTTGGGGCAGTTATGGCAAAGACGCGGATTGCCAGAGACATGCTGGCCCTCGACCGATTACAAGAAGCTGAATCCTTTGCCCTGAATGGCTTTCAGGGGGCCGAGACCCTTGGCGCCCAACAGGCGATTCGAGATGCGGCGCATGTGCTGGCCAAGACCTATGAAAAGCGAGGTCGCTTCAAAGACGCATTTCACTACCAGTGTATCCTAACGAACTACCAGGATAGCCTCAAAAACGATGAGAAGACCCGTGAGGTCGCTCGCCTGGAGATGCAGTACGAAGTGGACAAACAAGCGCAGGAAAGAGCGTTGCAGGAAGAGAAGGCTGCTTTGGAACAAAAAATAACCGAAAACCGCCAACGGGCCATCCGCAACTTGCTGATTATTGGGGTACTCTTTATGGCCATTTTGGCCTTTGTCCTGTATCGTGGCCGCCAGCGCGCAAAGAAAGTGAATACCTTACTCCGCCACAAAAACCTTGAGATTGCGGGCAAGAACGTTCAGCTAGAAGAACTCAACCGAATCAAAAATAAGCTATTTTCTGTCATATCGCATGACTTGAGAAGCCCCCTCAGCACCCTCATGGGCTTGCTGACCATGCTGAAGGAAGGCGTCATCTCGCCAGACCATCTCCAGCGCCTCTCCGCCAAACTCGCCGACCGTGTGGACCACACCGCCAATTTGCTCGAAAATCTCCTCAACTGGGCCAGAAGCCAAATGGACGGCATGCAGGTCAATCCTGCCACGGTTGAGTTCAAAGACCTGGTGGACGAGCACATGGGCTTGTATCAGGCCCAGGCAGAGCAAAAAGGCATTCGCCTGGTCAGCCATATTATCAACCCCGTCGAAGTGTATGCAGATCGAGAGATGGTAAAGCTCGTCCTGCGGAATCTCCTGTCCAATGCCTTGAAATTCACCCCGACAGGCGGTCAGATCTCTGTCGAGGTCATTCGCGTACAGCGTTTCTTGCGCGTCTCAGTCAAAGACAATGGAATAGGCATCAGCCCCGACGCCATGCCGCGCCTCTTTTCTCCTTCCACCGTCTCCACCTATGGCACCGCCAACGAAAAAGGCTCCGGCCTTGGCTTGCTGATGTCCGAGGATTTCATCAAGAAAAATGGCGGCAAAATCTGGGTCGAGTCTGAGGTGGGCAAAGGCAGTGAGTTTTTCTTTACATTGCCGTTGGCGTAGAGGGGGGTTGGAAGATTTAATGTGCTAAAATGAGACAAACTCAATTGTGTCGCCAGCGGTGACACAATTTCCATGTCTGGAGGAAAAATCGTAGCAAACTGCATCATCCGCCGGAGGTCCCTCGCCTCAAAGCTTCGCCCATATTGCTGACTCAGCTGAGCCGCCAAAGAGACAACGATCTCTTTGCCGTATTCGGCGCGCTGATGTTGGAGCACCTCTTCATTGATGCGCTTCCCCACTTGCCAAAAGACCAGGGTCATGGTGCTATTGACTTGGGCGGCGAGTTATTGCTTGGCGCGGTCGATGAGGCGGGAGAGGTCTTGGAGGAGTTGGTGGGTGGGGTTCATGGGGCTTGGGGTTTGAACTTGGTTAGTTTAGGCTTTTTTATTCAAAATACTCCCGCAGGATTAAACCTGAAATTATGTCCTAAAGAAGTCATTTGAATTAATAGAATTAGTAACTAATTCCTAAATAGTTTTGGCGGCATTTATTGTCTAAAATAATTATCAATTTTTGACATTGGATTTGTAAGAGAACCTTTTAAAAAATCATATTTTTCAGATTCCTTGCCTTCGAATTCAACCATTCGCTCTTTTATCTCTTTTTGTAAATATGGATCTATATAGCTAACCAGCCAATCATATTTATCTCCATTCTTTACCTCTTGATACTTAAAAAGTTCTAAACTTGAGAGTGGTAATAGATATGCATAGCTATATGCTTGGTTACTAATATCTAATTTAGAAAGTATTGTGTCAAGATTAAACTGTTTCTTAGACTCATATGCTACTTTTATTATATATAATGTTAAATATCCGTTTATTGAATTTCTAGATAATATTTTAATACTCATTCTCTTTTGGGTCTCGGCGTCAAATTTAGGAGTATCAGATGAATTATTTTCGTTTCTTGGTATTACTTTTTCTTTTTCACCTAACTGTTCTAAATGCTTTATGGTTTGATCAGTTTTTCTATCTATTTTTTCTAAGGTTTCAGGCATTTTTTCTATGCTATTTTCCAAGATCTCTATTGAGGCTGAAAACTTCTCTGATATATCAGATATTCTTTGAGAAGAAATGGTCAACTCAGATGAGTTTCTAGAAAGGGTTGTATTAGAATAGATTGCATAGAATATTGCAAGTAGTCCAACGGCAAGAGAGGTTACTGTTGCCGCAAAATTTATATATCCAACCAACCCTTCAATTTCGCCCCATTTTATTACGATTAATACAATGATAATTGACACAAGAATGCCGATTATATAAAATACATGTAATTTGGTTGTTTTATCCATGGTAAATAAAATTATTATAGGGTTTGATATTGAAAAAACAGCCCTGTCTGAATAGTTTTAGCAAAAACAAGTGATTTTGGACTAAAGTCAAATAATTTACAATGTAAATTTTGTGAAGTTTATTGAGATAAACAAAGGTTTTAAGATCGAAAAGAAGAATCCTCCCCAAAATCCTCAATATCTCCCCAAATCCCCTTAAATTATCCCCACAAACCTTTAACCCAAACATTTATCATGCTGCACCAGAAGCTTATCCCATTCCTATTGTTAATTCTCATTTGGACTTTTCCCACGAGAGACACCACCGCCCAAGCCCCCACCCACCAAGCCATCACCAACGCCGTCAACGGCCTGCACCTCCGAAGCATCGGCCCCGCCGTCATGGGTGGACGCATCGCGGATATTGAGGTGAGTACGGCTGATCTCAGCACGTGGTATGTCGCGGTGGGTTCTGGCAATGTGTGGAAGACGACGAATCGGGGGATCACGTGGAAGCCTGTGTTTGATGGGCAGGCGTCCTATTCTATCGGGACAGTGACCATAGATCCCAACCAGCCAGAGGTCGTCTGGGTGGGGACGGGGGAAAATGTGAGTGGCCGCCATGTGGGCTGGGGCGACGGGGTATATCGAAGTGTAAACGGTGGCAAAACCTGGCAGCAGATGGGGCTGAAGAAATCTGAACACATCGGCAAGATCTTGGTCGATCCGCGGAATAGTGATGTGGTGCTAGTAGCAGCCGAAGGGCCGCTATGGTCCTCAGGAGGCGATCGTGGCGTGTATAAGACAAAGGATGGCGGAAAAACCTGGAATCGAGTGCTCGAAATAGATGAAAACACTGGCGTCACCGACATAGAATTTGACCCTTCGAACCCCGATGTGATCTACGCCGCAGCTTATCAGCGTCGCCGCCATACCTGGGCTTTGCTGGCTGGCGGACCCCAATCGGGCATTTATAAGTCTACTGACAATGGCGAGTCCTGGCGTCAATTGAAGACAGGATTGCCGAAGGGAGATATGGGCAAAATAGGCTTGGCCGTCACGCCTGCTGATCCCAATCGGGTGTATGCCACCATTGAGGCGAGTAATCACGAAAAAGGGTGCTATCTCTCTGTGGACAAAGGGGAAAGCTGGCAGAAACGAAGTAGTTATACTTCTGGCGGTACTGGGCCGCATTACTATCAAGAACTAGAAGCTTCGCCCGTGAATCCAGACCTCCTCTACCAAATGGATGTATTTCTACACGTTTCGCGAGATGGGGGAAAAAACTTCGATTATTTGGGTACGGGGCGAGAGAAACACAGTGATAACCACGCCATGTGGATAGATCCCCAAGATGGAAAACACCTACTTGCAGGCACTGATGCGGGCTTGTACGAAAGTTTTGACGAAGGGACCACCTGGCGGCATTTTCCCAATTTACCCATCTCTCAATTCTATAAACTGGGCCTCGACAATGCCGAACCTTTTTACAACATCGTTGGCGGTGCCCAAGATCTGGGGACCTTGATTGGGCCTTCTCGGACGATGAATGCCGAAGGCATCAGGAATCAGGATTGGTATGTCCCGCTGGGTGCAGACGGCTATGACTGCACCTTTGACCCTACAGACCCGAATATCGCCTATATGGAAATCCAACGCGGGACCCTGCATCGATACGATCGACGGAATGAGGAAGTCATGAATATCCAACCGCAGCCTGCGCCTAATGATCCTCCTGAACGGTGGAATTGGGATAGCCCGTTTTTGATCAGTCCGCATGACCACAATCGCCTTTATTTTGGCTCACAACGCCTCTGGCGGAGCGATGATCAAGGAAACTCGTGGAGGCCAATCAGCGAGGATTTAACCACGAATACCAACCGCTATGAACTGGAAATGATGGGACGAGTCTGGAGTGTAGATGCCTTGTATGACAATCGGGCCATGTCCAGGTATGCGACCCTTACGGGAATCTCTGAATCACCTTTGGTAGATGGCTTGCTGTATACAGGTTCTGATGACGGATTGATTCAGGTAAGTGAAGACGGTGGAGCAAACTGGCGGAAGAGTGGGAAGTTGTCGAATGTCCCTGCCCGTTCTTTTATCAACGACGTAGAAGCTTCCAAACACGATCCGAATACGGTATTTGCCGTGGCGGATGCCCATAAGTTTGGGGACTATGCACCGTATGTTTTTATGAGTACAGACAGAGGTAAATCTTGGCAATCTATTGCGGGGGACCTGCCAGTGGGGACCATCGTTTGGGTGATCAAACAAGACCATCAAGATGAGAACCTCTTGTTCGTCGGGACGGAGTTTGGGCTGTATTTCTCTTATAATAAAGGGAAAAATTGGGTTATGCTAAAGACTGGCGCACCCACGATTGCTTTTCGCGATATTGAGTTACACGAACGGGACGGCGACCTCGTCGGCGCGACGTTTGGCCGTGGCTTCTACGTGCTGGATGATTATGCTGCACTCAGAGACATCAGCGCTGCTGTCGCAGCCAATGAGCATACTCTCTTCCCTGTCAGGGATGCGTGGTGGTATATCCCGTCCGTTCCTATGCAGGCCAAGGGCATGCCTACGCTGGGCTCTACGAGCTATGTAGCGGAGAATCCGCCTTTTGGCGCTGTCTTCACCTATTACCTGGATGAATTGCCTAAAACGGCAAAAGCGGAACGCCAGGCGGCAGAGAAGAAGTCGCGGGCGCAAGCGGCTAGCGTTCCCTTTCCTGGTTGGGAGAAGCTCCGCGAAGAATCCAAAGAAGGGAAGCCACAAGTCCTGTTGTTGGTGAGTGACAAAGGCGGAAACCCTGTTCGGTGGATAAAGGGTTCTGGCAAAAAAGGGATAAATCGTGTGAATTGGGATTTGAGGCTGCCGCCTCCTGACCCCATCAGCTTGTCTGTGCCAGCGTTTAAACCGCCTTGGGCAGGCGATCCTATAGGACCTTTAGCGGCTCCTGGTAAGTATACCGTAGCACTATACATCGAGCACAACGGCAAACTCGATCCGCAGGGCGCTCCCCAGGCATTTACCGTAAAACCCGTCCCCAATGTGGCTGCTGACACCGACTTCCAGGCAGTCGCAGCCTTCCAGCAGAAGACCCGCGAGCTGCGCCTAAAAATCGCCAGCGCCAGCCGGCAAATGGCCGAAGCCAGGGACCGCCTCAAGCACATCAATGTGGCCTTGATGCAGACGCCGAAGGCGACTGCGGAGCACTACGCGACTTACCACAATCTCAAAAACAAATTGGCTGACCTGCGCATGCTGCTGTCTGGTGATCCTGTTCGCCAGCGGCTAGATGAGTCAACTACTCCCTCCATCAGTGGTCGAGTCGGGCAGGTGATTTACGGGCATTGGGATACGCGTCAGCCGCCTACCCAGACCTTTGTCGATAACCTCAACATCGCGGAGCGTGACTTTGCTGGATTCAGCGAGGGATTGAAGACTTATTTGCAGGAGTTTACGGACTATGAGGCGGCCTTGGAGGCTGTGGGAGCGCCTTATACAAGGGGGCGTGGGTTTTAGGGGGGGCATACTACTAATGCCTTCAGCACCATGTTCTTATCTATTTTGGTCTTAGGGCCGGATTACGCGCTAAAAGCCTAGCTGCAATCCGGAAATCCAGCCCAGCGCAAAAAATATGCGTTTATTGAGGGCTTGCATGTGCAAGCTGGCGCGGATTTCGGCTGGTGCGGTTGGATGAAGCGTAATCCGCGCCTGTGTACAAAACTTCCATTTATTTTGTGCGAAAGGCATTAGACAAATTTCTTTTCCTCATTTTTAGACGCAGATTTTTTACAATTCACGCTTTCCCTTTTCTCTTAGATTCGTAGGGCTTGATTTCATCCAAGTATATGGCTTCCATTAGGATCTCTCGTATGACTTCCAATGGAGCCACTTTTAAATCTGTAATCTCGATACTTCTCAGTTGTTTTCGCCCATTACTCATTAAGAGACCCTGGTCATTTGATAATTCGTTTCCCCTAAGGAAAGCCAATTCAATGGCACCCGTTTTCAGCGGTTTCAGGTAACAGATCCAGCTTTTCTTATAATAGCAAGGATTGTTGAAGGTTATTTTATCTGTAAGCAGATATTCTGCTGTCAACAAGTTATGAAAAAACAGCATGATTTCCCTTTGAGGATCATCATGCTGATAGATGAGGTTTTCGACTGCTGTCATGATTAATTACTCCACCTCTTCAATCTCTTCCATAACAGGTTCTGGCTCCGGCTCAGGAAAATAATCCGTCGTATTTTCCTCGATCATTTTCTTTAAATTCGCCATATTTTCATCCTCCTGCGCCTTCATTCCACTTTTCATGAAGGAGATGAGTGATTTGGCAAATAGGCCATTTCCGACAGTGGTGGAGGTTGAGGTGATCTTGGTGCTGCCACCCGTTTCTTTCAAAGACATTTCATAGTCCATGTCCATGAAGTCCATCGTGAATTTCATGGCAATGCGTTCATTGGGTTGAATGGCCGTGATGGTCTCTTGAATAACCATTTCTTGGCCATCATCTTCGGTATAGATGTTGGATACAGCGCCTACGGTATTGGCCGTGCCGCTGACCAATTCTGACTTTTTGAATCCTTTGATCCACCCTGCCATTTTTGAATCATCTGACATCACAGCCCATGCCTCATGGATGGGTTTATTTACCGTGATTTCACTTTCATAAGAAACTGAAGGTCGTAAGAGGCCTCCGCCGAAATAAATCAGGACAAGGACGAGGACTAAGCCTAGTAGGTATTTTAGATATTTCATAAGATAGAATTATTGTGTGTTTGTGTGCAAAAATAACAAATAATTGAGGTTGTCACTAATTCTCATATTGTACTTCACCAGTCAATAATCAATTCTCGAAAAACAGTTTCTAGTTTTTCTGCATTTTCTGGGGACTTCCTTCGCAGGTCCTCAATTCCTTTTACCTTTAGAAGAAACGGGACCCTAGCTTCGGGGTCATAAAAAAGGTGTTCTTGGAATCCGAGCCATGAAATTGAATATAAGTTAGGGAAACCAAATTGCTTGATTAGGGATTCAATGAATTGTTCTTCATGCTCAAAGTGGGAGACGTCTAGGGTCAGTTCTTGAGGGATATGATAGGGCATAAGGTCAGAAGTGTTTTTACAAAATTTCTAAATGAATATAATTCCATCTTTTTGCAAGGGATTTCGCTAGGGTGGTGGTCCCAGCGCCTGACACGCCAAATATAATTACCTTCAAATTTGATTGACTTTGGTTCACGGTTTTGCTACCAAAATAGAAAAAAATGACAACTGTTGGATAAAATGCATTGGCAATTGATATGAATTTCAAAAAATCGTATCTTGTGCTATTCTGGCCACATTTTATTTAAGCTATTATAAATAGCGTAACCCTTAACCTCTCTTTTACCCATGAAAAAGAAAGCAATTTTTCTTATTGCACTTGCGCTGTGTGCCAGTTTTTCCCTTTCTGCAGCCACCCTCACCGTATGCGCTTCAGGCTGTGATCACACCACTATTCAAGCAGCTATCAATGCTGCCAGTTCAGGCGATGTCATCGATATTCAATATGCGGTCCATACAGAAGATTCCATTTATATCGACAAAAACCTGACGATCCAGGGACAAGGCCAAACTAGCACCATCGTACAAGCGGCGGCTATGGCCCCTGCCAATAAATTTGTAGTAGGTATGGCTGAAGATGGAGTGTTTGTTGTCAATCAAGGCCTCACAGTCCTCTTTCAGGACCTTACTATTCGGCACGGCAATGTCTTACGTGGCGAGTTAAATTTCTCAGATGGGGGTGGGGGCGTAAAGATTACGTGTAATAGGTTTTCTGATGTCTCTTTTGAACGGGTGAGCATCACCAACAATCGCGCACAAGACGATGGGGGGGGCGTATACATAGACGGACTTAAGGGCAAGGTACATTTTACGGATTGTGTAATCAGTGATAATCAAGCAAGTACTTCAGGCATTGATGCTAATGGAGGAGGGATTATCAATGACGGAGCCTTAGATTTTAAAATGATCCGTTGTACGGTCACTGGAAATAGAGCCGGAGAGGGTGGAGGGGGATTGTTTCTTGTAAAAGCAGTTGGACGTGCTGCCTATCAATTTATCAATTGCACCATTGCTAATAATAGGGCTGGAGGTGCTGCCGTATCACATAGCGGGGGCGGGATATATGTGACTTGTGCTTCTACTATTGATATTATCAATTGTACCATTGTGAACAATGAGGTTCGGACTGGCAACAATCGGGCAGGAGGAGGAATTTATTGGACTGAAGGCGGGCATCTCACCCTGATCAATTCCATTGTGGCCAACAATACAGGGGCATCCGGTCCCAATAGAGGGAATGATATCTGGGATAACTCATTCGGCGGGACAATGACCATCACCACCAGTTTGGTCGAAGATTGTGATGCTTGTGGTGCTACGCCTACTTATACCAGTGACCCCAACCTCGCCACTGCCACCCCCTGCGGCGTACACACGTACTTTTTGCCCGAAAGCCCTAGCGATGCCATCGGCAATGGTACCGCGCCTGCCGGCGATATTCCTACAGATGATATCTGTGGAAATACGCGAGATGCTACCTATGACCTTGGGTCTGTCGACCCTGAACTTGTCCCCCCTACGGCCTTGTGTCAGGATATCTCTGTCTCCCTTGACGATAACGGCATGGCCTCCATTGCTCCCAGCGACATTGACAATGGCAGCCGCCCAGGTATCACCTCGAGGAGTGCCTCCCCCACCACTTTTGGTTGCAATGATATAGGTCCCAACACCGTCACCCTTACGGTCACCAATGTCATAGGCACTGCTTCTTGCACCGCCAATGTGCAAATCACCAATACGCCTACGGCGATTTGTACCGATATTACCGTCTCCCTGGACGACAATGGCATGGCCACGATTGTGGCCTCGGAGGTAAATGCAGGGAGCAGCGATGCCTGTGGAGGCGTCACGCTAAGTGCTTCTCCTACCACTTTTGGGTGCAATAATATTGGTCCCAATACGGTCACCCTGACGGTCACCAATGGCAATTCATCCACGGATGACTGTGCAGCCAATGTCCAAATCACCAATGCCAACCCTAAGGCCCTCTGCAAGGATATTACCGTTTCGCTCGACGACAATGGCATGGCCACGATTGTGGCCTCAGAGGTAAATGACGGCAGCAGCGATGCCTGTGGAGGGGTTTCGTTAGTTGCTTCTACCACCAGCTTTGGGTGCAATGAAATCGGTCCCAATACGGTCACGCTGACAGTGACCAATGGCAATTCTGCCACAGATGATTGTACCGCCAATGTGCAAATCACCAATACGCCTACGGCGATTTGTACCGATATCACCCTTTCCCTCGACAACAATGGCTTGGCCGCAATTGTGGCCTCGGAGATAAATGATGGGAGTAGTGATGCTTGTGGAGGGGTTTCGTTACATGCTTCTCCCACAAGCTTTGGCTGCAATGAAATCGGTCCCAATACCGTCACGCTGACAGTGACCAATGGCAATGCCGCCACCGATGATTGCACCGCCAATGTGCAAATCACCAATACGCCTACGGCCTTGTGTCAGGACGCTACGGTCTGCCTCGATGCCAATGGAGATGGCGCTATTGCGGCTTCTGACATCGACGATGGCAGCAGTGATGCGTGTGGCGTGCCTACACTAAATGCCTCTGTCACGACCTTTGAGTGCAGCAACCTTGGCTCCAACACGGTCACGCTGACTGTGACCAATGGCAATGCCGCTACCGCCTCGTGCACGGCTAATGTGGAGGTTCAGGACAAAATAGCTCCCACGATTAATTGCCCTACAAACATCCTGAGGCGCAATACCGATCCAGGAGTCTGTACCCATACTATCGTTGGGACAGATCTCGATCCGTTGCCGATTGATGACAATTGCACCGTGGCGTCTATTGTCAATGATTATAATGGCCAGAACAGTTTAGGAGGAGAAGTCCTTCCCAAAGGCAAAACGACTGTCACCTGGACGGTGACGGATCAGTCAGGCAATTCGACGCCTTGCACCTATGACATTCGCATCCGCGACCGCGAAGCACCCATCTTCGACAACTGTCCTGACGATGCCAACCTCCTGGTACCTTTCTGCACGCCAGGCATCGTCCATAACTGGCCACCGATCACGGCCACTGACAACTGCACCAACGCGAGTAAGCTAGTCTTTTCTCCCGCCATCCTTAGCGGAAGCACCTTCCCCGTAGGCACTACCACGGTGAGCATCGATGTTACCGACAAGGCGGGCAATACAGAGAATTGCAGCTTTGATGTCAATGTGACCGAAGTCTGCGATCCGCTGCCAGCGGGGATGTATAATGAAGACATCGGCAATACCGGTGGGGTAGTGGGCAAAGTATGTTATGATGCAGCAACCAAAACCTATGAGATGAAGACTTCAGGCAGTGGCATCCCCAGCGTAATGAGCAATATCGATGGCTTCCACTATGTGAAGCTCCAAACGAATGCGCCTACCATGGACCTTATCGCTAGGGTGGTCAACCACCCCACGAACAGCAACCGCGACCGCGTAGGGGTCATGATCCGTGAGCACAGCTATGGCTCCAATCCATCGGCCGCCAATGTGGCGACCCTGATAGCAGGTGACAACCGTACCTATATGACCAACCGCGCCATGGGCGGTTCCTTTACGACCGTCCTCTCTGGTCCGATCCTCCCCGGTCCCCTCTGGCCAGGGCCTGTCTACTGGGTGCGCCTTCAGCGCGTGGGCTTCAGCTTTACCGCTTCTGTTTCACCCAATGGCTCCTCCTGGACACCCATCGGTACCATGTCTTCCTTTATCATGCCCGCCTACGGCAGCGGCAATTATGATGTAGGCATCGTTGGTACAGCAGGGAATCCTGGGACTAGTGTTCACTACACGATCGACAATGTGACGATCAACGGCACGGCCTACCGCCTGGGCGAAAATGGCCTGGAGCCATTGACCGTAGCTGCATTCCCTAATCCCACAAGGGATAGGTTAAACGTTCAACTGGCAGCGCCTGCATTCTCCGAGGTAGCGCTCACGCTCAGCAATGCTGTAGGTCAAAAGCTGCTCGTAGAGCGTTTTGAGGCTACCGAAGGCATGCTGGAGCGTCAGCTTGACGTGAGTGAGTTTGCAGCAGGTGTTTACCTGCTGGAGGTGCGGACTGCGACGGAGTCGAAGACAATTAAGATCAGGAAGTTCTAAGTTTTACGATCTAGGTTCTAAGAAAAGCCCACTTAGAACGTAGAACCTAAAACATAGAACCTTAAAAAACCGCCTTCGGGCGGTTTTTTCGTCTAAACCCTTTATTCCATCATACATTTTTTTTGCCCATATTATTCGCTAGTTGACGTAAATATGTCGAATAAAGCCTCAGGGTAATTGGTGAATAGTTCCTCAAAAATCGTATCTTACCTGCTACTCGCCGCATATAATTTTAAGCTATTTTCAATAGCATAACCCTTAACCTTAACCTCTCTTTTCCTAATGAAAAAGAAAGCAATTTTCCTCGTTACACTTGCGCTATGTATTAGTTGTTCACTTTCTGCAGCGACCCTCACCGTCTGTGCATCAGGTTGTGACCACCCTACTATTCAGTCAGCGATAGATGCTGCCAATTCAGGTGATGTCATCGACATCCAAGACGCCGTCCACACTGAAGCTGCCATTACAGTCAATAAAAACCTAACAATACAGGGACAAGGCCAAAGCACAACGATCGTACAGGCTGCCCCTACTGAGGCTACGGCTGATGATGGGGTGTTTTTTGTCAGTAGTGGCCTCACAGTCCTTTTTCGGGACTTGACCATTCAGCATGGCAATGCCAAAAGTGGAGGAGACATTACCTTCGCTGATGGAGGCGGGCTGTTTATTTCTTGCAATCTTTCAACTGATGTTTCCTGTGAGCGGGTGACCATTACCAATAATCGGGCAGAAGACGATGGGGGGGGCGTATACATAGTAGGGTTTAGTGGTATTGTGCGTTTTACAGATTGTGTGATCAGTAATAATGAAGCAAATACTTCAGGCTTCAATGCTGATGGAGGTGGAATTTACAATACTGGTGCAGACGTTTTTGAACTGATACGCTGCACTATTTCTGGAAATACGGCGGGGAATGGCGGTGGGGGAGGGTATATAGATGAATCTGGTTCTGCCAATAAATTTATCAATTGCACCATTTATGATAATACGGCTGGAGGCGTGAGTTCAAATCATATAGGGGGCGGGATTAGATTGCGAGAAGCTTCTTCTTCTAAATTTATCAATTGTACCATCGTAGACAATAAGCTTACCACCGATGGCAATCGGGTAGGAGGTGGGATTGCTTGGTCCAATGGAGCGTTAATCCTTACGAATACCATTGTAGCCAATAATTCGGGCGCATCCAGTGCTACCAATGGGGATGATATTTGGGCTTCCCAAGGCGGGAATATGCCCATCACCAGCAGTTTGGTCGAAGATTGTGATGGCTGTCGTACAACGCCTACTTATACCACTGACCCCAATCTGGCCGCAGTCGCATTTTGTGGTGAACAGGCCTATTTTGAGCCGCAGAGCCCTAGTGATGCCCTAGGCAATGGGACAGCACTTGGAGGGGATGTGCCTACAGATGATATCTGTGGAAACCCTCGAATTCAACAGTGTGTAGCAATTGGATCATTTGAGGCAATATCCGACCCCGTCTATATGAGCCAAGATATAGGCGACGTCAGTGGAAATACTGGAAACACAGTGAATAGTATAGCTGGCACCTATACGGTGACCACTTCGGGGAAAGGGATTAAAGGCACCGCAGATGGCTTTCACTTTGACTACTTTGATCCTATTGGAGATATAGACCTGATTGTGCGTGTGACAGGCATTCAGAATAATGCCAACCGTCAGGCAGGCCTGATGCTGCGTGAGCATCTTGGACCTGGTGCCCCCAATGTCGCGTTGCTTGTCAATGGGCAAAGACAGGTGAAACTGACAAGCCGTTCCAGTGATGGGGGGCCTACCATTACGCGCGCCACCAAATCGGCTAACAGCCGTCTGAACTCTTGGCTACGCCTCACAAGGACAGATAATAACGTGACGGCCTATTATTCCCCCAATGGGACCATCTGGGAATATGTAGGAAATACTATTTTTGAAGCGCCTTGCCGCTATCTAGCAGGCATGGCTACCAGCAAAGGTGCTGGTGGTGGGATGAAGGTATTCTCCTATGACAATTTCACGATTAATGGGGTTTCTCCGACCCCCCCTCCGCCACGTTTGGCTGTTGCTGCTTCGCAGAAGCTCAGTGTGGTGGCTTTTCCGAATCCTTTTCAGGATCAGCTCAGCTATCGCCTAGAAGGCGTACAGGATAAAGCGCAAGTGCGTTTGTTGGATATGACAGGGCGGGTGATCACCATGGTAGAGACGTTGGACTCCAACGTCTCTACCATGGTGATAAACACCAGCGAAATAGCCGTAGGCATTTACTTCCTTGAGATTCGGACTGGCGACGAGCGCAAGCTTGTCAAGGTGGTGAAGAGATAAGATTTGGATCAAAGATTCAATTCGTTCAAGGGTTCAAGCGTTTCGTTTGAACCCTTGATTTTTTTTCCTAATTTAATCGAGAAGAGGGGAAGAAGGTGTTAGGTTCGGCGTTCAGGCTTCTAGGGTTTGGTAGAAAGAGAAGGGGAAAGAGATTTCTTATCAAACGAAACTGTCTCTTCTCTCTGCTCCCTCAGCGAGTCTTCGAGCGGTCCCTTTTCCTCCATTCAAAATTCACTCATTCACTCATTCAACATTCTCCCCATGTCCATCCTCATCAAAAACGGAAGAATCATCACCGCCTCAGACGACTACGTCGCAGATATTTATGTGGAAGGCGAGCATATTGCCGCCATCGGTCAGTCGCTGGATCGGGCGGCCGATGAAGTCATAGACGCCAAGGGTTTGCTGGTCTTTCCAGGCGGAATCGATCCCCATGTGCACCTCGACATGCCCTTTATGGGCACGTATTCGAGTGATGACTACGAGACAGGAACCCGTGCAGCCTTGCACGGTGGCACCACCATGGTGATCGATTTTATCCTACAAACCCAAGGAGACAGCCTCTATAACGCCCTCCGCACCTGGCAAGCCAAGTCCCAAGGCAAAGCTGTCGGTGACTATTCCTACCACATGGCCGTCACCGACTTCAACGAATCCACCAAGGCCGAACTCGTCGATATGGTCGAAAAGGAAGGCATCACCTCCTTCAAGACCTTTATGGCCTATAAAGGCGCATTGATGATAGATGATGGGCAAATGGTGGCCCTCATGACTGAGATCGAGCGCCTTGGCGGCATGGTGACCGTGCACGCCACCAATGGCGACATGATCGATCGCCTGATTGCCAAGCACCGCGCCGAAGGCAAGCTTTCGCCCCTTTACCATTACCTCTCTCAACCCGAAATCACCGAGGCCGAAGCCTCAGGCAGATTTGCAGACATGGCTTACTACACGGACGTGCCTGCCTACATCGTGCACCTGACCTGTGAAGGGGCCCTCAACCACGTCCGCGACGCTTCCAAGCGCAATCAAAAGGTCTTTGTAGAGACCTGTATCCAGTATTTGCTGTTGGATGCGTCCTTATATGAGAAGGATTTTGAGGGGGCAAAATGGGTCATGAGTCCGCCGCTTCGTCAGAAGAAAGACCAAGAGACGCTCTGGGCGGGCATCAATCAAGGATTGGTGCAGGTCGTGGCGACGGACCATTGTCCGTTTATGTGGGAGCAGAAGAATATGGGCAAGGACGATTTTTCCAAAATCCCCAACGGACATCCAGCGATTGAAAATCGATTTGAATTGCTCTATAGCGAAGGCGTAAATAAGGGGCGAATCAGCCTGAATACCTTCGCAGCGGTCAGCTCCACCAACGCCGCCAAAATATTTGGCATGTATCCGCGCAAGGGCTGTATAGCGGTAGGTTCTGATGCAGATATTGTGCTTTTTGATCCTAACGAAACGCATACGCTTTCGGTAGACAGCCATCACATGAATGTGGATTATTCGGCTTACGAAGGCTGGGAAGTGACCGGAAAGGTCAAGACGGTGCTGCTGCGCGGACAAGTAGCCATTGATAATGGCGAGGTTAAGGTGGGGCCTGGATACGGCCAGTTTATTAAGAGGAATAAAGTCAGTAAAGTGATTTAGAAGCAATATAGTTGAAGCCAAAATGAAATACTCCAAGTCTATTTATAAGATAATTTTTGCTCTTATTTTCCTTTCATTGGTAGCATCTTGTCAAAGTGTAAAAGTTAGAAAGAATGAACGAGGTGTGATTTTTAAAAAATTTGGAGGAGGAGTTGACACTTCACAAGTCTATTTGCCGGGTAAATACAGTATATCGAATAATGATCGACTCATTATTTACAATATTGATCTTGAGCATGGAGATGAGGAGTTTAGGGTTTTATCAAAAGATAACATTGAAATAACAGTGATGCTTAAGTACAGCTTTAAGTTAATTCCAGAAGAAGTGGCGCTCTTACATTACTATATTGGAGCTAATTATCGTGAAAGCATTGTTAAAAGGGAAGTTCATGATGGAATAAAAGCGTGTGTTAACAACATATTATCAGTTGAGATTCCCTCAATTGGAAATGAAATAATTGGAGAACAAATATTGAGTATTGCCAAGAAAAAAATTAGAAAAAGATATATAAATCTGGAATCAGTTCTTATTAAAGACCTAATTATTCCTTAGTCAATTTTACCTGAAACAGACGCTCAAACATTCAAACTCTCAAACGCTCAAACTTTCTTCTATGCCACGAATCATCAAATCCGGCCTTATCCAAATGAGCCTTCCCATGACGGAAGGCGAAGGCACCATTGACGAAATCATGGAAGCCATGGTCAATAAGCATTTACCCTATATCGACGAAGCAGGCAAACAAGGCGTGCAGATTCTCTGCTTGCAAGAGATCTTCAATACGCCCTATTTCTGTCCTGGGCAAGATAGCAAATGGTACGCTTCAGCCGAGGCCGTTCCTGGCCCCACGACCGACCTCATGGCCGAATACGCCAAGAAATACAACATGGTCATCGTGGTACCGATATTCGAGAAAGAATCCGCAGGATTTTTGTACAATACCGCTGCCGTCATCGATGCCGACGGCACTTACCTCGGCAAATACCGCAAAAACCACATTCCCCATACTTCGGGCTTCTGGGAAAAATTCTTTTTCCGCCCTGGAAACCTTGGCTATCCCGTCTTCCAGACAAAATACGCCAAAGTCGGCGTCTACATCTGCTACGACCGCCACTTCCCTGACGGCGCCCGTATCCTCGGCCTCAACGGCGCAGAGATTGTCTACAATCCTTCCGCCACCGTCTCAGGCCTTTCCCAATACCTCTGGAAACTGGAACAGCCTGCCCACGCCGCTGCCAACGGCTATTTCATGGGCTGCATCAATCGGGTAGGGGAGGAGAAACCCTGGAACCTGGGCCGCTTCTACGGCACGTCCTACTTCGTGGACCCTCGTGGGCAGATCTTCGCCGAAGCCTCAGAGACAGAAGATGAACTCCTCGTCGCAGAATTTGACCTCGATATGATCGAGGAAGTAAGGTCCACCTGGCAGTTCTTCCGCGACCGCAGGCCCGAGACCTATCAGAAATTGGTAGAACTATAATCTGAATTGTTGAAAATAATTCTTAGAGAAAGTAGTGCGGCTGGGATGAAACGAACGCGGGGAGGATGGCTTGTAGCGAAGGCATTGGTTAGTTCGTTTCGATTTTTTGCGCCACTTTTTTCTAAAAAAAGTGGCAAAGACAAATCTTCAATCAAAGAAAAATGCCCGAATATAAGCGACCAAAATCACCCACAGAATACGCTGAAAACTTCGCCCCCATTCATCCTTTGATGAATGACACCCAGGCGCACTACGAGAGTTCGCGCTGTCTCTTTTGCTACGATGCACCATGCATCAACGCCTGTCCGACGGGCATAGACATCCCCCTCTTCATCCGCCAGATCAACTCTGGCAATGTCACGGGCGCGGCGCGCACCATCTACGAAGCCAACTACTTCGGCCATGCCTGCGGCAATGTTTGCCCTACAGAGGTCCTCTGTGAAGGGGCCTGTGTCTACAACCACCAGGATGTCAAACCCATCGAGATCGGGCGTTTGCAGAGCTACGCGACGGATCAAGTCATCCGCACCGACAAGCAGCTCTTCCAGCCTGCCCGTCCCAACGGCTATAAGGTTGCTGTCATCGGCGCGGGGCCAGCGGGGATTTCCTGTGCTTGCGAGTTGCGCATGTACGGCTACGAAGTGGATATTTTGGAGGCAAAAGAACTGCCTTCTGGCTTGACAGTCTATGGCGTAGCCCCCTACAAGATCACCAATGAAGAAGCCCTCGAAGAGATGGCTTGGCTGGAGAAGCAGTTTGGATTTTGTGTGTATTACAAACGGCCCATCAAGTCAAGAGCGGATTTGGATCAATTGGAGGAGCAATATGATGCGATATTTTTGGGAATAGGCTTGGGCAATACGCGCCCGATGGGTCTTCCCGGAGAAGAGTTGGAAGGGGTGTGGGGAGCGACCGAGTTTATCGAGCAATTGCGCTTGGAGCAAGAAAATGCCATGGCTGGACAGCGTGTGGTTGTGGTTGGAGGGGGAAACACTGCGATGGACGCCGCCTCCGAATCCGCCCGCATGGGCGCAGAAGTGGTAGGCATTGCCTATCGCCGCAGTCAGGCCGAAATGGGGGCTTACCCATTCGAATACGAGCTCGCCAAAGGCGCAGGTGTCTCCGCCTGGTTCAACGCCCAACCCGTCGCCATTCATGGCGAGAGTCAGGTGATCGGCATACGTCTCGTCCAGACCGAGACCGTTGACGGAAAGGTGCAACAGCTCCCTGACAGCGAATTTGATTTGCCTTGTGACATGGTCATCTTGGCCACTGGCCAGGAAAAGCAGACAAGCTTTTTATCCCAGATCCACGACCTCAGCCTCGACAAGAAAGGCCGCATCCAGGTCAAAGCCGACCACCAGACGGACAATCCCATGTACTTCGCCGCAGGCGACGCTGTCAACGGCGGCGCCGAAGTCGTAAACGCCGTTGCCGAAGGCAAGAAGGCGGCGAGAGGGATTCATGACTACCTTTTTTTGACGAAGAATAATTAGGGAGAATTAAAAATGAAGAATGAATAATTAAAAATTGAAGGAAGCCCTAGCGCCAATTGGTTAACAATAATTGTCTTCCCATTCTCTCCTGCTCTCATTCACTCATCCAATCATTGATTTCCGAACTTATGCGCCTTCTATCCATCCTGTTCATCTGCCTTTTTGCTACAGCTCAGGCCCAGACTTATAGGGAGTTGGTGGTGTCTTTTGTAGAGGCGATTCCTGCCTCTGGTATTCTAAAAACAGCAGGAGAAGAAGGAGTGATGCAAGTAAAGATTGACTACCCTTTTGTTCTTGATGAGGATTTGAAAAAAATAAGGGAAGATGTTTTTGACAAGGATTATGAAGATTGGCTAGACCAAGTTATCATGTTATTTCAAAAGCAAGTAAGTAAGGAGGAGATGGAAGAGTTCGTGGAGGTGTACAAGAATTTTGGAATGACTCCTAAATTGAGCAAAAAAAAAGCGAATAAATATTTTTTTATCACTGAAGAACTGAGGCTTATGACCATTAGTTTCTGGCAAAAAAGGGAGGGAACACTTGTGGAAAGGATCGAAGACTTGCTAATAAATGATTACGGTTATATGGATGAAAAGGGGCTATTTTTAAACCCCTTTCGAGACGCTAATGAGGCCATAGTTCGAAAAATGGCCAGGTTCGTGGAGAAAAAAGACATGGAAGGCATTGCGTCTTTATTGGTACGACCCGATACAGCTACTACTGATAGCTTTGTCAGGCTGGTTGAAAAATTCTTGCCAAGGGAGAACCTGAAAGCTGGGGAGTCATTTGATCTCTATATTTTGCCTGATCGGAGCACAAGAAGTTCGTCTAACAGATTTGAATGTTATTATTATTGGAAGCGAGATGGCAAGTTTGAAGTTCTGGCTGAAATGGATGTAGTAATTGATAATAATATTGCGAAGGATAAAATAGGAATGATCATCTTATGGCATCCCTTGCCAGATTATGACAAAGAAATAATAGCGCAAGAACTTAAAGAACCAGGATCCATTTTCCCAACTCTTCCCCCAGCCCCAGCCCCTCTACTAAAAAATCACTCGGTCAAAAAGCCTTCTCAAAACTAATTCAACTTAATCCTCAAAGCCCAAACCTAAAACTTAGAACCTAAAACATAGAACTTTCTTCCTATGGCCAATCTATTCACCAACCTCGCAGGCATCACCTCGCCCAATCCCTTCTGGCTGGCCTCCGCGCCACCTACCAATTCTGGCTACCAGATCATGAAAGCCTTCGACGCAGGCTGGGGAGGAGCCGTATGGAAGACCTTGGGCGTGCCGGTGGTCAATGTCTCCAGCCGCTATGGCGCGCTGAACTACCGCGATACGCGCATGATGGGATTAAATAACATCGAGCTGATCACAGATCGCCCGTTGAAGGATAATCTCAAGGAGATTGAGGAGGTAAAAAAATATTTCCCCAAACACGCCGTCATCGCTTCGCTCATGGTAGAAACCCGCGAGCAGTGGCACCAGATCGTCAAAGACGCCGAAAATGCAGGCGCAGACGGCCTGGAACTGAACTTTGGCTGCCCGCACGGCATGTGTGAGCGGGGCATGGGCTCGGCCGTCGGCCAAGAACCTCATGTCCTCAAGACCATCGTAGGATGGGTCAAGGAGGTCGCGACGACCCCGGTCATCGTGAAGCTCACGCCCAATATCACGGACATCACCGTGCCTGCCGTTGCCGCCAGCCAAGGCGGCGGAGACGCCATTTCCCTGATCAATACGATCCAGAGCCTTACAGGCGTCGATATCGACAATTTTGTGCCCTATCCCGTCGTCGACGGGAAAAGTACCCATGGCGGCTACTGCGGCCCTGCAGTCAAGCCGATCGCGCTGAACATGGTCAAAGAATGTGCACGTCACCCTGAAGTCAAGATCCCGATTTCAGGCATCGGCGGGATAGAAAATTGGCGGGATGCTGTAGAACATATATTGCTGGGCGCGTCCAGCGTGCAGGTCTGCACAGCCGTGATGCACTACGGCTTTGGCATCATTCGCGAGATGGTTGCAGGACTGGAACAATATATGGATGAAAAGGGGTTCCAGACCCTTGATGAGATGGTCGGCCGCGCCGTGCCGAATGTCCAGAACTGGGAAAACCTCAACCTCAAGTATAAGGTCGTGGCGGATATCAACGCCGATAAGTGTATTGGCTGTCAGCTGTGTTACACAGCGTGTGACGATGGGGCACACCAGGCGATTGGCTTGGTGGAAGGATCACGGGTTCCCGAGATCATCGAGGAAAACTGTGTGGGCTGCAACCTGTGCAGCCTGGTCTGTCCAGTAGAAGACTGTATCACAATGGTCCGTAGGGACGACGGCAGTGAGGACCTCACATGGGCTGAGCGTACCGCCGCAGGAGACATCCCTAATACCTTCAATGACCAGCGTGGAGGAGGCGTCGGGCACTATGTGCCAGAGCCGAAGGAAGGGTTGAAGAAGAATTGATTTCTGAATATTGATTGCGGAACAAGGATTTATGAAGGAAAAGGCCTCTTAACTTCAAAAATCATCAATCCCTTCGACAGACTCAGGGCATGCCTTGTTCGATATTCGTCAATCTGCTAGCGCCTAGCTAAGCGACGGCCATGCCAGTGTCGATTCTGCGATCTGGGTGGTGAAAGGCTAATACAAGCTCTGATTTTTGAACACCTTTATCGAGTAACATTTGTCCTACAATTAAATCAGTACCATCATATTGGAGCCATACTTTACCATCATTTGCCAGGTCAATATGGAGAAAGCAGCCATAAACCCGTTTTACGCCATTCCATCCATTAGAAAATAATAAGTAATGTCCGCCTTCTACATCTCGAATGTATTGAGTTTCAATGGGATCATTTGACCCTGTCAATTCTTTTCCAACTTCATCTAGGACTTCATTAACAATTTTTTGGTATTTGTTCATTGCTTTAATTAACGGCATAGTCAGATAAAGCTCGTGCATCTTCTGGTAAAAATCCTATTACTATATCTGTTTTAGGGACTCCCATTTCTTGAAGCATTTCTCCTAATTCAGCTTCTGTCCAGTTTTGTTGAATCCATATTTTTTCATTAATAATATCAAAATGAAAAAGGACATGATGGATAAACCTGCCTTTGTCCCAGCCAATCGTGACTAATTGGTAATGATCTCGTTCTGTGTCGGCTATTACCTGACGTGTTACTGCTTCCAAATTAGCGGGTTTATAAGCAGCATACTGTTCCAAAATAGAAAGGATATTTGCTCTATATTGAGTTAGTTTTTCCATAGATGAATCTCTTGGGTAGATGGGTCAAATACGATTAGTTGAATGTTAATCTCCTTTAGGGTTATTTGGATAATTGGTTTTTGAAAAACCTCATTATAAGCAAATAACGGGATAGCTAGGTAGAGGTTTCTACCTGGCTCTTGCTGTTTTAGAGCAAAAAGATAATTGAGATATTGGCCTAAAGCATTATGAAAAGCAGTAATAGGGGAGGGAGCAATAAAGCTTTTGATCTCAACAGCAATTTTGCTTCCAGATCGTTCTGCTGCAATCATTTGTTCAGCGCCTAAGTCAACTTGGTAGTTAGTGTCTCCAACTTCAATAATGTATGGATCATGCGTAATAATCCAACCATCCTTTTCCAGTGCATTGCGCACAATGTCATGATATTTGTCTCTTGCTGCCATAGGATTACGCTTGGGTTTATCCAAAGATAACCCTTTTTGCTGAAATTTCCTTTCAAGTTAGGCGTAGATTCTTTTGGCAGATATTCCAAAAAATTTACCACAGATTACACGGATTTTCACAGATTAAAGAATAAAATCCGTGAGAATCTGCGTAATCTGTGGTTTTGCTTCTTTCCCCTCGAAAGCTTTCGGTGAACCTATTTTACTTGATTTCCGCCACCTCAAAATGCATCCCGTCGGGGCGATTCTTGAAGTGTCCTCCCCAATAAAAGCCATTGGCATTGGCGATCTGGACGAGTTCGCGGACAGAGCCTTTTTGGCCGATGAGGGCGGGTTGAACGCCCAGGCCGTTCCATTTGACATTGATGTCGAAGGCCGTTCCGAAAGCATGGTTGCTCAACTTGGTACGGCTACCACGGATAAAGCGAGGCACGTAAGAACCTGCCCAGGTGATGACCAAGTGCATCAGGTCGGCATCTTCCCAGTCTTGCCACAGTTTTTCCAATTGTGGTGCAGCTAGTTTGTGAAAGGCTACATTGGGAGAGCCTTTAATGCCTACCAATTGAGGGACCTTAGCTGTGATGATATTATTTTTTGCCCAATCGTCAAGGACTTCGATATTCTCTCGGTTGCCTGGTATGGGGTTATGAATAAATTCAAATTTGCCAAAAACACGCTGGCGCGCTTTCGTACCGCTGAGTGGCTTAAAATCAGGTTTGGGCGGCCAACTGGGACTCATTCTTCCCTCAATATCATCGTCGACAATGGAGAAGCCAAGAATCATGGCCGCCCCAAATGTTTTATTCCCTGCTACCCCATCAGCGACTAAGCCCTGTGATTGTTGAAATTCCACGGTACCATCAAAAGTCTTTGGGCCAAAGTCTCCATCAGCTATACCGATGTCTATGCCTTGTCCTAAGAGGAAATTTTGCCATTTTTTGACGTTTTTTCCTTTGTCGCCGATTCTTAATGTTTTCAAAATAAAATAAGGTTAAATAGGGAAATAATAATTGAAGTGAGATATTCTCCAAATTAGATATTTTATTGAAAACTAAAAAGAAAAGGAAATTAAAGTTTGTTGCAAACAAAAAACGCCAGCTGCAATTTCTTGCAGCCAGCGATGTTCAAACCAAATATTTGGTAATTAGTCTTGGGGAGGAATTCTGAGTACTTGACCCGGATAG
The DNA here is from genome assembly GCA_030430575.1 of Bacteroidia bacterium. Taxonomy (GTDB): domain Bacteria; phylum Bacteroidota; class Bacteroidia; order J057; family J057; genus JAUIGE01. The sequence continues at coordinate 12,891 of JAUIKF010000061.1, read as the reverse complement.
ATCAAATCTGGGCTCTTCAACATCGGCTTGTTCGCCTCAAAGATGACAGGATAATCCATCGCATTACCATAGTACTTCTTGGCAATCTTGCTGAGGCTATCGCCGCTCACAACCGTATAGAATTGGGGTGCAGGAATCGCACGCGTCGCCTCATCTGTTTCAGTTTCATTCACCACCATCTCGTCAGAAACCTGACCGATGCCATTGACATTCCCTACAGTCAAGATGACCTTCTCGCGAGTTGGGTGGTCCTTGGCGATGCCAGCAATACGTGCTACGCCGTCTTCAATGGTCACATCCAAGCCTTCTACTTCAAGGCCCATTTTTGCTACGTGATCCTCAGCGAGGCGTTCCATGATGGCTGCTTCGTGTGCCGCTTTTTGCTCAGCTTCTAGTTTCGCTTTAGCTGCTGCCTTTTCCTTATTGCCAAAAAGGCTTGCGCCAGCGTTTTTTACAAAATCGAATAATCCCATAAGTTTTTAGTGTTTAGGTGAGTTTAAATGCTTTTTCATACCGTGAGACGGTGTGATGCATTATAGGTCACAAAAATAGTGGAATTAATTTTTTCGAAGAAAAAATTACTATAATTATAGTCATAGTTGTATAATTATAAATATAGTCATACCTTGCGTGCATGAAAGAACTCACCAAAGCAGAAGAGCAAATCATGCAAGCCCTTTGGCGCTTAAAAAAAGCCTATCTGAAGGAGATTGTGGCGGCACTGCCTGAGCCGAGACCGGCCTATACGACGGTGAGCACCGTCATCCGTGTACTGGTCAAAAAAGGCTTTATCGCCTTTGAGACCTTTGGGAAGAGCAATCGCTACCACCCGGCTATCAGCAAAGCCGATTATTCCAAGGCGACGCTGAAAGGCCTCTTCCAGCGCTTTTTCAACGGGTCACCGACGATGTTCACTTCCTTTTTTACCCAAAATGAAAACCTCTCCCTGGAAGACCTGACAGAAATGCGGGAGATCATTGAGGCGCAAATCCAACAAAAACAAGAAAATGACCAGTAGCGAATTTCTCAATCACGGACTGGTTACAGCCTTGTTGATCGCCGCTTGTTATGCGGGCTATCAATTGCTGTTGCGGAAGCAAACAGCTTTTCAGTATAATCGACGATTTATCTTGCTGACATTGCTGTTTTCGATGGTTTTGCCCTACCTCTCTTTTGATTTTGGGACCTTGCAACCTGTGATCATGGAGGAACTGAATATCCAGCCGTATTTGTCCTTTTTTCACCCTGCCGATAGTGCCACTTCAGCACCTTCTTCCGCTGATCCCGGCCTGGACCTGATTGGGTTGGTGGTCACAGTCTATTGGATAGGATTGGGGTTATTTGGCTTGCGATACGTGCGAAAGCTATGGACCATCCATGCCTTGATCCAGTGGGGGACCTCGCGGAAAGTAGGCCGATATACCTATCTGTTAGTCAATAAGGAGATTAGCCCTTTTGCTTTTCATCACTATATCGTGATGAATCAAGCGACTTTCGCCCAAGCCGATAAAAGTATTCATTGGCATGAACAAGGCCATGTCGACCACCGCCATACCTTGGATTTGCTCTTAGTAGAATTGCTGGTGATGTGCCAATGGTTCAACCCCTTTATATACCTCTTCAAACGCCGCCTCGTCGAAATTCACGAATACCAAGCAGATGCCCATGTGATTCAACAAGGGGTTCCCATCCCCACCTATCAGCGTCTGCTGCTCGATACTGTACATTCCACTCCCTCCACATCTCTCGCCAGTCCATTTCACAATTCACAACTCAAAAACCGAATCCTCATGGTGAATCATTACCCTGCGACTTCCCTTAGCTTGACCAAACGTATCTGTATCTGGCTGTTGATGGGCGTGTTATTCTTGTCTTATGCTTGTACGGAGCTGAACCCCGACCTGGTCCCTTATCAAACGGGACTTGATGCCAATCCCCTCGCCTCTACCACTTCTTCTATGTCTGTTGCGGCCGATATTTCTGAGGAAGCCCCCTCTTTCATGTTGCCTATCCCCGCCAGCGAACTCAAAAGGATCTCCTCTGGCTTCGGGATGCGCATGCACCCGCTGTTGAAAAAGCAACGCTTTCATGGCGGGGTAGACTTCCTCGCCCCTATGGGCACAGAAGTATATGCCTCAGCTGATGGCATCATCAAGATGGCTCACTATGATGGAAATTGGGGCAAGCGGATTCAGATAATGCATTCAGCCGGTTTTGGGACTGATTATGCCCACATGAAGGTCCTTTTTGTAAAAGCGGGCCAGCATGTCAAGCAAGGAGATTTAATCGGCTATCTGGGCAATACAGGCATGTCTGTGGGGCCTCACCTGCACTTTGAGATTCGCAAAGATGGAGAACGGGTGAATCCTGAGGGATATTTGGAGCAGTAGGATTGAAGAATGTCGAACAAGGATTGATGATTGATGAGGTGAAGAGGTCTTTATCCATCAACAATCCTTGTTCTGCAATCTTTGTTCGGAAATCTGTTCGCTGTCGAGGATTTCTGGTCTGTAGCGTAGGCTCTTTGCGTAATCCTCGACGCGAACCACCCTATTTCCGAAACGCCCTCCGAATCTTCCGAACCAACCCCACTATCGCCAGAAATGGTAAGGTGAGAAAATCTATTTGAAAGCCCATATTTCCGCTACTGAGGAGCATCATACCCACATCCTTTTTGAAAGGATTGTCGCTGATGACGTAAGTCCAGGTGGAGGAAGGACGCTTGATTTGGGAGGTGTCGACTTCTCGCTGATTTTGCTCAAAATCTGCCAAAAACGCCTGCATTTCTTCCTGCAACTGCCGAAATCTTTCCGCAGCATGTTGATGGAAAATGCGAAGGGGTTCCTCCCCGCCTATGCGCACGAGGTGGATGCTTTCACGCATTTGGGTGATTTCGGATAGGTAAGCCGCCCAGCGCTGGTCGTATTGGTTGAGTAAATAATGGGTGACTGACTTCGGGGGAGCGAGCAACAATTGCTGGCGGTCGCCCAGAAACAGCTGACGCTGATTTTCGATAAAGGCGCTGTATTCAAATAGCGTGCGGCGGGTATCGTACATCTGGCCTTCAATGACGCGTTGGGCCTGGTCAATTTTTCGGGAAAAAATGGGATGAGTCAATGTGGAGTCTTTCGATACATTGCGGTGTCGTTTGGGCAAAAGTTCCTTGAGCTTATATTTCGCCATGAGATCATCTTCCAGGCTCACGATAAACTGTGAGGAGCCGGGGTCGCCTTGCCTGCCGGCACGGCCGCGCAGTTGGTCATCGATCCGCGCACTTTCGTGTTTATTGGTCCCAATAATATGTAATCCTCCTAATGCCACAATTCGCTCGCGATCGCTTCCATCTTTGCCGCCCAGGACGATGTCCGTGCCACGCCCTGCCATATTGGTGGAGATTGTTACGGCACCGAAGGTGCCTGCTTGCGCCACAATAGCCGATTCTTTGGCATCATGCTTGGCATTTAGGACATGGCACGGCACGCCATGAAGTTGAAGTAAGGTGGCCAAGGCCTCCGATTCCAACACCGTAAGTGTACCGATCAGGATGGGCCTCCCTGTCGCATGCATGGTTTTGACCGCCGAGACCAAGGCTGTTTCTTTGGCCTTTTTGGTAGCAAAAATCAAGTCGGGAAGGTCCACTCGTTGGCTGGGGATATGGGGCGGAATGGCGACAATTCGCAGGCCGTAGAAGTTGTGAAACTCTGCGGCTGCCTGCTGAGCCGTGGCCGTCATGCCTGCAATTTTGGGGTAATGATGAATAAAGTGCTGAATAGAAATGGAACCCAGAATGCTGCCTTCCGACTGAATGGAAAGCTTTTCTTTTGCTTCTACTGCGGCTTGCAGCCCGTTTTGCCATTTCCTGTCTTCGACGATGCGACCTGTAAATTCATCAATCAATTTCACCTGCTCATCCCGCACGATATAGTCCACTTCGCGATGCAGCAAGTGCTGCGCATGCAAGGCCAAATTCACCGCCGACAGGAGGAGGTGTCCTTCTTCATCATGCAGACTTTTTATCCCAAAATGCTTCTCTACTGCTGAAATACCCTGATCTGTCAGGAAAATATTCCGCTTATAGTCATCCAGCATGAAATCTATCTCCTTTTCCAACCCTTTTACCAAAACGTCCACCGCTGTCAAATCAAGAGCTATTTCCCCCAATCGCCCCGCCAATACGAGCGGATTCCTGCCTTCATCGATCAGCAAGGCGTCAGCCTCGTCTACGATGGCATATTGGAAAGGGGGGAGAATGAGTTCTGCTGGTGTGTAAGCGATAAAAGATCGCAAATAATCAAAGCCCACCTGCTTGGCGGTGGTATAGGTGATGTCACAGGCATAGGCTGTCCTGCGTGCTTCTGGTGTCATGTCCTCTTGCACATATCCAACCGTCAAGCCCATAAACCGATACACAGGTTCCATCCATGTCGCGTCGCGCTTGGCGAGGTAGTCGTTGAAGGTGAGGATGTGGACGTTCTGGCCCGCCAGAGCATGCAGACAAGCGGGCAATACCGCTGCCAGGGTTTTGCCCTCGCCTGTTTTTAGTTCCGCCAGTTTGCCCTGCTGGAGGACAATGGCTGCGAGGATTTGGGTGTCATAAGGACGCATGCCTAGTTCGCGCTGGCAAGCCTCTCGGATCAGGGCAAATGCCCTTGGGAGGAGGGAATCCATGGATCCGCCAGTTGACAACTGCGTTCGTATATCTTGAGCTGCCTGAAGCAGCTCATAGGTAGTAAGCTTCTCGAAGGCAGGTCCCAAGGCATTGATCTGGTCAAGCAAGGGCTGGTAAGGGCGGAGGTCGAGTTCGACATTTTTGCCTATTATTTTATATTGGAAGTCCTCCAATGAAGTTGCGTAGGTCATGGGGAGAATGATAGGATGAGGGAATGATAGAATGATAGAATGATAGAATGAGAGGATGAGAGGATGAGAGGATGAGAGAATGAGAGAATGAGAGATTCAGGATAACTGGGATATCAATCATCACAGCTATGCTGAAATGAGTCAAAATCTAGGCGTACTGGGGAATGTACGGTTCAGCCTATCAAACTGAGTTGCTGGGCGAGCAAAAGAAAAGGAGAAAAGGTGGGTAAATAAAGATGGCGCCGTTCACTGACATGTGCTTGGCTCAACTGGTGAGCGATCAGGAGCCGATCGGCGTAGGAGATGCCCGTTGAGGAATTTAGGGCAATAGGCAGTGATGTGCCCTTAACATAGTCTGCCTGTAATACCCCCTGCTGCGCATGGATTGGAGGGGAATCGACTTGTACGATAGGGTCAGCCTGATGTAGGGGGTCAATCACACAGCCTGGCCCAGGCCACAAATTCGTCTCCAATATCACCACAACAAACAACAGCCCCCAAAAGAGCCCTGGGCGAAAGTTGTGACGATATGGTGGTGCAAAAGCTTTCATTGCTTCTGGTAAAGATAGTGAAAACCCGGGACAATGAATGTTGAATGATTGAATGCTTGTCCTGAACGTTCGACTGAGCTCACGTCGAAGTCCTGCCGAAGGGTTGAATTTTGAATGGAACTCTTTTTTAAGCTGAACCTAGAACCTAGAACCTAGAACCTAGAACTTCTTCCTCCCCTACACCCCATTATGCTTCAGCAAGCCATCTTTGCTGGCAAGGAAATGGTATTCGTGCATATTGTCGGAGTCGTAGATGCGGGTGCGGACGAAGTCGCCTTCGTCCTCGTCAAACTGATAGACGTGTATCCAGCCTTTGTCCACCATCTGCTTAATTTCATCACGTACAACGGCTTCAGCTATTCCCGTATCTTCTAGGATATGGGCATAGGACTCGACAAAGTAGAGCGTGTCGAGGATGGCAAATTGGGTATCGTTTAGTTCATTACTCATGGGAAGGCAAGTTAGGAAAAGGTCGGAAGAGATTTATGAATATTGAACAAGGATTGATGATTGATGAAGTAAAGAGGCTCATTCCTTCTCCAATCCTTGTTCCTCAATCATCAATCTGCAATCCCTTACTTATTCCGCGCCACGACCAAACTCGCCTTTAAGTCGGCTACTGCTGCTTCCCAGTCAGCTACTTTCAACGCATCGCTATGCGTTTGGCTGGCTTCTAGCGTTGCGGCGCGAATTTGCGCCGCCCATGCGTCTAGTAAGGCGTCGGTTTGTGCTTCAGCGAAAGGACCGTCTTTGAATTGGGTGAGGAGGTCTTCGTACTCCTCGGTAAAACTAGCCCATCCTGCGGTGAGCTTGTCACAGGCCGCAGATCGCTGCTGAAACTGGAATTGCCCGTAGCTAAAGGGGGTACAGTTGGCCGTAATTCCCCCCCAGTCATCGGCAATAGGCGTCACGGGATTGCGATTGGAAACAATATTTTCAAAGGCATTGTCCAGATCCCAAGGGATGAGGTGGAGCGTGTTTTGAGAGGGATTTTCGTACCAATAAAAATTGTGGTTTTCACAGGAGCTGCCATTACAATACCAATGAAATGCCCCGTCATCATTGCGGATCGCTCTGTCTACGACAGCATAAGCAATGATTTCATCCACATCCATCCACTTCCTGATCACCGCCTGCATGCTGTCTGGATGAGTCGCTGCGATTTCCTCTCCAAATCCCCGGATTCGCTCAACAATCGGGTTTTCATCTTCATTGGTTTTTAAGGCATTTATGTATGCCTGATCCAAATAGGCGTGCCCATCCATCGTAATAGGCCATATTTCCTTATACAGATTTCCTTTTCCATCTTCATAATGGTATCGCGTGAATCGGCCGTCTATCTGTTCAGTAAGGGCATATACGCCAGAAAAAGTCCCGTTGACGATCAGTCGAGCGTGAACGGATCGTGGGGCAGGTACGCCCATTTCGCGATAGAGCCAGTACCCTAAGCGTTCGCGGAGCTGTGTCGGATCCAGGTTCAAGGAGTGAAATTGCAGTTTCTTTAATCCAAAAAAACGCTCTTCTCTACCGTTCCAATTGATCTTCACCTTCATCGACAGTTTGGTACACGTCTTAAACCCCGAAGGATTGGTCCAATCCGAGCCAGAGACACATCCCACAAAGCCTCCGATGGAGCCTTTGTAGCGAACGCCTACCGGGCTGATGGTATCGCCTTGGAATATCAGTCTGGCCTCTACATATTGTTCCGCTGCGGGGTTCGCATTGATTTTTGCTAAAGAAGGCCCAGGTATATTCAACTCGAAGGTGTACAGACTGTCTTGGTCGAAAATATAATCCGAGTCCTCATGGAGGTATCGCTCATCTCCTGTGGGAAGGACGGTGTCTACTTCGAAGTCAGGATCCGTGACTGCTGGAGGTTGAGGCTGAGACTCAGGCTTGCAGCTAGTAATAAGGAGGAGGATTAGGACTATCAATTGAGAAAAATATGTATTCATGATCCGAATGATGAGATATGAAGGAAGAATTGTGAAAAGGGATGATACAAATGTAAGACAATCTGGAGGACATACTCCCTTAACAGATTGAGATACAATGCGGTATGTCTAATCAACAATGCCCCAATCATTGTTTTTTACGACTTTTTTGATTATCTTAAAAATTTAAATATACTCCGCAATTTTGTTCACTCTCACTAATTACTTCCCACCCATCATGAAAATCAAAATTGGCCTTTTTATCTTGATTTTTCTTGTGAGCCTCACTGGACTTATGGCTCAAAATGTAGGCATAAACGAAGACGGGAGTTCTCCTGATGCAAGTGCGATTTTGGATGTGAAATCTACAACAAAAGGAGTTCTTATACCCCGTGTGACTACAACTGAACGTCTAGCCATTCCAAGTCCAGCTGTAGGACTGATTGTCTATGATATTATCACCAAAACTTTCTGGTATCAGGATGGAAATACTACGCCAACTTCTGGGGGATGGAGAGAAATCACCAACGTCGATGCTGATTTTACAGAAGGGAACAATCTGTTTTACAATCCAGATCCTTTCCATCAATTTGCCATTGGTTCGGATACGGCGCGCACCCAATTAGATGTAACTGAAACGAGCACGTCTACGCAAGGTGCAATAAGGGGGGCTGGAGCCCTGGGGCCTACCACTGGATACCTTGGCATACAAGGTGATGGTGACCACGATGGAATACCGACGTTGGATATATTCGGAGATGAAATTGGGGTGCTGGGTGTTTCCACAGGAACGAGTGAAAACGATAACTATGGCGTTTTTGGCCACTCCAATGGTTGGGGAGGCCGATTTGAACATGCTGATAGCATGCATGCCGCTTTATTGGGGGGACCTGATTATGCCTTAGAGTTAGAGGGCCCTTCTGCACCTATCAGTATAGATTATGATAACCCATTCAACAATAAACTGGTCGTTGGAGGATTGGATTCTGCGGATGCTCCGGTCATTCGCCTCGGATACAACGGACCTGGTTTTGGGAGTAGCCCTTATTCAGGGGTATTGATCTTTGATGAGGCTTTTCAATATCATATAGACAACAATCTTCCGCTGAACTATTGTGGGGTTGCCTTAAGGTACGATGGTCGGACCAATGACCTTGAATTTGTCGGGGGATGTGCTTCAAGCACAACCCCTTCTACAGGTATTAGCATTATGGCTTTGGATAGGAGCGGTTCTATTGGTATGGGGACTAGTCCCAATCCTTTTTATAGGCTCTCAGTCTGTGGAAATATCCGGGCTGAAGATGTCGTAGTCGAAACGGGATGGTGCGATTTTGTGTTTGAAGAGGAGTATCCACTTCGGCCGTTGGATGAGGTAGAATCTTTTATCAAAACCCATAAACATTTACCCGATATCCCCGCTGGAGATAGCATAGAATCTAATGGCCTGTCTCTGGCCAATATATCGTCTAAATTCATCCTCAAAATTGAGGAACTTACCCTGTATACCATCGAGCAAGACAAGCAGATTAAAGCACAGGAAGCACAGATTCAGACGTTGTCTGAAATGACCGCTAAACTTTTAAAAGAAGTTGAAAATTTGAAGGCACAATTGGAAGACTAAGCAGTATTACCTTAACATTTCTTTATCATGAAACCCTTAGGTAATAAATACTTCGCGCTCTTGGTTTGCCTGTGCTGTTTGCACAGTGTGAATATGGCTCAGGGGCTTTTCCGTGTGGATGGAGCTCATATCGTGATGGAAAATGCGCCAAACGTGGTGCTGAATAATGCCAGTTGGCAGAACAATGGGCAGGTGGCTGCGGACAGCAGCCATGTGTTGTTTATTGGCACAGTAGATGATAGCATAAGTGGAGCAAATCTGACCCAGTTTGGCAATATCACAATCAATAAAACGAGTGGAAATGTCCTCCTAAAAGCAAATGCAGGCATTTCGGATACACTCTGGTTTGTGTCGGGATTATTTGACCTTACCTCCCAAACCCTTACCCTCAAGCCTGATGAAGGCTATATACTTGGAGAAACGGAAACCCGAAGGTTGATAGGTCCTCTTGGCGGAAGCGTCGAGATGACGCCCACCCTAACTGCACCTTCCGGCGCCAATCCGGGCAATATGGGACTGGAGCTTTCCAGTTCGGTCAATCTCGATCAGACGATCATCAGAAGAGGGCATAAGCCCTTCCCGAGTGTAGGTGGAGGGCAGCCTGGAATCGATCGCCATTACACCATTATCCCTAAGAATAATGGAGCCGGGACCATTCGTTTTCATTATTTAGATGCGGAAAATACGCCCAGCTTTGTTGAAGCTGATTTGGTGCTTTTTAGAAGCACAGATGGAGGTGCCAGTTGGGCATTTGTGGGGAAGGATAATCAGGACCTGACGGCTGATTGGGTGGAGCGTGGCGTGCCAGATGTCTCGGGCCTTTGGACACTCTGCACCTGTCCTGTGATTAATTTTACCCTTTCTACCTCAGACGAAACTTGTCTGGGGGCCATGGATGGAAGGGTAGATTTGGCGTCCTTATCAGGAGGAATAGGCCCTTATATGCACTCTATCGATAGTGGAATGACTTATTCTTCTATGTCCCTATTTGAAGGATTAGGACCGGGTGAATACGATTATGTCGTAAAAGACGCATCTGGCTGTGAGTCAAGTGCAATGAGTTTTACGATTTCCACGGTTCCTGACGTCACCCCTCCTACGATCAATTGCCCTACCAAAACCCAACGACGCAATACCGATCCCGGGACTTGTGATTATGTGGTTCAGGGCAATGAATTGGACCCTTTGCCGATCAATGATAATTGTGTAGTTCAGTCTATTGTCAATGACTTTAATGGCGGCAGTAGCCTGGGAGGGAGCGTTTTTCCCAAAGGAAAAACGACTGTCACCTGGACGGTGACGGATGGTTTAGGCAATTCTACCACCTGTACGTATGACATTCGCATTCGCGATCGCGAAGCCCCTGTCTTTGACAATTGCCCGGGCAATTTTGCTACCAGTGTGCCGTTTCCACAAACGGGTTACTCTCATTCCTGGCCTGCGCTTACCGCTACTGACAATTGTACAAAACCCCATAAAATCGACATCGTTGAATGGCCCTTATCGGGGAGCTTTTTCCCACTGGGAACCACCACCGTGAATGCTTCTGCTACAGACAAAGCGAATAATGTGGGCAATTGTAGCTTCACTGTGACAGTATCTCAAAATTGCGATCCATTGCCCGTAGGCATAAGCAATGCGGATATTGGGAATACAGGAGGTTTTGCAGGGAGCGTATGTTATGAAGCGTCAACAAAAACCTATCACATCAATACTTCCGGAAGTGAAATTGGGAATTTCAATGATGGCTTCCATCTGGTGTCTCTGATGGACAATAACCTGGTCATGGATGTCATCGCTCGTGTCGTTGTTCATCCCACCAATAACAATCGCGATAAGGTGGGCGTCATGATCCGCCAGGATAATGCGCCAAACGCAGCCTTTGCTGCGACCTTAATCGCTGGAGACAACAAAACCCTGTTGTCAAACAGGGCTGTGGCGGGCATGTATGCCACCGGTACCAACGGTCCTACTCTCCCTGGTCCCCTGGCGCCAGGGCCTGTCTATTGGGTGCGCTTACAAAGATTGGTAAATTCATTTACCGCATCTATTTCGCCAGATGGTAGCACGTGGACTACGATTGGCACTCAGACAGCTGTTATTTCAGGAAACTACCAGGTGGGAATCGCAGCTACCGCAGGCAATTCCGGTCCCCCCGTTTTATATGCGGTAGACAACCTCTCCATCAATGGCACAGCCTATCGATTGGAGTCAAATGGATTAACTCCTCTAGAGGTGATTGCTTTCCCCAATCCTACTCAAGGCGAATTGACAGTCCACGTCGTGGGGCCATCTGAGGAGCCGATCTCGCTCTCCCTAACCAATGCACTGGGGCAGGAGATTTTGACTAAAAATCTGAAACTTGAAGGCGTGCTGGAGCATTCGCTGGATATGAGCCGATTGGCTGTGGGCGTGTATATGCTTGAGGTCAAATCCGCTAAGGAGACTCGTACGGTGAAGGTGGTGAAGGAGTAGGGATTGAATTAAAATGAAAATGAAAATGAAAATATGAGCTGACTTTCAGGTAGTTATAGATTTAAAGTCACAAGATATTTTTTCGACAAAATCGAATAGCTCAAGGTCATCAAGCGATCTTTGAGAGCATCTACAAAGGCAGCACAATCAAGTATGAACTGATCCAGTCAAAGACCATTGGTGATGGCGTCATTGTGGCTCATGTCAAATCCACCCTTGATGCACCTACTGGCCCGCTGGCAGGCAAAGGCAATAGCACCTTGACCTTGGTCATCCTCAAGCAGGGCGATGAGTGGTTATACTTTAGACCTGATAGAATGTCCGTTTTGACTTTTTGCCGCTTTTTGAACCATATAAGGCATTTAAGGGCATATAAGGTCAAAAAGGCAGTTTTCTTCTATGTTCTTATATGCCTTATATGGTTTTTATTTACAGGACATTTCACCCAGTCTAAAGTATAATCGATAGTTGTCACAATACGCTGGTACAGCAAAATGGCTAAAACTCGTTAAAGAGTCCAGGAAAAGGTCCATTACGGCAATCGTTTTGAGGTGCCGTTGTTTGTATATTTGCTAAAAATTAGTAGGAGAAGACCAAGCGGAAAAAATCCGAAAAAGCAGGGACCATCATCCCCAATGACCTATGGCCATGATGAAAGTTTCAGTTCTTACCTCATCCCAAAAACACCAAATCGTTGCGATTTGGAATGCGGAGTATCCGCAACGGTTACAGTACCCTGATATTCACGCATTTGATGCCTATTTGGACAAATTGGGCGATTTGACCCATTTCATCTCTCGCGATGAAAATGGCGTGCTCACGGGATGGCTTGCCACCTTTGACAGAGATGGCGAGCGCTGGTTTGTCATGCTGGTGGATGCCCACTATCAGGGCAGAAGGATAGGCAGTCAATTGCTGGACACAGCCAAAAAGGAGGAATCCGTGCTGAACGGATGGGCCGCAGACCACAATAACGATGTGAAGTCTGACGGGACGATCTACAGAACCCCGATGGCATTTTATCTAAAAAATGGATTCGAAGTTCTGAATGATATGCGTTTTGAGAAAAATGGCCTTTCTTTGGTAAAGATTCGGTGGCGGGGAAAAGAGCTATAGTAGAAATAGCGGATAAACTAATTATTGCTTTACTCCATTAAACCGTGAAGTATGAGCTGATTCATAAGAACCGGTTTTCCTGTAGTATGATAGTGAGTCATTCCCAATAAATTCAAAATAAAAAACATTAGGTGGTACAGAGAAGTCATACCGTGGCTCTTCCTCATATTTGAAGTCGTGGGTGAGCGTAACTGGTGAACCTGAAATATTATACCTCAGACCTGATAGATAACCTTTTTATCAAAGGTCTGAAATTTGGTTGTCAACAATGATTTGAGTTCGTTCTTATATGTTGAATTGATCGTGTCAAAAAAGCTTGTGATTGCTTGGTGAA
>JAUIKF010000060.1 GCA_030430575.1 Bacteroidia bacterium | reverse complement strand
GAACAGAACCATCAACTTTCCCCGACAAAAGGGCAAGCTCTTTCTCTAACTCGGCAAATTCAACACTTGACATACTCGAAGCTAAGAATTTTTCCCTATTTTCAACAACCCCGCTGAATAGTTACGAAATCATTTGTTAACCAGGTCGCAATTGGCAGATTACTCCTTGTGGCCCTTCTTTTTGTCGTCTTTTTGTCTCCTTCGCTCCTCTCCGCCCAAAGCGGCGTAGAAGGTACCCTTACCATAATCAAAGATTGGATTGTAGCCATTGTCAACATTGTGTTTGTCATCGCCATAGTAGTGGGAATAATACGAACCATCATAGCTTTCATTTCTGGAAATTCTAATGCTGTGAGGTACCTTGTTTACCTGATCATCGCGGTCCTTGTCTGGTTTGGCTTTAGTGTATTGATAGACGATTTTTCTGGTCTTGGTGGCATCGGCAATATCGGATAATGATGGAAGTCTATAAATCAATGGAACGGCCCATAACCCTTCTTGGGATTCCAATCCTCGAATTCGGGATTCTGGTCTGCCTCTTTCTGGGCCTGGCGGTCTTGGGAGCGATGGCACGATTTATCTTGCCGATTCCAGGATGGTATGAGCTAATCTGTTTGTGTGTGGTTGGTGCCCTGTACGCAGTCCTTCGTTGGGCTGCGGGTGCCGACCGCCCACAGTTTTTAGCCTCATGGCTCTCCTTCCAACTTTGCTCAGCCCAAACGGATTGAGATGGATGTAGAGGCTGTTTCTTTTCTCTGGGAAGATAAAACAGAAATGCTATGAACCGATCACAGACTAACAAATCGAGGACGCGGAATTTCTCAGATGTTATTCCCGTCCTACACATCGAAGATGGCCTTGCGCTTATTCGTGATGGCACTGCTGCTATGGGCTTTGAAATTGTAGGCAATGAGGTAGAGCAAATGGACAAAGGAAGGATTGAAGGCTTCAATCAAGCCCTTGCCTCTGCCGTTGGTGACCTTGAGGCAGGCATAATCATCCAGAAAATGGATGCCCATTTCGAGCGAAGTTGCCAAAGTTCGGATCAAGAAACTGGCTATTATAATGCCAAGCAAAGTCGTCATTTTTCAACTCGCCTGGTGCATATGCATCGGGCGCATATTTTTGTGGGCCTTGGACCAGAGGGTTCTTCTGCGAATCCCTACAGCAATGCTTATACAGGTTATGGGCTTAAAAAGGACCCATTTGTGGGGATTCAGGAGCGGATGGCAAAAGTTCGTCAGATGGGCAGAGTCTTAGCCGATCGCTTGGATGCTTTTGGGATAGAGCTGAAACCACTGGATAATGAGGAGCTAAAGCAAGTATTCTTGGATTATTTCAATTTGGAGTTTGACCCTGCGCATGCGACTACGGGACTTCACCATCAGCTAAGCCCTTTGGAAAATGGCTTAGCCGTGGGCGATAAACATGTAAGAATGGTATCTCTTTATAAGCAAGGTGCTTTTGTGGCACATACGACCAAAACACAAAAGGTTGATCAACCCTTTGTACATCCTATTGCGCATGATCTCAAAACCCCTCATGTGGTGGTTACTACGATCAGAGTAGAGGATCAGGAAAAGGTCTTGAAATCCTTGGATCGAGACCAGAAAATGAGCCGAGCACTTAAGCGTGCGGGCAGCCAAGACGATGCGATCCGCGCCCAAGAGTATTTGGTGTTTACAGAGAAGGTACGAACTGAAAACCTACCGCTAGTCTCGCTGAATCTCTCTTTGATTTTGTATGAATCCAGTGCTGAGAAAGTGGCAAAGTCGGTCCAGCTGACGTTGGCTGGTTTTCAAAAAATGGCTGGGTGTCAAGGCTTGGTGGAGAATATGGATACCACGGTTTTATTTTTTGCCAATGCGCCTGGAAATGGTGGGCAGAACTATAGGTGGCGGCTTATGCCTGCCGAACAAGCAATGGCCTATATGCATTTCACGAAGCCCTATCTATCCGATCAGGAAGGAATTCTGATGACAGACCGTGCTGGAAATCCCTTATTGGTACAACTGTTCAATCCAAACACTGATAATCGAAATGGAATCGTCACTGGTCAGGCAGGTTCAGGAAAGAGTTTTTTTGTCTCTTTGTTGATTACAATGCGCTTTGGTAAAGGTGATATTCAGGTCATTATTGATAATGGGGGGACGTACGCACACCTGATGAAAGCACTGGGAGGTCGCTATTTTAATTATGATCCTCAAAACCCGCTTTCCCTAAATCCCTTTTATGTGAGAATCGCCGCTGACGGAAGTTACCGATTGAGTGCTGAGAAACTGACGTTCCTGGTGGCACTTTTGGCCACGATTTGGAAAAAAGGAGAGATCAGCCAAATTGAACGATCCGTGCTTATCAAGCTGATTCCTGACTATTATCGAAGCCTAACATCCGAATCCTTCCCATCACTTGCAGGTTTTGCAGGTTGGCTGAAGGCCTATGATGAGGCGCATCTAGGCGAGGCTGACTATGAGAAACTACGGGCTAATTTCTCGGTCGATACACTCCTCTTGGTGCTAGAGCCTTTTGTGACGGGCGAGTATAAAGACCTGTTTGCCTATACTGAAAACCTGGATATATCTGATCTGAAACTGATCGCTTTTGATGTACAGCGTATCAAGGAAAATCGGGTTCTCTATCCGATTATTTCGCTCATTATCACGGAGCTTGCTATGGAGCAGATACGCCGCTATCCCAATCTTCGGAAGATTATTTACATGGATGAGGCCTGGTCGATGCTATCAGATACGATGGGCGGATTTGTAGAACATATGTACCGTACAGTTCGGAAAAACCACGGTGCGATCTATATCATCACTCAAGGGGTTAATGAGATCATCCATTCCGATTTTGGTGAAGCCATTCTAAAAAACTCTTCCAATAAGATTGTACTTCCACATACCGATCAGACACAGATTAAGCATCTAGGTGAAGTCCTTGGCCTTACACGCCATGAATTGGATAAGGTCCATTCGCTTCGCAAGCTGCCCCAAGGCCGTGAAGTATTCATCAAGCAGGATGATTATGGGAAGGTCTATTTGGTAGAAGTAGCCCCTGAATTGGCTGCTGTCTTCAGCTCTACCCCTGAAGAACGTAACCGCCTCTCAGCCTTAATTGCTGAGAAAGGCGGCAATGTCAAACACGCCCTCCAACAACTCATGGAGGACCAATTATTGAAATCTTATGAATAATATTATAAACGTAGATCCCTCACTGGTAGCAGTGGGGGAACAGCTAGTCAGTGAATCGCTCATTGTGGCGATGGAACTGATTCCGATCATCCTGATTGTCCTTATGGCCATCAGCTTGGTCCGTAGCCTGATGGGCAATTCAGGGATAAAGCTAGACTTCTCGCTTCTGTTGAGAGGGTTTCTCCTCTTTTTGGTAGCGATGTTTTTTGTGGAGTTGATGGATATGCTTTCTTACCTCCTGAGCGTCATCATTGGGCGGTTTGAGCGGCCAGAGGACTTTCTTGAAAGTCTGGAGCAAATGGCCCGTGTTGGGCTACTTGACCAGGACGGAAATCAGGATGCTGGATTTATTGGCAGAATCCTGACAGGTCTTCGCAATCTGCCCGTGATGATCGGCATATGGATCCAAGAAGGCCTCACTTTCATTATTAGGCTTGCGGTAGATTTGATCCGCTCCTACCTCTTGACCTTTCTGTACATCGTCGGGCCTATTGCTATTGCAGTCAGTCTGATTCCTGGATTTCGCATGACGGGACTGCTGTGGCTTAAGGCATTTATTGGTGTCCAAATGTGGGACCTCACCTTGACGCTTTTAGATAATCTCATCTACGTCTACAATGTGAACTTTTTAGTAGGTGATGGTGGTGGCGAGGGTGCTTTCCTCCATGCACTTACTGCGAACCTCGTCATTATTTTTCTCTACTTCATTTCTCCAGCAATGACGAACTATTACCTAAACGCTGCAGGTGCTTCACAAATATGGGGAAAGTTTGGGGCAATGGTTGGATCGGCTTTATTCTTTGGGCCAAAGTTTCTAGGCAAGAGAATCTTAGACAAGAAAGAATCATCTTCTAATCAATAATACATTAACCTTATGGACTTTATTCAAAATTATGTCAAACCCTATGGGGCACTACGGACAGTTGCTTTGACTGCCCTAGTGCTGCTTGTAATGAGCAATGCAGGATGGGCTTTTGCCTTCTGGCAGATGCTCCAAAAGAGTGTCGAGCAAGTCTATGTCGTAGGACAAGACGGTAGTTATCCCGCTCGTCTACAAGACCAAACGGCACCTTCCATTTTCGAAGGACGTAATCATGTCAAGCGGTTTATGGAATTCATGTTTGCGCATGACGCGGATAATTACGATACGCGGATTGAGCAAGCCCTTCACCTGATTGATAAAGCAGAAGGCATGTCGATTTACAAAGACTTTGAAGCGCATCAGGTCAGGGATAACTATATCAAACATGGCTCTCGATCCATCATGATTTGTGATGCGGTGGAACTGGATATGTCCCTTGAACCCTATCAAGGACAGGTTTGGGGTCGTCAGCGGGTGATCTATAAAGATGAGCAAAAGGAAATGCCTATTTCTGCTACG
The DNA here is from genome assembly GCA_030430575.1 of Bacteroidia bacterium. GTDB lineage: Bacteria > Bacteroidota > Bacteroidia > J057 > J057 > JAUIGE01. The sequence continues at coordinate 45,569 of JAUIKF010000060.1, read as the reverse complement.
TTTGTGCTGATTAGGACAAGGCGGAGTGAGGCCAATCCATTTGGATTACTGATCCGCCAGTGGAAATTTATTCCCTATCAAAAGCAGGAAGGGGGTATCGGATGAAACGGTTATTAAGTATATTTCTTGCCCTCCTTCTCAGTGCACCATCTCTTGTGCAGGCTCAAAATGGCGACACCATTTGGGTGGATAGTAAGGGTACCACAACTTTACTTCTTCCATATAAAGTTGACCTAGAAGAAATTGGTAATGATGCCTTTGCAGCTCAAGCTGATGGACAATTGGTTCTGATAAAAGCTACAAAACCAACTTATGGATTTACCAACCTTACTGTTCGTTATGGCGTGGACAACTACTTCACTGGTTATATTCACTATAAAAAACAGGTGGAGAATCGCTACCACGATTTTCGAGTTACCCTGAATCCCTTTCAGCTTGATAGCCTGAGGATGGTTGAGGCTGAACCAAAGCCTACCATCAAAGCGGAACTGGTGGCAAAACTTTTAACCCAAAACCGCCCTAAACCAGAGGCGATTCCATTGGTGGTTGCTGAAGAGGATCAGATAAAGATATCGCTGCTTGCGGTGCGCAATGGTCCCGAACTCACCTATTTATGGCTGGAACTGGAGAACCTTACCAGCCTTCCATATCACCTCAGACAGGTGAACGTTCACTTCCGTGCCAAGGCACGCAGCCGCAGAATGGCAGATATAGTGATCAAACGACCTCTGATCTCGCCACAGCTCCCCGAAACAGTCTTGCCCTACGGAAAGGCAGGCTTCTGCTTTGCGATCCCTCATTTCGCTAGTGGCAAAAAAAGCCAACTAGAGATTCTAGTAGGCGAACGCTCGGGTGACAGGGTAGTCATGCTCAAGGTCAAAAACTCATTTATCATGAACGCTTTAATCCTAAATCACAATGAAAATTCAACTCATTAAAACTGCCTTCATCACCTTCTTGAAGGCACAAAAACGAAGTTCTCTCCTTATAGGATCACTTCTGTTTTTAGTCATAGGAAGCCTCGGTGGGTTAAAACTCTATTCACTCCATTTGATGACTTCTGCTATTGACACCCCCATCCCACCGCTTCCAGATATACAGGAGGTGGTAGACAGGGATTCTGTACTAAAAACGAAGATTTATGATGAGGAGCTAAGACGAGAAGTACGGGGCATTTTGGAAGGTACCGAAGATCAAGAGCGGTGGGGCCGCATAACTATGAGCTGGGATAAGGTCTATCAGGAAATTCAGGCTGATAGTCTTGGGTCCCAGCCACTGGCTCAACCAATTGCTAAACCCCAACTGGAAAGGCCGAAGCCACCGCCTCAAAGAAGGAGAACTACTCGCAGTAGGCGGCCCAAGAAAAGGGTTGCCCAAAAGCCCGAGACACAGGTGGTTCCCAAAGAGTCTGGCTTTAATCTAATAACCCAAGAAACAGAGGATGAGGGTAAATTGAAAGAGGTTGCTCCTACTGCCCTTCAGTTTGTGAAGGCAGTGATTGCGGGTGAGGTCAAACTACGCGCTGGTGAAACAGTGCGCTTGCAACTCCTTGAGCCGATTTCTGTACAAGGGGTGAAAATCCCCGAATTGACGCTGGTATCAGGCCGAATAAGTTTTGGGAGTAACCGTGTCTACATCTCGGTAGAACATGTGAATGTTGGCGGAAATGTATTGGCCGTCAACTGGCAATGTTATGATCAGCACCTTTCAAAAGGCCTTCCACATGAAGGAGGTACTCAAGGTGTGGAAGTCCCTGTGAATGACCGCCTGTTGCGGCGAGCAGATAGAGATATTGGCCGTGGGCTTCCCCAAATTCCCTATGTGTCTGATGCCGCTCAAGGCGTGATTGATGCCACGAAAGGTCTCCTACGCAAGAAGCGCGTCAAGGGCAGTCTGCCCAATAATTATACGGTTTACCTTAAAATCATTGAATCATGAAACGAATCATCTCAATTTCCCTTTTGATGGTGCTTTTGTCACTGGCACAAGCACAATTGGTTGTCCATGACGCACCTAATTACGGAGTGGCCCGAGAGCAATTGCACAAGATGCAGATTGCCGTTGAACAGCTTGGAAAGCAGATTGACTGGATGCGCCTGCATGGTCAGTATCAACATGAAATGTATTGGTTCCAGGATTCATTGGCCAATGAGCAGCTAAACACTGAACGGCTGCAAGGATTTCAATTCACCGAAGAGGCTGATCTATATACCCTTTTGCAGGTTTTGAGTGTGCCGCCTAGTGCTTATGGCGAGCGAGGGGACAATGTATTGTCAACATATGACCCCTTACTGTCAGGCCAAGATGTAGGGAGTGCCAATTCTTTATATGAGTTTTTCTACCCTCAAGCTCCGATCACGCTTGACGCTGTTGAAGATCAAGACTTTCAGCTAGACTTGGTGGCAAAAAGAAAGGCCGTGATCGAATTGATCAAAAAGCAAAGTCTGCATTTGGCTTTAGTGTATTTCAAACTAGCCACGACTGAGGCACAAAAGGCAGAGGAATTGCGTGACTATTTGCTTGACAGTGAGCAGTTGAGTATGAGCGAAGGCGAGCGACTGTCCGTGCTTTTGGAGGTAAATAAAGTACTGGTTCAATCCCTTGACCTGCGGCAGAAAGCTATTGCTCTGATCAAAAGTGCTTTGGAACCCAATCAGTGGGAACAGGTGGAGCAAGAATTGGAATCGGCCCGGTGGCGTTTGCAATCCACGCGCCTGTATTTCCAGCAATTGATCCCAGGGTACAAAAAAGACAAATAATCCTGTGAAGAATCCCCGCTACATCAACCTCAGCATTCCCATCGAGGCCCACGGCAAACTCAAGCGGTTAGCGAAGGCCAAAAGACTGTCCATGGCAGGCTATATGTCTGCCATGGTACAGTTTTTTGCTAACAGTGGGCGTGACCCAGAAGATATCGCCCCTGCAAATAGTGGGGCTGAATTAGCCAAGTTGAAAACGAGGATGGAGCAGATTCCGAAGTTGATCAAAGCCCAAGAAAAGCAGGTGCATCAACCGGTGGCCGAAGCAGTATTTGGGATGGAAAAGACCATTTTGGAGACTTCGTCGGCTTCCAAACTTTTGATCCTCCTTCAGTCAGAGTTGAAATGCCCTCGGTGTGAAGCCTCCTTTACGCATTTTCAGCAAACGGAATCGTACTTCTCCTGCCGTTCATGTGAGCTAAAAATTGGGGTTCAGATTGGACAGTATTCTTTGACCTTTCCAGACCTAGTGACACTGCTATCAGGTGGCATGACCAGGGTGTTGGAAAATGTGGAGATTCCAGGATTGGGTACCAAGACGGGGCGATTTTTTATTAGTCCAGAAAATCATGAGCTCCAGTTGTATGAATATTAACATCACACGCTCGGAAAAAGGAAGTAATGCAGGGAGTGTACGCACCCTGGTTTTTTACCTTGAAAAAGAAAACAAAGACAAAGGCACACATGAAAAGGAGTGGTTTTTCTCCAGAGACAAGGACAAGGTACAAGTAGAAGAAGTCATTGAGGCGATTGATCAGAATAAACTGGGCCTTAAAAAACGAGATGGAAAGTTCTATATGATGAATATCAGTCCTTCTTGGAAAGAATTACAACATATTGGCAATGATCCACAAAAGCTGCGTGCCTTTACCCATCGGGTGATGGATGCCTATGCGGAGAATTTTAATCGGGGGATCAAAGGTCGTGACCTGGTATATTTTGCCAAGATCGAATATAACCGCAAATACAAAGGATATGATCAAGCAGTGAAGGATGGATTGGTAAAACAAGGCGAACTAAAGCCAGGCAACCAAACCCATATTCATGTGATTGTGGCTCGAAAAGATCGATCAGGGAAGCGACAATTTAGCCCCTTATCAAACCACCGAAGCACCCAAAATGGCCCTGTTCGGGGTGGATTTGACCGCAAGGCTTTCTATACAGCAGCAGAACAAGCCTTTGACCAAGAGACGGGGTATAAGCGATCTCCAAAAGAGACGTTTCGCTACCGCAATGCCATGCGCTACGGCACAGCGCGAGAAAAAGCAGAAATGCAGGCATCCCTAAAGGCTGAACAAGCTCAATCGCTACAAAAGACACAACTCTCGGCTTCGCTCCGCTCTGTGGGAGCAGTCCTGAAGTCAGGGCAAGACATTACTGTTGAACAAGGCGAAAAACAAGAAATCGATCCTAACAGGTGAAAAATATATCCCAACATACAATGCTGATAATCCTCCTGTGCGGGGCTGGTTTTGCGCTGATACTAGGCGAATACTTGCTGCTGGCTTGGTATCCCGAATGGCTTGGGCAATTTAAAATGTCCATCGGACTATTAGAGGAGATCAACCGAATCATGCCATTTCTGAGGCTAGGAACGCCTTTGCTGTATGCATTGGCTCTGATGTCATTACAAACTGATCCCATAAGGCAGGGACAGGACGGGATTTTCCCTATTAAAGTATCTATTTGGGGAGGAATTCTCTGCGCTATTCTATGCCTGCTTGGCATTCTCTTTATCTGGCAGTTACCAACGATGTCCAGAATTAGTTGGCGATATGGCTACCCTGTAGCAATGCTCGTAATTGGTCTCACTTTACCCTCTCTCATAAGCGCGCTTATGCCACAAAGAAATTGGGGAATAGAAACTCCAAAAAAGAAGCTGGAAAATAAATTGAGCTTCAATTTACGTCTTCACAATGGCTGGGTGAATATCCTTGACCCGCAGCGGGGAATACTGTGTATCGGCGGGCCAGGTAGCGGGAAGACATTTTCAGTAGTTGTGTCGATCATTATGCAAGCCATTAAAAAGGACTATACAGGGATAATCTATGATTTTAAATTCCCTAATCTAGCTCGCGTTGCCTATACCCAATTACTGGCCGCTAAACGTGACATTACCCTCTATGTCATCAACTTTACAGACCTCAGCAGAAGTCATCGGGTAAATCCTTTAGAACCTGGAAATATGCCTTCTATTGCCTACGCCCAAGAGTATGCCCAGGCCATTATCTTTAACCTAATACCAGAAAGCATCATCAGGCTAGACTTTTGGCTGCGCTCAGCGGTGGCACTACTTACAGCAGTCATCTGGTTCTTGAAAAAACACCACCCTAGGCAATGCACCTTGCCTCATGCCATTGCCTTGATTTGTCATAAAGACCATGAACGCTTGCTCAAACTCCTGGAATCTGACCCAGAGACAGCAGGGCTGATTGCCAGCCTCATGGTGGCCATAGAAAATGAGGCAGGTCGCCAATTAGCAGGTGTTTTGGCTACCATCCAAACCTCCTTGGCAAAACTCAACACCCCCGAGATCGCTTGGGTGATGTCTGAAAGTGATTTTGATTTGGAGGTAAATGATCCTAAGGATAAGAAGCTGTTGGTAGTAGGTAATGACCCTGACTTGCCCGATGCGCTTGCGCCTGTTGTGTCACTCATTATCACAGCCGCCTTAAAACGGATGAATCGGCCTGGTCGCCACCAGAGCATTGTTATGTTAGACGAAGCCCCTACCACCCACATCCCAAACCTAGAACTGATCCCGGCAACTGGCAGGTCCAATAAAATAGCGACCGTCTATGTAGCGCAGGACATTAGCCAGATAGTGAAACGGATGGGCCAGACGCAGGCCGATGTGTTATTGGGGACGCTGTCCACGCAACTCTTTGGCAAGGCCAGCAACCATAAAACGGCAGCCTATGTGAGTTCGATGTTTGGGAAGGCAGAGAAAGAAATCATTACCCGCCATCAAAATCGACGAAACAACTCTGCTAAGTCCCAAAGCTCCCTATCCTTTCAAGAACGAGAAATGTCACGCTTAAAACCTCAAGAAGTGATCGACCTCTCTTTAGGAGAATTTGTGGGTATTTCGGTGGGGAAAAAGAATCAATGGTTTCGCGGGATCATTAAGCGGAAAAAGGGCACCTATGAACCGCTGCCTGTATTTGTGACAGGGTTTGATACAGAACGGAATTTTGAGCGGATACACCATGAGGCTCAGGTCATTTTAGGGCTTTAATAGCCACATAAACACATGAAAAAGCAGACACAATCCCCAAATACTGATAAGGCGATTCCAACGGGAATCCTAGGAATTGTCTTGGCTGTATTCGCAGGACGACTTGATGGCAACGCTTCTCTCAAACGCGAATTAGGCTACTTCCTGATACTTCATAGCTTTAGCTTGATTCTAGCTGTGCTGTCAGCTTGGTTGGGATATACCCGCACCTTGAGCTTTTGTGAAGGCTTTCAAAACGCTGAAACCATCGCCTTGGGGATCACAGTATTTATTGCTGGAAGTGCCTATTTATTTGTGAGCCATGCGATGGGGCAAGTGGGCTACCGCTTGCAAGGCGGGCAGTTCAATAAAGGGCAAGTAGTGGGGCTGGTCTTGTCGCTAATTCTTGCAGCTACCATTATTACCCTAGACCTGTATGTGAACTTCTCCAGCGTGGCACCTGTAGTTGAAAAACTTACAGATAAAGGCACAGCGAGCCAGTCGAGTGCCATCATGGCGCGTTACGACACTTTGATTAGTAAGGTAGAACTGAGGCAACAAGAGATGCAACAATTGCACTTCATCTATCGAGGCCAAGTCTATATCCCAGAAGCGCCCACCAAATGGATTTCCCAAGAAGTCCTTGACGAATATGCAGCCCTGCAAAAGGAACTGGTTCAGCTTCGGACTACAAAATCACAAGAACTGGCCAATGAAGCTGCCCGAGTTCAAGATGATCAGCGCAGCTACACCCAAGAGCGATCTGCAAAAGTAGATATGTTGGGGATGTTGGTGGGGCTGATGTATTTCTTGATGATTATCGCTTCGACAAGGGTGGGGATGTATGCAGGGGCGGTGTGGGCGTATTTGGAAGGAGAGAAGAAGCCACAAGCGGCACCAGTAGCACAACATCAAAAAATCAGGCAGGTAAATGGGCTACCCAATAGTCGACTCAAGAAAACCTCAAAGGCAATAAACCCTCCATCTCCACGAAATATAGACCACGAAAAATACCAGCGCTTTTTACGCGTAGCACAAGAAGTACTCGCAGAGCGAGGACGATATGTGAAGACAGATATTGCGAAGAAAGCAGGGATATCGAGGGATACGGTGGCGATATACCTTAATCTTGGAATAGAAAAAAGGGATTTGGAGGTGATCTAGACGCTTAGTTGGCAAATACTTTTTCCTCAACCTTTCGAAGGCGGTCTTGAAAGCCTTCGATTACTTCCGTTCTAGGTCTTGAAAGGGCTAGAGCATCAATCCATCGTTCCAGGCCATTGAACCGATGGTCGATTTTTTCCCATACAAAACTAGAAGGCGGATTGAGAAAGTCCATTTTTTACCATAATTTCACTTGGAATAGCTAGCATCTTCTGTTTTTGTCACAAGCTATTTAATCATTTGCCATCAATCCTAATATCCATCAATCCTAATATTATGAAAATCAACCATCTGCTATTTATCTCTGCTTTCTTATATGGTTTTGGCTTATCTGCTCAAAACTTTATGCAATCTGCTAAGCTAGAACCTTGGATAGGAACACCTACCGTCAGAAGTGTATCTGTGGATGGAGACTATGCTTTGATAGGTACCTACCCCAGTTTTATGTATAAAAGAAATGCGAATGGGGGGTGGGATACCTTGCAAAGTTTAATTACTCCTGAAATAGGACACCCTAGTGGAAGTGGATTTTCTGGAACGGCAACGGCCCTGTCGGGAACTACGGCCATGATCGGCGCGGGAACCCCACCCAATCCCTTTTTCACCAAGGAAGGTATCGACACCGTGGTAGTTTTTGATCTATTGCCAAATGGCACCTGGGTAGAAGTCCAGAGGCTGTATCCTTCTGATGGGCCTAGAAGGGCTTTTGGGAATTCCATTTCCATCTCTGGCGACTATGCCATCATTGGGGCACCAGGAGATGACACGATGGCGGTTGGAGGTGTCTCTATGCGGGATAATGGCTCGGCCTATATTTTTGAACGGGATTCCAATGGGGTATGGAATGAGGTGCAAAAAATTTTCAAAATCACTGCTTATGATTATCCTGAATTTGGGCAGTCTGTAGCCATTCATGGAAATACAGCCATTGTGGGGATTTGGAAGGGTAAACTCAAAAGAGGTTTCAACGATATGGGGGCTGCTGCCATTTACGAGCGAGATTCAAGTGGTACCTGGAATGAAGTTGCATATATCTCTGCACCAGATCAAGAGGAAGAAGATTATTTTGGCATCTCAGTAGGGATTTATGAAGGGACTGCGGTGATAGGTGCTTATAATAAAAGAGGGGGATCCAGTAATTTAGGCCCTAATGGTGTCCTAGGAGGAGGTGTGGCCTATGTGTTTGAAAGAAACAGTTTTGGAGACTGGGTTTATTTCCAAAAACTTGCCAGTTTAGATTCAGATGTAAATGCTCGTTTTGGTTTTTCGGTTTCGATCCACAAAGATCGTATCCTCATAGGTGCTCCAAGGATGGAAAAAGGGCTAACTCCTACAAGCCCACGGTTTTTTGGAGGAGGAAATGCTTATATTTTTGAGAAAACTTATATTGGCCGGTGGGAACAAACCCAGAAAATTATTCCTTATGATAGGGGGGTTAATGATAATTTTGGATACAATGTTTGTTTGTCAGAAAAACATGCAATAATTGGTACGTTCCGGCCTAAAGCCTATATTTTTACGCCTTCCCTGATCAGTGTGCGAGGAAAGGTCTATCTGGATAAAAATACAGACTGTACCCAACAAACTACAGAAATAGGAATCCCCAATTGGATCATCCAAACAAATCCGTTAGGGGCTAGAACCATGACGGATAGACAAGGACATTTTAAGCTCGATTTAGGACCCGGGTCGTATGATTTTGAGCTTATCCCAGTTGGAGATTCTGTCACACATTGTCAAGCAAAGACATATAGCCTTAAAGTAGACTCTACTAGCGAAGACACATCTGGTTTTGACTATGGGGTGAATTTTACGCCTTGCCATAAGATGTCCATAAATGTCATGAGTGGCAGGAGGCGCTTTTGCTCTGGTTCCTCTACCTACTTAAATTATGCCAATCTCGGCCTCGACACAGCCTATAATGTAAAAGCCCATATTGAATATTCCCCTGGAATTTGGCCCTTATTTGCAAGTGTTCCCTTTACTATCTCTCAAGGCAATTTGATTTCCTTTGATTTAGGGAAAGTACCTCCCCTTTCATCTGCCACCATTACTATTCGGGATTCTGTGACCTGTAATTTTGATTTTTTTGGCCTTTCTCCTTGTGTCAAATCATGGATAACCCCTACACCAAACTGCAATATAAAACCGGCATGGTGTGGAGATCGCCTAAATATTAAATTAAACTGTATCAACCTTGATGTAGTCGAATATACCATCATCAATGTCGGCACCTGCAATATGTCAGACAGCTCTGAATTCAGGATTTTTCTGGATTCTGCGCTTGTGAATGTGGGCAAAGTGTTACTAGCAGCAGGTGATAGTGTCGTAATACAGGTTATCACCAATGCAAAAACTTCTAGGCTGGAAGTAGATCAGGTTCCCCTGCACCCTTTCAGCAAATTCTTAGTAGGAACCAAGGAAGCTTGTGGCCTTTCAAGTGGATTTGTGGTGAGCAAAGGGTTTGTCATTCCGTATCCTCAATCTGACCCTAATGATGTGACGACCGATGTGGATTGTAGCGAAATTCGAAATTCATTTGACCCCAATGACAAGCTGGCCCAGCCAGCAGGGTTTTCTGCCCAGCACAATATCAAGCCTGGAACGGGATTGGACTATACCATTCGGTTTCAGAATACGGGAAATGACACAGCTTTCCAGGTTGTCCTCATAGATACCCTTTCTCCCCATTTGGACTTCTCCACATTCCGCCAAGGCGTGAGTTCTCACCCCTATACCCTAAATGTCTCAGGGGTGGAAAGACCCCTTCTTTCCTTTGTCTTCAATCCGATAGCCCTAGTAGATAGTGGAACCAATCTTCCCGCAAGTGAAGGATTTGTAAAATTCAGTATCTCACCCTATGATACCTTGCCCCTTGGCACCCAGATTGAGAATTTTGCGGATATATATTTTGACTTCAACCCTCCCGTCCGCACGCCTCCTATCTTCCATACCATCTGGGATACCACCTATGTAGACCTTAAACCATGGCTAGTCTCTGTTTGTGATACTCCGTCAATAGCTGATGCAGGGACCAATATTCAAACTTGCACCGACACCGTTACGTTGGATGCTACGATTCCCTTGAAAGGCTTTGGATCCTGGCGAGTGGTCAGTGGAAATGCTGTCTTTTCGGATTCTTCTAGCGCAAAAGCATTAGTTACAGGTTTATCTCATGGGGTCACTATTTTGGAGTGGAAAACGGAATTATGTCAGGTTGTATTTACGGATCAACTCACCATTACGAGAGATTCTATTCCGCCAACGCCTCAGATTCTAATGAGCCAAGCAGCCTTTTGTGCAGGAGACAGTCTGCTGCTGGTAGCTCCCCCTGGGCAAACTGGTTATCTATGGTCAAATGGACAAACAACTCCCACTATTCACGTGAAAAGTGGGGGAAATTATAGCGTTGCTGTGACCAATGTACAAGGGTGTACCAGTGCGGTCTCTACTCCTGTTATCATTACCCAAAATCCGCTTCCACAAAAGCCTAGCATTACTGGCATCAGTTCCATCTGTAATGGTGATTCTACCAGCTTGATGGTGTCCGCTGGCTTCTCAGCTTATATTTGGTCTAATGGGTATGTAGGGAATGTACAATCCGTCACAAACGCAGGCATTTATACCGTTTCTGTCACTGATTCGAACGGTTGTGTCAGTCCTATTTCGGATCCTTTTAACGTCACCGTACCCCCCCTTCCCCAAAAACCTGTTATCACTGGCATTAGTTCCATCTGTGATGGAGATTCTACCAGCATTTCTGCACCTACTGGATTCTCTACCTACACTTGGTCCAATGGGGCTGTGGGGCCCAACCAAACGGTAACAAATGCAAGCACTTTAACGGTATTCGTTGCAGATTCAAATGGCTGCATCAGCCCCATATCTGATCCTTTTACCGTTGTGGTAAACCCTCTCCCCCAACAACCTATTATCGCAGGCATTACTGAAATATGTTATGGTGATTCTGCAAGGCTTTCGACTCTCAGTGGATTCTCTATTTACACTTGGTCCAATGGCGCTTCAGGAAGTGGGCAAATTGTGACAAGTGCTGACACTTTTACGGTGTTCGTTATAGATGCCAACGGCTGTGTCAGCCCGATTTCTGACCCGTTTGCCGTTTCTGTAAATTCGCTTCCACAGAAACCCCTGATCGCGGGCACAAGCGAAATATGCGACGGAGATACCGCTCACTTTACCACCCCTGCTGGTTTCCCCAATTACACTTGGTCTAACGGTGCTTTAGGAAATACACAAAATGTCACACATGCAGGCACCTTTAGTGTATCTGTCACAGATACCAACGGATGTGTAAGCCCCATTTCTGATCCATTTACCGTAAGGGTAAATCCACTTCCTCCAAAACCTGTAATCACTGGAACCAGCGAAATATGTGATGGGGATTCAGCCACTTTTATGGCCTCTTCAGGTTTTGCTTCCTATACCTGGTCCAATGGCGCGATGGGCAGTGGACAAACGGTCACAAACCCAGGGTCTTTTTCAGTCTTCTTGACAGATATGAACGGCTGCGCCAGCCCTATTTCTGATCCATTTACAGTTACCGTAAATCCCCTTCCTCAGAAGCCTGTGATTACAGGGATAGGTGAAATATGTGACGGAGATTCCACAACCCTCATGGCTACTCCAGGTTTTTCTTCCTACACCTGGTCCAATGGAACCACGGGAAATGGATTGACAGTATCTTCCGTTGGGACCTTTAGCGTATCTGTCACAGACGGCAATGGCTGCGTGAGTCCTTTTTCGGATCCATTCGACGTGATGGTGCAACCCCTTCCTTCCACCCCCGTCATCTTGCAACCTGTAAGGGATTCTTTGCAATCTTCTGTTGTGGGAGATACGTACCAATGGTTTGTCAACGGGGTTCTTGTGTCTCAAAATGGCCATGGCGTCCAGCCTACCCAGTCAGGCACCTACACCGTAATCGTCACGGTCAATGGCTGCCCTTCTGACCCTTCAGCAGGTTATCCATTCACAGTCACAGGAATCGATTTAGGGTTAAATTCATCCTTTGTGGTTTATCCTAATCCAACTACTGGAGAATTTTTACTCAAAATATCTCCCACACCCGGGAAATCATTAACGGTTCAAATGTATGATTTGGCAGGTAGGTTGATATTTGAAAAAAGAACCAATTTTGCTTCAGGGAAAGCCACTTTTGAAGTTTCGCATCTGTCAGATGGCATGTACCTGTTAAAGGTTGACACCGTTTTGGCAGGAAAAGTATTGATCCAAAAGTAAATTTTATTTGAGGATTTCCAGTTTCTGATAGAGCAGATTATTATTCACACGTAAACGTACCAAATAGATTCCTGAAGCTATATCACCCAAAATGATCGTCTCGTCAAGTTTCCCTTGGCGGGCATAAAAGTCTTTATGGTAGATTTCTTGCCCAATCTGGGTATACACCTTTATTTCTACCAATGACGCTTGAGTCAATTGGCCTTTCACAAAAAAATGGCCATCACTGGGATTTGGAAATATAGCAATAGAAGCGCCCGTCCATTGGTCATCTATATCCGTATTGATCAGCAGAGGATCTGAAGGATCAGATGGACAGGGACCATCCCAAACAGTTACAGTGTAGTTGCCATTTTGAGGAATATGGATGGTCTGGGTAGAATCGGGTAACAGCATGCCATTCAGGTACCACATATACCTTGTTCCGACAACGGAAGAGGTTAAACTATCTACCCCTATTTTTACCAAGATAGGCTTAGGGGAATTTAAAAACTGACCGACAGAGACAGAATCTGCTGCCATACTTACACATCCATTGTGATCTGTAACGGTGACGCTGTATTTACTGGCTAATGTCACCCAAATGGCCGAGTCTCCCGCTCCATTACTCCACTGATATAGCGCGTACCCCAATGGAGCTTGTAATAGGGTACTATCGCCTTCACAAAAGAAGGTATCACCCAGAATGATAGGCTGCGGAGGTAGGGAATTTTCTTGGACAAAAAAGGTATCAGACTGCGGGCTTCTACATCCATTATGATCTATTACCGAAAGGATCAAGGTAGCAGGCGTCATCAACGTAATGCCAGCAGTTGTATCGCCATTTGACCAAAAATACTGTGCATATCCAATAGGTCCTGTAAGAATCGTGGAGTCTCCTGCACAAAACTCAGGGGTTCCCAAGATTAAAGGTTTGGCAGGAAGGGAGTCTACGACCACTTCCAGACTATCTGAAAGCACACTTTCACATCCATTACTATCCGTGACACTCACACGGAAGATCTCACTCATTTTCACCCATATACCCTCTAACGTATCGCCATTGCTCCATTGATAGCCTGGGTAGCCTAGTGGCGCAGTCAGAAGAACGCTGTCTCCCTCACAAAATCGCGTAAGCGCTTGAGGGGTAATGATTGGTTTAGGGGGGAGCGCATGATGAGTGGTTTGGAAGGGACTACCAGGCAAGCTATTACAGGCATTTTGGTGAGTGACCACCACCGTGTAGGTTCCTGCAGTTTTTACAGAAATTTGTCGTGTCGTATCGCCATTTGACCAAGTATACCCTACATATCCTGTTGGAGCGGCTAATATCACGCTATCAGTTGGGCAGAATACCGAATCGCCTACAATAGTTGGGGGAGGCGGTAAGGGGTTAACGGTTACTTGAACGGGAGCTGAAAGCGGACTTCCACACCCATTGCTGTCTATGACTGCAAGGGCAAAAGTACCACTTTGCAAGACAGTTATGCTTGAAGCGTTGGCGCTATTGGTCCAAGTATAGGTCGTATAGCCTGATGGACCGCTTAAGGAAACAGAGTCCCCTAAACAGAATACCGTTGTATCAGAAGCAACGACGACTGGGGTAGCTGGTAATGGATTTGCCATCGTAGCAAAAGCAGCCGAGACGGGGCTTTCGCACCCGTTTTGGTCCACAACACTAACTGTCAGGCTAGCAGTGGTATGGACAGTTGTCATGTGAGTGGTATCGCCATTGGACCAATTGTAATGGACATAATTGGGAGATGTCATGAGCTGCGAGCTATCGCCGGCACAGAAATCAGAGGTTCCTGTGATCATGGGTTGGGGCGGCAAAGGATGGACAGTCACTGACAATGCGGTAGAAGCAGGGCTTTTACAGCCATTTGAGTCGATAACGGAAACGAAAAAGTTTCCAGAAAACCGAGCAAACAGAAGGGAATCCGTGGTTCCATCACTCCACAGGTAGCTAGCATATCCTGCTGGCCCTACCAATGCTACGCTATCATCTGCACAGAAGGTTGTAGGTCCTAACGGGGTGACCATTGGTTGAGAAGGTAATGTGTTAACCGTGACTTGTGTGGAAGCAGATGACATACTTTCACACCCAAGGCTATCTGTGACAGTCAGGGCAAAGGTTCCATTTTGCAAGACAGTTATGCTTGCAGTGCTATCACCATTGGTCCAGGCATAAGCTTGATAGCCTACTGGGCCGTTCAGCCTAACGGAATCGCCCATACAAAAAGCTGTCGTATCAGATGCTGTCACCACTGGAATGATGGGCATTGGTTGATTAATCGTAATTGAGTCGCTGGCCATACATCCCGAAACGTCCATCACATTGACTGTATATTGACCTGCATTCACGCCATTGAGGTCTTGGGTGGAAGCTCCATTGCTCCATAGATAGGTAAAAGGGGCTTGTCCACCACTTACCGTAAGGTCGATCGTACCCGTGGCGGTGCCAGGGCAGGTAGCATCTGTTTTCACTGCACTAACATTCATAGTCGCTATGGTTGAGACAGTGAAACTATCCATGACAGTACATCCTAAGGCATCAGTGACCACAACTGTGTAAGAACCAGCAGCATTGAGGGTAAGGTCCTGTGTGGTAGCTCCTGTATTCCACGCGTACTGGTAAGGAGCCGTACCGCCGCTCACTGAGAGGTCTAATATGCCTCCTGCGCAGTTAGTGCCTGTTTTTTGGATGTAGGTAAGGAGCGGGGCATTTTTGAAAATGCTCACAGCGGGGGAAGTGACCTGGCAGCCTGAAGGCTTGCTGAGAGTGACGGAATAACTCCCCGTATTTTTCACCCAAATAGCGGAACTAGTATCACCTGTGGACCAAGAGATATTTTGCAAGCTATCGGACTTGAGCAAAATAGAATCTCCATCACATAAACTTGCGGGAGCAGGTTGTCCTAGGTTGATGGTCGGCTGTCCGATAACAGTGACGATTCCAGGCACAGCAAGTTGGGGCGTTAAGGGGTCATTAGAAGTGATATTGAGCAAAATAGGATATTGCCCATTGTGCAATTGATCTACCTTCACTTTGACCATCATCGCAGTTGCTCCCAGTGCTGGGGTACTTCCCGAATCCGGAAGTGCTACCACTTGCAATTTGTCAGAAGCATCGACCGTGATAGTGACCGCATCAATGGCCCAACTGTCGTAGCCTTGGCCGCTATGCCACTTCTGTCGCCAGCGAAAGCGGGTCGCAGCCGTTTGCGCAGCAGATGGGATGGGGCGTTGGATAAGGGTAAAGGAAGGGTAATCATTTATGCCAAAAGTCTCCATCACCTGCCAATTGGAACCTCCATCTGTAGAATATTCCCATACGACTTCTTCGCCTAAATCAGGCTTTTCGCAAGTTCCTGTACTGTTGGTGCCATACTTTAGCGCAAATTCAACCAATCCTCCTTCTGAAGTAACCAAGTCTTGAGATTCTGCCATTCGGCCACCACTTCCTTCAAAATACATCGCGCCAGTCCCTTGATAGGTTCCGCATGGGTTGTCTATTTTTCCCCCAGAAATGCCAAACCACAGGCTGTTCGTATTGACCACCTTTTCAAAATCATCCATCACCTGGACCTTGGCGTTCACTTGCCATCTCAATGAGCCGTCCCCCTGGTTGGTGATATTCAAAGGAATAAGCGCAGAGTCACCACAAGCATCTAGCGTGACATTCACGGAGTCGGGGGTAGTACCTATGATGGGCGTTCCAACCCCTACACCACGGAGGCTGATGGTGGTATCTTGATAGCTGTTTATGAGGGTGAGTTGCCCATTATAAGCAGCCTTCAGCGTGGGCGTAAAGGTCACATTCACCTGTGCAGAGTCAAATGGCAAAATGACCAAATTTGACTGATTGATGGTAAATGCGGGACTATTGCTGGTAATGCTGCTAATGGTCAGGGTATCGCACAGGAGGTTGGTATAGGTAAAAGGAATCGAACGCGAATAGCCTATGGAGACCGAATCGAAGTTGAGGGCGGTATCGGAGAGGGTAACTATTTCTTGGCCGATGACCTGCATAGTGACCGGAACAGGAATGACAGGCTGGCGGGGGTCATTGCTTTGGACAAAAAGGGTTGATTGATAAAGCCCAGAGGCCAAACCTGTTGCGTCAAAATCCAGCAAAACTTGACTGGAATCCTGCATTTCGATACTATCAATAGCAGGAAAATAGGAAAGCCATGGCGTATTGGCTGTCCCTTGTAGCTTTACTTCGTGGTAGGAATTTGAATAATTGGTTACTGCAAAATTTCGCAACCTTACTTCTAGTTCTCCATCACTCAACCAAGTCTGAAGCATCGGCCCCGTAAGGACGACTTGTGTAGTAGATAAAGAAGAGGAAGGGTTTATTCTTTGGAAATAAAAACCATCAATATATAGATTAGCGAATTCATTAAAACTCGAAAAATCTCCACTCAAGGTGACCGAAAGAATCAATGTATCGTAAATGGGCGCAATATTCGTAAACGTTCGTGTCGTATTTCCCCCAAAAGAACCAAATAAGACAAAATGTGTCGAATCATACATTGCCTCATTTAGGCGATAAAATAAACTATCAAGCCCATCATTTATTAAGGTTAATGGCAGGGTGAGCACACTGTCACATCCAGGGATGGTAGCAAAAACAGGATTGGGTTCTACCCGAATCAATGGCCCACCGGTCCCAATTCCTTCCAAACAAATACTGGTATCTCTGTCATTATTTTGGATATGTAATGTATCCCTAAAAATACCGGCTGAGTCTGGAATAAAATTCACCTGCAAAAAGGCACTATCAAATGGCAAGACATGAAGAGAGGTGGTATCCAGGTTAAAATAAGCGGTTTGGAGCGTGATGTCAGCTATTTTAAGGGTATCGCAGCCTGTATTATGGACCCAAAGGGTATCTGTGCCCAAAGCTTGTTGACGGGTAGTGTCACTTACAAAACAGCCTAAGGGTAATTCTATTTGAGGGGCACCGATGATTTCTAGCTGAAGGGGGAAGTATTTAAGGGGGGTTTTAGGGTCATTGCTGCCCAACTCTAGTAATGCCGTATGAAGGCCATTTTCTACCCTTCTCGCATCAAAGCAAAAATTCACTATCCCATAATCACCAAGTGCAACCCTGATTGAATCGGGTTGTACGGTAGCCCAGGTGGCCCCAAATGAAGGGGGGATCAATTCCACGAAAGCTTGCATGATTGGAATAGCAAGGGTCCTGTGAATAGATCCGCCTGTCGCTCTTGAAAATACAAGGTAATAAATACGGCGCGCCTTAGTCAACCCTGATACCCGATGAATGTCATCGTTGGTGTTGGTGCTATAGCTTCGACTCACAGCAGGGTCATCTTCCACAATGATCATGTGATAAACAGAAGGGTCACCAGAATTGTATACTTGCTTAACAAATCCCCGATAGGTGATGCCATTTTCAGTTAATACCAATTCATCTTCCCCTACAAAACCATACCCATCGGCACCCAACTCTCCAGAAATCGCAAAATGACTCAGGCGGTCTAAGTCCGCTGCCAGCACAAAAAGGCCCGGATATTTTCGGGTAAAATAGCGCCCCTTGAGGCCAAAGGCTTGGCTATGTAGGACCTGATTATCCGAATAGGGGATAGAATCCGCGAGGTCGGTATTGAGGATATTTCCTCCATCGTACATATCATCTCCTCCATCCAAGATGGAAGTTCCCGAAATACCGTCCGTGAAATCGTGACGACCAGGAATCAGGCTATTAATTTGACCAAAATTCAGGTTGAGATTGGCAAGCAAGTCTTCTAGCCCGTGGTCTCCCACGGCTTTAAATTCCAACGGCGCCAAACCATCATTGTACACCGCTACTGGCACACAGAGGGTATCCTCACAGCCTGTAATACTCACCGTCAAGGAATCTGGAAACAAACGCAGAATCGGCGATTCGCTTCCATTGCCTTGCACGCATAAGGCGGTATCTTGACCGTTGGCTTTAATCTGAAGGCTATCTGAATAGGCGATAACACTATCAGGGGCAAAGGCAAAAAACACCTGCATACTGTCAAATGGAGGAATCGTATCTGGGTATGAAATGACAGAGAAAAAGGTATCGAGGAAATAAAGGGAATCTAAAGTGAGCGGTGCACATTGGGTATTGTACAGCCAAAGGCTGTCATGGCGCGTAGCAAACTGCCGTGTCGTATCTACCATGACACATCCGCTTGGAAGCCCTAAAGCTGGTACTCCAATCAGGTCAAGGTTTATATACACTTCATCAACGGGCAGGCGGGGATCATTACTTTGAATAAAAGCATCTCCTTGATTGCTTCCACTTATGAGGCCATTCGCCAGAACCAAGAGCTGTGCCATCAAGGAGTCTCCAGGAAGTATCGTCGCAGCAGATGGCAGATACTGCATCCACGACGGCGTAGCTGTCGATGTCTGCATCTGGACTTGGTGGCGGTTGAGGCCGCCTTGGTTCGTATTGACCTGAATATTATTGGTAATTTTCACCTCGACTTGACCATCAGCTACCCAACTGCTCACTTGTGGTCCCGAAAACACATACGTTTGGGTGATGTCCGTGCCATTGGGCAAGTTATTGTCAATGATGTCAAACTGGTATTGGCCTTCAATATAAAGGGAGGAAAATTCAAAGGTATCATCATAGTCTCCATTTAATACAACAGTAACATACAAGCTATCCACCCGCAACCTTAAATTAGTGAAGGTATGCACCGTTGACCAGCCAGAATAATAATAGGGAATTATGCTGAGTGAATCAAAAACGCCTTCCGCGCCCGTACTCGTATAGGTCATGGTACCTAACCCTCGATTGTAAATGGTAATTGGCACCCATATGGAATCATCACATCCCACTGCCGTCAGATTCACCGTATCTGGCACTATTTCAATTATCGGCGAGCCACTTCCATAACCTTGCACACATAGGAAAGTATCGATTTCATTGGAATATATTCGAAGGCTATCAGTATACAGCTTCATGCTATCCGGGTGGAATGAAATGGCCACCTGCCCACTATCATATGGAGGAATCATGCTGGGGAAAGAATCGACGGCAAAGGCCGATTCCGCAAACTTCAGGGAATCCAAAACCAGTGGCACACAGCTAGGATTGTATAGCCAGAAAGTATCTTGGCTAGACGTAAACTGGCGAGTCGTATCCAAGAAAAGGCAATTGCGTTCGAATACCATTTCAGAAGTTCCTACAATGTCGAGAACCACTGGAATGGAAATGGCAGGGCTTAGGGGCGCATTCGAACTTATATGAACATTTGCCCAATACCTTCCTCGATTCACATCTCGTGCAGAAATACAAACTGATAACGTATCCGTTTGCCCCGCAGGCACGCTACCCATATCTGGCTGAACTTCCAGCCAGGTGGCCCCATTTGGCGCTTGATGAGCTATGATGATATCATCATAATAGGATATTGAAGGATCGTAGTTAAATAATCGTATTTCGTTGACCTGGTTGGATTTTTGGCGAAAAGGAAATCCTTGATAGATCAATTGGCCATCAATATAGAAGTCAAGGGTTTTTGCTGTAAAGTCAATATTTCGGTACTCAATATGGTACCAGACATTGGCTTGATAAGGAATGGTGGCACTTAGATTAGGACCAACATTAAATAAGCCCATCGTCCCATTGCTTTTTGTCGAAAATAATCCAATTCCCCCCTGGCCCCCACCAGGAAGTTCATTGGTATCGCCTATCGCTACATAGGTAGCATTAGCATTAGTAGTAGACGCTTTTATCCAAAAACCCACATAGGACGGTTGGCTATTTGGAAAGGAACGGCTCAAGCCCCTATAAAAGGTAAACGATCTTCCATCTTGTTTGAGGCTATAACTTCCTGAACGGGGGGCTACAGTACTGGTATTATAGGTATAGAATTGCCACCCGCGTACCCAATTATCATAATTCCCCTTTTCAAAATCCTCATACAAGATAAAAACAGTCGTATCAATATTATTTACCTGATAATCCAGCTCCGCAGCACCCACATTTTCTATGTAGAGTGGAATCTTTACAGAATCATCACACTGAGTGATTTGCACATAGATAGAATCTGGAAAAACGTCTATTTCAGCCACACCAAATCCATATCCTTCCAGGCAGATGGTGGTATCGTAATCATTGTTGAATAGGGTAAAGGAATCTTGATAGTTCCCTACTGTATCAGGGCTAAATAGCACCGTAAAAGCACCACTATCGCCAGGTAGGATATATTGAATAGGAGGCTGTATTTCAAAATAAGCGCCCTTCCCGTAGGTCTGGCTAGCCACTATCGTGTCACACCCTGTATTCCACACCCAAAATTCCTGCGGATAAGTACCATACTGTGCCGTGCTGTCGACCACCCAACACCCTGTATCCAGGGCGATGTAAGGCGTCCCCACATACGTGAAGGTATAGGGGATTAAAGCACTAAACTGGGCTGTATCATTTGAATTAATGGCAATTTGCCCGGTATAGATGCCTGGAATAAGGCCTTTTGTATGAAAAGTAACTGAGGTCAAAACTGAGTCCCCAGCCAACAGTGTTCCTCCTGAGGGCTGAAAGTCTATCATGGAGGATGTACTATTGGGAAAGGGCAGAATAAGCAGAGGGTTAAATGACCCTAAGACATCCGCAGTACAAGCAAAATTACTGGCATTATTCAGGTCTTCTGTTCCACTTCTTGTGATAAAGTTTGTACAAACATCGCTAACTCCATTTCCTTTCCAGCCGTCTGCCAGAGATAAATTCCAGCCGTTGTAGGTGATATGCATCTGAGAGATGTCTGCGGCTGACCAGCCCCAGACTAGGACATCCTTTACTTGCCCTTGATCATTGATCAACATGGCCCATCCTGGTTGGGTGTAACCCCAAAGTAGATTACCTCCCCAGTAATTGGGGCCTAGGTGATTGGTTCTGTATTGTACTTCGCCTGATCCTATACTTCCGCTGAGATTCCATACTTGGCTATCATAGGAATTGATATTCGAAAACGAATTGCTCACCAATACACGCCAGCCAGAAATATCTGCCGATCCGCCTGACACATTGGTCAATTCTATCCCTTTCTGTGTATAGAGGCCTATCTTGGAAATGACCACAGGGGAGAACTGCCTTGGCTGCCCTTGTAGAGAGTAAATCAGGGGCCCTTGGCCAGCGTTCAGTAGGGTAAGTGGAAAAGCGACCGAGTCGCCACAGTCGATCACCGTGGCTGAATAAGTAGGGGAATGATAGCTCAACTGAGCTGGTGCTTGTACCGTCAGCGTCTGCTGTATCGTGTCAGCCACCCCTAGACAATTATTCACAATAAGGCTCACCGTAAATACCCCACTCCCCAAAAAGACATGCACAGGATTCATGAGCCTGGAAGTATCCCCATCTCCAAAATCCCAATACCAACTGACGGGGTTACCTGTACTTTGGTCTGTGAAGCTCACGGGTGCTCCCAATGGAGGATTCAAATCCCCAACCGCAAAACTCGCAACAGGGTTGGTGCTGGAAGAGCTAAAGCTCTCCCAATTTGCTTCAAACCCCGATTGGGCAATGCTCCCATCAGAAGTGAATTTCAAAAACATCCGTCCTGAATAAGCAATAAGGTCATGGGGAAGGGTGTTTCCTGACCCTGAATACAGTAAGGGGGCAGTAGCATCGCCTCCATCATAAATTTGCAGGAAATCATATCCATTTTCCAGATCAAATACACTAAAACTCAGTTTAATGCTGTCTGAACAAGGTGGAAAAATGAGAAACCCACAGTTTTGAAAATTTTGATAATCACCAGATGCGCCGCCAGAATCGTAGATCACCCCGGTAGTATCAGCGCTATGGGACTGACTACACATCAGAAAACTACTAGGAGGTTTAAAGGAAGATTTCCTAATGGCCAGCACTTGACTTTGCCTCAAAGATGGATCTAATAGATCTGCATGAGTTGTTGTTGGGATTATAACAATCGTCTGAAGTACATAGAATGTGCAAATTAGGATTAAGGCTTGTTTAAGGTACATATGAATGCTTTTTTAAAGGTCTTAACCATTAAGGTCATAATTCAAACGCAAAATAGCAAGGTCATAAAGTTTGATAGTCTTTTCCCTTAGTAGGCTCTCCATCATCCACATATTCACCCCCAAAATCAAAAGAGGTATTTAGGTATAAATATTACAAACCCACTTTTTCCTATGGACCAACGGTCTTTGACAAATTTATACGATCTGATCCGAAGATTCGGCATTATCGGTCATGAAAAACGGTAAGAATTTCTGTGCTCCCTCATCATGGGACTAATCAAGAGCCGATCAGTTCAGTTTTGTGAAATAGCAGATAAGATAGAGAAGCCGATTCTAGTAAGTCCTATCGAGCGCCGGATTCAAGATTTCTTTCAATGGGTTGTCTTTGATTACAAGCAGTTGATGTACTTATTTTTGAGGTTTGTTCATGATAATCAGCTTTGCTTAAACATCGATCGGACGGAATGGGATTTTGGCAAAGTTCAAATCAATATTTTGTGTGTGGTAGTCAGTATTGGGAAGATGGCCGTTCCGTTGTATTTTGATCTGCTGGATAATAATAGTGGCAACAGCAATTACAAAGATCGGATCAAGATATTCAAGGAGATTGTCGAGAAAATAGGGGCCGAGCGCATAGAGATTATCCTGATGGATCGGGAGTTTATTGGCCATCAATGGCTTAAGTGGCTCAAAAAGCACGAAATCGATTTTTGTGTCCGAGTCCCGAAACATCATAAGATCATCCTCAATGATGGCAGTAGGTATAGTGCCCTTGAACTATTAGGCAACAGGAAGTCACGATATATTGAGCAAGTAGTAATCAATATGGTGGTGGTCAATCTCGCACTAGGGGATTTAATCTTGAAGACTCCCGATTGAGGTCGCTAGAGAAATACAAAAAACTATTTGCTGTAGTAGCCATCGCATATACACTCTGTTGGGCTGTCGGAATTGAAGATGGACGATCCAATCCCGTCAGACCCAAAAAACATGGATACCCCTAATATTCAGTCTTTAGAAGAGGATTGAACATTCTCAGAGAGTTCTTTAAGTCCAAAATTTGTCAACAGTCGATACCGTGATCAGGGTCGCTAACTTTAGGGAAGCTCCAACTTGATAAACCGTCGGGTAGAGTAGTTTATATGATTAACCCCATTACGCCCACAGCACAAAGCATTGAATATTTGGGCTTTTTAGGGCCCAAATATTCAGCTTTGGCTATGGACGATGGGGATAATCAATTGGTGGTATATCAGTTGCAATTGGAGAAAATTACTAGAAAGCTAATTGCCTAGCCCGTTCTTCCCACCTAGCAGCTTCTTTTTTCATAGCCTCTGCCAATAAATCACAATTAGCAAGATGGGTTTCTTCTTCCACGTAAGCATTATAGTTTCTCCTAATTGAATTAGCAATATTAGGTGGAATGCCCTGACCAAGTGCTATGAAGTTGTCTAGCAAGTGAGGGGCTAAATCCATTCCACCCCCAGTCATTCCTAAAGCCCAACGGTCCAGTTCTGTATCATACAATAAGGTGATTGGGCCGCTGGTCTTGTACCGATCTGCTTCTTGGAATGATACACAATCTGGATAGTAATAGAGTGCATTCATCATTGGGATTTTATACCATTCATCGGTTTCCCCTTGCCATATCTCGTATTCTTTAGGGTATTTTTCTGTTAATTCAGAATAGTACAAAGAAGCATCTTCGGGGTCGTTTATATTGTGTTCCTCTGCTAAGTCGGATAGAAAGGCTTCTCTATCCCAAGTATAATCATACCGATCATAATTCTGGTAATCATGGTCTATAATGACAATATCTGGTGATATAAAGATGGCTTGGTTTTCATTCATATTATTTAGGGTACACGATGTAGACAAAAAGTGTACTTTTGTTAAAACTTAGTAGGAGGCTAACTAGGCTTCATCCACTAGCTGTTTATAATTCATAAAGACCTTTTCTTCAATTCTAGTCAGGCGATTTTCCATTTGGGTATTGACTTGAGTCAGGCCGTCTTTGGTGATGCGGGCCAGGTCATCTAAGGAGTTTGCATTGGCTTGAACCTTCTTGTCAAGGGTATGGAAATGCCTGTTCATGTTTGTCTCAAGGCTTTGTAGGTGTATGATAATGTTGTTTAGTTTTTGTTCCATAGGATTATATGGTTAGGGCTAATAATGGGCTATTTAACGAATGTATTATTGGATATATCTTGGCATAATGAGTGCCCCGTTTGCTCATACTCATCAGCCTTTAAGGTAAAAAATTCAGGCTGGTGGGTAGTAGCAAGTGGGTGATTAGGTTGATAAAATGCGGTTGTCAAAGATCATCGAACTTATGAATAGTATACCCTATACCTTAGCATAAGGAAAGGCAAAAAGTGTTGATAACTGAAGGTGAAATGCTGTTTGTCTAAACAAAATACTTGCTGCTATTTTTCTGACTTTCCCCATCTCGTAAGAGCGGCTTTTTTAGCGCGTTCCCTTCTTTGTTCAGCACTCAGGGTGACCAGTGATTTTTTGCCTCCCTCACTCATGGCCTTTTTTTGCTGATAGCTTTTGCCCTTTGCAATCCCTCCAATTGCAGCAATTTCTTTTCGTCTTTCTGCTGAAAGGGTATTTGCGCGGGCATATCCACCTGCCTGACGAGCTTGATCCTGCACTTTATTTGATTGTGATTTTGACTGCTTCACGGCCCTAGTATACCTTAGGCATTGGGCATACTGTGACTAGTCAATTCTGCAAATTCATGGTTTGCTGACAGAAGTGAGCCTATATAGCGTTCAGGGATTCTGTGGGTAAAATGATGGAAGGCGTTTGATGAAATTTGAGGATAATTGGTTCCCTAATTTTAGGGAAAGCTTAGTTAGCAAGACGGAACGCCACTTTCGTTGTCGTACTGCCACAAAGTGGCGTTCTATGACCCTACGGGCCATTTTGGGGACAGAAAGTTCGGGTATCGTACCCGAACTATTTCATAAGCCGTTGATTATCAGGGGCAATGTACCCGAACTCATACCCGAACATACAAAAAAGCCGATTTATCAATCCTGATAAAACGGCTTTCACTTAAAGCATTCCCTCATCGGCAAAAGAGTAATACCCCCTTTCCGAAAGGATCAGATGATCTACCAATGGCATCTCCAACAAGGCTCCAGCTTCTTTGATTCGCTGGGTAATTGCCTTGTCATTTTGACTAGGCAATAAGTTGGAGGATGGGTGGTTGTGGGAAATGACTATGCAACTTGCACAGTAGGCAAATCCCCACTTGAAGATGAGGCGAGAGTCGACTACGGTGGCATTGATGCCTCCCTTGAAAAGTGTCTTTTCCCCCAAAAGCTCTAGGCTTCGATTGAGGTATAACACCTTGAAGACCTCTTGATCTTCTCGCTCCATATCGGGCCAAAGGTAGCTCGCGATCTTTTGTGAGTCATTCAATTGTAAAGGTACTGGGTTTTCATAACGCTTGCGACGGTGCAGTTCAAAGGCGGAGATGAGGGCAATGGCGTTGTAGGGATTCAGCCCATTTGTGCGGCAAAGGTCCTGCATAGTGGCTTTGCTAAGATTCCTTAGCGAGCCGAATTTTGAGAGCAGATTCCTTGCCTGCTTAAGGGGAACTCCACCCGTGATTGCCACTAGCTCCACATCTGAGATCGTTTCAATTCCTCTCGCCACCAACCGATATTCCACGGTCTCACGGACTTTCCAATCGGGTTCTATGATATGGTTCATGGCTTATCCCAATATGTATTCCACGGCCTTTTTTGACTGACTCGCGGCCTTGAAGATGAAGCGTTTGTCATCTTGCAATTTACTGAGCCAGCCTTGAATGTAGGAAGCAGAATTGGTGAAAGTGCGGGTCGTCTCGATGCCTGCAATACTGCAGAGTGTGCAACTGGTCAGTTCGGCTACCAGCTCCTCAAGCGAGTAGTCACATGAACCAAATTTGACAGTACCTGTGACGGCTTCGCGTGCGAGGCGATTGTGTGCACCAGTGGCATGACCGAGTTCGTGGAATAGAACTGAGTAGAAGTTCGTGGGTTCTTCAAAAGAACTCATGGCTGGAACTTGCACGATGTCCTCTGGCGGTAGGTAAAAGGCTTCATGACCTCCTCGCCTGATCTCAGGCGGATTGGGCATGCCTTCTACAATGCCTTCGGCTTCATCAATGGGTTTTCCTGGATTTTCCCGTTCTGGCATCAACCAATCAATTCCTTCAGTTTGCTCGATGTTAAAAACACGGTAGTATCGAGTGAGGAAATGCTTGGTTAAATTGGGATAATTGGCAACCTGACTTTCAGGTACGACATTGCCATCGGGGTCTTTGTGAACGGCTTGCCAAAAGACAATTGGCAGTGACTTTTCGCCCTTTCTGATCTTCCCACCTAGATGATTGGCTTGTTTCATGGTGAGGAAGTAGGGAGCATTGTATGGGCTAAGATTGGTGATAATGCGGTTAATGCCCTGGTAGTTTCGACCGCTTACAAAGTTCTGGGCATAGGGGGCATTCTTCCAAGTCTTTTGCCACGGCACGACACCTTCTTCGAGTTTCTCGATGATACGGCTCGTGATCATCTCATAGATGTCCATGCGGTCTTTGGCCTCTTGGGGCCGAGTTTGAGTAGATTCCATTTTATTGGCTATTAAATTGTGAGATTCACTGGCCAGGCTGATGAGGTCTCTCCCTCAATAGCCTGTGAAAAACCAGCGAATGGTTGGAACCCCATCATGCCCCCGTGCTCCAATTGGAGCTATGAGTTATTCTCCATACTGAAGGCGGTCAGCATGAAACTCATAACGGAACGGGGATGATGAGGCGATGAGCTAACTGAGCGGATGCAGTGCTCCCGAGGCGAGGATGTCCTCGCTCTTATCATTCGGATCACCGAGGACGATAAAAGTATCGGGAAGGGCATTTAATCGGAGGATTTTGTCTCCACCAGGTGGAGTCGATAACTCCCCAATGGCATTCCACTTCTTGCGACTTTCTCCTTGAACCTCATACTCTTTAACACTAAAGACAATATATTTCTGACGCTTTTCGCGGTCTGGCAGAATAATGTAATCTTCGTTTTTAAAGAGATGGATCGTGAGAAAGATGCCTCCGTTATCGGTGATGCGGATATCACCTACACGAAGCAATAGCTTAGCTGATTCATCTTTTCGAAATACTTTGTAGAAATTCATGACTTCATAACCCCTGACTTGTTGTGTAAGGCATTTGATTATTGGCTAATGTGCTGTCCAATAGAAGTCGACTAGGCTCCCATCAGATCAGCAAGGATGTCGGTCGGCCAATCCGACAGGCACACTATCGCTTGCAGAAAAATTCTGCCCAAGCAAAAAAGCCCCTTGCATTTGCAGGGTGATTTTCTGTTATCCCCACATTCTGGAGATTCTGGGCTGGCAGAAGTTTTCTGCTATTCCTCGATCAGGCGAAACGCAATGCCTTGGGCAGGACCAATAATGGCATCACCGTCTTCGTCAATTTGCTTATCGAGGAGCATCGTTGGAAGATAGTCTGACTGGGAATAGAGTTTGAAATTGGGATCGTGGTTGATGTAGTCCATGTTTTTGCGGTAATAGCGGAAGCTGACTTCCACTCCTGATGCAACAGAGTAGATGATTTCGCCTGATTTGTTGTTTTTGGTGAGATAAATAGGAGAACGGTGGTCGCCATTAAGGTAGACTTTGAAGCGAGGTCGGTCTGAGGCAACAATTTCAACCAAGTTTATTTCCTTATCACCTCTAGTTTTATGGGGAGATACTATAGGGCGTAAAGGCCCTCCAAATATTTCCAAAGAAAGATAGCTCTTCAATTTGACTTCATTGAAGTTTCGGTGACGAGCTTGATGATCTCGCTTGAGGAGTTTTTTAAAAATTCCTATGCCATTGGTCGTGACAACAAACTCTTGGACTTTGAGCCATTTTTGCGATTCCGCCCACGCCAACATTTCAAAAAAAGGAAAATAGTAGACGCCACTTTTCCAAAGCTTATGGGCTTGGGGAAATTGGCCTTTAAATACATGTATAAAAGAATCATCCTGGCCACTTAGGGCATGACTGCCTTCGCCCAATTCAAAGGTAATTTGAGCGCCTTGCTCAGATACGAGATGATGAATAAATGCCTGAAAGACTTGCTTGACAGTAGCTTGAGGAAAGTATTTTTGTCCCTTGCTGGGTTTAATCTGATCATCGCTAAAAGCCAGTAAATATCTACGAAAAACATGATTGAGTCGCCGCCTGTCAATTTCAAAATCAAGGCTCAGTAAAGGAGCCAGGTGAGTGAATAGTTTGGTATCTAGGCTAGATTGACTTTCATCCGGCTGAAAAGGCCCGTTGCCTTCTTGATCAAGTCCTCGAAATCTATTCACAACTTTGGCAAGCACAGCAGCCAGAACGCTGCCTAATAAGTTGCTGACAAAATTAGTTTGGAAGGATTTCTCCTCTTTCCCCTCCATTCCTAGTTCCCTAAAAAGAAGGCTGGGTAAGTCGGGACATAGTTCATCTAAAACGATCTGCTGATCGATGAGTACTTGTTTATCCTTATCTAGAATTGAAAGGGTGAAATGGTCAATCAAAGCCCGTGATAAGGACACGCCACATGGCCCAAGGTTAGTGGCACAGGTCAGCAAGCGAATCAGTTCGTGAGAAGCAGTATGAATGCTGTGCGGAAAGTGGTGTGGAAAGACCAGATCAATCAGGTCTAGGGTTGTCTCTCTGCTTCGATACAAGTGCCAGAGAAGCAAAAACTTGCGAGGCGACCAAGCTTTCAGCTTTTTTCGCCTACGAGCACTCATAGGTAGGTAAAACGAAAAAATCACGGAGTAAATAATCACCAAGGAACGTCATATTTGGCCTATTATACCTCTTTCAGAAATACGACCTGTGAAAATGAGTAAACCAGTCTGAATACTCATAGAGAATCTTTTCTTCTACTCATCAGCCCCAAAAAGGGAACTCCAAAACCCCGTTTTTTTCTCGACCTTCCTTATATCCTCCTGGCGAGGATAATCTTCGGGGGCAGTTCCTGCACTGATAGCCGCATTTCTGGCAATTCTATTATTGATCTGATGTTCGCTGGTCATTGACCGTTCGCTTCGTAAATCTTTTTGCCTAATGTTGTGCGCACTGGCCCCAGAGGAAAATATCTTGAGACCGAGAACAGCAGTATGCAGAAAATCAGCTAGTGGGCGAGACGTTGGTACCTCTAGTTTTTCTTTCATCTGATGGGTATTCTTACCTCCAAACAAGACCTTGTCGCCTTGGCTTCTGATCCGAGCGATGGCTCTACCATCAGTAACCCCTTGGGAATGGATAGACTTAGAAAGCTGTTTTTCTGCTTGGGTAAGTGTCCTTCGGGCATCTATCCGCTCCAATTCCGCTTGATGTTCGGTAAGCCTAGCGCGTAGATTTTCCATCTTACGGGTCTCTGCGGCAAAATAATCCTTGGCATAGGCAATGACCTTTTTACGGGGATTACCATTTAAGGCAATGAGGTAACAGGCATAGCGCGAAAGGAGGTAATCCTTTAATTTCCTTTTGGCTCCGCTGCCAATCTGAACCATTTTGTAGTCAACTACAAAATGGTCAGAAACCTGCTGGCCTGTCTTTTTGCAATTGGTCATCGCCTTCTTGACCAAAGCCTCCATACTACGCCATGCAGGGTAGCCAAGCAGTTCCTGTAAGGTTCTGGCCTCCCAGTATTCAAACAACTCGTCAGTTGATTGTTTCGCCTCTTCAAAGGCTATGCGGTATTGTTGAAAGTCGTTATCCATTGTAATTTTTCTTGAGATGAAAAGGATATTTTGAACAAAACCACCCTGGCTATCCAGCGTGGTTTTGTTTTTGGAAAGGAAATAGCCTCAGAAACTAGCTGACGGCTTCTGTCTGCTGCTTGATAAAGGCCTCAAGAAATTCCTTGGGGACTTCAACAAGGTCTTCGCCTTCGGGAATATTAGCTCCTTCGCGGTTGTCTTGGGCTACGACGTAGCCTTGGATGAAAAAACTACCAGATTCGTTCTGGTAGATGGTGGGGCATGATGATTCATTGCAACCTGGTGTCTCGAATAGTTTTTGGAGTTTCATTTTCTGGTTATTAAATGGATTTTGAATCGATAAAGTCTTGGAAGTCCTTAGGGTAAAGTTGTTTTATTTCATTCCAGCGATTTTGGATTTGTTCCTGCTCAAAAAGGTCACCAACATCAATCATAAAGCGCTGTCCTAAGTCGATACCTACAAGCTTGCCTTTATAGATCATATAATTTTTGAAAGCATCATTAATATCTATGGTAGCTAAGATTTTGTCCCTTGCTTGCCCTCTGGTTATGCCTCGTTTTCTGGCGTACGCTTCAAGCCGAGTACGATCTTCAAGTGTTCGATTGAGTTTATCCTCATGATCGTTGTATACCTCGATCATAAAGCGGGCTTTTGACTCCCGGCGGCCAAGAAGAAGTTGCCATAGGAGTCCTAGGAGTGCGCCTACCTCGGCAATGGTAGTGATGGTGGTAAGTAAAGAACTGTTCATAAAAGACTGAGAGCCAAACCGCTAATAGTGCCTATTGTGGCATGACAAGCCTTATAAGTCGATTGTTGATAGCCGTATAAAGATACTTCTGCTCCAGGTCTCCATCAGGTAACCAAGTTTTGTTGACACCCAAATATAGCGATAATAATTTAATTTATAACGGATCAGTTATAAATTTTTCGTGCCTGAATACCCTGCTTTGGTTATGAAAAAGCAGGAAGAACTAACAATTCTTGGAGAACAGGTTAGAAGAGCCAGAATGAACAAGGGCATGTCTCAAACAGAACTGGCACATACTATCGGCAAAGATCAGCCGTCTTTGAATCGGTTAGAACGAGGCAGGATAAATCCCAGCTATATTTATTTGCTGGAAGTCTGTGAAGGGCTTGGAATAACACTTGTAGAACTTTTAGAAGTGAAGGGCTGAAGGTATGCGTTTAGCAAGATTGCGAATCCACTGTGACAGTCAACCCTAACTGTCACGATTCGCCTCTTGCCAGGGAACTCCCTGGACCCTTATGGTTTTGTGAAACATAAGCAAGCCTATGATTTCAGAGATTCTTTCAAGATAGCTCGGCCTCACTTTTTGATCTCCCCATCAAAATCTGATGACTACCCTTTATTTCTGATAGACCGATCTAGCTAAATGGCCTCTCATGGTGTGCCAAGTCAAGGGCAGTCCGTTTGCACTGACTTGGGCAAACAATAATTATTCACACCATGAAGTATCATGCAATGAACGGGATGCATATCCCGACAGGCATCTTATGCGCCTTATTTTGCCTCCTGAGCCTATTTCCGGGCTCGGTTGCAGGCCAATCAATCGAACCCACTGTGGTTCAAATTCCCGAATCGCCAAACAACCTCGATTCGGTAGATCACTTTCTCTACCTCGGGACTGCAAGTAATCCCCTGACGGAGGTGTATGCCATTGAAATGGTCTACAGCTACACAGGGTATCAGATTTTTCCCGATCTCGACATCGTCTTACAGTATGGCGATTCCTCTTGGTTCAATGGTGATGGACAAGTGACAGGAGACGTGACCTTTGACACCCTCAATCGGGAGATTACTGTGAGCCTTTCCCGCCCGAGTCAAGATCCACGTACAGGATACGGTTTTACTGTGCTGGTTCCTGAAATCATCATTGTCATAGAAGACATCGGTAAGCGAAACCTGATCTCTTTGCAGGTGATCGGTATCCAAATTCGATCATCTAGCCCCAAAACGATAGTTGTAGTGCAAAACACGGTTCTCGATTTAGGAGAAATGGTACAAGGCTATCAATTGGCCAATGTGGCTGGGCAGGTGGTGCGCCAGGGAAGTCTGTTGACATATGGCCAGTTTGAGCTGGTGGGGCTTTCCCAGGGCTTGTATTACCTTCGATGGAAGGGAAGGCTTGGGTGGCAGCTTATAAGGCTTTATATCCAATAATCTTCTCCAACAGCCAAGCTGAAAAAGGGTGGTGCGCATCTTCGCGCACCCTCTTTTCCAAAGCAAGTAGTTGCTTGGGTTTATAGCGCTTTTCGATGAATTGAATCAGCCAGCCGATTTGCTGTCGGTAGCGTTTTCTCAATCGCTTGCTGAGCGGGTCAATATGACGCGTTAGAAATCTCTTAAGCGCCTGGGCTTCCTTTAGGAGTTCGACGTCGATAGTTTCTGGATGCAACTCATAAGCTGCTTCCAACAAAAAGAAGCGACTTCGAACCTGGTCATTCAGGGAATGGAAGGAGGTATCTGAGAGAAAGGATGTCAGTTCAGCATATCGTCGTTCATTTAGGAGGAATTGGGCTTCACAGAAATGGGCCGTTTCTTCGTAGTCCAGTTTAGGGAGTAATGGAGAATAGGTTAAAAAGAGTTTCCTTGCAGATGAGGCTCCATCGACTCTTAACCTGCATTCTATCATTGCTTTAAACAGTCCCGTTGACAATTCCCCTTCAGCGGTCTGCGCTATGTTTTCTTGGATGCCCAATAAGATAAGGGAAAGCAAATTTTTAGCGGCAGGGAGGTCTCCTTTCTCATTGACTTCGCGGATGCCAATATTAAGCAATAAGCGAAAGCAGTTTTGCTTCTGTTCAGCCGGGATGACATCTTTTACCGCAATTAAGCTATTTAGTGCTAAAGGAAAATCGCCTGATGGTGGCTGCGTATTGAGCAAAATAACCTGGCGATAGAGGCTGAGTAAGGGGAGGTCGGTCCGCGTCGCCCAAGTTTGCGCTTGGTGTAAATAGGTTTCGTCTAGGTCGAATTTTAGCTTCAAACTCTTGCTCATGATCAGCCCCAATCGGGCCGTCGCCAAAAATAAACGCTCATGTAACTGCCACAGGTCAAAGCTTTCTTCAATGTCCTCCATCAGGCTTGCTGGTATTTCCGCATCGGTCAGCACCAAATAGCGTTGATAGCGAGAGAGGAGCTCAAATCGCTTCCGGAAATAGGCCCCATTCCGCACCTTCACCTGATTCATTTTTCGCATTTGGGCGTTGTGAAATCTCAGGTAGAGGTTATAGTGTCTATGTTCAAGACACCGTTTCAGCAGGGCATGAACGCCCATTTCGTCATCGTCTCGGAAGTAGCGATAGGCAAAAAAACGCTTCAGAAAATCAACCAGGCGACTTTTGACACGCCGTAAGGCTAGGTCATCGGAGGCATTCCATGGGTTGTCTGGAAATAGATGTGTCCAGAGGAATTCATCGGGAGGGGTTTGTGGTAAATGATCAATCCATAGGTCGTAAAGCCTGAGGCTGTGCGTTTGACGTCCCCTGCTTTCGCTGAGGAGCCACTTTCGGAAGTGCTGCTTTTCCCCGGGACCTAAGCACGCTAGTAGGCTCTCCAAAAAAGAAGGGGCTGTTTTTGGCATGTTGAAGGATTTTTAATTGAGACAAATTTAGAGAAAGTTTTGCTGAAATAGGCACTTCAACTCACATAAAAGGTGTCATTTCGACAACGACCGAAGGCTTTGCGGAGGGAGGAGGAGAAATCCAACAGAGTGGTCTAACAGCCTATTCGAAGCGCGCATGAAAGAACATAGGCAACCATTACAAAAGATCATGGTAGATTTCTCCTCCCCTCGCAAAGCCTCAGGTCGTCGAAATGACCTCTTATGGATTAGCTTAAAACATCAACCATGTCATAGTTCTGTATTTTTAAAGACAAAAAAATAAAATGAGACAAATTGCAAATCCTGTCCTTGGCTTCTACCACAGACCTCTCATACCTTGCTTCTAAAATGATGAAACACGACAGATGAAACACGATATAAGAGAAGCATTTATACATCACGTTTTTGGACAATTCAGGCAGTACTGTGTGGAGAAGGCTTTTTCAGGGAATTCCGCCAATTTCTTGGATTTCCTTTTGACCCTTGAAATGATCTCAGAAGCTACGATTAAGCATTTTGTCTTACTGCAAGAATACCGGATGATGGAATCCCAATTCTTGGGAAAAAACAAGACAGAACGTGTGCAAATGCTTGCTCAAAAATATGGGCTTCACCCCAATACCATCTGGAATGTACTGAAGGATCATAAGGATAAATTTATTTTGACAAACGAAAAATTTTAAATACATTGAAAGACCTATCAATTGATATAGTGCACTAAAAATTGAGTGTAGCAGCTGCCTGCTACCATAGGGTTCGTATGTCTTTTTCTCAAACCGACTTCTTATGATAAGAAGCTGACTATCAATTACATAACAACAAGTAGTATGAAAAAAATCAAAGTCTTAAAAGTAACTTTTGACGGCGAAGTGGCCGGTCATGAGATTCCTGCTTTTCGCGGTGCGATCGCCCGAAAAGCGGGCTTTGAAAACTTCCTTTTTCACAACCACCTCGGCGATGGGTTTCGCTATCGCTATCCGCTGATCCAATATAAGCGACTGGGGCGTCAGCCTGCTATCGTGTGCGTGGGAGAGGGGATGGAGCAGGTGTATAAGTTTTTTGAAAAACGGGATTGGTCGATTGATATCAGTGGTCGGACGCTGAATATGGAGATCGAACGGCTGGATATGAACCAGTTTAATATGCAGGTGTGGAATCAGCAGTTCACCTATCAGATGTATAACTGGATTGCGCTGAATCAAAAGACCTATCCCGAGTATATGGAATTGGACAGCCTAGTCGACCAGATTACTTTTCTGGAAAAGAAGCTGGTTGGCAATATTCTGTCATTTGCCAAAGGAATCGACTGGTACATAGAAAAACAAGTAACGGTTTGGATCAAGGACCTTGGAGAAGCTCATAAGGTGCGCCTCAAAGGCATTCCTTTTATCGGGTTCCCCGTGCGGTTCAGTACCAATGTATTCCTTCCTGAAGGCTTGGGCCTTGGGAAAGGAGTATCGGTAGGATATGGTGTTATCAAAAGGCCCAAAAGGCACAATCAACCCATCATCGCAGAAGCCTAATTATGATGAATACAAACAGACTTAATAGCTACCTCGCGGGCTTATTACATGGCATCGGTGAATTTCACCTGCTGGCCAAGGACCCTGCTGCGCGTGCTAGCTATGCCACCATCGCTGAAGCCTCCGCTGCGTTTATAGATGCGCAAAAAGCGGTGCTTTCGAAGCTATTTGAAGACCCTGAGGACTTCCAGCAATTGCAGGCTAGTGTCCTTACATTTGCCCGATCTGAAACGTCTTCAGCTCAGCAACTGAACCGCGCCATCTCGCTGGCTAGGGGCGTGGAACTGCCCCAAACGGTACCAAGAGACATATCCCAGCAGCAACATGTGGGTTCCATCTTTGAGTCTTTAGTCAAAGAGGTAAATGATAATTTCATCCCACAATATGCCCTCCCAGCTCAAGAACTCACCTTATCAAGTGCTTTTTTTCCAAAAAAGCACTCGGAACTCCCAACCCCCAAATGGCCCCATAGATGGCAAGCATTTGAAACGGCATTTGCCCAGCTTCAAACTTCTCCAAAGGGCGTTGATTCCTTTCTCGATAGCTTATTATCTCTGCTAGAGCGACATACGCATACTGTCCCTAGTGTCCTGTCGGGATTAACAGATGTCTCCTTATTTGACCACCTAAAGACAACGGCTGCGTTTAACCTTGCCTTAGAAGATGCCCAAGAGGAGCGTTTTCTCCTAGTGAGTGGGGACATTTCGGGTATACAAACCTATATCTATGACATCCTGAGCAAATACGCAGCAAAGAACCTCAAGGGACGTTCCTTTTACCTGCAATTATTGGCAGATGCTGTGTTGAAATACCTGTTGCGAGAATTGGAATTGCCGAGGGCACAAGTGGTCTATGCTTCTGGCGGTGGATTTTATGTATTGGCGGCAGATACGGAAGCGAATCAGCAAAAGCTCCAAGCACTCTCCACCCAACTCAATGAATCCTTTTTTGAAGCACATAAGGCCGATCTCTACCTCGCGCTGGGCTGGCAGGCATTTACATCTGACGAAGTCTTTGCGCAAAATATAGGCGAAGTATGGAGAACGTTGGGGAATATTTCAGGCAAAAAGAAGCGGCAGCGCTATGCAGCCCAGATGGTCAATCAATATGAGCAATTCTTTGGGCCACAAGGGAAAGGTGGGGAAGCCGTTCGTGACGTGATTACGGGAGAGGAAATCCCAGATGGAAAGCACGAAGATAGATCCGATGAAGATGCTACAGAACCTCTACTTGTGCACCAGGATACAGCCGCTCAAATAGATTTGGGTAAAAAGCTCTGGCAAACCACTGTATTGGTTTCGTCTTGGAAAAAGCAGCCTATCCTCAAAAACGCATATTGCTTTATTCCCCCAACAATAAAACATTATTATTATCTACTGAACGAAGACAACCAGCACCTTGCTGCTGGGCTTCCTGCGGAATGCAGCGTCCAAACCTTCAATCCAGGCTTAGCAGACGACAGGCTCCCAAACATTTCCAACCCCAATTGGGGATTTACCTTCTATGGTGGAAATCAATATCCAACAAATGATAAGAAGGAACCTCGGACTTTTAATCACCTAGCAGGTCGTCCAGATGAAGACGAAGGTCGTGACGAGGAAAAATCTGCTTTTTCGCGCTTGGGGGTCTTAAGGATGGATGTAGATTCCTTGGGAAGAACCATTATACAAGGCATGCATGCGAGCAAAAAGAACTTTGCACGCTATAGCTGCCTGAGCAGGAATTTAGATTGGTTTTTCAAAGGCTATTTGAATCAGATTTGGGCAGATGACCCTGATTTTAAGGAAAAAACGCAGATCCTTTATTCTGGGGGTGACGACCTGTTTTTGGTGGGGAGATGGGATTTACTCATCACTTTTGCCCAAAAGATCAAAGAAGGATTTGCCAAATGGACTTGCCAAAACGAATACCTTTCCTTGTCTGGTGGCATGGCCATTGTCACGCCCAAATACCCCATCAGCAAAGGGGCTGAAGAAGCCAAAGAAGCTGAAGAAGCGGCTAAAGGTCATAGCTATCACCATACTCCTGGGGACCCTAAAGCTATTAAGGAGAAAAACGCTTTTTGCTTTTTGGGATTGGCACTCAACTGGGACCATGAATATACCTTGGTTGAGGAACTGAAAAAGTTGTTAGTAGAGTTGATTGATGGGCCAGGCGAGCAAAAGGTCAGTCGAAGCCTGCTAGGCAGGATTCGTTCCCACCATTATGATGCGCAGCAGGCAAAACAAAAGGATCTGACAGAGAGCTGGCGGTGGAAGATGGCTTATGACTTTGCGCGCTTCGCCAAGACACAAAAGGACCTTGGTGTCCGCGAAAAGCTGGAACAACTAAAGAAAGGAGCCTTTACGGGAAAATTTGGCACCCATCATACGGCCTCGCCAAACCACAATTTCCTTGACCTCCTCAACCTGGCGTCCCGCTGGGCAGAATTAGAAATTAGAACTCAACAAATTATTTAACCAAAAACAATGGAAACATATCAATTGATTAATAATCACAATGGATTCCTGAAAGCTTTCAAGGCTAAATGGATCACGGACAAGATTGACACTGAAGGAATAGACTTCGCAGAATCTCTTGGTTTTTACCTAGTAGATAAGAGAAACATTGAAACCTATCTTCGTGATACACCAGGTGATAACGCGCTAACAAATTCGCAAATTCGAAATGTATTTGGGGAGGTTAAACGAATAGAATTGAAACTTAAAGGAAAACAAAGTGAGGAAAATTGGGAGCGAGAAAAAGTCAATTTTGCCTTACTCAGGCCTAAGTTGGCCTATGCTCAAGCTAGAGTAACGGCTAGTTACAAGGCTAGAAATTCTAGAATAAAAACCTTCAAAGAAGTTTTAGAAAAGGCACACCAATTTGTTGGAAACTCATCGCATTTCAAAAACTTCTCAGCATTTCTAGAAGCTATTCTCGCTTACCATAAAGCTTATGGGGGTAAAGAAAATTAGGAAGATGTATCCCTGATTACACTTAGAAAGTGTCATTTCGACAACGACTGGAGGTTTTGCGAAGGGAGGAGGAGAAATCTAACAGTGTGGTCTAGGAGCCTATTCGAAGCTTGTATACCAGTCAAAGCAAAGCCACTGCAAAAGGGCGTTTTAGATTTCTCCCTTCGGTCGAAATGACAGCTTTGCTGTTAGAATTTTAACATAGAAAATTACCAGATACTAATACAAATCATCATGTCAACATATCAATTAGAGAAAAAAATCATTCTGAAGGGCAAAATTGTCCTGCTCACAGGTCTACATATCGGTGGGACCAATACCGCCATGTCCATCGGTGGCATGGACAAATCTGTCATTCGTAACCCCATTACCAATAAGCCCTATATCCCTGGCAGCTCCCTTAAGGGAAAAATGCGTTCCCTGACAGAATTAAGTCACGGAACGATTGGCAATAAACCAATGGGGAAAAATATTAAACATGGCCCTACAGAAGATCCTCTGACAATAGCAGCTCAATTATTTGGTACAGCTATAGATGATGACAAAAACCGCCCTTCGAGAGTACTTGTCCGTGACGCCAATTTGAAGTCTGATGATGAACTATTTGCCAATACAGAACTGCCCTATACGGAAACGAAGACGGAAGTGGTCATTGACCGTATTACCTCAGCCGCTATGCCTCGCCAAGTGGAACGTGTGCCCGCAGGTGCAGAATTTGCCCTCGAAATTGTGCTCAATATCTTTAAAGAGGACCTCGAACGGGAAAGCACCTTATTCAGCAAACTGCTTGGGGCGTTAAAACTGGTTCAGGATGACTATTTGGGGGGGAATGGTTCACGAGGCCATGGCCAGATCAGTTTTGAAATCGCTTCTGTCATGGTTCGGTCCAAAGGGTACTACACGGAAGATGAAGCCGAAGCTGCCTATCTCGAACATGCAGCCATTCCCGAATCTCTTCGCACAACTGAAACGGTGGGAGTATCATGAAAAAGTCCTATATCTGCGTAAAACTCGCATTTGATACGCCCTTGCATTTGTCTCAAGGCAAGGGGGACTACGAGACGAGTTACGACCTCTTGCACAGCGATAGCCTGAAGGCAGCTTTGTTTGTCTCTGGGCTACAGTTGGGCTATGACCTCGGCAAGGACTTTTTTGGGAAATTCAGGCTGTCATCTGGATTTCCTTATCATGGGAAAGAGTATTTCTTTCCGCGTCCTATGTCTCCCTTTCCCCTAAAGTTGGGAAAAGATCAGCTGGATGCAGCGAAAAAGGTGAAGAAGCTGCAATTCATTGGGAAAAGCTATTTTGAGAAGGTGCTTAAAGGGGATGCCTTATCAGCAAATGAGCGAATTGTCCCTAAACAGCACTTGCTCCAAGGCGGTAAATTCCTGAGTTCAACACTCGCTGAGAATCAATTGATCCTCAAAAAAGCAGAACAGCAGCGTGTCACCATTCCGCATGCTCATACGGGAGAAGCCCCTACGCCCTTTTATCTAGAGCGCATATTTCTGGAAGAAGGCGCAGGCTATTATTTCTTGCTGGAAGTGGATGATGATAACCTGAAGAAAAAGCTGAAAGCGATGCTGCGATTGCTAGGGGACCAGGGGATCGGCACAGACCGCCATGTGGGAAATGGGTTGTTTACGTTTGATGCAGACAAACATTGGAAGGAGGGCTTTGAATTGGAGGTGCCAGATAACGCTGATCGGCAGGTCGGGATGTCGCTTTATTTGCCCGAAAAAACAGAACTCTCGCCCGCCTTCCTTTCGGAAAGTGCCTATCTCCTGCGAAAACGAGGGGGCTGGCTGGCTTCGCCTTCAGATAACACCTACCTGACCTTCCGCAAGCGATCGGTCTATATGTTCTCGGAGGGCAGCGTTTTTCCATCAACAGAAAAGCGTTTGGAAGGCAAATGTGAAGACCTCAAACCGCTATTCGAAGACGATCATCCGCCTTTCCCTCATGAGGTCTGGCGAGACGGGCAGGCGCTATTTTTACCGATGACCTCTTATACAATGTTGAATGACTGAATGATAGGCAGGTGGAGGCTGAAGACGTAACAGATTGAAGAAAATCTGTTACGTCTTTGAGGGCCAGACACGTAACTGGTTTTCTTGAACCTGTTACGTGTCCAAACTACGCGTCCTGCTCTCATCTTATTCCAAATAAAGAGATTACTGGTTCCATTTATCCTACAATTTTCTCTTATGAAACAAGCAACCCAATTACATATCAAGACCCTGACTCCACTGCATATTGGCAGTGGGCGTGAGCTTCAGGGCAATTTTGAATACCTCTATTTCTCCAAGGATAAGCGCATCGCCCTGATTGATGAGATGAAGGTTTTGAACCTCATCGGCGAGGCATTTATGTCCCAATGGCTAGGGGTGATCGAGCGGCAGGACAGCTTGCTAGACCTGCTGAAACAGCGCAGCACTCGTTTAAAGCCTCAGGATGCGGCCTTGCGCATCATGGCTGTACAAGGCCCTGGCCCCGCCAACTACCAAGCCATTATGGAGCAGCTTCACAATGGCCTTGGGCAAGCCCTTTTGCCTGGCTCCTCGATCAAAGGGGCCATGCGTACGGCAGTGTTTACAGATGCGTTGGGCAAAAAGCCTGAATTGGTGAAAAATGGCACACTGATGAGCAAACGAAGTCACGGTCGTGATGGGCTGGAAGGCAGGCTCTTCGGCAATTCACCCAATGAAGATATCTTTCGCCTCATGCGGCCGGGGGATGCGCATTTTGGGCATACGGAGGTGTTTAAAACAAAAACGCTTAACAAAAAGCATGATGGCTGGGTCACTGATGACCGGATCAGCCCTTTCGTGGAGTGTGTGCCCACAGGGGCGGAATCCCTGTTTCAGGTGTCGCGACCTGAGCAGTTGATCGATTATTTGGGCAAAAATCAGCGGCAATCTCCTTTTAATGGAAGTGCGGATCGGTTTGGGTGGAATGAACTCAGTCAATTGATCAATGCTCATACGCAAAAGCTGCTGGCCGATGAACTGACCTTTTGGGATCATGAACGCATGCCTGCCCTGGTCGGTGAATATGTGCAGCACTTAACCATGCTCCTCCAAGCAGCAAAAGACTGTGAGCCAGGCAGTTGTGTGATGCGCATCGGCTTTGGTTCTGGCGTCAACTTTTTGACAGGCGGCTGGCAAAAAGAGCTGATGGAGGCCAAGGACTATTTGAGCTGGGCAAATCGATTTCGGGGGAGTGCGCCCCAATTGGCCTTTCCCAAAACCCGCAAGCTCGCCTATAATGACATGCCCTTGGGCTTTGTGAAATTAACAGCGGTCACAGCCGAGCAAAAGGGAGCGTTATTGGCACACCTCAAAAAGGCTCAAATCGAAGCCCAAACGAAATTGCAGAAGACGTATGTACCGCCTAAAGTGATTCCCCAGTACCCAAAACGGCCTGTAAGAAGAGGCTCCATCCTAGACGGCTTTGTCTTTGCCAAACCTGCTGGCAGGGCCAAAAAGGTGCGCGTCTATATCGGCAAAGGCCAAGACATAGACATCATGATGAATTACCGAGACGATAGCATTTTGGGCAAAATCATCTTGGTGGAAGTGCGTGAGATGCGCAAGGGAAAAGTGACAGCTATTGCCTATAAAAAACCTAAAACGGAAAACCGATGAATACTTCAAGCGGCGCGATCCTATTCTTGACGCTAGGCGCCAGCGACCTTAAACCTACGCCTGAACTTGTGGCTTCGGGTATTTTGCCTGATCATGCCTTTCGGCCTGATCGTTTCGACAAATCCCGGCATGTCTTTGCGGCCATGCGCGAAAGTACAGAGCTGCTGAAAGACCGTCCAGATACCATGGGGTGGATGGAGTATCCGATCTGTAAGCCTGCCGTGGAATATGTAAAAGAGGAAGAAGCGGTGATTGATCGCTTGATTTTTGTGGTAACAGATCAAATAAATGATCCAGCAGTTGAGCCTTACCATATCAAGGGAGATTCAACCTTTGCAGCGGATATTATCCAGGCAAAGATTGAACAAGACTTTCCTCTTTTGGTGAAAAATTTTGAGAAAATCTCCGTGACCAAAAATCCTGCAGACTTCTCTTTTATGTATGATTTTTTTGACCAAAAACTGGAAAATTCTGCTTATGCCTTTGAAGAAGACAAACCCGTCTACTTATTGGCACAAGGGGGAATAGACGGCACCAATTTTTCCCTTACCCTCAAATGCATAGAGAAATACCCCAACCTGATTCAGCTTTCCAAACCCGATGGGCACCCTTTTGCGATCGTTGAAAATACGCCACAGAAATTCCGCAACAACTACAGCAAACAGCGGATTTTGAAGAGTTTGGCGACTTATCAATACTTGGCTGTAACGGATGAAGCCTATACCGAGCCTATGGAAAAATTGGCAGAATTTGCGTTTAGCTGCCTCTCATTTGACTTTGTGCGCGCCAGGAGTTGCACCAAGGTCTTGCACAAAGCGGACAACGCCCAGCGCGGATTCTACAAAAGGCTAGATCGCCATTTGGTGAGTATGGAAAAGAGCCAACCCCGCCTCCGCGAGATGTACCTCTCCGCCAAAATGGCCTT
Organism: Bacteroidia bacterium; assembly: GCA_030430575.1. Classification (GTDB taxonomy): domain Bacteria; phylum Bacteroidota; class Bacteroidia; order J057; family J057; genus JAUIGE01. The sequence goes on along the minus strand of JAUIKF010000060.1, from coordinate 2,741 downwards.
CACCCAAGGCAATTACGCCGATTTTCTGATCAAGATATTTTCGCTTTCTGAAAATGTGGTGAAGCCTGAAATCCATCAAAGGCTAGGTGTAGAAGCAAAATTTGGAAAGGATCAGACGGCGTGGAAAGATGCGATCAATGCCCAAGACGGCCTCAAAGAATACCTCATGGCCCATCACCAAGGCTATAAAAATCCCAATTTCTGGAATATGGGCTGGATCATCCGCTGGTTTGCCGAAGTGAAAGGGCAGCCTTCCAACTACCTGCCCCTCCACAGCCAGTTTGTGGCGCTACGCAACCACCGCAACGCTATCGCCCACAGCCTGGAAGGCATCAATAAAGCGACGATTTGGGAAAGTCTCCTGATGGAAAAAAAGGGCGAAACAGAAAATCCGATTAAAGATTTCTTCGCCGACCTCGACGCCTATTTTGGCGTGGAAGGCATGGGGATTTATGATGAAATAAATGCGGCGATACGGGAGATGTTGTAAGGGGCAGGGTCTGCCAGATCTTTGACGTATTGTATTTGGGGAAAGATTTTAACAAGATGTGGGGGCGTGGTGCCCCTGCATTTTGGTGGTTTGGGGTGTTTTCCATTGGAATAAGGATTGCGATGTATAAATCTTTGCTGGCTCTTCCTTGTATTTGAATTTTAATGGTAGGCCATTATCCACTAAAACAAGGGTGACGGCCCCCCTCCTGAGCATCGCAGGCTATTTCTTTATCTATGCGGCGTTTCGGCAGCAGAGTCAGGATGTCCTGGAAGGGCAGCAGCGCTTTTTGCAGCAGCAGTTTGAATCTACTTTTTTTAACCTGATCAATCTTCACAATCAGAATGTAAGTGCCATCCAACAGGGTTTTCACAGTGATACGGGTGAACCGCATTTTTTTGCCTATTCGCACCAGTACCTTCAGGACCAGAGCGGGGCGGACGCCGAATTGGCAGCGGTAAGGGAATGTTACAATTATCATTTGTATGCAGATAATTACAACCATATCGATCACTTTGTGAGGCATCTGCTGTTTACGGTGCAGTATGTGGATGAAACCTCCGCTTTTGATGGAAATTATTCTCAGGGCCCATCAGGCGTCCTTCCCGAAAAAAAGCGGTTTGTAGATATTTTGCTCGCTCAGCTCTCTACCGACGAGCTGTTTTTGCTGTTCTACCACTGCCTTTGCAGAAGAGAGGTGCCGTTGGATGTCAGGAAAAGGCTAAAGCGCTACAGCTTTTTTGAGCGGTTATATATTGATAAATTGCTGCTACATCCAGACCATCAACAGGCTTTTTGATGTGTTTTTCGTTGATTTTAAGGCCATGAGTCTTGGAAAAATGCCCTGAAAATGCGTTCTTGAAGAGAAGTTGTTTTTTGAAGTCAAATTGTGAAAAAAGGCCTTTTTTAGGCTAAAAGTGCCAAAATCTCAAATGAGATTTTGGGTTAAAATATTGATAGTCAGAACTTTGTAAAAAATTCGACCTTCAGACCATTATCCATTAGAACAAGGATTACGACTTAGATTTAACTGTGTATTTATAACAAACATACAAGTAACGCCTTCAGACCATTATCCATTAGAACAAGGATTACGACTCCCCATAAGATGGAGCAGCGGTTCCAGTGCCAGTGCCCTTCAGACCATTATCCATTAGAACAAGGATTACGACTGGCCTCCGCCTCCCATCTTTGAATTTTTTTTTGCGGCCTTCAGACCATTATCCATTAGAACAAGGATTACGACTGTAATGATAATAGTGAATCCTTTTAGGCCGCAACCTGCCTTCAGACCATTATCCATTAGAACAAGGATTACGACTTCTCTATACCTAGTTGAGTAAATATTCTTTCTAGAACCTTCAGACCATTATCCATTAGAACAAGGATTACGACCGTCCCATCGATGGTGGTACGGAGGAACAGATACCCTTTACCTTCAGACCATTATCCATTAGAACAAGGATTACGACTTTTGGCGAGCCTTGCTATATGTTTTATTATTTCTCCTTCAGACCATTATCCATTAGAACAAGGATTACGACTCGCGAGGCTACCCTCATAGTTTTGAGGCGTAGACACCTTCAGACCATTATCCATTAGAACAAGGATTACGACAGGCTTGTCGTGCCTGCTGTCGTCATCAATACCATACCCCTTCAGACCATTATCCATTAGAACAAGGATTACGACGATGTCGTAGCTTCCTCCACCAACTGTACACATCATTCGTGCCTTCAGACCATTATCCATTAGAACAAGGATTACGACGCCGATGGGGCGAGAACCAGAGCAATAAAGAGGATCCGGCCTTCAGACCATTATCCATTAGAACAAGGATTACGACGGATGCCAACTCATGGGCACAGGTGATGATCTTCTTCACCTTCAGAGCATTATCCATTAGAACAAGGATTACGACTGCAACTGGTCGCAGAGCCCACATGGTTTTTCCTGATTGCCTTCAGACCATTATCCATTAGAACAAGGATTACGACTCTTTTGGTAAAGCTCATGCACAGTAACACTCTTGTTTCCTTCAGACCATTATCCATTAGAACAAGGATTACGACAGATGTATCGCAGGGACTACTTCCTTGAAGTCTTCGGCCTTCAGACCATTATCCATTATACCTCAGACCTGATAGATAACCTTTTTATCAAAGGTCTGAAATTTGGTTGTCAACAATGATTTGAGTTCGTTCTTATATGTTGAATTGATCGTGTCAAAAAAGCTTGTGATTGCTTGGTG
>JAUIKF010000059.1 GCA_030430575.1 Bacteroidia bacterium | reverse complement strand
GATAGCCCAGGCAATTCGCCTGAGCTACACAAGATAGAACAGCCAATGGCATGCCCTTCTTAAGTTTTAACAAATGTATCGAATTTTTCTCACTTTTTTCTTGCATCGTAACACAGTACCTTGAACCTTTCTTGGAACCCTGCCTTTAATGCGCTAATCGCCTCAACTTTTCCAGTAACAACAGGAAGTCTTCTGGCAAATCGCTGGTAAAAGTCATGCGCTTCTTGGTCATGGGATGATCAAACGACAGCTCTCGGGCATGGAGCGCCTGGCGTGGCATGATGGCCGTACAGTTTTTGACAAACTGACGAAAATTTTTGGTAGGCGGCCCTCCAGGATAGGTGTCGCCTCCATATTCGGGATCACCGATCAAGGTATGGCCTATATGTTTCATGTGTACCCGGATCTGGTGGGTGCGCCCTGTTTCCAGTTTGAGCTTGACCAGGGTAGCAACCCCAAAGCGTTCTATTACTTCATAGTGAGTGACAGCTCGCTTGCCTTTTGACTCATCTTCATAGATAGAATAAGTCTTTCTATTTTTGGCATTTCGCCCGATATAGCCCCCTATAGTCCCTTGATCTTCTGGGACATCTCCCCACACAATGGCATTATAACTCCGGCCTGTGGTCCGGTGGAAAAACTGTTGCGCTAAATGGGACATGGCATATTCGGTCTTCGCGATCACCATGAGGCCAGTGGTATTCTTGTCTAGGCGGTGGACAAGGCCAGGGCGGGTATGGTCATTGGTGCCAATGGGAAGGGATTTCTCCACATGCCATTGCAATCCTTGGATCAAAGTTCCTGTCCGATTGCTAACCCCGGGATGGCAGACCATGGGAGCAGACTTATGTACAATGATCAATGCCTCATCTTCATAGCGAATGTCCAAGTCCATGGGTTCAGGCTGAGACTCCTCTGAGGGGGGATAGGGGAGGAGCAAGCCCACTACATCGTCAGGCTTTACCTTATAGGATGCCTTGACGACAAGGCCATTGACATAGATGCTGCCTACCAGGGCTGCATTTTTGATTTTGGAACGGGTGACAAAGGGGAGAAGATTGGCGAGGAACTTATCTACCCGCAGCGGCTTCTGCCGTGGAGCAGCTGTCACGGTATGATGCATAAACAAGGAATCTCCCTCTATCTCTACGGTATCTCCCCGAGATACTTGGCTTTGGTCAAAGGGTTCTGTGGGCGTCTGGTCGCTCATGATATGCACTAGCTATTGGGTTTTTTCCCAAAATGGCCGAAGGAGAAAGGGGTTACGGGTTGCACGGGTTCAATCTCCGTGTTCTCCAGCTTTTTTTTCCATACAAAGGTAGCAAAATAGCACAAAACGCAGCCTGCCAAAAATAGAAGGGTAGAGATAATTTCAGCTTGGGTGACAGTTATTCCTCCTATTTCCAAGATAGAATTTACCCGTATTTTTTCGATGAAAAACCGCTCCAATCCATTTAGCATCAAATAAATGCCTGTAAGCTGTCCCCAAAACGGAAGCTTTTTCCTGAGAAACCACAGCAAGCCAAAAATCAGCAAAGCCATAGTCGTCTCGTAAATAGGGGTTGGGAAAACAGGGACAACCAGTTGATGGAGCTCCTCCCAATTGCAGTTAATATCAGTATATCTGGAAGGGTCTGGGTTGCAGCGCTCCAAGACATTGTTGGGGTAGTGGTAGGCCCAGGTCCAGTCGGGTAGCCAGGATAGCCAATCGGGTTGTGGGCTTTCGTTGATGATGCCCCAGTCACCATCACCCGAGACCTGGCAGCCAATGCGGCCTATGCCATATCCAAGGATCAGAACAAGGCTAGCCGAGTCAGCAAAAGGCAATAGTTGATAGCCGCGTTTTTTTACATAATAAATAATCGCTGCTCCTGCACAGATCAAGCCTCCATAAAATGTAAGGCCCGAAAAAGAGATCAATTGCTCCCAGGGATTTGCGATGAATTGATCCCAGTTTTCAAGGTTATGGAAGATTTTTGACCCTACAATTCCGAATACAAATGCCAGTGTGAAAATAGTTCCCAACTCATCGGCTGCGCTTCGATGTTCAGTTGAAATGGTGGGTTCTTTACCTTTTTGTCTATTGAATTGAAGCCATTTCAGGCCACCGGCTAGGGCTGCGCCAAGCAATGCGCCCCACAAGGTTCCTTGGGAGGACAATAAGACGCTTTGAGGATCATTGGCGAAGGCGGTATAATCAGATAGGACAGCCCCTAGTTTGAAGCCAATAATGGCCCATATGAGCGCGCTAAAGACAATATCTGATACAGGGATAGGGCCGCCTTTCTGTACTTCAAGCGACCAGGAAGGAAAGATTCCTAGCGCAGTTTTTCTTTTGAGGTCACGTTTAAGGACCAAATAGGCAACTAGAAAGGCCAGTGCCAAAAAGAACCCATAACTCTGAATTGGGAGGTTGATGACTTCTCTACCAAAGAGGTCATTGAGGAAATCACTGATTTTTGGATACATATATCAAAAAAAAAGGTTCCACCCTATAAAGAGTGGAACCCCCAAGCCCTAATATCAGTTCCCAACAGGGAACACACAATGATACTACAAAATAATCATAATGTTATGACTTTTTCAAAATTGTTGCAAAAAAAGGGAGATTTGTGGTAAAACGGAAGACTTATACTAAAAAAAAGAGCAAAAAGGGCATGCGTGGATACGTGTTTTTACTTAATGAATGAGAATGGGTAAGTCCTCAAAATTTCGTTAATTTTGGGCAGATGAGAACAGTTCACCATATTTTGACAGACCACCAATTGAGGAATACTTCTGTGCGTAAAGAAGTGCTTCAATTGTTTCTGAATAAAGAAATAGCCCTATCCCAACCGGAGATTGAACATGAGTTGGATGATTCCTGTGATCGTGTCACGATCTATCGGACATTAGCTACATTTTTGGAAAAAGGGGTGATTCATAAGGTGCTAGACGATCAAGGAGCAATGAAATATGCCCTTTGTGCGGATACCTGTTCAGCCGAGGTACATCAACATGATCATTTGCATTTCAAATGCACCCATTGTGGAACCACACAATGCATTGAAGAGGCAATTATTCCGCCTATTCAATTACCGGCTGGCTTTCAGCTAGCAGAATTAAATGTGTTGGCCCAGGGGACTTGTCCGGATTGTGGGGGGGGGAAATGATAGAATGATAGGATGAGTGAATGATAGAATGGGAAGAAAATGAGTAGATGAGAAAATGACTAAATGATAAAATAGGCGTTTCTTTCATTATCCATTATCCATTATCCATTATCCATTATCCATTATCCATTATCCATTCTCCATTCTCCATTTTCAATTATTCATTATTCATTATTCATCCTCTTCCCATTCAAGTGATTGAGCCATTTTCATGACTTCTTCTTTCATGAAGGAGATGACGGGAGCAAGGGAATCATTTTTTAAGGCGGTGTTGAAGTAAAAGGACATCATAAAAAGATGCTCTTGATCGTGATCTGCCATGAAGTAATAGGCAGGTGTGCCTACATTTCCATAAACTTCATACCATACGCCTTTGGCACTGGGGGTGATCAACTCATGTGTTTTGATCTGGGTGGCTTTTTTACCGTGCTTATAGATAAGCTTGCGATGTTCTTCTAAATGCCCTTCTAGGGGGATTTGAGAGCTAGGAATATGGCGGTAGGTGATATGCCATTTGAGGCTGTGAGAAGGGAAGTGGATATCGACCCAGCAGGAATCATCTGCATTTCTGGTGATATTTCCTTCAGCAGGATAGTCAAAAGTGAAAGGGCAAATTTCGTTGTCAAATTGCTCATATTCCGTGACTTGGGGGATTTGAATTCTAGGATATCCGTGCTTGCGGGGAATGGGAGGTCCTGGAGCCTCACAACTGATAACCATGAGGCTTCCAAGCAATAGGAGGATAAAGGAGGAGGTTTTTGCCCAGCTCCTAATTCGGCTAACTCTTCCTAGCCCCATTTCCATTACTAATTCTTCATTTTTCATTCTCAATTATATCCTCCTCTTTAATGGTAAACTTCACGCGTATGATACGATGCGTGTCTACCGCTTCTATTTTTAGGTCAAAATGTTGGTAGGTAATGATTTCGTCTTTTTGCGGAAATTTTCCATTTATTTCTAAAATGAGACCGGCGAGGCTATCACTATCACCTCGTACATCCTCAAATATCGTATCATCCAACCCAATTATTTTCTTCACATCATTGATGGGGATTTTTCCTTCAAAAATGTATTCATTTTTGTCAATTTGGCGATAGTTATTATCGATGCTATCAGACTCATCCATTATTTCCCCAAAAATCTCTTCGATAATATCTTCCAAAGTGATGACCCCTGCCGTCCCGCCATATTCATCCACTACGATGGCCATGTGTAGGCGCTTGCGCTTCAATTCTTCTAGCAAATCATCTATCTTTTTGCTCTCTGGAACAAAATAAGCTTCCCCAATATGGTCTTGCCAGGCTGGGCTTTCTCCTTTTAAGTGGAGGAGCGGTAGTAAGGCTTTAATGTGAACAATCCCTTTAATATTGTCTAAATGCTCTTCATAGACGGGGAATCGTGAAAAATTGTGCTGATTGACGAGGTCAATGACTTCTTCAAAGGAGGTTTCCCAATCGATAGCCACGACATCTACGCGCGCACGCATGACGCTCTTCGCTGGGGTATTGCCAAATGTAACGATGCCCCGCAAGATTTCTTTCTCTTCCTTGGATTGATCGTCATTTACTGTAAGGTCAATGGCATGCTTGAGGTCTTCAAGCGAAACGATCTCTTCTTGTTCTCTTGTCAGTCGACGATTAATGATGTGTGTGCCGGAGCTGAGGATAAAGGCAGGACCATGTAAGACCTTGCGGAGGCGTAGCATCACGCCAGACAAGACCTTGGCAAGGCCAGTCCGATTGAGGCGAGCAAATTTTTTAGGAACAATTTCTCCAAACAACAATAAAAGCGTCGTAATGACTCCTGTATTGACGGTATATTCTACCCAAGTTGGGGCATCTTCTAGGAGAGGAGAAAAGAGCTCCACTGCCACTAGGATGGCAAATACGTTGGCAAAATTGTTAGTAATGAGAATCGTAGCAAGTAGGTACTCTACCTCTTTTCGGTTTCGGATGAGTTGGAGTACCCGCTTAGCGGCAGGGGTATCCTCTGAGGATAGAAGGTCCTTTTCTGTATCATTGAGGGTAAGAAATGCTACCTCAGAACTCGAAATGATGAAGGAGATACTGAGCAGGATAAGGAATAGCAAAAGCAATCCCCAAGGGAAAGAAATGGTTCCTGCTAATAAAACCGAACAAAATAAATTGCCAGGGTCCGGGTCCACAAATAATTAAATCTTAGGTGAATAATGGTCAGAATGGGATTTCATCAGAATTGGCAGTGGTAAAAAATGCTTCCAAAGGATTGACATTTCCGATCGGCTTGGCCGAATCCTGTTCTTCTAGGGGCAATGGCCGCTGATCCAGGATCATGACTTGCTTACCTTCGACATAAAGAGGACTGGAGATAGCAGCTGGGGGAGGCGGATTGGTACCTTGATAATGGAGTTCACCTTCTATAAGAAGCAGAGAACCCTTTCGGCATTGCTTATGTATACGCTCAGCTTCTTCCTCCCACAGGGTGACAGGAATCCAGTCTGACTTGGCTACCATATGGCCATGTGCATCCCGATGTTTGCTTTGGCAGATGAGGAGGATACTGGCTTTTGCGAGTCCACCATCCAAATAAGTGAGCGCTGGTTGTCTACCCAGTTTGCCCACCAGTATTACACGATTTAGTCCACTATTTATCATTACAAAAAGATACTATCCCCGCTACAAAATCCCTAATCTATGAAAGATTTTTAACACTGCTTTTGAAAAGGCAAATATAGGAATTTTATCAGTAGATATATAGGTATAGGAGGGAGAATTGGCGTGATTCGGCGAAGATGCCTCGAATACATTACCCATCATATCGAAATGCGTGAATACATGTTTAAAGGAAAATTGGAAATTCGCTTCTGAACCTGCCTCCTGCTTTTCCCATTGCGGATGGGGAATCTCTTCATTGGGGATTTCCCAGAGCCCTCCCCAAAGTCCTTCTAATGGGCGTTGCTGAATAGCTATTTCTGCCTGTTCATTTTTATAGATATAGAAATTGAAGAAGCGCACCTTCCGTTTGAGCTTTTTTGACTTGATCGGCAAAATAGCTTCCAAGCCCTCTTGTCGGGCTACGCAGTCAGCCTCCACAGGGCATATCATACAGGCTGGTTTGGTAGGGGTACACACTGTTGAACCAAGGTCCATCATCCCATGATTGAAGGCTCGCGGGTCTACACCTTGAACCCAAGAATCTACCGCTGCCTGAAAATTTTTCCGATATTTTTGCTCATTGATAGGAGAATGATCTCCCAAAATACGGCTCGCCACCCGCAAAACATTGCCATCTACCACGCCTGTTGCTTCTCCAAATGCAAAAGAACTAATAGCCCGGGCAGTATAAGGACCGATGCCTTTTAAGCGAATCAATTCGGTGTGGGTAGTAGGGAATTTTCCTCCCAGTTCTTCCGCCAAAGTCTTGGCCGCCGCATGTAGATTTCGGGCCCTGGAATAATACCCCAGCCCTTCCCATTGCTTCAATACATCGTCCAATGGAGCCGATGAGAGGCTAAAAACGTCAGGAAACCGCTCGATAAATCTGTAGTAATATTGGATGCCTTGCTCTATCCGAGTTTGCTGCAGAATGACTTCTGCAATCCAAATTAAATAAGGGTTTTTGGTCTCTCTCCAGGGCAGGTCTCTGCCCGAGTTTTTGTACCATTGAGTCACTTTTATTCCGATAGCCATGAAGGGTTCAAAGAGTTTTTGCGATAAATAGTTTTGTCCTTACCTCTAAACTACTAAATTTGCAGGGCATTTTGCACTTGGTTTTTTTAGCTAACCATTTCATACTTAATAATTTAGCATAGCAGTGACTAAAGCAGAAGTAATCGCCGAAATTTCTACGAAAAGTGGAATCGACAAAGCTGACGTGTCAGCTTCACTAGAAGCATTCTTTACCGTTGTCAAAAATAGTTTGGCCGATGGAGAGAATGTCTATGTACGTGGCTTTGGCAGTTTTGTCGTCAAACATCGTAAAGAAAAAATTGGACGAATCATTTCACAAAACAAGCCTGTAGTGATTCCTGCCCATAATGTGCCTAGTTTTAAACCCGCCAAAGTCTTTGTAGACAAGGTGAGAAAGGCCAGCATAGAAGGACCTGCATAAACGGAAGACGATTTAGGAGATGAAAGCATCCTTAGGAACTCAACAGGCTGGTAGCGGGCGACTCCAACGAATAGGTATTCTCTTGGCGGGGATAGGGCTATTTGCCTTACTTTTCTTTGCCGAAAAAGAAAACCTCAACAATCAACCTGGAAGAACGCTCTCTGCTGCTCCTCCAAGTGCAGGAGAAACGGTTGATGCCCAAGAGGGGGCTTTAAGCTTAGCTATTTTGCCTCCACTGGCTTCTGACCCGAAACTGGATACATGGAGGTCCTCTTTAGAGGGAAGTACAGGTGCAGAACGGACAGTTTTATTAGATAGCATTATCAATAACTTGGAAGCGCGCGGCCGTTTTGGATATGCAGCGCACTATGCCGAGATTTTGGCTGAGGCCAATAGTTCTTTGAAGACACGCCTGCGGGCTGGAAGACTTCTACAACAAGCAAGTAGACTGGATTACATTTCCAGGGATACAACATTATTTGCCCAATATAGTGGGAAATCAATCGCACGACTTGAATCGGTCGTAGATGAAGACCCAAATAATGAGCAAGCATTGTATTACCTTGGAATGGCCTATGTAGAAAGCCGTGATAGCCGCTATAGCATGAAGGGAATTCTCAACATTCGAAAGGTGCTTGAAATCAATCCTGACAATGCTGATGCGAGCTTCAGTCTAGGGGTGTTTTCGATACAGACAGGACAATTTGACAAAGCAGAATCGCGCTTTGAAAAAGTGCTTAAAATGGACCCTGCCAATCATATTGCCCGGTATTACCTCGCTTATTCTCGTCTTCAATTAGGGAAAACGGAAGGTTCAGTAGCCATGCTTGAGCAAGTGCTGTCTGAAGCCCCAGACCCTGAACTGAAGCAGCGAGCGCGAAATTTGATTAACCAATATACGAACCCATAAAAAGGAATAAATTATGCCTTGTGGAAAAAAAAGAAAAAGACATAAGATCGCAACTCACAAACGTAAGAAACGCCTAAGAAAAAACAGGCACAAGAAGAAGCGTTAGGTATTGTGATTGCTGGGCGGATAGGCTACCTCTGAGGGCCTATCTGCCCTTTTGCTTCCCTTCTGAGTATCCCCAGCGACACGTACAAGTAGGCTTTCCCTAAATTGAGTTTTGCCATTCCTATATGGAAATGGGCAAGACGTATTACTGGTATTTAATAAAATTACCGAGTGAACGAACTAGTTATAAGCAAAAGTGAAGAAGGGCTGCGCATAGGGATTCTAAAAGATAAGACCATTGTCGAATTACACCATGAGAAAATTTCCGAAGAGTTTTCTGTAGGTGATTTGTTTTTGGGTAGGATAAAAAAAATAGTTCCCGGCCTCAATGCAGCCTTTGTGGACGTAGGGCATCCTAGGGATGCTTTCCTCCATTATTTTGACCTTGGACCTCAAATCAGGTCCATGCTCAAGTATATGCGGGTCGCTAGATCCAATAAGAATAATGTCACAGGGTACCTGGACCATATCAAACCTTTGCCAGACATCAATAAGCATGGCAAAATGGAGGAGGTCTTTAAACCCAATCAAGATGTGATTGTCCAAGTTGTCAAGGAACCCATTTCGACCAAAGGCCCTCGCCTTTCGAGCGAGATTTCCCTTCCAGGACAATATGTAGTACTGGTCCCCTTTTCCAAAACCACCTCTATTTCCAAGAAAATTCGCTCCTCTGAAGAGCGACGGAGACTCCGTGTCTTGGCAGAAAGCCTCAAACCCCAAAACTTTGGGATGATCGTGCGGACTGCTGCTGAAGGCAAGGATGCTGCGACGTTGAGCCAGGATATTTTTGGGATTTTGGACAAATGGAAAGACATGACGGAGAGCCTGCTTAAATCCAAGGCACCTATCAAAGTTCTAAGCGAACAGACGCGAGCTACCAGCATCTTGCGTGATATGCTCAGCCAGGGATTTGATGCGATCCACACCGATGACGCTGCGGCTTACCGGAACATCAAGCAATTTCTTGATTCCAATCTCCCTGAGCATTCGAAGATTCTTAAAATGTATAAGGGCCGCATGCCCCTGTTTCAACATTTGGGGCTTGAACGGCAGATTAAGGCTTCTTTTGGGAAAATTGTCTCGATGGCCAATGGCGCTTACATCGTCATCGAACATACTGAGGCGATGCACGTCATTGACGTCAATAGCGGGAGCAAGAACCTGAACAACAACACTTTGGAGGAGACTGCCCTCAAAGTCAATATGGCTGCGGCGGATGAAATCGTCCGCCAATTGCGCTTGCGCGATATGGGAGGCATCATCGTCGTTGACTTCATCGACATGAAGCGCAGTGAGAATCGGCGGAAGCTCAACGAATACTTTCGTGAGATCATGAAGCCTGATCGAGCTAGGCACTCTATCCTGCCTGTCAGTCGTTTTGGACTTGTCCAGATCACACGCCAGCGTGTACGTCCTCAGCTCAACATTAGCACAGCCGAGACATGTCCTAGTTGCAATGGGTCAGGTAAGATTCAAGCTTCTATTCTAATCGCAGATGAGATCAGTAATAATGTGGATTTTCTGATGCGGCAGAATAAAGAAAAGAAAATGCGTATCTTGATGAACCCATTTGTAGCTTCTTATTTGACAAAAGGATTCTTGAAAAGCGCCCAATGGAAGTGGTTTTTTAAGTATCAAAAGTGGATTAAAATAGATAGTGACACCACTTTACCTTTCACGAAGGTTAAATACTTCAATTCGATGGGTAATGAAATAAAACTATGAAAGCAATCATACCCGTTGCAGGGGCAGGCACCCGTCTTCGCCCCCATACCCATACCCAACCCAAACCGCTCATCCCTGTTGCGGGAAAGCCCATTTTAGGACATATTATTGACAGTTTGATTCAAGTAGGGATCACTCAGCAAGTATTTGTCATAGGCTATCTAAGGGATAAAATTCAACAATATGTAGAGACCAATTATACAGGGAAAATCGAAATGGAATTTGTGGTGCAAGAGCCTAGAAGAGGCCTTGCACATGCTGTCTGGATGGCACGTGAATATCTGGCAGATACAGAAGAGGTGATGATTTTGTTAGGAGACACCATCATTTTCGGACAGGAGATCCAGCAATTGATGGAAATGGAAGGCTCTGTATTGGGAGTCCACGACGTGGACGATCCCAGGGAATTTGGGATTGCAACCTTGAACGAGGACCGGGTAGTTTACAAATTGACGGAAAAACCTCAAATCCCAACCAGTAACCTCGCTTTGGTAGGGATTTATAAACTGAATCACATTGACGTTTTCATAGAAGTCCTGGAAGAAATGATGGCAAAAGAATTGCCACCTGCTGAAGAGTTTATGCTTACCGATGCCCTGATGCAAATGGTAAATCGAGGCATTATCTTCCGCACTTTTCGGGTTGAAAATTGGTTTGACTGCGGCAAACGCCAGTCTCTGCTGAAAGCCAATCATATCCTGCTCGAACGTATCGAAAACCTCGAATCCTATGATTTTGACAATACGGTCATTATCCATCCTGTGCATATTGCGCCTGGATGCAAGATCAAAAATTCTATCATAGGCCCCTATGTGGCGATTGCAGAGCATGCCTCCATCGAGCACACCATTATCAAAAACACAATTCTCGGCCCGTATTCCACCCTAAAGCGTATTATCCTTACCAATTCCGTGGTTGGCAGTGATACGACTCTGAAAGGGCGTTCTACCAGTGTGAATATTGGCGACAATACCGAGATCGATTTTGATGATTAAAGACAAAGTCTGAAGGTCTGAAGGTCTGATAGGCTGGAAGAAAAACCAATCACACAATCGGACGCTCAGACTGCCTAACGGCTATTTGCAACCCTCCCCCCATTTTCCCATCTTTAGAAGTGTTTTGAGTTTGAAGTTTTGCGTTGTGCTAAGGCACAAAACCCCAAACTCAAAACCCTGAACCTAAAACTTTCCCTCTTATGCTTCGCAACTACTTAATGACAGCCTTAAGACATTTTTGGCGACAAAAAGGATATACCCTCATCAACATCTTGGGCCTATCTGTAGGCTTGGCTTGTAGCCTGCTAATCATGCTTTGGGTCAAGGACGAATTGAGCTTCAACAAATTCCACCAAAAGAGTGACCGGATACACCGTATCATGCGTCATGTAACCTTTTCTGATGGCGCTGTTTATACGTGGGCCGCCATTCCCAAACCCCTCGCAGAGACACTGGAGAAGGATTATCCAGAAGTGGAGCATGCGGTCTTGACATCCTGGGGAGAGGACAAACTATTGTCTTTTGAGGAGCAGCATATTCGCGCCAATTTGCTATATGGAGGAAAAGCTTTTTTCGAAGTATTTACTTTCCCTTTGTTTGAAGGAGAAGCTTCTTCAGTACTTCAAAACCCTAATTCTGTGGTGTTGACAGCGTCATTGGCCGCGAAACTGTTTGGAGAAGATTGGGCCAAGGAGGAGGTTGTAGGCAAAACCGTGAGCTTGAATCATGAGGAGGATTTATTGGTCACTGGGATCTGTGAGGATGTGCCAGAAAACTCAACCCTGAACTTTGACTACGTGATCCCTATGGTGGATTTTATTAAAAAGAATGATTGGGTAGAGCATTGGGGAAATAGTGGCTTGCGGTTATATGTGCAATTGACGGAGGAAGCGGAGGCAGATGTGATATCGGATAAAATTGCCAATATCATCAATGAACACCACGAAAATGCCAATGCACAGCTTTTTTTACAGCCGTTGCCAGATGTCTATCTCCGTTCCAATTTCCAAGAAGGGCAACTTGTCGGTGGTCGTATTGTATACGTTAGGGTTTTTACGCTGGTAGCCATTTTTATCCTACTGATCGCTTGCATCAATTTCATGAACCTTGCCACCGCTCGATCGAGCAAGCGTGCCCGTGAGATCGGCGTTCGCAAAGTGGTAGGAGCCCATAAAAACTCGCTTATTACCCAATTCATGGGAGAGTCCATTTTCCTATCGCTGAGTTCTCTGGTGATAGCCATTTTATTGGTTGAGTTGTTGTTACCCACGTTTAACTCTCTGACGCATAAGGAAGTAGCGATTGATTATGCAAATCCTTTATACCTGTTAAGTTTTATTGGAATAGCGCTTTTGACAGGCCTGATTTCAGGTATTTACCCTGCCCTTTTCCTCTCCTCGTTCAAGATTGTGAAAGTGATGAAGGGGACGTTAAGGCACGGAGCTAGCGCCGCCAATTTTCGAAAAGCACTGGTAATATTTCAGTTTGCGATGTCCATCTTTCTGATCATTGGCACCCTTACCATTCAACAGCAAATCAGCTTTATTCTTAACAAAGACATAGGTCTACAAAAAGACAACCTGGTCTTTATGAAGCTAGAAGGGAAGGCAGGGGAGAAATATGATGAGTTTAAGCAAGAACTACTACGCCAGCCAGGCATCAAAGGGGTAACTGCTACTGACCAATATCCTCTTTCTGTAGGCAGTAGCACTACAGACCCTTCTTGGGATGGAAAAAGGCCAGATGACCAAATCCTTTTCCAAATCATCGACACACACTATGACTACCTTGAAACTTTGGGTATCGAGCTCAAAGAGGGGAGGAGCCATCAAAAAGAATTTTCTACAGATTCAGCCAGTTTTCTGATCAATGAAGTCGCAGCCGAGGCCATGAGATTAGAGAACCCTATTGGCAAACCCTTGGAATTTTGGGAACGAGAGGGGAAAATCATTGGCGTAATTAAGGATTTTCACATTTCTTCCCTCTATGAGACCATCGATCCGCTGATCATTAGGCTAGAACCAAAGGATTGCTGGTTGTTGTTTGTCAAATTAGAAGCTGGTCAAACTGATCAGGCCCTTGAGGGATTGGAAACTGTTTACAAAACCTTTAATCCCGCCTACCCTTTTGACTATGATTTTCTAGACAAAGAATACGAGCAGCGCTACCAAAGTGAAACCATGGTGGGCCAGCTCAGCCGTGCCTTTGCGATAATGGCGATATTCATCTCTTGCCTAGGGCTCCTAGGCCTTGCCTCCTTCACTGCGGAGCAGCGCACCAAAGAAATCGGCATCCGCCGTGTCCTCGGTGCCCCTGTCGGCAACCTCGTCATGTTGCTCTCCAAAGACTTCACGAAGCTTGTTCTATGGTCTTTCTTGATCGCTACGCCTGTGGCTTATTTCCTTATGGATCAGTGGCTTTCCAAATTTGCTTTTCACGCCTCTCAAGGGGTGTTGATCTTTTTGCTGGCAGGCTCCTTGGCCATTGCCATTGCATGGCTCACAATCGGTTGGCAGGCTTATAAGGCGGCAAGCGCCAATCCAGTGGAAAGCTTGAGGAGTGAGTAGGGGAATAGGGAACAGGGAGAAGGGAACTGAGACAAGAGATCAAAACTACATGCAAAATTGGACAAATCCATAATTTAACTTTGGATTTGTCCAATTTTAGCAAATGGGTAGTTGAAATACTTTCCAAAAGCCCTTATCACATTTCCCCATATTTCCCGTAAATTGGTCCTCCAAATAACTGCCAATGCGAAAAGGGATATTTCTAGCTTCTGCCTTTTTATTGATTTCTATTTCATCCGCCTTCACACAGGATTCGGATTTGCCCTTACAGCATGATGTCTATCATTTTGTTGACCGCCTGGATATTTTGGGGCATATAGAAGAAGGGGTGCATACAGATGTCAAGCCCTTGGGCCGGGCCTATTTGTCAAAAGTATTCGAAGACAGCTATGTTTCGGATTTGTCTTACTGGGAAAAACAGTGGTTTGACCGAGCAGAATTGTTGGTGAGTGATAAACGAGCTGAGGATAGCACGGGGAAGAGAGTCTTGCGCTATTTCTATCGAAATGGACGTGACCTCTACAGCCTGAAGACCCCTCATCTTCAGTTGTTTATCAACCCAGTGGCACGGTTTTTTGGTGGATTGGATCGTCATAGCTATGACAACCAGATGCCTGACAATCAGGTGATTGCCTCCAACTCTCGTGGGCTAGTTGTAAGGGGGAGCTTTTATGGAAAAGTAGGTTTTTATACAGAAGTCTATGATAATTTGCTGCGTGTCCCAAGGTATATGTGGGAGCATTATCAGGATAACCGGTTCTTGTTCGGAGAAGGCTTTGTCAAAGGATTTAACAACAATACCGCCCTCGACTTCTTCCATTCTCGTGCCTACATTACCTTCAGTCCAATCAAAAACATGCGGGTCAAATTTGGGCAGGATCGTGCATTCTGGGGCAATGGCTTGCAAAGCTTGACCTTATCAGACTACAGTGCCAATCACCTGATGCTCAATATTCGCACCCGAGTTTGGAAACTGGAATATGTGAATCATTTTGCCCAACTTATCGACTTTATCCCCAATAAACCTGATGATGTCGGTACTTTTCCCCGAAAATACATTGCCCTCCATCAATTGCTTTATAAACCTACTCCCAAACTCACATTGGGTCTTTTTGAGTCCGTAGTCTACGCCTCCAACCTTGCCAACGGCCCTCGTGGTTTTGAGATCCAATACCTTAATCCTATCATTTTTTATCGTGCGTTGGAACAAAGCCTGGGAAGCCCCGACAATGGCATGCTCGGTTTCACCGCCAAGTACAACTTTGCGAACCGTTTTCAGTTCTATGGCCAGTTGCTCATAGACGATCTCAACTTCAGTGAATTTCGTGAAGACCCTACCTATTGGGGCAATAAGCTTGGCTATCAAGCAGGACTCAAATGGATCAATCTATTTGGGATAGAAACACTTGACCTGCAGGTAGAATACAATCGGGTTCGTCCTTATGTCTATCAGCATTTTAACGTTTCAAGCAATTACACGCACTATGGCCAACATCTAGGACATACATGGGGAGGAAATCTTAGCGAGACAGCTATAGCCTTGCGTTATCATCCCCGACCTGCATGGGACATTTACCTTCGATATACATTGCTGAACAAAGGCCTCAATGATGGCGACATCAATTACGGCGGTGACGTGGCGGCTTCCGACAATTTTGGGCGGCCGCTGGATGTAGGGGTGAAAGTAGGGCAAGGCCTTGATTATCAGATAAAAACCCTCTACGGCCGTGTGAGTCTTCAGCTCTTTCATACAGACACCTATCTCGAACTAGAAGGCCGTGCCAGAAATGAAAATGGCATCAATTCTGTGCAAATTCGCGGGGGACTGAGGCTCAATCTGCCTTCGCGATCATCACGTATTTAGGCCTTTTTCCGTATCCGTAGGGTCACGATATATCGTGACCCTACGGATACGGAAAAAGGTAACTCAAATTCTTGAACCATCTCTTGAACCCTTAAACGACCTTGAACCTTTGAATAAATTCTCCATCCTATACGTCGATGACGAACAGCAAAACCTGATGGCCTTTAAGGCTTCCTTTCGTCGAAATTACCAAGTATTCACTGCAAATAGCGGCAAAGAGGCTTTGGAAGTCATGCGTGCACAACCCATTGATTTGATCATCAGCGATCAGCGAATGCCTGAGATGACAGGCGTAGAGTTATTTGAAGTCATTCGAGACGAATTCCCAGACCCTGTCAGGATGGTTCTGACGGGCTATAGTGACATCAATGTGATCATAGATGCGATCAATAAGGGCAAGGTTTATTATTACGTCACGAAGCCTTGGAAGCACGATGAGCTGAAGCTCATCATTGACAATGCATTGGAATCCTATCGCCTCAAGAAGGAAAACCGTGCCCTCGCCAACGAGCGCAATGAGTTGATTATTAAGTCCGAACGCCAATCGAAAGAGGCTATTCTCTCTCAATTTGAGACCCTCAAAAATCAGGTGAATCCGCATTTCTTATTCAACTGCCTGAATGCGCTAGCTTCACTCGTGCACGACGACCCAGATATGGCTGAGGACTTCATCAGCAAATTGACAAAGGTATACCGCTATGTCTTAGAGCATAAGGAGAAAATCTTGGTTGAACTTTCGGAGGAAATGCGCTTTATGCACGATTATTTTTTCCTGCAAAAAACGCGTTTTGGACCGAGCTTGATTCTCAAAGAAGATGTGAACCCCAAAAGCCTCGATCGACAAATTCCCCCTTTGACCTTGCAACTACTTGCCGAAAATGCGATCAAGCACAATATCATTTCCCGTGATCAGCCGCTCACCATTGAGATTAGCTCCGAGGGTGAAGATGCACTTGTCATCCGCAATACCCTCCAAAAGCGTTCGGAAGGGGTCACTTCGACAGGAATTGGCCTCAAAAATCTCGCGGATCGTTATGGCTTATTGGCAGATCAGCAACCTGAATTTTTTGAAGAAAATGGTCAATATGTGGTGCGCGTGCCGTTATTGGCAAGAGAAGAGTAATGAGAATGGAGAATTGATAATGGAAGAAACCACTATTTTATCATTTAGTCATTTTCTCATCTAATCATTCTCTTTTCATTCTATCCTTCCCTCACCCTATCATTCTCTCATTGATCTCCCCCTGTTTCCCATTCACCTCAAAAGTAACCTCAAATGGCGACACGATGGCAGGCCTATCCGTGGGTACCCAGTTCCTGCCAATCTTTGTGAGGATAATCAGTCCATTTGGGTCGCCTACTGGGCAAAATACGTCATTATTAAAACTGTAACGCTTCACATCAAATCTTGCCATCAACTGCGTGGCAGTGGTTTGTGGATTGTCTACGGGATGCCCTATCTCGCTGATATTCAGGATCATGGATGAAGAGAAGGGGCCTTCAAGCTTTTGTTGAAGGGTGTGCCGCGCAACTAGCTCCAATATATTGCGGTCTACATCCATGAAGTAGGTCGCATGGGCATCCCAGTTCTCAAACCGAACAATGGGCTGGCCTTCATACAGCAAAACTTCTGAGCGAGCCGCTAGCCAGTCGGGTACAGCGCGGTATTGGTTGGAAGGGATATTGAAAGCAAAATGGTAAAAGCAGTCGACGCCTGGATCGGCTTGCTTGAATTGCAAAATAGTTGCGCCAGCCTGAACTTTGAAGCTGTCTGGAGCGGCTTCTAGGAGTGGGAATCCCAGTTTTTGGTGGTAAAAATCCCGCTGAGCTGAAAGTTGTTGAGTGTAGAGGGAAAGGTGATGGATATGCATGGATATATGGAAAAAATGTTTACCTTTGCCGTTCATTAAAAATCACAAAACCGTTTTATACAAAGCATTATGCCTAAAATGAAAACAAGGTCAGGGGCTAGCAAGCGTTTTAAGAAGACCGCCTCTGGACGATTGAAGAGAAAGCATGCTTTCAAAAGCCACATTCTCACCAAAAAGAGCAAAAAGCGTAAGCATCGCCTTGGCAAGACTGCCATCGTGGACAAAAGTGACGAAGCACGTATCAAGTGCCAAATCTAACGCTTCTTTTTATTAGTGAAATTTGTTTATCTCTTTAAAAACGGAAAAAAATGCCTAGATCAGTAAATCACGTAGCATCGCGTGCACGCAGAAAGAAAATGCTCAAGCACGCCAAAGGATATTTTGGTCGTAAGAAAAACGTCTGGACAGTAGCCAAAAACCAGATTGAAAAAGGATGGCTCTACGCCTACCGCGACCGCAAAGCAAAAAAACGCGAATTCCGCAGACTCTGGATCATTCGTATCAATGCAGGCGCCCGCCAGTACGATATGAGCTACTCCAAGTTTATGGGCAAAGTCCACAAGGCTGACATCCAGCTCAACCGTAAGGTCCTCGCTGACCTCGCGATGAATCATCCAGACGCCTTCAAGGCGGTCGTGGATGCGGTGAACTAGCCTGTCAAGACATATCATATTATATGAAAAGAGCGCTTCTGAAAAGAGGCGCTCTTTTTTTGCTATATATCTGTTTGAATTGAGCTGTTTCAATTTGGCTGTTTATTAAACGAGAGATTATTACGATTAGAATCTCATTAGATTTTTATAGGATGAATTCACCACAGATATCACAGGTTTTCACAGATTCTAGAGATTTTATCCGTGTTAATCTGTGAGAATCTGTGGTTTTATTCCATGGGCCATAAACTGTCGACAATCTGTCGACAGTTGCTATCGTTGCCTGTGCAACCCTCTGCAAACCCTCCTGTCCTTAAAAATACGAGCCTCCTTTAGCTTGGTCGATTTTATCTAAGTGTTGGAAGAATAGCTGTTTGAATGCTGATTAAATTCTTCCATCTTGATTGTCACACTACTTGTCGATTCTTTTTTTCACCCTCAAATTTCTCGTCCAAATGAAAAAGCTGATACTCTTTTTTGCCTTGTCTGGCATGTTGATCGCTCTCCATGGGCAGTGTTCCAAGTCGAAATCTTCTTGTTGTTCGAAAAAGTCAAAGAACTATTCGAAGACTTCTTCGAAAGCCAAGAAGAACTCGAATGTCAATAGGGAATACTACCGCAATTATCAAGGAAGGCAAAACACGCGTCAGGAGCGGAGGGTAAGGGCACAAAGAAACCAAGCTCGGCACAACCGACACCGCACGGAAAGGAGATCGAATGCTAATCATCATCGCAACCGGAGGTCTGTGTCTAAGGATCGGCTAATGCTTATGGTGGGCGGTGGCCCTTCTTATACGCTCGACCCAGCCCCCGCTTCCAGCGGCATTCCCAAAGGAGAAGAAACGACCAGTGGACTTAGCTGGAATCCCCAAATGCTTTCGGGGTTTGGCAATGCCTTTTTGGGGTACCGATTTGACATGAAAGGGAACAAAAAGGCCAATGTATTTGGCGTATGGGGCACCGCAGGACTGCTCAATTCCCATGCATTGGAGCGGGTCTTGTATACCCAAGAAGTCGTACAGGTGCCTCGCAGCAATTCTCAAAATAGCTTCACAGAGCTAGAAGCTGGCTTCCTCCTCAAGGAATGGTTCCGCGTTAGCGGAGGATTGGGTCAGCAAAGCTTCACCAACCTTGGCGGAGAGCGTATAGACCTCCGTTACAACATCGCTACGCTTGGCCTGAATGTGCCATTAGGCAAAACATTGGTCTGGCAGACAAGTGCCTCCATGCTATTTGGAAAAGATTTCCAAAAGGCGTCCTTCCGGCCTGCTACAGGGCTTGCCTTGCGCTTCGGTATGTTGTAGATAATATTTGTTAATAGATGAAATGGGCCGCCTGAATCTTCAGGTGGCCCATTTTGCATATTTGGAAATCCAAGAGAAAATCTTCTAAGTTGAAAATTCTATCCCATCTTAAATCATCAATCCTTGTTCGATATTCATAAATCTATATAGGATAAGCGCCTCCGTTGGCATGTAGGGTGATTCCGTTGACAAATGCAGCTTCTTTAGAAGCGAGAAAAAGGTAGCAATACCCCATATCTTCAGCCGTGCCTATTCGGCCTGTAGGAATCATCCTAATTCCGGCTTCAAGGACCTCAGGAGGCATGCTGTCAGACATGTCTGATTTGATAAAGCCTGGTGCTACACAATTGACGGTGATGCCGTATCTGCCTACTTCTTTGCATAGAGAGCGAGTGAATCCCTGGATGGCAGCCTTGGTCGCCGCATAGTTCGTCTGGCCAAAGGCGCCAGCCATGGCGTTGACAGAGGAAGCCGATACAATCCGGCCATAGCCAGCTTCTTTCATATATGGAAGGACAGCCTTCGTAGTGACGAATAAGCTATTCAAATTGACATCCATCACCGTATGCCATTCTGTTTCAGACATCTTGAGGAACGATCTATCGCGGATGATACCCGCATTATTGATCAGGATGTCAATTCTCCCATAGGTCGCCATGATTTTGTCAACAGCTTCTTGCACTTGCAGTTTGGAAGTGACATCAACCCGTTGAAAAAAAATATTTCCACCAGTTGCGGCTATTTTTTCTGCTGTTTTTTCCCCTTCACCCAATACATCCCACATAGCGACAGTCGCGCCTGCCGCACAAAAAACTTTGCAAACCCCTTCCCCGATGCCTCTAGCACCGCCAGTGATAATAGCCACTTGGCCATCTAATCTCATCATAATAGTTAATTTTTAGTCTTTTTGGATTCTCCTTTTGATATAATGCTGCGAATTCATCTATTTACTGAAAGTATAAGCAATCAATGATGAAATATGGCAAAAAACGAAGAGAAAAAGTTGAGGGCTGATTTGGCAGAACTGTACCAGCGGCAGGCATATTTGAAGGATGAAAATCGTCCCGAATCTGTCCAGAAACGACATGCAAAAGGCCAGCGAACTGCAAGGGAAAATGTGATGGATTTGTGTGATCCAGATAGCTTTTTGGAAATAGGGTCATTGATCGTTGCTGGGCAGCGGGGCAGGCGATCATGGGAGGAACTAGTGGAGAAGACACCCGCAGATGGCTTAGTTGCGGGGATCGGGACAATCAATGGGGAGATTTTTGGAAAGGAGGGAGCAAAATGCTTGGTTCTGAGCTATGACTATACTGTGCTTGCAGGCACCCAAGGTGCCTTTAATCACAAAAAAACAGACCGAATGATGGCCATTGCTGAGAAAGCAGGCAAGCCGATAGTCTTTTTTGTTGAAGGAGGGGGTGGGCGGCCAGGCGATGTAGATTTTGAACCCATTACAGTTGGCGGACTGGACCTCAAAACGTGGGCTTCTTTTTGCCGACTAAGTGGCAAAATGCCTAGGGTAGCCATCGTTTCAGGTTACTGTTTTGCAGGGAATGCGGCTATTGCAGGGTGTTCAGATGTCATTATTGCAACTGAGAATACAGCCATCGGCATGGGAGGACCTGCGATGATCGAAGGAGGTGGATTGGGCAAATTTCATCCCAAAGAAATAGGCCCAGCCAAGGTTCAGGTAAAAAATGGGGTGATAGACATCTTGGTAAAAGATGAAGCAGAGGCTGTTGTTGTTGCAAAAAAATACCTCTCTTTTTTCCAGGGAAATCTCCCAACCTGGACCTGTGATGATCAGGAAGCCTTACGATCCCTAATCCCGGAAAACCGCAAATACGGTTATGATGTGCTGAAAGTGATCCGCGCCCTCTGTGATAAGGATACTGTTCTTGAATTGCGGAGTGAATTTGCTCGAAACATGGTCGCTGCTCTCGTGAGGATTGCAGGCCGCCCCATGGGGCTGGTAGCGAATAGCAACCGCCATCTTGGCGGTGCCATTGACAGCGATGCTTCCGACAAAGCAGCCCGCTTCATGCAACTCTGCGATGCTTTTGGGCTTCCAATCATCTCCTTATGTGATGCCCCAGGATTCATGGTAGGACCCGCTTGTGAAGAAGCCGCCATGGTCCGACATGCTTCCAGGATGTTCGTCGTAGGGGCATCCCTGCGTGTGCCTATGTTGACTGTTGTATTGCGGAAGGCATACGGGTTGGGGGCCATGGCCATGGCAGGAGGGAGTTTAACAGAATCATTTTTGACCGTATCATGGCCTACAGGAGAATTTGGAGGAATGGGACTGGAAGGCGCGGTAAAATTAGGGTTCAAAAAGGAACTTGATGCAGTAGATGACCCGACAGAAAAAGAGGCACTGTATGAAAAATTGGTTTCAGAAGCCTATGACAAAGGGAAAGCCATTCGTGCCGCTGCGGCCTTGGAATTTGATGAAGTCATAGATCCCAAGGATACACGAAAATGGATCACCCATGCTTTAGAAAGCATTTCTCCTACAAGGTATGCCAACCAAGCGCCTCGGTATATTGATAGTTGGTAGGGATTTGAGGTGCATTTACAACTTTTCAATATCAGGCATGTCCTGAATGATCTGCCAATTTTCTTCTGTATCTTTCACAAGGGAGATATAAGAAGTGAAGACCAATTTTTTACCTACCAATTTCACCTTGACTATAGCATTATTCTTCACAATATCAGTAGAGATGATCTGGACGCGCCGTTTATCCCCGCCTATTTTTTTCTCCTCCAACAACTTCAAATAAGTAGGTTTATCCATCAAACTGACTGTTTCGGCTCCAAATAAGCGATTGACTACTGATCGGAAATCTGGATGGAGTACAGCATCTACGGCTGTTACATCCTGATTATCAGCACCATTCGCAAAAGATGTTACTACCTTTTCCACTGCTTTTACATCAGTTGAATCACCTGGATACATAGCCATGAGGCTATAAAAAATCATGGGAATAACGATAAGGATTTTCATAATAAATAGAATAATGATTGATAGGTATACTATTGATATATCAATTAATTGGGCAAAAAAAATCAACTGAAATTTTGATAAATTTTGTTGAGCATAACTTTGAGTTTTGCAGCGTCAGCTTCATTGATGCCAGAGAGCCCATGGGCACGGGCTTGCTGGGCGATAGGCGTCATCTTTTCAACTAGCGATTTCCCTTTAGAGGTAAGGTAAAGGGCATAAACTCTTCTGTCCTTTGTACTTTTCTCCCTTTTGACCAGCTTTTCATTTTCCATCAAATCAAGCATTCTCGTCACTGAAGCAGGATCTTTATAGGTCAAATGAGCAATCTCTCGTTGGCTAATACCTTCATTTTCGCTGATCCGTTTGATGACCACCCATTGTTCACCAGAAATATAAATGCCGTTTTCGGCCATCACAGCCTGCGCATACCGCTGAAATTGTCGTGCGGTCCGCTCCAACAAATACACATATACTTCCTCTAACGGCAAGTCCTTCATAAGTAGAATGATTGATGTATCAACGAAATTACAAACTAATATATTTTTACACAAATTTTGGCCATGGATTTTTATGAAAAAAACCAATAGGCATTACTTCTTCAATCTGAAATCCTTGTTCGATATTCTGCAATCTCATTTTCCTACATATCTCTATACGGCCGAAACACCCGCTCCAGGATCCGCATTCGCCACAAAATGGGCAATAAATTGAGGACTCTGACGATCGCAATAGGCAGCGCACCAGGAATAATGATGGCTTTGTTCTGGAGCATTTTCTTGACAGCTATTTTGGCCACTTTTTCAGGCATGGTCATGAGAATTTGCCCTTTTCCGCCTTGTGACTCAATTCGTTTGAGGCCATCGGGATTGGTGAGTACCGGGCCTGGGCATAGGATGCTTACCCTGACTGTAGAAGGTCTGAGTTCTTCGCGGATGGCGAGACAGAAGGAATAAATGAAGTTTTTGGTGCCTGTGTATACAGCCTTGTAGGGGAGGGGAAGGGTGGCTTCCATGGAACTCAAACACAGAAGGTGTGCATTGTTGTGACGTTTGAGTTCTGGAAGGAAATGGTAAGTCATCTCTACAAGTGCCTGATTGTTGAGCCTGACCATGTTGATATAGGTAGCCAAGGGCGTGTTTTCAAATAATCCCCCTGTTCCAAATCCTGCATTATTGATGAGAATATTGACTTCGTACCCATTGGTCTGCGACCAATCATAGACTTTCCTCGGGGCATCTTCGAGGGTTAGGTCAATGGCAAAAGGGTGGGCTTGAATGCCATAACGGGCCACAAGGTCCTGACAGACCTGGTCCAATTCAGGCCCTGGAAGGGCTACGAGCAGAAGGTGCATGCCTTCTTTAGCACACTCCTCTGCCAGGGCTTTTCCAATGCCCATACTAGCACCTGTAATAAGCGTATACTGCATGGCCGCGAAAATAAGGGATCACGTTTCAAGCTGCAAATTCAAAAACCCAGGATTTTTCTATCGCAAAGTGCCATTGCCTTTCTTCCCATCTATTTTCATTTTAACTTTCCTCCTTCGACTAGCTCAGGACAAGTTTTTATTTTCATTTCAAAAAAACCCAATGCGTATTTATTTACTAATCGCCCTCTTATGGGCTGGAGCTGTTTTTTCCCAAGAAACAAAAGCTACCAAACAGATTAACAAAGACTATCCCTACCTCGAATCTCTGTACGAATACCTTCACTCACATCCGGAACTCTCTTTTCACGAAGAAGAAACGAGCAAATATCTGGCGGAAGAAATGCGAAAAATCGGCTATGACGTAACGGAGAATGTGGGCGGTTTTGGCGTCGTATGTGTATTGAAAAATGGGAAAGGCCCTACGGTCCTTGTTCGGGCAGATACAGATGCCCTGCCTGTGAAGGAAGAAACGGGCGTATCCTATGCAAGTACAGTGATCAAAACTGATGATGCGGGTAACGATGTGAGCGTCATGCATGCCTGCGGCCATGATGTGCACATGACTTGCTGGACGGGTACCGCTAGGCTATTAGCATCGATGAAGGATCAGTGGAAAGGTACGCTGGTCTTTATCGCTCAGCCAGCGGAGGAGCGGGGTGGCGGAGCCAAAGCCATGCTGGCAGACAGCCTGTATGAGAAATTTCCCTTGCCAGACTATGCGCTGGCATTGCACGTGAGTGCTTCTTTGGAGACTGGAAAGGTGGGCTACTCGCCTGGGTTTGCCTTGGCCAATGTGGACATGGTAGACATTACTGTTTATGGTTCTGGGGGACATGGGGCGTATCCACACCTTACGCTTGATCCTGTTGTCTTAGCAGCACGCCTTATCTTGGACTTTCAGACGATCGTCAGCCGAGAGATTTCACCCCTCCAACCAGCCGTTGTCACTGTGGGTTCCATCCACGGCGGCACCAAGGGAAATGTCATCCCAAACGAAGTGAAAATGGAGTTGACACTTCGTTCCTATACTGATGAGGTTCGTCAGGGACTGATAGAAAGATTGCATCGGATCAGTAAAGGAGTGGCTATGTCTGCGGGTGTTCCTGAAGACAAATACCCCAAGATTGAAGTACGTAAGGAATTCACCCCTGCTTTATTCAACCAGCCAGAACTGGCTCGGCGTATGCACAATGTGTTTGCCCGCGTTTTAGGCGAAACCCAAGTTGAAGTGCTAAAGCCCGTGATGGGAGGAGAAGACTTCTCCCGCTATGGCCGGACAGATCACAAGGTGCCCATCTTTTTGTTTTGGCTGGGAACGGTTTCTGCCGAAGACATCGCGGCCAGTGAGCGCGGTGAACTCAGCTTGCCTTCTCTCCATTCCTCCAAGTATTGCCCCGTTCCTGAGACTAGCATCAAAACAGGCGTCAAAAGTATGGCTGCAGCGGTGATGGATTTGATGAAGTGAGACCGCTCGGGCTTCGAAGACTCAGCCCTCGCTGCGAGATCGTTCGTCGCGGGGCTCCTCACTGCGAGACCGCTCGCCTTTCAGGCTCGCTGCGAGAGGCGAGACAAGAAAAGTGCCTTTGTCTCACAGCGAGGCGAGTCTTCGAGCCAAGCGGTCTCGCAGTGAGTGTCGAAGACGCGAACGGTCTCGCTTCTCGCAGCGAGCCCGAAGGGCGAGCGGTCTTCGACCCCTTTCTTTTCTACCCACATAATTGTATTTTACCCGCAAAAACTGAAACAAACTATGAACAGAAGTATTTACATTGGATTCATGACAGTGATCGCATTCTTGCTGATGGGCTGTCCTGCAAAAGAAAATAACGGCGAGACAGCTGACGCCAAGCCTCCCGTTCAGACTGTGCCAGAAGGGCATCTGGCTGGAACACCCCTTCCGTATGAGCAAGATGCTTTTCGCATTTATCCCCTTGAAGGTTCACAGGACTATCCAGAAGCCCAGCTTTCGCATGGGCCATTGGAAGTCAGTGAAACAGGCGAAGCTGCATTTAACTTTGAGGTGACCAATTACTTGCTAGGCGACCAGACACCTGGCGCAGATGGGATATTATTAGCGAACTCTGCCAAAGGCCAGCACATCCACTTGATCGTGAACAATGGCCCCTATTCAGCCCATTATGATGGAGCATTCAATAAGCAATTAGACCCTGGCAACAATGTGATTTTGGCCTTTCTTTCACGCTCCTATCATGAAAGTGTGAAAAATGGCCATGCCTTTTATATCACTCAAACCAACGTAGCAGGTGCAGAAGGCAGTGAGCCTGTCGACCTCAATGCGCCACACATGTTCTACAGCCGTCCAAAAGGGGAATACAAGGGAGAAGCGAATACCCAACGTGTTTTACTCGACTTTTTTATTCTAAATGGTAGCCTTACGCCAGATGATAAAAGGGTTCGGGCAACCATTAATGAGCATGTAGTTGTACTGGACCAATGGATCCCATATGTAATGGAAGGCCTTCCTATGGGAGAAAATACTGTGAAGCTAGAATTCCTCGATTCTCAAGGGCAGTTGATCCCTAGTCCATTTAACCCTGTAGAAAGGACTTTTACCCTCAGTCCTGGCGATGCTGAGATGTAAGCGACTATGTATAAAATCATTATTCGCCCGCTATTTTTTCTGATTGATCCCGAACGTGTACATCATTTGACCTTTTGGGGCTTAAAAGGATTATTGGCAGTGCTGCCTATCGCTTGGCTATGGCGCCAAAGCTTACAATACAGACACAAATCGCTTGAGACCGAAGCCTTTGGGCTTCGGTTTCGCAATCCAGTAGGCTTGGCTGCTGGTTTTGATAAGGATGCTAAGCTGACCGCCCAATGGCGTCATTTGGGGTTTGGCTTTGTAGAGGTAGGCACGGTCACACCTCGTCCACAAGTGGGGAATCCCAAGAAACGCTTGTTTCGCTTGCCCAAAGACAAGGCAATTATCAACCGAATGGGGTTCAATAATGCCGGGGTGGAGGCGATGGTAAAACGCCTTGAAAAGGTCAAGAAGGGCGATTTAGTGATTGGCGCAAATATTGGCAAAAATAAAGATACCCCCAATGATCAGGCGGTGGAAGACTATGAGATTTGTTTTGAGAAATTATTTCCCTACGTCGATTATTTTGTGGTAAATGTCAGTTCTCCGAATACGCCAGGCCTGCGGGAACTGCAGGAAAAAGAACCATTGACCCGCCTCCTCCTCCGCCTTCAGCAACTAAACCAAGGCAAGGACCAGCCAAAACCTCTCCTCCTCAAAGTCGCACCTGACTTGACAGAATCGCAGTTTGACGACATCTTGGAAGTCTGCCGAGACGCTCAACTGAGTGGGTTGATTTTGACCAATACTACCATTTCACGGACAGGTTTGATTACCCCTGAAGCTACTGTTAATGCTATTGGTGCCGGGGGACTCAGTGGCGCTCCGTTGACGGACCGGGCCCAGGAGGCTATGGCTTATGTGGCAAAAAATAAGCCTGAAGGCTTGGCCTTAGTGGGGGTAGGAGGAATTATGACGCCTCAGGATGCTGCTGATCGACTCGATGCTGGGGCCGATTTGGTACAAATCTACACGGGATTTGTCTATCAGGGGCCAGGCTTCGTTAGAAGGATATGTAAGTATTTGTGTAAGTGATTTTTTGTTTTTTTGTCGTAAAGAAATATTCTTGACCAAACATACTATGCTTGCCAGTGAAGCGTCAGCGCGGAAAATTTTGTAGGGACAGGACATGTCCTGTCCCTACAAAATTTATCCGTGATCTCCCGCCAAAAAGCATCGAAAAATTCCGGGATGACGTTTTAAGAGGAACAATTTCTACTTCACTAACAACTGAATTATGGATAGACTGAAGAGCTATCAACAAATTGTGAAAGCCATTTTGACCCAATATGCAGGCCATAAAGATCATTTTATTGAGGATGAAAATGTTGAAGAATCAGAAACCCAAATAGTATTTGATGATCAGCGAAATCATTATTTTCTGCTTGATATTGGTTGGAGTCATATGGATAGAATCCATGTTTGCTTACTTCATCTAGATATAAAAGATGGCAAAATCTGGATTCAAAAAGACTATGTAGAAGCTGGAATTGCCGAAGATTTGATAGAACATGGTGTTCCCAAGGAAGATATTGTTTTAGGGTTTCAGGCACCTTATAAACGCCCCTTTACGGAATTTGCAGCATCGTGACCAATCGTTTTGCCTGCCGCCCAAAATCAACACTTAATTTTAATCCAATAACATAATGCAAAGACCCCTACTTCTTTTTTCCCTATTTATATTTTTTCTCTTCCCCCAAACCAGCTTCGCCCAGAACTGTATGATAGACACCTTGGTGCCCAATGTCCCAGGTATCTATCCAGATAGCTTTCCACCCATGAACGGCTGCCAATACAATGAACAAGATGTCACCTTTGTCTTTCCACGGGATACGGTGGTGAATGTGGCAGGTCAAAATATTCGCATTCCATTCAATTCTTTCACGATTACGAATGTGACGGGATTGCCTCTTGGCATCAATTGGAAATGTAACCTTTCTCCTAACTGTATGTATGATGTGAGTCCCAATAATCCTATGCCTGACACAGTCGGCTGTGTCCAGTTTTATGGCACGCCTGGCGTACCAGGTATCTATACATTTGTGGTAGACCTGGATGTGGTACTTCCACCTCCACTTGGTGCCCAGCAAACCACCTATACAGGGACGATTGAGGTGACCGCTTGTACCTTTGTAGGGAGCTGCTATACCTATTCGTTGAGTGACAATTGTGAGCCAGCTGTGCTTGGCTTGACCAACAATATCCCGAGTAATGGAAAAGCTGGCTTTTCCTATTTGTGGGAAATAGGGGGACCTGGTCACAGTTTTTCCACGACAGATGAAAACCCTTTGCCCCAAGTCATTACTGATGGAGGTACTTATACCATTGATTATGAGCTAGTGGTAGATACTATTGGGTTTATCCTTGATTCGGTGCGAATTGATACCGTGAACTGTAGTGACGTCTTGATCGGTGTGGATCCTGACCTCTACTGGATTTTAAAAGATCCAGGAGGGATGGACGTAGTCAATACTTCTAGTTCCCCCCTCAATAATTTTAACCAACTTCCTCTTAATATTGGTGTTCCGGCTATTCTGTTGGATACAGGCGCCTATGAACTCCAGGTATGGGATGATGATACAACTTCTCCTGATGATGGCTGCGCAGATGGCCAGAATCAAGGAAGTGCTTCTGTTTTCCTCAATATTCCCCCTACAAGTCCTGGGCCTGTCGTCGTAACCAATGGTGGCCTTCAAGTGACTTTCTTCGTGTCAAATCCCAAAATGACCATTTCCTGTTCAGATACCTTTCACTTAGATACCCTGCCTGTCATTCCCGATTTGATGGCTCTGGGAGATACGTTTTTCTGTAAAGGAGATTCGGTGGAACTGATGACAACCTCTACCGATTCCCTGGTTTGGTTTATGAATGGCTTGCCCATCACTGGGGCAAGTGGGAGTAGTTATTTTGTAAAAACGCCAGGGAACTATTCCGTTCAATCGGTAAATCGTACAACACGCTGTACTTCTGCTCAGACTCAGCCTATGACATTCACCGAGGTCACTGTGCCTACGCCTTCCATTAACTTAATCGGTCAACAAACCATTGAAATCCTGAACCCAGATCCTAGATATATCTATGTCTGGTATGTAGACCAGTTGGGCCCTAATCCAGTTGATACCACAACTAGCTATATGATTAATGGAACAGGGCGCCACTGGGCGGTAGCTATAGATATCGCTACGGGGTGTGTGTCTGATACTTCTGGGAATATCACCATTGTGTTGAGCAGCCTGGAAGACCTGGTAGGCATTTTGGAAGATTTTCGTTTTTTCCCAAATCCCTTCAAAGAAGAAATTCAAGTTGGATTTACGTTAGTGAAATCAAAGGATGTAAAGCTACGGGTGATGGACCTAATGGGACGGGTTGTATTTCAGAATAATTGGGAGAATTATATAGGAGAATTCCACACTAAAATTGACCTGAACGATCATGCGAATGGCCTTTATGTCCTTGAGTGTCAAATAGGTACAGGTGTCGTAAGTAGGAGAATAATGAAAAAGTAAATTTTGTTCAAGAAGTCAAAATTGATACCTTGCTTAACCAGTAAAAAACACTGTTAGAGTATGTTTCCAGCAAACGTATATTTAAAGAGACGTCAAGCTTTACGCAGCCGTCTCCAGGGAGGGATGATTTTGTTTTTGGGAAATGATGAAAGCCCAATGAACTATCGGGACAACGCCTATCATTTCCGTCAGGACAGCACCTTTCTTTATTATTTTGGCATAAATAATCCTGGCTTAGCTGCATTGGTAGACCTTGATGAAGGACTAGAAGTGGTCTTTGGAGATGAAGCCACGATGGATGACATCGTATGGACAGGTCCTCAACCTTCCATCGCCTCTTTAGCGGCAGATTGTGGGGTGAGCCAAGTCCTGCCAATTAAGCAGTTGAGGCCTGTTTTGGCAGGTACTCAACAGCAGGGAAGGAAAATCCATTTTCTTCCTCCTTATAGAGGAAGACACACACTTCAGTTGCAAGATCTGCTTGGCTTACAGCCCGAAGAACAAGCTGGAGCCGTTTCTTTACCTTTGCTGCAGGCAGTTGTCGCCCAGCGATCTGTTAAATCTCCTGAAGAGATCACAGAGTTGGAAAAGGCAGTCCGCCTATCGGGCAAGATGCATGAAGCTGTCATGCGTGCGGCTCGCCCAGGGATGACAGAAGCTGAACTTCATGGAACCATCCAAGCGATAGCTGCTGCTGTGGATAGCTCTACTGCTTACCCGGTGATCCTTTCCGTCAATGGGCAGATCTTGCACAATCACGACCATAGCAATACCCTTACAGAAGGTAAAATGGTGCTCGTAGATGCAGGAGGCAATTCTCCCATGCATTACGCTGGGGACCTCACCCGTACCTTTCCTGTCAGCCATCGTTTTTCCGCTCAGCAAAAAGAAATCTACCAAATCGTGTTGGATGCTGAATTAGCAGCTATTGAAGCGTTAAGACCTGGAGTTCCTTATAGAGATGTTCATCTACTTGCTAGTCGTGTGATTGCAGAAGGGCTTACGGGGCTTGGCTTGATGAGAGGAAACCCTGAAGAAGCAGTAGCTGCTGGCGCACATGCGCTTTTCTTCCCTCATGGCCTGGGGCATATGATGGGATTGGATGTCCACGACATGGAGAATTTTGGAGAGAATCATGTAGGGTATACTGACTCGCTGAAGCGGAGCACCCAGTTTGGCTTAAACGCTTTGCGCTTAGGTAGAGAATTGGAAGCAGGTTTTGTCCTGACGGTAGAGCCTGGCATTTATTTTATCCCAGAACTCATTGACCAGTGGCAAGTAGCGCACAAACACAGCGAATTCATCAATTATGATCGCCTTGGGGCCTATCGAGACTTTGGAGGCATCCGCATAGAAGACGACTATATCGTCACCGAGACTGGTTCTCAATTGCTAGGTGACCCTGTCGCCAAGACAATTTCGGAGGTAGAAGCCCTCCGAGGGGAAATGATGACTGCTTAGTTCATCGAAGAAGATAAACACAAAAAAGCGCTTTTCAATTAAGAAAAGCGCTTTTTGCTTTAAAGAGGGGTGGCTAAGGGGATTTGAACCCCCGGCCCCCAGAACCACAATCTGGTGCTCTAACCAGCTGAGCTATAGCCACCGTATAAATTCGGATTGCAATAATACGGAATTACCCGAAATAAATGCAATAGTGAGGCAGAAAAAATTAGACCGCTCGCTTCGCTCGCTGCGAGACCGGTCGCCCTGCGGGCTCCCTGCGAGATCGTTCGTCCCGAAGCTCCTCACTGCGAGACCGCTCGAAGACTCGCTACGAGACTAAAGGCAAATCTTCTTGTCTCTTGTCTCGTAGCGAGCCTGCAAGGCGAGCGGTCTCGCAGTGAGTGCCGAAGGCGCGAACGGTCTCGCCTCTCGCAGCGAGGGCGAGTCTTCGAGCCCGAGCGGTCTCATCATCTTATCACCGTCACCGTACCCGTCAACTTGCTACTAGTACCATCAACGCCTGTGCCGCTGACATGCCATACATACACGCCTTCTGGAACATGGACACCATTATAGGTGCCGTCCCAGCCTTCATCGAGGTTACTGGTCTCATAGATTTTTCTTCCCCAGCGATTGAATATGATTAGCGTCACATTGCGGAGGTTTGGACCAAAGATGAAGAAGCGATCATTTGTCCCATCATCATTAGGGCTAAAGGCATTGGGGGCAAAGATATTGGGGCCAAATATGGTACAGTCTTCGTTTGAGAGAGCGGTAGACCTGAGGCCATTGGCTTCCAGTGCGCGTATGCGATAACAGTAGGTCGCTTGATTGAGGGTCGTCAGGTCATCGATAAACTTATTCACGGTTCCGCCTACTTGCTCCACGAGTTCCCAGGCTTGTGTCGCGTCATTGAAGATTTCAATTTGGTAGGCGAATACATCATTTCTCCACTGTTCATATGCAGACCAGGAAAGGATGGGATATTTACCCTCAAGTTCTACGGTTAGGAGAATACTTTTCCCGTGGAAACCAATAGGGGCTATGTCCCCACATTCATCCAAGACTGACATTCGATAATAGTAAGACTGCTCATTCACTTTGACGGCCCAATCTTGATAAGCTAATTGGGTAATAGGTAAGCTGTCTAAAAAATTCCATACGATATTGTCTTCAGACTTTTCTAGCAAGTAGGTGAGGGGCCTATACCCAGTATAAGGCTGCCAGGCAATATCTATGGCAGTGTCTTCAAAAACAGAGGCAAAAGAAATGTCTACTACTTCACTCGGTTTAAGGTGTATAGGGCGTTCCGTATCGATATTACTGAAGGAGCGTATAGGACTTCCCATTCCTTGGGCAGCTATTACCCGGTAGGTGATGGGCTCGTCACAGAATGTTGCTGTATCTACATAACTTGTTTGGTCGCCATTCACGGTCGCCAGTAAGGTAATATTGCTTACATCGTAGTCCGTTACCCGATAGATCTGGTATAAGGTAGGGCTCCATCCTTGATACGGCGTCCAGTCAAGCTGTATCTCATCGATGGATGGCGTCGCTGTGAGATGCACCGTACAGTGCTCCAGGGTATTGCGGAGCGATGCCCGTTGGAGGCAGGAATTTTGGGCGATGACCTTATAACAATGTGGCTGATCTTCTGTATTCAATGAGCCTGTCCTATGAACATACCGCAGCTGGTTGGGATTGGTGGTGCTATCAATCGGTTGGAAGAGATTGGTGAGCGGATTTTCCCAATAAATGATGTACTGATTGAGATCTGAAGGAACGGGAAAAGCTTCATGGACAATCTCTATGCTATCACTTCCGAGGACACTTACATATTCAATGGCAATCGGATCAGGCACGGTAGTTTGATTGATTACAACATAATCATCTCTAAACATGGTGTCTCTACAGCCAAAAATATCTTCAACAATGAGGGTCACGTCGTAAGTCCCTGCTTGGGGATAGCCTTGAGAAAAGGTGTCTACAGTGGTTGTGACAGGAGGCCTTTGCCCCAGGTGGGTTTCAGGTATCCAGGTATAACTAACCAAAGTTGTATCTGATAAGATTTGAGAAGAATCTGCAAAGAAGGTAAGCGTTACGGGGTTGCAACCAGAAGGTGCATTAGAATATACAAATGCCGTAGGGTGTCGCAAGTGAATGTATTGAGGCTTCACAAGGGTGTCCATACAGCCATTGACATCCGTCACGATGAGTTGCACGTCAAACATGCCATCGGCAGTGTAATTATGCACGGGATTGGGCGTGCCAGTAGCTTGCCCAGAATCCCCAAAATCCCAGGCCCAGTCTGCAATCGGTGTATTGGAGCTATTGTCGCTGAAGGTAATGGCAATGGGCGAACAGTTAAAGGTGTCAGAAGCACTAAAGTCTGCTACGGGGATATCGTGAACCGTAATATCCTTTTCCACCGAATCAATACATCCGTGATTATCTAGCACATATAGGGTTACCGTATAGGTGCCTGGATTCATGAAAGTATAAGTCGCAGTATCTGTAAAAGCCTGGTCTCCCGTACCAAAATCCCATAGCCAGTTGGCCAAGGTCGTATCACCAGCGAGACTCGTGTCAGCAAAGCTCACAGTTAATGGTCTACAGCCTGCGGAGTCGGAAAGGGCAAATCCTGCCACAGGCAGGTTATAGGCTTGAACGGTATCCAAGAGGGTATCTGTACAGCCAAACACATCTTCTACGATCAGTTCCACCTGATAAAAACCAGGTGTCCCGTAGGTCTGTGTCACGTTGTCTGCCGTGCCGCCTACCAGGTCTGTGACCGTAGTGCTACCTCCTCCTGGCAAGGCCAGGTTCCAGGTATAGCGGGCAAGGGTTGTATCAGACACAATCTGTGAACTGTCTGCAAATAGCGTCAATGTCGCAGGCGTACAGTCTGCCATGATAGGCCCATAAATATGGGCTGATGGGTGGCGAAGCCGTATATACTGGCTTTTGGTGAGCGTATCTGAGCAGTTGTTGATATCAAATACGATGAGGGTTACATCATAGGTACCATCAGCCGTATAAGTATGCAAAGGATTATTGACACTTATGGCACTATCTCCATCTCCAAAATACCATTTCCAATCTACCACCATGGTATTGGTGCTCCTATCAGTGAAAGTAATGGTTGCTGGCGCACAATTGAATGAATCTGATGCGACGAAGTCCGCGATAGGAAGAGGATTGGATTCAAATTGTTGGGTAATTTCATTTCTACACCCAAATGCATCCCTTACCTGAAGCGTGATATCATAAATGCCCGCTTGAGTGAAGGTATAGGAAGTGTCCATTGCAACAAGGGTATCCCCTGTGCTGATGATCCAGGTCCATGAATTGACTGTGGTATCTCCAGGTGTCGAGTTGTCATTCAATAAGGTCGTAAAAGGCGTACACCCGCTGAATGCACTAGGGAGCATTTGGGGATTAGGCAATTCTAATACCCTGACAGCACTGTCTGCCGGGAGGGTCCGAAGGCAATTTCGAACGTCAGTGACCACTACAATAGGATCAAAAATGCCCGCTGTAGTATACACATGCTGGAAGAAAACGGTATCGGTGGTATTTTGACCAAAAGTAAAGGTCTGAAGCGGGGTATCATCTGGATCTAAGATCACAGTCGCAGCACTGTCTGTGAATACGGCGAAGGTGATGGTGTCATTGATACAAATGGTGGAAGGGGAAAAAGCCAATTGCCCATTAGGTCCTGCAATGTCAATATAGCAGGGTTTAAAAAGGGTATCGCTACAACCATCGGGATGGAATATGATCAACTGCACGTCGAAACATCCAGGCGTGGAGTAGATATGACCGGGATTCATGTCAAAACTCCTTGTCCCATCGCCAAAGTCCCAGATCACGGAATCTATATTCCCTACACTCAGATTTGAAAATTGGACACTCAGCGGTGGGCAAGTGCCTGCTCTTTTATCCGAATCGAATTCTATGGAATCTTTCTCAATATACACCACATTCGTACGCAACAAGCTATCGACACATCCAAATTGATCTACCGCAATAAGCTGTACATGGTGAAACCCTGTATCTGGAAAAGTCCAGGTGGGATTAACCTGAAAGCTTGTATCAGTGGGCAGTGGGCCAAAACGCCATTGGTATATCAGTCCATTGCCAGTGGAAAGGTTAGTGAAATTGGAATTATTCCCCAAACAGGTGCTATCTCTATCGACAGAAAAATCGAGTTGCGGAAGGGAAGCAATGGTATAATTGGGTTTAACAAGGGAATCCACGCATCCCCAGGAATCCGTTACGGTCAGCGTCACAGAATACTGGCCGTTATTCACATAGGTATGGATAGGGTGTTGAAGGGCAGAGGAATTATTGATCAGATCACCAAAATCCCAGTCCCAGGCCGTAATCGTCCCTCCTCGACTTGAAGTCGATGAGTCTCCAAACTGGACAGTCAGCGGAGCGCACCCAAAAGAGTCAATCCCAGTAAAGCTGGGGAAAACACCCTCCACGCGTACAGAGTCCGTTTTTCGCAAAGTATCTCGACAATTGGTCGCTTGATCGATAGCAATCAGGGTAATGGAATAATACCCTGTATCGGTGTAGATAAATGAGCCATTGATGAGGCCTGGACGCTGGACATTATCCCCAAAATCCCATAAATATCCGGATGTGTTTTGAGAGAGGTTCGCAAAGTCAACTCTGTCCCCGATGCATACATCCTTGTCTGAAATGGAAAAATCAGCTATTGGATTGGCGACGACTATCAGGGTTTCTATCGAGTCCATACATCCTGACACCGTGTTTTCTACTACGAGTTTTACAGGGTAACTGCCTGCTGGTGTGCCAATAGGAATGGGTAAGGCAGGAGGATTGGGAGCGGTAGAGATCAGAAATCCATTAAAATACCATCGGTAATTGTCGACAGGACCTAGAGAGTTGTCCGTGAGGGTCACGGTCGCAGGCAGGGTACAAATAGCTGTGGGCGTTGCAGTAAAAGCAGCTCTGGGTGGAAATACACACACCACTTGCTGTTTCACCAAGGTATCTTGGCATCCTTTATCCGAAATCCTCAAAGCCACATCAAAACACCCTGTATCTGGATATGCATAGCGGGGGTCAAAACTCAAAGGCACGAAGCCTCCTGGGTAATTAAAATCCCAGAAATAGCTGAAATTTGCTCCCAAATGTAGGCTAGTAAACTGAATAGTTTCACCAATACAGACGGTATCTGCATCAGCAGTGAAGTCCACCATTGGGATATTGCCTCCCCGCATATAATTGGTGCGGGTGATGGAGTCTTTACAGCCTGACTGGGTAGTGATGACTAGCGTCACATCATAAAATCCTGCTGAGTCAACAGATACACTTGGATTCTGTGCTGTAGAAGTGCCTGGGACGATATTGGTCCCCATCCCTCCATCAAATGTCCACATCCAGCTGACGATCGGATCATTGCTGGTACTGAGGTCCATAAAACTGGCATTGTAGGGTACACAGCCCCTATCTGTATCTACCGAGAAGTCAGTGACCGGGGTACCTAAACTGATCAGGTTATTGATGCATCGGGTACTATCACACCCATTGGTATCAGTAACTGTCAAGCAGACAGTATAATTTCCAGAAGCACCGTAGGTGTGAGAAGGGTTTTGTAATGTGGAAGTATTATTGTCTCCAAAATCCCATAACCAGGACACAATTCCACCTGTAGAGTCGCCAAAGTTAAATACCGTAGAGATATTACATGAAGTGGTGGGTGATGCCCCAAAATTCACAGGCGGACGACCTTGGACTTGGATCTGGCGTGTGACAGTATCCGTACAGCCTAGCGCGTCCACCACCATCATCTGAATGGTGTAGGGACCAGGGTGTGAATATTGTTTGGGAACAAAAGTACCTGAAGCTATAGGGCTATTGTCTCCCAAGTCCCAAGTAGCACTACCACTTCCTATATAAGTCGTCGTATCTCTAAATCCGACAGTCAAGTTGGTACAAGGCGTGGTGTCATTGATGGTGAAACCCGCATTGATCGTTTGCAAAGACACATTTGCTATCAGCCCTGTAGAGTCCGCACAGCCACTGCTACTGACGGCAATCAGTCCAATGGGATAAGAACCGACAGCCGCATAGGCGACTGGGGCTGGATTTTGTCCTGAAGCCGTTGGAGGGGTTCCACCCGGAAAGGCCCAATTATAGGTCATCCCTGTTGCACCATTTGGTGAACTTGTATTATTGAGTGTCACACTCACTGGAAGGGTACACCCAATCGTATCACTGACAGTAAAACTGGCCGTCGGGGAGGGAAAAACCTCTATAAATCCATTTTTGCGGATAGTAGTATCACACCCATTGGTATTGGTACACCTGAGTTGTACATCATAGCGCCCCAGATTGGGTAAGGTGATGCTGGGATTGAGACTGGTAGAAGAAGTCGTTGCGAGGGTATTTTGATTAATAAGCACCCAGGTACACCCACTCAAGCCTGCTGCGTTGGGGACAGTAAGGTTATTAAAATTGAACGTAGCAGGTGCGCACCCTATGGTCGTATCCACCCCAAAATCTACTGCAGGATTTCTAAAGACTTCAATGAAGCAGTTTTTTCTTACTGTATCCACATTGCCCATGCCATCAGCAATAGCCAATATGACATCAAAGCAACCAGGGGTATTAAAAATCTTACCAGGGTTTTGCCCTGTCCGCGTATCTACGACAGCTCCATTTTGGACAAAAAACCAATTCCAACTGGTCGGATTACCTGTTGAAAGATCTGAAAAATTGGCAACGACAGTAAGGCAACCGCTAGAATCATCAGATGAGAAATCTGCCGAAAGTTGAGCCTGAAGGCTCGTGGGTATCCAGAATGCTAGGAAAAAACTGAATAAAATGGATAGCTTGTTTAGCTGCAAGGACAACATGAGAAAGGTATTTTTTATAGAATTATGGGCGCAAATTAGGGAAACCTTCCCCCTTTAAAAAATATTTTTCCACCAAAAACATTACGCCTTTTAATTGACGTAATTATTTGATAATCAAATATATAGCGATACTTTGCCCGCTTAATATAAGGGGCAAATAGAAGAGGCGAGCGCGCTTGGATTGTTAGCCTGCCAGGTCAGGTAAGACTTGATAGAAAACGGGACAAAACAAGAGCAGGCTGTGGGGTTACAGTTGGTTAGGGAAAGGAATGGAATTACGTCTCGGCAAAAGTACAGAATTCTCTGTATAATGATAACTAAACGTTGAGAGACATCCTTTCATTATGTTTAGGTGAAAGCATGGTGGCGAAAAGGGGATTCTAAGAGGAATAGGATGGCCGTTAGGAGAAAATAAAGGACTATAGGCCCCAAATCCCGCAAAGATTGCTTGATCGACCAGGACGTACCCCAACTGAGGATTACTTGGAGGAAGGTGGTAAACAGCAATAAATTGCCACAAAGTTTAATAAAGGGGTGAATCGTCGAGTAGGCAAGGCTATGCCCATTGCCTGACCCCAGAGAGGAGAAGTGATAACTGTAAGGGGATTTGAGCATCAGAAACAACAATATGGAAACCATTACGGTCCATTGTCCTAAGGCTACAAATACTTTGATCATCTGGTGGTCGCGGGAG
This sequence comes from Bacteroidia bacterium, assembly GCA_030430575.1. GTDB lineage: Bacteria > Bacteroidota > Bacteroidia > J057 > J057 > JAUIGE01. The sequence continues at coordinate 13,042 of JAUIKF010000059.1, read as the reverse complement.
TAATTGAGGCTTCTGCCCCAAATAAGAAGCCCTGTAGTCGAAACCATAAAGGCTAGCAATACACCTGCTAGGTAAGGGCTCATATCAGTAAACCACATTACCAGTGTGAGGATATATTGCAATACCGCATGGACTACCACGATGATTGGTAGCTCTTTTTTGGCACTGAGCAGCAAATACACCGTTAAGGCGAGAATAAATAATAAATATACCCCATCAAGCATGGTACAAATAACGTTCTTTGGAACAATTTCCCAAAAAAGGGGCTTCATTTACAGAATGTTCATTATGTTAACTTTCATTTCCATTGACTTATAACCTATTATCTATGAAGATTACATTTTATGGCCAGTCGTGTTTTGGGATAGTGGTTGCTGGAAAGCACCTACTTTTTGATCCCTTTATTTCCCCTAATGAAAAAGCTGCGCATATTGATATTGAATCTATACCTGCTGATTACCTCCTCATTAGCCACGGTCATGGAGATCATGTAGCAGATGTCCTGCCTATTGCGAAGCGGACAGGCGCTACCATTATTTCCAATTATGAGATCGTCACCTATTATGGAAACCATGGGATAAAAGGGCACCCATTGAACCATGGAGGCAAGTGGGAATTTGACTTTGGGATGGTAAAATATGTGAATGCGGTTCATACCAGTAGCTTCCCCGATGGCACCTATGCAGGCAATCCTGGCGGATTTGTCGTAGAAACAGCCGAAGGCAGTTTTTATTTCAGTGGTGACACTGCCCTGACCTATGACATGAAACTCTTGGGCGAGTATCACCAATTAGACTTCGCATTTCTCTGTCTAGGGGACAATTTTACAATGGGAATAGAAGATGCAGCTATTGCTGCCGAATTCATTGACTGCCAGGATATTATCGGCATGCACTTCGATACATTTGGCTATATCGAGATTGACCACCAAGCCGCCAAAGATCACTTTGCCAGTAAAAATAAGCAGTTAACGCTGATGGGAATCGGAGATCAGGTGGAACGGTGATTGATTGCAGAATATCGATTGATGAACAAGGATTGAAGATGGAGAAACGCATTTTTTACTTCATAAATCATCAATCCTTGTTCGATATTCTGCAATTTCTTCTACTCTTCCTCTGGCTGTCGCTGCAGCAGTTCTTCATTGAGCAAATAGAGCGTGCTCTTATTGCCATCGGCGAGCTTGATCTTGGCGATGATCGTACGCAAGGTGGATTCTTCCTCGATTTGTTCTTGAACAAACCATTGCATAAAACCATGGGTGGCAAAATCACTGCAATCGAGGGCTGCTTTTACAATGGAATTGATTGATCGGGTGACCAATTTTTCATGCTCCAATGCCAGCTCAAATACCTCAATAATGGAATTGAAGGAGGTTTCTGGTGCTGGAATAGTTCCGATAGTGACTTGACCATCCACTTCATGTAGGTAATCAAACTGCTTCATCGCATGCATCATTTCCTCGTCCGCTTGCAAACGAAAAAAGTGGGCAAAGCCATCCAAGTCTTGTGTAAGGAAGTAGGAGGACATCGCGAGGTAGAGATGAGCGGAATACAATTCCTTATGGAATTGTTCATTGATCATTTCTTGAATTCTATCGTTTATCATAAATTTTGATTTTTTCTGTGACAAATATACCTTGAGGAATTATTAATTGAATGATTAAGCGATTATTAATTTTGGAAATACATGGCAAAAAAAGCCGCTAAAGGGCGCTACAAAGCACCATCAAATAAATCAAAACCCCGTTCCAGGGCTTCTCGCAAAAAAGGATCTTCTAAATCTGAGAAGCCAGTCGTTTCGATCCCATTTCTGCAATGGATTCAAATAGACAAAGTCGCCTTGCTATGGTTAGCGGGAATTCTCCTCGCCACAGGCATCGCCTATAGTGGCGGCTTTGACCATGAATTCACCAACTGGGATGACAATGTCTATGTCCGCGACAATCCGCTGGTGCGAGGGGCAGATGCGCCCAATATAGGAAAGATCTTCAGTTCTGATGCCCAAGTGGCAGGCAATTATCACCCTGTTACGATGTTGAGTCTTGCCATCAACCATAAGGTATCCGAGATGAACTTCGGCGCCTATTATGGGACTAATCTGCTGTTTCACCTCCTAAACACCGTTTTGGTGTTTTTGTTTGTCTATTTATTATTAGATAAAAAGGCAATTCCTGCCCTGATCACCGCCTTTTTCTTTGGGGTGCATCCCATGCACGTGGAGTCGGTAGCTTGGATAGCTGAGCGTAAAGATGTGTTGTACACTTTCTTCTTTTTTCTCAGCTTGCTGAGCTATCTACGAATGCGTGTTGGCGGAGGAAAACTCTGGTATGGCCTATGCTTTGCATTTTTTACCTTATCTATTCTTTCCAAACCAGCGGCAGTAGTCCTTCCTGTGATCCTATTATTGATAGATTATTTTCAAAAGAGAGCTATTGATGCAAAGGTCCTTCTGGAAAAAGCTCCATTTTTTATCTTATCCATCATCATTGGATTGATGATCCTCGATATTCAGAAAAGTGTTGGTGCTTTGCCCGCTCACGATTATGGAATGGGTAGCAAAATATTTATCGGTGGTTATGCTTTTGTCACTTACATCGCAATGCTTTTTGTGCCGATCAAGCTTTCCGCTTTTCACGCTTATCCCCCAGATAGCCTGCCGATTCTTTATAAGCTAGCGCCTGTTTTGGCGATTGCTATAGTTGGAGGGGCCATTTGGTATGCTAAAAAAAGTCGCCTGCCTTTATTTGGGGTAGGATTTTTCTTGATCACCATTGCTTTGGTCTTACAAGTGCTTTCGGTGGGTGATACGGTTATTTCTGAACGATATACCTATGTTCCTTATGTAGGGCTATTACTCCTTTTGGGAATGGGCGTTGATTGGCTGCTCAATCAGCCTTGGGCCAAAGGAGGGGCAAAGTATGGTATCATAGGCGCCGTGATCGCTTTGGGAGCTTTGAGCTTGTATGGTACGTATGACCGGGTTGGAAAATGGGAAAACTCTGGAACTCTTTTCTCAGATGCCATTGACAAATATCCTTATGCTGCCAAACCCTATATCAGCCGTGGGCAGTATCTGAGTGCTACTGATCAGGATGCCGCCTTGGAGGATTATAATAGTGCACTGGCAATTGAGGAGCAATACACGGCCTATAACAACCGAGGCGATATTTTGCTGAAAAAAGGACAAAATGCTAAGGCAAAATCAGATTTCCTGCGTGCCATCCAAATGCGAAAAGGATTTGCCCAAGGCTATGTCAATCTTGGGTTGGCCTACCTTAATTTAGGAAAAAGAGATTCTGCCTTTATATATTTTAATACTGTCATCACAGATCCCAATCTCGGTAAAAAACTGGGCAATGGATTGGGCAATGCCTATTATGCGCGTTCTGTGACTTATAAGCAGATGGGCAAAAGGGGAAAAGCTTTAAAAGATGCGCAAAAAGCCAGGCAGCTAGGCTTCCCTGTAAAGCAGGCTTATTTGGATGGGTTGAAATAGGGATCAAGGGCCAAAATTTGGCTTTCCATCGCTTTATAAGCGATTTGTTTCAGGGATTCTGTATCCTGATCAGTCATTCCCAAAGTAGGAATAGGGGAGAGGAGGTGGATACCGATAGGGCCTGGTTTAAAGAGCAGCTTACCCGTCGGCAAAGTATTACGAGTGCCTGTGATGACAAGAGGAATTACAGGAATCTGGTGTTCGATGGCAATCCTGAATGCGCCGTCATAAAAGCGTTCGCGCAGCGGTTGATCGAGGACACGATTTCGCCCTCCTTCTGGAAATACCAAAACAGATACCCCGCGAGCCACAGTCTCTTTCATTCGTTGCATACTTTCTTCCCGACTTTCAGGGCTGCTTCTATCTACAGAAATGACGGCCTTCCGTATCAGCGGTCCTAGAATAGGGATTCGGGTATTCTGAACCTTGGATAGTGGCTTAAAAGCTGCTGGAATCCCTATAGCAATAGCATGTAAGTCCAAAAAGGAGATATGATTTCCCGTTATGACATAAGCTTGACCCGCTTCTAACAACTGCCGGTTATTGGGGTTTACCCTAAATGGAATTCCCACCAATCGACCCCAAATCGACACAAAGCGACCTACAACCTTGAAATAAAGGGCCTCCCAATTGCGTTTTACCACCAGCAACATGAGTCGCGTACCTATCAGCGAACCGATGATAATGAGAATGAGCAATATCCAGGCATAAATATTGTATAGCGTAAGGATAAATAGCTGAAAAAAACGACCCATCAACCAAACAAGTAAACCTATTATGAAATTAATTAAAGCAAAATACGCACTGATCCTATTGCTGGCAGCCATGTGTATGACTGCTGGAATAGCCCAAGAACATGACCTAGAGAAGGAATTACTTCCTAAAAACCTGGAACTGGCCGCTTATGACAAGGTGTTTCCAATCTCTGAAGGCATAGCCCGTGTCAAGAAAGATGGAAAATATGGCTTTGTCAGCGCTGAAGGTGAGGTCATTGTGGCCCCGACCTTCCACAAGAGCTCAGATTTTAGTGAAAATCGCGCGCGCGTGATTCAGAATGGCAAATACGGCTTTATTGATGCCAATGGCAAAATCGTCATAAAAATAGAATATGACCGCGCTTGGTCCTTCAGTGGGGGCCTCGCTATGGTTCAAAAAGGAGATAAATTTGGCTTTATTGACCTCAACGGAAAAGTAGTGATTCCCTTGAAATTTGATCATGCCCAGTCCGTCACCGAAGGTATGGCCATGGTGACCCAAAATGGAAAAACCGGGTTTTACGACATCAGTGGGCAGTTGAAAATCCCCATGATGTATGATGAAGCCTGGTCCTTCTTCGGTGGGAAAGCCTGGGTCCGCCAAGGCGCCAAATGGAAGTATATCAACAAAGAAGGCCAATGTGTAGAAGATTGTGATTGAGATTTGATATAGACGCGAAAAGAGCCATCCAGCAATGGGTGGCTCTTTTAGGTTTTAAGTTTTAGGTTCTATGTTTTACGTTCTAGGCAACATACTCACTTAGAACCTAGTGCCTTCGGCACTTAATGATTAGTGGTTTTGCACAACAACAGATGCTTCGAATAGATTACTAGACCAGATTGTTAGATTTCTCCCTTCGGTCGAAATGACAGCTTTGCTGTATGGAAATTTTGGCATAAGCCAAAAAGAATAGGAGTCATTTCGACGACTTGAGGCTTTGCGAAAGGAGGAGAAATCTAACACGCCCTTTTGTACTACTGGGTCTTGATTAAGCATAACTGCTAACTATTTCGTGCCGAAGGCACTAGCGTTCTTTCAATTTAGTATTGTGGAGTTAGCGGGTTGGATTACGCCAAGAGCCAACTCACTATCCGGAAATCCGCCCCAGCAAATCAAATCAAATTGCTTGCTAGGCAAGCTGGCGTGGATTTCCGGATTCGGGGGGATGATTTGTGTGTAATCCGCGCCTCTGTCTCCTCAACATAGTAGCCTTGAAAGAACACTAAAACCTAAAACTCAAAACTTTCTTCCTTATTCCTCCCTAAACGCCGGATTCTCAACAAATGCCTCATCTGTAAGGGCTTTGAGAAAATTGACGAGGTCTTCCTTGTCAGTTGGGGTGAGGATAAACCTGCGAACAAGGGGCGTTTGGTTGTGGTGGCCTTGGCCTCCATTTGCATAATGATCTACTACTTCCTCTAAGGTTTCAAACCTACCGTCGTGCATGTAGGGAGCCGTTAAGGCAATATTTCTGAGGGTAGGCACCTTGAAAGCAGCTTCATCATTGAGGTCCCCAGTCACAGCAAGTCGTCCTGGATCTATTGTCCCACGATCAAGGCCTGTATTGTGAAAAGTATGGTCTGTAAAATTAAACCCTACATGGCAATGGTTACATTCGGCCGTATGACTGTCCAGCACGAGAGACATGCCTCGTTTTTCTGAAGCCGTTAAGGCATTGGTATCCCCTTCCACATAGCGGTCGTACCGACTGCCTCCACTGATGAGAATGCGCTCAAATGACGCAATGGCCTTGGCCAAAGTAGCCTCACTCGGAGGCTCTCCATAAGCTTTATCAAACAATTCGGGATATTCGTCATGAGCTAGCAACTTATTGATGACATCTTCTAAATTCGAGGCCATCTCAGTTGGGTCTTGGATAGGCAAAAGTGCTTGCTCCTCCAATGTTGCTGACCGGCCATCCCAGAAGAAGCTTTTTTCCCAGCCTAAATTAATGAGAGGCATTGCATTTCTTGTGCCTACGTGACCATTTACGCCAACACTGCCTTTACGAGGATCTGCAAATGCATGATCGATGTCATGGCAGGAGGCACATGATTGAGAATTGTCGAGGGACAATATTTTATCAAAGAAGAGCTTTTTCCCAAGCGCTACACGTTTGACAGTCAGCTCATTGTCTTCGGGAATAGGCATTTTGGGAAAATGCGCAGGATGGGTCAGCACATAGGGCATGTCAACATCGACGAGCGGGGGCACATCGTCTTCTGTACAACTGAATAATATGAGAACAGGGAGGATAATTAGAAATAATGCAGGTCTTGGATTCATAACTTATTGATTTGGGGTTAAATGTATGGAATAATGAATCAATTCAATATTCCATGATATTTTGCCCATGCCATATCTGCCTGCAATGGCTAAAGATAAGCATTTTTGGCGATTTCATTAAAAAGGTCTTTTAAATAGGGCACCTTTAACCAGGTTGTCCATCATCTGTTGCGACAAATCAAAACCATTGGGAATTTCAGGCGAATTCTGAGATTCGGTTAGGTTTTGAGTCACCATATCGATGGTGTCGGTAGCTGAAAAGAACAGGCGGTTCACATCCACTTCAATGACAAATTGAAGCTCTTCCCCTGCTTGTATGGAAAAAGCATGCTGGGATTCAGTGAAACTGAGGGGTTGATAGAGGGCATCTGTGCCTAAATGGTAGCTGAAATGGGTATCATAGTTTTGCCCATCCATGTTTGGACTGTCGTCTATTCTGCCTTCCAGTGAGATAAATTGGTACCCATCTTGTGCATTCCAATGCATTCCATATGATGCATTCAAGGGATTCTCTGGGGGAAGGGAAGTGGGATCTTGGTGATTGCGCCTTGCCGGGACGCCGACGGCAAACTTCACTCCGCGGAAGGTGCCCAGCACTTCAGGGCCTACAAAAGTCGCATAAGCGCCATCACCATGACTGGTCTTTTTCGCCTCGTCCCCATTGCCCAAATCATACAATTTTGTTTCCGCCAACAATAGTTCTTCGCCATTTTCCTTTACCAACACGATATCTGAAACATACATCAAAAATTCTTCTGTGTAAAAGGGCCGCCCCTGGACATTGGTGACAGGCACATTATTATCTAATGACTGCCCGCTAGCAGTTGGAACAAAAGCCAATTCAAACATGCCAGCGTCTTCAGGGACGGGCATATCATCGTCATTGCACCCACATCCATGCGACCCCATCAGCATTCCAAGTACTATGCTCAGGAAAACAAACAACCGCCAACGATACATTTGCATATTTTTTTATTTTCTTTTCTAAACAACGAAAAAAGCAATAGGTTGTCTAAACGTTTTGAGGGCTTCGAAAATGATTTTTAGCATTTCACCTCAACCATTTTTCAATTTAATGGATTTCTCCACATGACTGATACCCTTACCGCCTTTCAACGGCTTTCCACCATCGTTTCAGAACTCCGCCAAAAGTGCCCCTGGGACCGCGAACAAACCAAAGAAAGCCTGCGTCACCTTACCATAGAAGAGACCTATGAACTGGCAGATGCAGTGCTCCAAAATGATTATGATGAGATCAAAATCGAATTAGGTGACCTATTATTGCACATTTTATTTTATGTGAAGTTAGCAGAGGAAAAGGAAAAATTCACATTAGCGGAGATGATTAATGCGCAATGTGAAAAACTCATCCGGCGTCATCCCCATGTCTATGGCCCTGAGGCTGTAGATGATCCCAAGGTTGTCGCTGAAAATTGGGAGATGATCAAGGCCAAAGAGAATGCAGGTAAAAAGAAGAAAAAACGCACGTTAGATGGCGTTCCCAAACATTTACCCTCGCTTATCAAGGCCATGCGGATGCAAGAAAAAGCGGCCAATGTGGGATTTGATTGGGACCATAAAGATCAAGTGTGGGATAAAGTGAAGGAAGAAATGGCGGAATTTGAACAAGCTAATAGCACCGCAGATCGCGAGGCAGAAATGGGAGATGTGATCTTTAGCATTGTCAATTATTGCCGATTTGAAGGCATCAACCCCGAGGATGCTTTGGCGCGCACCAATCGAAAATTCAAAAGCAGATTTGAATATGTAGAACAGAGGGCGGAAGAAACGGGCCAGCGGCTCAAGGAAATGGAACTAGAGGCGATGGAAGCATGGTGGCAGGAGGCGAAGGAAGGAGTTGGACACTAGGCAACGGCAAAATCTGAATAGGGGCGCATTTCAGCGGGTCTAAATCCTAAAACAAGGTTGTTTTTGGGGATTCCGAGTTTGCCTAAATCAACATCTAATAGGATTTCTGTATTATTTTGCTGAATCCAAATATTTCCCGTTTTGGGATTAATGTCTAAATGAATTAAGACAGAATATAAAAAACGCTGTTCATACCAACCTATTCTTACTAGCTGGAAGTGGTTTTCTTGGAGATCAATTATTGATTGATAGGTCATACTATTTCCCAATGCATTATTATGATCATAAGCGAGCTTCCTGATATATTGAGATAGTATTTCTTGGTGCTTGTTTATCTTTAATGCTATGTTATCCATTAGTGAATATCTTTGGCCATATTAGGGTCCTTTCTATGTAAATTTAACTATTATTTTGGAAAATGTTTTCTTTTTTGGTTCATCTAAGATTTTAGTTAGCGTTTAATTATGAAGAAAAAAACACCAGCGAATATTCGCTAAAAAGATGTATATTTGCACGTTTTTTTTAAGACCACTTACTGCAACTTTATCAATCATTCATCAAATCTCCCTATTAATATGAATTTCGAATTAACAGAAGAACAACAGATGATTCAGGAAATGGCCCGCGATTTTGCTGTCCATGAATTGAAACCTGGCGTCATAGAAAGAGATCGCGATCAAAAATTTCCCCGTGAATTGCTCAATAAAATGGCTGAGCAAGGTTTCTTGGGAATGATGGTCTCTCCTGAATATGGAGGTGGAGGCTTAGACACTGTTTCTTATGTCTTGGCGATGGAAGAGCTATCCAAGTGGGACGCTTCGGCTTCTGTGATTGTTTCTGTCCAAAATTCGCTGGTAGCTTGGGGCCTAGAGGCTTATGGTACAGAAGCGCAAAAGCAAAAATACTTGACCCGATTGGCGACTGGAGAGTTTATTGGAGCCTTTTGTCTGTCAGAGCCTGAAGCAGGTAGTGATGCCACACAGCAGCGTACTACCGCGGTAGATATGGGAGACCATTACTTGGTCAATGGCACCAAAAACTGGATCACCAATGGTGGGATCGCTGATGTCTATCTGGTCATGGCACATACAGATAAGGAGAAGCGCCACAAAGGAATTAACTGCCTGATCGTTGAGCGTGGGATGGACGGATTTGAAGTAGGCCCCAAAGAAGATAAGCTGGGGATTCGTGGGTCAGATACGCATTCCCTTAATTTCAATGATGTGCGCGTCCCCAAGGAAAATCGAATTGGAGATGATGGTTTTGGGTTTAAATTTGCCATGAGCACCTTGAATGGAGGGCGTATTGGCATTGCCTCACAAGCATTGGGCATCGCCTCTGGCTCTTTGGAAGTAGCCCTTGCCTATGCACAGATCCGCAAAGCTTTTGGTACAGAGATCATCAATCATCAGGCAATTCAGTTTAAATTGGCAGATATGGCAACTGAAGTAGACGCTGCCCGCCTGTTGTGCTTGCGTGCTGCTACGCTCAAAGACGCCGGACAAGACTATGTAGAAGCTGCGGCCATGGCGAAACTATATGCTTCTCAGGTTGCCATGAAATGCTCTACTGAAGCCATTCAGATCCATGGAGGGAATGGTTATGTGAAGGAATATCACGTAGAGCGATTCATGCGTGACGCCAAAATCACAGAGATTTATGAAGGAACCAGTGAGATCCAACGATTGGTAATTGCCAGAAGCATAATTAAGCGCGCTTCGCGTCAAGTTCAGCTTGGATAGGCTGAACTTGCTCGTTTTTTGCGCGTATTAGGGCCATGTCTACTAATGTTTATTCAAGGATATTTCCCCTAATTGTATTTTTGTGTTCTTCCTTTGTCTTAACTTCCTGTCTAGACATTGAAGAAGAGATCACTCTACACGCTGATGGTACGGGCACATACCAGATGAAATTCAGCATGGAACGCATGATGCGCCTCTATGGAGAATTCTATACCCAGGAAGAGTTTGCAGATACCATGCGATCAAGGCTCCTACAAAAAGGAGAAACGCCGGAGAGTTTGGTTATTACGATGAATGCAAAGGAGGGGGTGAGTAATGCCTTTTATCGGGTAGAAGGATATACAGTTACTACAGGACACAGCTTCTCTGATATCAAAAATGCACGAGGGAAATTGACTGCATCGATGTTAAAGGCTCAAACAGGGCTTCAAACAGGTGGATACCAAATTTCTCCTGCTTCCAAGAAGTCTTCTTGGTTTCACTATCACAAGAAGCCTCGCCCTAAAAAAGAAGAAGATAAGGCTGATGCCAATTCCACCAAAGATTCTTTTGAGGAAAATGTCTTTAAAAAGGCTTTAATGACTTCTTTCAGTAGTATGAAGGTTTCCACTATCTATCACTTACCTGGAAAAGTCAAAAAACTTGACAATAAACACGCTGTATTATCGAAGGACAAACGGACAGTCCGAATTTCAGCTTCATTGAAAGAAATCTTAAACGATCCTACCGTATTTAACGTAAGCTTCCGTTTTAAGCACCAATAATTATCGAACCTAAAAAACGTATGAAAAAACTTGTTTTGACTATCATGGCTGCCTTGGCAGTCTTTTGTACCAGCTGCCTGAATATGGGCGAAGAAATCACCCTAAATGAGGATGGCTCTGGGTCTTATGTCTTATTTTTGGATTTGGACAAAGCGATAGATATGATGATGTCTATGGCTCCTGATTCAGTAAAAGAAACTATGACCAAAGAACAAATGGTGGATAGCTTGATGGCTGGAATGGGTTCTAAAATGGGAGAGGATTTGGAGCTGATGGATGAAAAAATGGGGAATGTAGAAGGGGTTTCAAATTTAGGTACAGAGACAGAAGGCGCAATTATGCGATTCAAATTTGACTTTGAAAATATTGACGCGCTCAATAATGGTATTCAGGCAATGGGATTTACAGAAAAACAAGGACTGAAACCTTCTTATTTCGCTTATAAAAAGGGCCTCCTAGACCGCCAATTTGTAGATGGATTAGGAGATGGAGGGATGGATGAAGAGGGAGAAGGGATGGAAGATATGATGAAAATGATGTTTAAAGATGCCACCTATACTGTAATTTATAATCTTCCAGGAAAAGTGAAAAAAGCTAAGATGAATGGGGCTGAGGTGTCTGGCAATACGGTTACTCAGACTTTGGGCTTTCTAGAGATAATGGAAGATACTGATGTTATGACAGGTAAAATCAAATTTAAATAATATTTCTACCCATTTGTACTAACAAACCCTCCAAGTACGCGCTACTTGGAGGGTTTGCTTTTTGTTCTTGACAGACTCCTGCAATAAACCTAACTTAATGTTATGAAAAAGTTAAGCGAAGATTGGTTTGTTGAAGGATTAATTGACCTTGAATACAAAAAGTATTTACTCCTGGCATATCTCCAGCAGGTAAGCCGTGAATTTGCAGAAGTCAAACTATATCCTAGTTTTTCTGATCTGATTGCTCATTACAATAACTTGCATCGTTTTCAAACGAGCAAGAAAAAGCTTTTTGAAAGCTTTCCCACCAAGTTGAATGAGGAAGAACTTGCCAAAATGCGGCTGGTTTATCAAACCGACGTCTCAGAGGAGGGAGAGATTGCAGAGATAGAAGCGATAATATCCTATGCTATGCCGGAAATCAAAACACATCTGGATGATGGTAAAGAGATATATGATTTTATCGATCGACAATTAGTGATTTCTCCAATTGGTATTTCTCCACTTTATAAGAAAGAAGGATACCTGCTATTGAAAATGGAAAATCGAAATGAGATAGATGCTTATGAATATAAGATCATTTTTTTCGAAAATATTAATGCCAATTATCACGGAATCTCCCTAAGTCATATAGATTCCTTCCGAAAAAGTATCGTCAATACCTACGAGTCCATCAAGCTACAGCTCATTCGGTCCCATGCGAAATTTCCCAACCCCGCTACTTTTTTAGTTTTTAGCCCTTCCTTATTGCCCAAAGAATCGACTTTACTTCCTGTAGCAAAGCGCAAATTCCTCTCTTATCTGTGCTAAATGAGATAAGGATTTTAGAATAAATAGAATACCGTCAGAAAACTTCCACACGCGAAGTGTCACATTATCAATGAGTTAGATATTATTGGTAGATGCTGCCCCCATAAATAAGGGTATGGCTATTTGGAATTTTAGAGAAATGGTTGTAATTTTATCATCCGTTTCTGAAAATATTTAGACAAAAATATTTTATTGAAACAAGCATCAAGTTATCCACAAGAAGTTCTAGGAAAATGGGGAAAAGATTGTGGAAAAGTACTTTCTCTTCAAATTTGGAAAATAGATTTCAACACTGCACCTTTGCAGTCCTTTGCAAAACAAGGGAGGCAAAAAGTGCTGTCAAGAAAAACTTTAAAGAAATTTTCTGAAAAGTTTGGAGATAAAGAAAAAGCGTCAGATATTTGCAGCCCCTTCGAAAAACAAGGGGATTGGAATAAGAAATAAGAGTTATTTGAAGTACTAGAATAAGTAGGCCAAAAGCACAGGATGCATTATTGTATTTATGTGAATTAAACCAAGATTGCCTCAATCGAATAAAGATTGTTATAATATGGAGAGTTTGATCCTGGCTCAGGACGAACGCTAGCGGCAGGCCTAACACATGCAAGTCGAA
>JAUIKF010000058.1 GCA_030430575.1 Bacteroidia bacterium | reverse complement strand
CAAATTCAAAACCAAGGGCGACAGATGCTAAACCTAAATGTCGTCCACAGGCAGGTCATTGCCATTTTTGGAACAACTGCCGAAAATATTTACCTTTTGGCTTTTTCACCCTAGGAAGACGGGTTATGAGTAGGGGGAGGAAGGGAAAATTACCCCTTCTCCAATTTGACATTCTGTTTCATATTACTCAATATGATAATCGATGAGGCGGTAGATTTCATGGCTAGTGGATATTCTCATAAAAGTATCATCGAGGCTTCGCCATACAATTCCAATCCCTTCAACCAATACGATGCTTTCATAAATAGCTTGCCCCGCTTGTGGCCTTGAGTACCTACTAACAAAAAAACCTTCACCATAGTCTTTTCCATAGCTATCGCTCTCCACCTCATCGTCCTCCACTGTGTAAGTCCCTGTCCAATCACTCCAGTTCCAAGAATCTCCCACTTCTAATGGGAAAATATAGGCAGATGCTGTACTCAAATAATCCCTTGAGGTGGTAGATTTGGGGTTACGGAATAAGACGGTATCTTTTGTTATTTGCACATATTGTAATTTAAGAAACGCTCCTTGGCGAGTCTTCCATTCTATTTTCCAAAGCCCTTCTTCGTCGCCATAAGTTGCATTCTCCTCGATGACAGTTACCCTCACTGTATCGACTACAAGATTAACGCTATCTATTCGTGCGTATTCCCAATAACTTCCCAAAGTAATTGGGAACTCTTTGGCCTTAAATTTCTTTGAAGAAAGGGAGAGTTTTTCGCAGTTGAAAAGGAGGGCTGCGAGGAGGAGGAGTAGAAGGAAGGGATATTTTTTCATAATGGTAAACCAATTACAATTAGTAGAATTAAAAAATCACAGGAACATCATTCGATATGGTAGTCAATCAAAAAATAGGCTTCTACCCTTCTAGGGAAGCCTATTGTAACATTGACAATCCTATATACAACACCTATTCTCTCTACCAAGACAAGGCTTTCTAGTATACTAAAATTATTTTCTCCGACTGCTTTTCTTTTCAGGAAATACCCAGGCCCATAGTCTCTTCCAAAGTGACTACTGGGAATGGTATCCAATTGAACTTCATATCTGCCTTGATTATTGTCTAGTTTCCAATCGTCATCTAGTCGAAATGGAAAAGAATATTGAGATTCTATAGAAAGAGAATCATATGATCTAATGTAATCATAAAAAGCAATCAGACTATCTGTATATTTGACATATTGAGTATCCAGCAGAGTAGTATGTTGTCCTCTCCATTCTACCATCCACAAGTCTTTCATCCCTGAAATAGATACATCGTTTGCCACTACAGTAGCTGTAACAGTATCTGTTGTATTATTAAAAGAGTTGATAAAATAATACTTCCAATAACTACCTACGGTAAAAGGGAAATCTTTCGCAGTGAAGACTGGGGACGGAAGTACCCGATAAGTACAGCCATAGATAATAAAAGCCAATCCTATTAGAATAAGAAACTTTCTAATTTTCATATTTCTATTTTTGGACAAGAAATTTCTTAGTATACATTTCACCAAGTACAGTAGTGATTTGAATAAAATATGGCCCTGGAGAAAGATTACGTACATCAATAGAGGCTTCCTTTTTCCCCTCAGAAAGGTTTTTTTCATAAATAGTACTTCCGAATAAATCAAAAACCGATACTAAGGCAATATTCGAAAATGTAGTTTTTACCGTAATATTATTTGAAGCTGGATTAGGATATAAAACAAAATTATTTTCTACATCATGATCAGTTTCGGTATTGTGATCGTCTAGGGCTATATTGTTTGCTTGCCTTGATGTCGTGTACCCAGGGGTTTGGCATACAAAAGGATCTATAAACGCTTGAAAATCGGCTCCTATATGAATGTCAAAATCAGGCGGCAAATCGACCGAATTATTGCCTACCAAACGTACAATGGCAGAACTGGTCACTTGTGAGACCCCTGATACTAATATATTATTTGCTTTATAAGTCACATTATGATCATTAAAGGTGTGGTCGGTAAATTCCATGTCTCCTGAAATAGAGATAACCTTATTCGCGATACTGCTTAAATCTAATTTAGAAACATATACTTGCCATATATTTCCTTCTACTCTAGGATCAGCCCACCCAGCATAAGCGATTCCATTATAAATATCTATACCAAGATAGTCTCCTGCATAAATAGGAATTTCACCGACTTCTGCTCGATGGTGAGATACATCACTCACTTTGATATTATTAAAGGTAACACCGCCATCATTGCTATAGGCCACATAGGTATTTGTTTCATTAAACGGAGAGGCATCATTTAATCCATGGTATGCAACAACAATAATTCCTGTTACCGGATCACAAGCTACCCAAGGAAAAAAAGCTTGCTCAACATTAGGCGTACTTATTGGGTTTGGCGGATTTATGAATGAACCGACAGCTCCATGGTCATCTGAATATTGTAAATCAATAACTGCATTTCCTTGGCTATCAAATTCTGGATAAGCTACATATATTCTGCCTCGATGTGGACCGCAGCTTCTATCAACTGCCATAGAAGGGAAGTCATTTGTTCGAGGGCCACCAAATTGGGTGATTCCACCTGTAGATGTTCTTATTCCACTATAGCTAAAAGGGAGTCCTACAGTAAAGCTATTGACAGCTCCTCCCATATTGGAATATGCAAACCCTAAATCTTGAGCTGGGACACCTCCATTGGTGTAATTTGCCCAACACACATAAACCTCCCCATTAGGCCCTACTTGGACATTTGTTCCTTGGCCATAGTCTGGCGTTAGCCAAAATGCATTGTCAAAATTCTGAAGTAAATTAGTAGAACGATTAAATCTCACACCCTCTGCAACTAAAAAGTCATCATCCCATTGTGTCCATGCGCAGTAAAAATTATTAGAAAAAGGAGAGCCTAGATGGTCGTCAAAAAAAACAGACATTGGTTTATCTAAATTAGCATCTGGCCCTGTCCCCCTCATATGAGTCCAATTAGCCCCATTATCAGTAGAGGAAAAAACGTAATACCCATCTGAATCATCCCCTTTTTTTGCCATACTTACAAGGTGAAAATCGCCATTAGCATCAAACCCAGTAACAGGGTCTCCAAATACTTTTACATTATTAGGAATTTCATCGGCTCCTTGCCAAGTTATTCCTTCATCTAATGAATAATAATATCCTTGAGATTTTAGTTTCTTGTTATCATGAATATTGGCACTAACGAGGATAATATTGGGGCTTTTTTTATTGATTGAAATGTGAACTTCTGTTTGATGTTTATCAGACTCAAATATTCGCCAATCAGTAGCGTCAACAATCTGTTGGGCATTGATCTGTAAAAACAGCGGTATACATAGCAAAATTAAAAGAAACTTTTTCATAATTTTTGATAGTTAGGGTTGGTTATTTTTTATCAGTTGTTAAAGCTTCTACTTCCTTTTTC
Source organism: Bacteroidia bacterium (assembly GCA_030430575.1). GTDB lineage: Bacteria > Bacteroidota > Bacteroidia > J057 > J057 > JAUIGE01. The sequence goes on along the minus strand of JAUIKF010000058.1, from coordinate 49,679 downwards.
AATTCCAGAACCTGTTTCTGCAATTCAATCACATACAGCGTTAATTCCTCAATCTTTTCAAGTGATTTTAATTGAAGTTCCCCTAGGTCAATGGTTCCAATTGCTTGATATTCAGCTTCTGATTTGATGCCCGGTAAGTGGTGGTGGGCATTGATAAAAGACTCTAGCTCAGTAAGTGGGAGTAAGTCATATTCAGCTGCAAATACATAATCGGCAATAGTTCCTTCATTTACACTAACTTTTCGGCACGTCACTTCTCCATCATCATTCACTTCGAACTCGTTATCTCCTGTCTGGATATTTTGTAATTTCAAATCACCACGAAGGTGAAGTACCGCATCAGGGTTTGTGACATCACCTATTTCTAAGGAGCCATCCACCTGCACATTTCCCAGCACATCCAGCGCCACCTGTGGCTGCGCTACACCGATCCCCACCTTCCCATCCTTATTGATGCGGATGCCCTTGCTAGCTGCCGTCCAAGGGGCCAGAACCAGGCCCGCGTCTTGATTTTTACCCCCGCTGGCTGCGCCATCAGAGAAGAGCAGGCCAAAATCTCCTGCCTGTGAAAGGTGGTTAAATCCCCCATTGGTGAGGTTGGCTACGACAAACAGTTGGCGAGAAGCACCCGCCTTGAAGTGGGCTACACCTGCGGTGTTGGTGGATGTTGATTTGACGGTCAAGGTACCGTTTTCAATATGGGTGGTTCCGTCAAAATAGCCTGCTAGGCCCGAGGAGTTGGTGGCTTTGCCATAAACGCCAAAGCCAGACACAGTCTCTCCACGAACGGCTGTGCCTGTTGTACTCAGGGAAGTGAGGCCAACGCCGTTGGTGCTGCTGGTCCAGATGCCGATAGCGCTGGTAGCAGTGGAAGGATTGACCACCAATAAACCTCCGCCACTGCCTGTATTATGGGTTACATACAGGCCAAAGGTTAATCCCAAGATTGGGACATTGGGTGCCCCAACACCGATCGCGCCTGTACAACCCGTCAAAGACGTACTGCCGCAATACAGTTGCTGGGCTTGGGAATTAGCAAAAGAAAATGACATGGCAAGTAGGATTGCTACCATTTTGGCAATAGGAGACAATGGTAAAATGTGCATGATTTTACGTTTGTTAGGGGTTGAAAAAAAGACATTAAAATCCCGCTGACCGTTCACGGGTCAATTCAAACAGAAAACATACAGCATAAGGGAAAGGAGTTGTGCCAGAAGTACTTCGAAATTGGCTTGATTAAGAAATGGAAAGCCAACTGTTATTTCGCAAACACAATTCTAGTATAGAAATAATTCAAAAAAAAAACAAAATAAATGTGGAAACATTTGTATGTTTTTAGGATTAGTCCCCCCCAAAAAAATCACGCCTTCTTCCCCGCAAAAATCTTATACTGCCGGAAACTGCACTCTAGCGGTCCGTTAAATAGCGTGATCCGCTTGTCGGCCCGCAAGCCAATATGTTTTAATGCTTGCATATTAGAACTAATGATCCAACCCGCATAGCCAGGGTACTGTTGCTTGAGCTGATCGCCGATCATTTTGTAGAGGGAAAGGATATTCTCTGGGGTCAATCGCTCGCCGTAGGGAGGGTTCATCATCAGGACACCAGGGCCTGGAGGAGGCGGAGGGAGCTTGGAGAAATTCTTCAGGCGCAATCGGACTTCCTTCTGAAAGCCTGCCCGCAGGAGATTCTCTTGTGCGATCTTCAAACTTATCCCAGACATGTCAGAGCCTAGGATTGGTGCTGTAATTGGCACCACTTTTTGCCAGGCTTCTGCCTTGATGCTTTCCCATAGATCCTCATCATAGTCCTTCCACTTCATAAAGCCAAATTCCTCTCTGAAACGCTGAGGCGGCTGATTGGAGGCTATACTTGCGGCTTCAATCACTATCGTTCCAGAGCCACACATAGGATCGATAAAGGGCGATTTTTTATCCCACCCTGACAGGATGATCATTCCCGCTGCCAGTACTTCGTTGAGGGGTGCCTGGGTCCGTGACAGGCGGTAGGCACGCTTGTGAAGGGACTCCCCGGAGCTGTCTATAGAGACCGAGCAGCGGTCATGGTTGATATGGAGATGGATACGCAGATCAGGGTAGTCTTTATTGACCGAAGGTCGTCTTCCGTACTTTTCGCGATATTGGTCGACGATGGCGTCTTTGAATTTGAGGGCAGCGTATTTGCTGTGGGTAAAAAAGTGCGAATTCACTACACTGTCGATGGCCAACGTACCATCCACATCGAGGTAACGATCCCAAGGGATACGTTGCGCGTGATTGTAGAGGTGCTGGGGCGTCTGCGCGGCAAATTCCCTGATGGGCACCAAAATCCGCAAGGCTGTCCTCAGGCAGTAGTTTGCCCGGTACATCATGGCCTTACTTCCCTCAAAACTGACGGCCCGCCGCAGCGATTGTACATTCCGCCCACCGAGATCAGTGATTTCTTTGGCGAGGACTGGTTCTAGTCCTTTGAGGGTTTTTACGAGATAGGTATTTGACAAAAGAATGGGAATCTAGGTGACACTAAAAAATAGAATGCTCTTGGGAAAACTTAAAAAATATATGAGCCCATTTGAAGCTATAAATTCCTGACTTACAGCTTTTTATTCAAAATTGATCATTTACTCATTCAAAATTATTTCCCAAGGGGCAAAAGTACAAAAAAAGCGGCAGCCCATAAGGACCGCCGCTTTGTATATTCATGGAAGTAAATCTATCTGAGCAAGGTAATAGTACCTGTCGACTCCACAAACTTACCATCTACGTCTAGATATTTGACTACATAGACATATACGCCTTCAGGTACGTCTATTGACTTGGTGTCTTTTCCATTCCACTTGAAGTCAGGCTGGGTAGTCTCAAAGACTTTCTGTCCCCAACGAGAGAAGACCTTGAAGGTAAATTCTCTGAGGTTATAAGGCCCTATTTCAAAGACATCATTGTATCCATCACCGTTTGGACTAAAGGCACTAGGAATGAAGGAATTTACCACCTTCTTCACTTCAATCAGCGTGGTAGCCGAATGCACACAGCCATTTCTATCCGTAGCAGTCACGGTGACTTCGTATTTACCTGGGAACTCAAACTCATGGACGGGTTGCTCAAGGTCTGATCTGTTCCCATCTCCAAAGTCCCAATCCCATGCGAGGATGTCAATGGTAGTGGCCAAGGCAAACTCAACATTTCCTACAGGCAGTTCTACGAGGGTTCTGCTAGGACTAATGAGGATATTCTCATCCTGTGCTACGTAACCTGTGATCGGGAAGCGCTCACTCACACACTCGTGCTCTGTGGTAGTCGTGACATAATAGGTCACGCCAGAAGTCAATGGAGGCGTCACATAGGTATAGCCTTCGTGGAAAGGTCTAGTCGCATCAATGGTTTCATACCATTTCACATTCACATTGGAAGCGGCACCTGCAATCAGGTAAGCAGGGTTGGAGAAACAGACCGTGTCTTCCACCAATTCAGCTAGTGGTGCAGCATCCCAGATAGTGATGGTCCGTGAAGCTGTTGTATAACAACCAGAGTCAGTAGTTGCCGTCAGACGTGCCACATACGTACCTGGATTGTCATAGACAAAGTGTGGATTTGGCAGGCCATTCGGTCCTTGTCCTGCGCCACCAAAGTCCCAATCCCACTGAACGATATTGGTGAAAGGTACGGTAGACTCATCAATAAATTTGGTGGTATCGTTGATACAGACAGGCGTAGACCAGAAGGCCGTCACTGGTGCTGGACTTACCGTGATGTACTTAACTTGTGTATTGGTACAATTTTCAGAACTGGTCACCTTCAAGGTAATCGGGTACCTACCAGGTCCTTGATCTCTATACAAGGTAGAAGGATTAAAGGCATTTGAGGTAAGACCATTGCCAAAGTTCCAGTCCCATGCTACGAGTGGCGTCAAAGGATCTGTCGTAGAGGCATCGAAGAATTGTACGGCGCGGTTTTCACAGACTGGAGAGGTAGTGAAATTGGCGAAAGGTTCTTGGAAAACCGTGACATCGCGGGTCGTTGTGGATGCACATCCATTACCAGTGGCTACTGTCAATGTGATGGTTTTGGTCCCTGCGCCAGCATAGATGTGTACAGGATTCTTTAGACTAGAAGTATTTAATCCACCTGATCCAGGGTCTCCAAAGTCCCAAGTGTAATCAACAATTTCATCCAAACCACCTCCTACGGAAGAACCATTGAAGGAGAAGACCACACTGTCTTGACAGGCATTGATCACATCAAATTGGGCATCTGGGTTGGGGTGTACAAATACCGTCTGGGTGAAGCTGTCTACACAACCGCCAGCAGAAGTGACGATGAGCGTGGTATTGAAATATCCAGAGTTACCGTATTGGTGAGAAGTCTGAGTACCAAAGCTGCTCGTTCCGTCGCCAAATTTCCATGCATAATTCACAATCGCCCCACCGCCAGAAATGCTTGATTTATCTGTAAATACATTTGAGAATCCTTCACAGACATTGGTAAAGTCAAAGTCAGCGTTGGGAACGGGTTCCACGGTCACATTCCGTGTCAAGGTAGCTTCGCAACCGTTGTCCGTCACGACGGTCAAAGTAACCGGATATACTCCCGGAGAAGTATAGGAATGCACAGGATTGCGAGAGGTTGCAGTACCTCCATCTCCAAAGTCCCAGGTCCAGCTCACGATCTGACCGCTTGCTACAGTTGAAGCATCAAAAAACTCCGAAGCCAAGCCTTCGCAGACAGGGGAAGTACCAAAGTCTGGAACTGGCGTATCATAGGTTCCCAGCGTTGCAAAAACGGTGTCACCGAGACAGCCATTTTTCGTGGGGATCATGTAGACCGTTGTATCCTTGGTGATATTGGAAATCACAACTGTAGGTGTATTATTGGGCGTGGTGCTCCATGCATAGCTACTACCACCTGAGGCGACGAGCAAGCTCGACTCCCCACTACATACTTTAAATGTACCCGCAATTTGTCCCACAGGTCCTGGATCGATATTTACCCTGACAAACTCTGGGAGACTTGTACAGCCATTGCTAAAGCCTACTACGGAAAGCGTGGTTGCAGCCGTATAACTGACCGTAACGGTAGGGGTAATCGCTCCATTACTCCAGAGATAGGTACTACCACCCGTGGCAGTAAGCGTTACATTACCTCCACGACAGATGACTGGATTCGTAGGGGTAATACTGACTTGAAGACTAGGGTTGACAATGACTCGTACATAATCCTCTGTAGAGCAGATACTATCCGTAACAAATAGCGTGAAATCAACGGTATCTTTTTGGCCAGGCGTGAAGTTGGCGAGGCTAAAGAAAGGATCAGCAATACTCGTACTATTAAGTCCTGTACCTGGCGTCCAGCTATAAAACTGACCAGGAATATGTGGCGCACCTAGCTGAAACTGGAAACCAGAACATATCGTCAAGTCTGGCCCTGCATCGGCAACCACCCCTTGGTTGAGGGTCAGGAAGTTTCTGAAGTTATGGCGACAGCCAAAGGTGTCTTGAAGGAATAGGTCGTAGAAGTAATTACTTGGCGCAGGATATGAATGCGTAAAGGTGGAATCCTGCAAGTTTGCATTGAAACCAGGTTGCAGGTTTCCATTTCCAGACCAATTGTATGTGTATATATGGTTATAAGGGCTACTGATTTGAGTTTTAGGCAATGCTGTCAATTGTACGGCATTACAGTTCATGATAGGAACTGCTGTCGCGGATGATTGACTCAAGACATTCCGAACATATATCAGGATGGTGTACTGGTTCAGTCCTGGGACTGGGCAAGCATCATCTTTTGTGGTTACTACAAAAGAATAAGTTCCGATCTGGGTAGGGGTCCAGCAAAAACGGCCAACAGGCTCTTTACCAGGAACCGTATTCAGAATGACCAGGTTGGTATCAGTAAAGGTCGCTCCTTGAGAAGCTAATTGCTGGTTCCAAGAAATGGTGTAGTCAAGTGCTGTATCCTGAGAGATAACAGGAATGTCGAAGCACATAGGGGTATTGGCACAAGTCAATACTTCAGTAGGCGAGACTGGGTCAGCAGGTACACCGCCGATGCGCAAGTTTTGTACCCCCCCAGTGACTGGGTTAGTAGAGGTACAGCCACCGATTACCGTGATCTGCATATCACGTACCACAGAGCCGATCAGGACGCCATTTCTCCACTCTTGTACGACAATACACATTACCCCTACTACCATGGCGCCAGTAGGATTTGGAAGCATCGTGATATCCCCTGTAAAAGGGTTCATTGTTACGTTCCAAGTAGGTCCCAATGGCTGAGTAGGAGAATAGCCAGCGGCGTAGTTTACATTAGCAGCAGCAGAACCTGCACAAGGTCCCAATACATAGGCCAATGAATCTCCATCCGGGTCAAATGCCCCCTGGTTGAAAGTAAAGGGCTGACCAGCACAGATATAAGGTACCGGAGGTGCTAAGAAAGTAGGCGAACTGTTACAAGGGCTAATGGTCAGGTCAATTCGTGTATTACCTGAGTAGATTCCCTGGTTAGCTGCGCCAGAGGTAATTACCCCATTCCTACAACAGCTACCCCAAGTAATGTTAAATGAGGTACAGGGTACACTACCACCAGAGCAGAGGTCATAATCTCTGCGGTAGATGGCTTCGCGTACACCATTGATTACAGCACTAGAGTTTGTACATTTTGTCACACCACCTGCACAGATAGGAGTGATCTCTATATAATGGATCAAGGTCCAACCACCAGTTGCGAGGGGGATAGAATTACAGCCTCCAGGATTTCCGATAAAGTTAATAGCAGGGAAACCTGGTGTATTTGGTGGGTTTGGGGTAGCAGCACCATTACAATCATAATATGATTTGTGAACGATCCTATACGTACAGCCACTCAAACATTGATAACTAATATCAATACCCATAAAGTGAGTTGCTGATGCATCAAACCCTAAAAATAACAAGGCCATCAAAGCCAGTATAAACTTGGCATATAGTTGTCTCATAATGAAAAAGAATTAAATTAGGCAGTGCCTAAGCGTTTTGGTATTTCTTGTGAAAATAACTTATTGCTCACCAGCAAAATTGCATAATTTCTCATACATCCTGGGTTATTCTGACACCAAATGTAGAATTATGAACCTGTATGGTTACTTTTGTATCGGGAATCTGCCTTATTTTAGGGGAAATTGTCATAATGTCCGGATGAATAGCTCGATTTTGCTGGAGTGGAATCGCATAAAAAATCAATTATCCAATAGGACATTCACAACTTTATTTTTCAGAAATACACCGTTCTTTAGTCCCAGATAACAGTGAAAATGAGGAATAATAACACATTTGCATGCTAGCAGTCCATCATTTTTCAGTTTATTTTTTTCAGAAAAGTAGAATTCTGTACTTTTTTGTACTGGTCTTCTCTCCTAAATTGTTCCTTGTATTGTTATCTTTATCGAGCAATAGGCATCTCAATACACTTTTCGTTTAGCTAATCCATAATTTAGAAAACCTTTACACTTTCTTAATCATGAAGTTCATCAAGCGGTTTATTTTAGTTTTTCCCATGCTGCTGTTGATGGTATTCGCGAGTTCACAACTCAAGGCCACCCACTTTATGGGGGTTGACATTACCTATACCTGTCTACCAGGTGGTAATGGTTGTATCTTCCGAATCTTTCACAGTACTTATTATGACTGTAAAGGTGCGGCCACGCCGACACCTCCAGCGAATCCTCCAACACCTTTCATCAACTTTACCCCAACCACCTGTACAGCTCCTACCATCGTAGGTGCCTGGGTTTTGGTATCTTATACAGAGGTGACCCCTGTTTGTCCATCAGCCCAGACAGGTTGTACCAACTCCAGCGCCGTGATCAACGGTGTGCGAGAAGGGCGTTATTATGCAGATTACAACTTCTGTAATGTAAACTGTACGGTCTACAATATTACTTGGGGTAGTTGCTGCCGTAATGGTACGATCACTTCTGGTGCATCGAATGATGGGATCTACACAGGAAATACCCAGATCAACTTGGGTATCACTCCTTGTAATAGTTCACCACAGTTCTCTGTACCTCCCGTACCTTATCTCTGTGCAGGTCAAGGATTTACCTTTAACCAAGGTGCATTTGACCCCGACGGTGACTCGCTTTCTTACTCGTTGACGCCTTGTCAGGACAATGCCAATGGACAGGTAGGGTATAATGCTGCGGGTGGATATTCTCCCCTACAGCCACTAGGCTCTACGTGGAATGTAAGCATGAACGCCCTTACAGGGGACATCACTATTGCCCCTACGCCTGCACCTCCTGCACCAGGTGGTGGAGCTATCGTAACAGCTGTACTCTGTGTGACTGTAAATGAGTATCGTAATGGCGTCCTGATTGGTAACGTATCTCGTGATATTCAGGTGACAGTCATCAACTGTGCGGCCAATACGCCTCCTTCTCTCACCAATGTGACCAATGTAAGCCCAAGCGCTACCCAGACGGGTCCTTATGCGATCACGGCTTGTTCATTTGATCCTTTCTCTTTTGACATTGGCGGATCTGACCCTGATACTTCTCAGAACCTTATCTTGAGCTGGAATACAGTGATTGCCCCTGCTGGTGCAACTTTCTCTCAAGTAGGTAATGCCTCTGTGACAGACTCTATTCCTGGTTTCAGTGGTACGCCCCTCAATGGCCGCGTCAACTGGACAGCTACCACACCTGGTACGTACGTCTTGGTATTCTCTATTGCTGATGATGCCTGTCCTATTGTAGGTAATAACCAAGTCGCTGTAGTAGTCACGGTTGTGAGTTGTAAACTCAATCCTGTCATTACCACAAGGCGGACTGCATGTTACGATGTAGAATTCACCCTTTGCCCTAATGGTGGGGTGCCTCCATTTGACTTTGCTTTCTTCCCTGGAGATGGTTCGGGTCCGATCGCCCTTACCAGTACGACGGGCTGTGTGACGTACACACATTCTTATCCTCCGACCAATAATCCTGTAGTTTATAACTACAATGCCAACTTTGGTGACAATTCTGGTCTTGCGGCTTCTGCCAATGGTAGTATAGTGCTTCAAAACAACGCCGTCGCTGATGCGGGTGCCGACATATCGCTTTGTCCCAATCAACTAGGACAGATAGGAACGGCCCCACAGATCGGATATACATATAATTGGGTGGGGGTTTTGACTAATTTGGGCTTGCCAAATGGTGCCGACCGACAAGTCGCTCGCCCATTTGTATCACTCAACAATACAACGAGTGGACCGCTCACAATCTGCTATGAGCTTACCGCAACGGATTCTCTAGGGTGTGTGCGCACAGACACTACTTGTGCGACCTATAACCCTAAGCCTAAGCCTACCTTCACGGTAAGTGGTCCTGTTTGCCAAAACGAAATCGCTACTGTGACCTATACAGGTGTTCGAGCCGCAGGTACGATCTACAACTGGGACTTTGGTACAGGTACAGATGCTTCAGGTAATACACAAGCAGCTGGCGTAGGGCCTCACTTGGTGACTTGGTCTGGCGTATCTGGCCTTCAGACGGTGACCCTTACCACAACTGTAAATGGATGTCCTTCTGATGCCATTACTCAAAATGTACAGGTCAATCCAATTCCAAGTGCCAGCTTCTCTAAGATCAGTCCGGTATGCCAAGGACAAGCGACTATCCTGACCTTTACTGGCAGCGCAAGTCTCGCATCTATCGCTACTTGGGATATTGACGGCGGTACTTTGGTCGGAACACCTAGCGACCTTGATCCTCAAACGATCACCTGGAATACCCCTGGAAATAAAGTAGTTTCCCTACAGATAGATGACAGGAACTGTATCAGTAATTTGTTTGTCGATACAGTAGTGGTTAACCAAATTCCAACAGCTGTATTTAGCAACCCTGGACCTGTATGTGTCAATGATCCGGCTTTATTTGTCTATCAAGGAAATGCGGCACCTATTGCTACATATACCTGGAATTTTGATGGGGGCGTTTCGGTCCCTGCAGCCCAAGGACAAGGGCCATATACGGTCACATGGGCTACCCCTGGCACCAAACGTGTTTGTCTAAACCTACAGGAAAAAGGATGTTTCTCTCCTCAGAACTGTATTAATGTACAGGTACATGATAAGCCGACTCCACGCATTAGCCCTGTCTCAGATGTATGTTTTGACAATGGCAATAACAATGTAAACTTCAGTGTGGCAGGAAGTGCTACTTATGCAACTTATAACTGGGACTTTGGCCCTGGTTCTGTTCCTCGCACCAGTAATTTACCGAATCCTCAGGGAATCAAATACAATACAGTAGGAACTAAAACTGTGACCTTGACAGTAGCAAACAATGGCTGTATCAGTGACCCAACCACGATCACCTTTGATGTTGTCAAAGAACCGATTGCTGATTTCATCATCAATAGTACAGGTACTATCTGTACCAATGACAGCATTACCCTTACTGTGACGAATCCGGCCGTAGGCCCTAGTCAGACCTATCAGTGGAGCTTCGGTCAGGATGGAAATCCTGCTGCTTCGAGCTTGCCACTACCAGGGGGCGTCATCTATACTTCTGGAGGGGTTAAAACCATCTCCTTGCTGGTCTCTTATCGCGGATGTACCGATGTATATGCCCAGCAGATTCGGGTAGAACAAAGCCCAATCTTCGATGCCGGCCCTTCTCAGGAATTCTGCGAAGCTGATGGTGGAACACAACTCGATGCAACTGTCACTGGCGGAACGCCTGGCTATGCCTACCTATGGACTTGTAATTCTGGAAGCTGTGGCCTGAGTAGCCGTACGGTTGAAGATCCTTGGGTGAACCCCGTTTCGACACCCCCTACTACCATTCTTTACTTTGGCCAGGCTGTCGATGCTAAAGGGTGCCATAGTAATGTTGACACCGTAGCTGTATTGATTCATCCTAAACCTAAGGTAGATGCAGGACCAGATATGACCATGTGTGAAGGCGGATTAGGCGTAACCCTAAAAGGTGGCCTACACCCATTGTTCAACCGCGCATCTGGACCATTCTCATGGCAGTGGATGGATGATCAAGGCAATATCCGCCCTACGGGCATGGTGCCTCCTAATGACAAGCGTCCTGATGCCTTTACACGTCCAGAGCAAACTACGATCTACACCTTGATTGCTACCGACCTTTCGACAGGCTGTACCAGTCAGAGCACGACTGTGGATCCGTTTAGTACGGTGACTGTTGAGGTTATTCCAAAACCAGTTGCACATGCAGGAGAAGATACCGTTGTGTGTTTTGGAGATCAAATCAAACTCAATGGATTTGGTACAGGAGGTAATGGCACCTATACGTATGCTTGGTCACCGACCAATACAGGTACCGTGAATTCTCCTACAGACCCCGATCCTACGATCCAGCCCAACCAGAGTACGATCTATACATTGGTCGTCAGCTCGGAAGGATGTGAAAGTGATGGTGATCAGGTAATCGTCATTGTCCATACGAGACCTACGGTCGAAGTAGGAGATGATCAGGACATCTGTCTGAGAGACTCCATTCGCCTGAGTGGACAGGTCAGTGGCTTGCCTCAAAATGCACCTGGATATACCTTCCAGTGGGTGCCTGCTTTGGGACTAGACGATCCTTCACGATTCGACCCAATGGCTAGCCCAAGTACTAGCACTACCTATAAGCTTGTAGCGACTTCTGAATATGGATGTGGTTCTGCAGCGGATAGCTTGCTATTAACTGTCAATCCTACGCCAATTGCAGATATCCTCTCGAATGATACCATCATTTGTCAAGGAGATGAGATTAAGCTCATTTCTACGCATACGTGGCAGCCTTCTAGCAGCCCAAGGGTTGTTTACGAATGGAGCCCGATCAATGCCGTTGTAGATGACATCTTCTCCCCTACGCCTACTGTGAAGCCGAATGAGACAACGATCTTCAAGGTACGCGTCAGTTCTGATGACTGTGCTACTGAAGCGCAAATGCTTGTCACAGTAGTTCCTGGCATCGAAGCTGTTATCACAGCTACTGACTCTGCTATCTGTGCAGGACAGACGACTGTCTTGACTGCTTCTGGTGGCCTCGGTAATGCCAATTACTTCTGGACACCAACTTCTAGCTTGAGCGATTCATCCATCATGGAAGTATCTGCTTCACCAACTGTAACGACTACTTACAACCTGGTCATGGAAGAAGGTATTTGTAGTGATGATACTTCGATTACCATCATTGTACATCCTTCGCCTACCTCTACCTACTTCGCTTCTCAGGCGGATGGTTGTGCAGGGCTGGAAGTCAGCTTCCTTGAAAACACACAAGATGCCTTGTCTTTCATCTGGAACTTTGGTGACGGTTCTCCTGTCAACAATGAGCCCAACCCATCACATATCTACAATGATCCAGGGTCTTACACCGTAAGCCTGACTACTGTAGGGACCTTTGGTTGTGAGAGCACTACCGCTAGCACGGTTGTCAATATCTCTGAAGGCTCCTTCGCTGACTTTGCTTCTTCACCAGCTGCCGATACGGAGATTCCGCTTCCAGACGCTGAAGTGAGCTTTGAAGACCTGTCTTCAAATGGTGTCAGCTGGCATTGGGACTTTGGTGATGGAAATACTTCCAACCAAGAGAACCCCACGCATATCTACCGCACACCTGGTGACTATGAAGTGACCCTCACAGTAACTGATGGAAATGGCTGTATCAGCACCATCACCTATGGCATGTACAAAGTAGCCGTTCCTGGTCTCTTTATCCCCAACGTATTCTCTCCCAACGAGGACGGAATCAACGATCGCTTTGAGATCGTTTACACGGGTAAAGAAGACTTCACCTTGCAGGTCTTTGACCGCTGGGGCAAGACAGTCTACGAATCCTTCGCTGCTGATGGCGGCTGGGATGGTGTCAGCCCATCGGGCAATGGTGCTAACGAAGGCGTATACTTCTACACCCTCAAGATCGGTGATCAGTCTTACACAGGTAACGTGACCCTGATGCGATAATATCGAATCTAGAAAGCATTTTGCTCTCTCATAATAAAAAGCGCCAGTTCCGATGAGGGACTGGCGCTTTTGGTTTTTGGGGGATAGGCTGTTCAATTTGTCGGTAATGAAGCGTGTCGCTTTCTATAGGGGCTGGATTACGCTACAGGCCCCCTTCGACAGGCTCAGGGACCGCACCTCCCGAAATCCAGCCCAGCGCATAAAAAATGCGCAAATAGCACGTTTTTAACGTGCTGTCGTGGATTTCGGCTTGTGCGGTCCCTGAGACTTCGGCGTGAGACTTCGGCGTGAGCTCAGTCGAACGCTCAGTCGAACGCCTGTCGAAGGGGAAGCCTTTGGGAACTGATTGGTATTTTCGAGTTCAACGGCAACAAAAATATATTCACATGGCAACAAAAAAGAATTTAACTGACGAAGAGAAAAGGCTCCTCAAAGAAATCAAAGAAAGGAGGAAAAAATACGAAGAAGAAACTCGCCTTTTCTGGGCCAAAGAATACCCGAGCTACTCGCGAGAACAGAAGGTGAGCTACTGGTTAGCAAGTGTTCATCATGGGATGCGGACACAAGGAGAAGCGACTGCGGACGAATATTCTGAATTTTCCTTAGAATGGTATGACTGGGTTAAATCAGTGGAACCAAAATTTGACGCTATTTTCAAAAGCGTTGTTCCTCTATTGGGATTTGATTTTGATTGGGACGAATATGAGAAGCGAATAGCTTCCTAGTGCTTTCAGCACGAAGTTCTTTGCGGTTTTTGACACGGTGGTCGGATTATGCAAAGAGCCAACTCACTGGCCCGAAATCCAACCCAGCAGTTGGAACTGTTTATGTAAGAAAGCTGGCGGGGATTTCTGGATTGGAGGGTTGAACTGTGGGTGATCCGCGCCTCTTCTACCCCACATTTCAGTCTTGAAAGAACACTAGTTGCTAAAGCCCCCAACAAAAAAAGCCTGCCCTTCAAAAAGGCAGGCCCTTTATATCAAAAATAAAAAATCTCAATAAAACTGATATTCAAATTCCTTCACAATCCGCTTAGGGCGGCGGCTATCGGCGAGTTCTTGGTGGACAGCTAGGAGGGTGACCCCATCTTCTTTATAGGAATAGGTCGTCACACCTTTTGATTCCTGATCGATCAGCCAAGTGATTTGTTCTATCTTATTCTGCTTATTATAGGTGTAAACAAATTCTTCCGTGCAGTGGCAGCTGCCTCTTGTGTCTTCGCTTCTGCTAACGCGTTTTAAGCGGCCTGCTTCGTCATAAGCATATTCAATAGCTTCTGTGACTTCGCCCGCATCATTTCGAAATACCTCTGCTGTCAGGCGGCCTGCTTCATCATATTCATAGTGATGGGTATTGTTTACCTGATTATTGGCATAAGAGAGCACAACTTGAGGCCTACCATCTCTGTCGTACCGATAATGCTTGGTATCCAATAGCATGGAAGCATTTTCGCTTACCAGCTCATAGGATTTCTCCTGAAATACCGTTTTATCGGAATTGAAGCGATACCCTGATTTATAGCGCTTGTCCCAAACTTTGTCGATCAAAACTTTGGAACTGAGGGCACCTTTTTGGGTGTAATGATAATCCGTGACTTTGCTCGTGTCTCTACCTTCAATTTCTACCTGACGTACCAAATGCCCCAAACTGTCAAATTCGAACAGCTCTAGGGCCTGTTCTTGTTTTTTGGTACCGCTAGGGTTCAGGAGATAGGATTTAGCTTGAACCGATTTGACATTAGATTGGCTCGCCAAGGCATCTTGGACAGGAACTTCAAGAAAATCAGGAGACTGGGCGGTGAGGAGCGTTGCGAGGCAGAAGAGGGGACATAGGAGTAAATACTTGGCCATAAACAGGTGGTTGCTTTGGAGGATTACACAATAAACAAGATTGGCAGGCGTAAGATGGCCCCTTATTTACAAAGAATATGGCCCAAAATCAAGTTTAGGTGAGAGATTATGAGACCGCTCAGGCCGAAGACGGCCTTCGCTGAGAGACCGTTCGCTTGCGCTCACTGCGAGATCGTTCGACCTATTGGCCTCACTGTCAGATCGCTCGCAGACTCGCTGTCAGACTAAAGGCATCAACTCCTCGTCTTTTGTCAGACAGTGAGCTACGGCGAACGATCTGACAGCGACCGCAGGGAGCGGTCTCACCGCCCGGTTTGTCCATACAGGTAATTATAGTCCTTTAGGACTGTTTCCAGAAACGCCTTGGTGTGCAATTTACTCTTGATCCCGGTAACACTTTTTACCCTTGATTCCAGTTTGAGAAGGAGTTCGGGGTTGTTGCTTTTGAGACCTGCGTCGAGGACCTCTTTGAGGATAGAGACGTCGCGGTCGGAGAGGCCTTCGATTTCGGGGAAAACGACTTGATAATCGTCTTCGGTTTCAACGAAGATGGTATCCGCAAAATAGGTCACCATTTTAAGCTTGATGACTGTGGTATTGGCCAACATATCGCCGATGCGTTGGCCCTTTTTGGTGACAGCAATAGAGATGATCCCCACTACTCCGATAAACGGGGTCGTAACGGAGACATCTACCAAGCGGAACATCCATCGGATGAGGTAGTCTATCACCGTGGCCGGTGCCCCATCTAAGCGAATCACCTTGATCTTCATCGCCGTTTTGCCCAAACTTTGCCCATTAAACACAATCTCACAGATCAAATGATAAAACATGATCGGCAGGAACAACAGCTGATTGGCGGGTTCTAAGACGCCAAAGGCCCTGGCAATAAAGGGCGGAAGCGCAGCGATGTCAAAGATCATATAGAGCAATGACCAATAACACGCCAGCACCAACAAATCCAGCAAAGCCGCAAATATTCGATCTCCCAAAGTAGCTATTGGATATTCTAATTCAATGTTTTGGGTGGTTGGGATGACGATAGTGTTCATATTGAGAAAAAATGCTTACTTTAGGATAGGAATAGCTTCTGGCTGACAATTAGTGACAAGTTTACTTAAATTTCGTTTGTTCCTGGTAATTTTCTCCTATTATCCTATACACATATACAGATTACCACATAAACCAAGCCCAATAACGATATTTCCTGATGAGAGAGCCTTCTTTTTTGCGCCAAAATAAAGATAAGTGGTTAGAATACGAGGAGTTGCTATTTAGTGATGGAAAAGAATCTATCGATCCCGATCACCTAGCAGAGCTTTATATACAGCTTACGGATGATTTGGCTTATGCGCGCACTTTTTATCCAAAAAGTCAATCTGTCCGCTACCTGAATGGCTTGGCAGCGCGTACTCATTTATTTATTTACAAAAACAAAAAAGAAAAGCGCAATCAGCTCTTTCAGTTCTGGGCTTATGACCTGCCTTTAACCATCCGAGAATCCCATCGCTTTATCTGGTATGCTTTCCTGATATTTGGATTTGGGATGCTGATCGGCGGTTTTTCTGAGGTCATGGACCAAGGCTATGTACGAACCATTATGGGGGATTCCTATGTCAATATGACCCTGGACAATATCTCTCAAGGAGACGCGACAGCTGTCTATAAACAAGGGCCTTCATTTGAGGGATTTGTCTGGATCTCTCTGAACAATATCACTGTGGCCTTTCTGGCCTTTGCCATGGGAATATTTTTTTCCTATTTCACGATGGAAATCTTGTTCAGCAATGGCATCATGGTGGGCAGCTTCATCATGTTCTTCTTCAATCAAGGCGTGATCGTAGATGCCTTGCCGGTGGTCTTCATTCACGGGACCCTGGAATTATCTGCTATTGTAATAGCAGGGGGTTCGGGGCTACTATTAGGGCATAGTTTCCTTTTTCCCAAAACACACACCCGCAAATACGCTGTGACCGAAGCCGCCAAAAAAGGCATTAAGATTATCTTTGGCCTAGTGCCAGTCTTTCTCATGGCAGGCTTTCTGGAAGGCTATGTGACGCGCCATTCTGATATGCCTTTTGCCCTGAATATGCTGATCATCTTGGTGTCGGCGATTTTTGTTGGCTGGTATTATGTTTGGTACCCGATTAAACTCTCAAGAAAGCTGAAAGCCGAAGCTATTATGATGAATTATTGATAGGTAAATAAACTGATTTCGGCTCAATAATAATGCACTGATAGTCAGTTCATATTTTCTTTTTAATTTTAATTTGATTTATTCCTTATTCACTAACCTTCTATATTATGGATCAAGCAAAAGAATTTAACCTGTTACAAACAAGAGACTTTGGAGACCTTCTCCAGGATAGTATCCGTTTTGTGCTCAGAAATGCACGCATCTACCTGCTGTCGCTGGTAGTGTTTGTCGGGAGTATTTACTTGATGATGGCTGTTGCTTCAGCTGTATTGATCGGCGGCATGTTAGACTTTACATCTATCTTGCAAGGAGGAATGGATCCAGAGGCTATGGCGGAAAGTGCACTTAGAATGTTTAGTAGTTCCTCTTTTGTGTCCGCAGCAATTACAATTGGTTTGCTGGGACTTGCAGCTACCTCAACCCTCTATGGAGCAGTTTATGGCATTATGCGGTCTTACCATGAGTCCCCTGATGGGGTTGTAGAACTCCGTGATGTTCAAAAATATGTCAGAGACATGTTTTTGCCATATTTAGGACTTTATTTATTGAATGTATTAATATATGTAGGAATCGTAATTGTCTTTATCATTCTCTTTGCAGTAGCTGGCGCGGCAGATTCGGGCTTATTGGGTGGACTGTTTTTTGTGCTTTTTCTTTGCGCACTTGCTTACTTTTACACAATTCTTGCGTTAAGCTTTCCAGCAAGAATGCAAGAAAACATTAGTTCTCCAACTGCCATTAGCCGTGCTTTCCGACTGATCAAAGGTCACTGGTGGCAAACTTTCGGGGTAATAGCTATTATTATCATTATAAGTCTAATTGTCCAGTGGGTTATTCAAATTTTTGGGGGAATGTTTGCAGGGTTAACAGGAAGTGGTTTTATGGCCACAATGACAATTATTGGAAGTGCTGTAGTCAATATGCTAATTAGTGGGTTCTTCTCTACAGTTGTACTCACTGCCGCAGGCTTCCAATACTTCAACCTTCAAGAAGAAGAGCAGCACGAAGATAGCCTCATCGATGAGATAGGCGCTGAAATGGGAGACCGTGGCCTTGGAGATGAAAGCGATTCAGATGGCGATTCGGTAGAAGATGGAGATGAGGGAGGGATAGGGTAAAGAATTAAGTAAAAATTATTTGAATAGCACCATCAGACATATCCTAAGCATCTGCTTATTCCTGGGCCTGGCAATCACTTGCCAAGCTCAGGATGTCATTTGGGCACAAGACGATGAGGCAGTAGAGGTTCGCTCCTTTGATGAGACGCGCCGTCAGCAATATCTTGCAGACGAAGCATACGAATACGATCGGCACTTATTGGAGGAGGATGAAAAGGAAAAACGGAACCTGCAAAAAGAGCAATCGGGCTTTTGGGAGCGGGTAGGGAGTGCCATTCTCTCCTTTTTCTTTGACGATGCGGTCGGCAGCCTGAGTTGGGGAGAAGTGATGCTCTATGTATTTGCCGTGCTAGGCAGTCTGTTCTTTGTACTGATCTACTTCAAAGTAGACGTGCGGTCGGCCTTCCGGAGGGAAGGAAAACGTACCCCCGTCACCTTGGAAGACATGCCCCGAGATATCCAGCAACTGGATTTTGAGCAGCTCATCGCTCGCGCGACCCAAAGTGGCAACTACCGCGAAGCTGTCCGTCTCCTCTACCTTGAGACCCTCAAGGTACTCTCCAAGACCAACCGCATCCAGTGGAAGATCAATAAGACCAATCAAGATTATCTCTATGAACTAAGGACCAGCCCGCTACGTCGCGAATTCTCCGACCTTACCTTGCGGTATGAGTATGTATGGTATGGCGATTTTGAGGTAGGCAAAAGGGGCTTTGAAGCCATGCAAGGTATATTTCGGCGTTTTCAGGCGAAAGTAACATGAACAAGTCCATTTACATCCCAGCTGCCTTCATGGCCGCCTGTCTCATCGCACTTGCCTTTGTGTCGATGAAGAAGATGGATCCATTGGACTGGTCGCCTTCCTTTTCACGGCTGGACGATAGGCCCTATGGCTCCCAAATCGTATTTGACCACTTAGGAGATATTTTTGATGCGGACAAGGTCTACACCAGTGACCTATCTACCTATGGATTGTTCATCGATTCCCTATTCTGGTCCCCCACAGCATATGTCGTCATCAATCAACAGTATCGACCCGATGAGTATGATACACGAGAGTTGATCGATTTTGTCGAATTGGGAAATGTAGCTTTTTTGGCAGCTGAAAATTTCTCCGATTTCCTTAAAGATAGCCTGAAAATCAGCACACGCATCCAATGGAACAATGGACGCCTAGACATGCCCGATGATTCCAATCAGGCCAACTTTGTGTTACCAGACCTGAAATCGGAGAAACCGTTTCGGTTTTTCTGGACCAATCTGCAAGGGTATTTTGATTCCTATAATTACCTTGACTCAGAAGTCTTGGCGACCAATAGTTTAGGGCAGCCTATCTTACTGAAGGTAAAAAGAGGCAATGGAGCCTTTATCCTTTGCAGTACCCCTTTTGCCCTCACCAATTACCACATGCTCTATAAGCATCACCACGAATTTATCTCAACCGCTTTGTCTTTTATCCCCGAGGAACACACCATTTTTTGGGATGAATACTATAAGGTGGAAAACTTAAATAGGCTAGCCTTAGAAGGGAAAACGGGCAAACTGAGCTTCATCTTCAGCCAAGAGTCGCTGACTTGGGCTTGGCTCATTTTTCTCTATAGCCTTATTTTCTTTGTCGCATTTGAGGTGAAAAGAAAGCAGCGGAAAATCCCTATTGTGAAACCGCTCCCCAACCTGACCTTAGACTTTACAGACACCATTGGCAGGCTATATTTCCAAAGTCAAAACCATAAAAATATCGCAGAGAAAAAGATTAATGTTTTATTAGAATATATTCGCAGTCGCTATTTCATGCATACAGATGACCTCTCCCCTGCCTTTGTCGAAACCTTATCGGCCAAGTCGGAGGTACCTACAGGGCATATCCAGGCTATCTGTGGCATGATCGGACGCGTCCACCGACAAGACAGCATTACAGAAGATACGTTGATAGAATTACATACATTAATAGAAGAATTTTACGCAATGAGCGCTCGGTGAGACCGCTCGCCCTGAAGGGCTCACTGTAGGAAGTGGGACCGCTCGCCCTGAAGGGCTCACTGTGAGAAGTGGGACCGCTCGAAGACTCGCTGTGAGACTAAAGGCAGGTTTTCTCCTCTTATCCCGCAGTGAGGCGAGTCTTCGAGCCGAACGGTCCCGCAGCGAAGGCCGTCTTCGGCCTGAGCGGTCTCGCAGTGAGCGACAGCGAACGATCTCGCAGCGAGGGCTGAGTCTGCGAAGCCCGAGCGGTCTCTTAAACAATTACACACATGGAACAAGATCCCCAACCCCTCGAAAATCCACTAGAAGATAGCCTGGTAACGTCACAAGAAGAACCTCAGGCGGAGGCAGATGAGTTTCAGATCAGCCCTGAGCTGCTGGCATTGCGCAATGCCGTCCAGCAGATCAAGGACGAGATGCGGCTGATCATGGTAGGCCAGGATCACATGATCGACTTGATGATCGCAGCGATATTGGCAGATGGCCATATCCTGATCGAAGGGGTCCCTGGCCTCGCCAAGACACTGGCAGCGAAGCTGCTGGCGGAGACATTGGCGATTAAGTTTTCGCGGATTCAGTTCACCCCAGACCTGATGCCCTCAGATGTGCTGGGAACCTCCATTTTCAATAACCAGACGGCTGCTTTTGAATTTCGGAAAGGGCCTATCTTCGCCAGTCTCATACTGATCGATGAGATCAACCGCGCACCTGCCAAGACCCAGTCGGCCCTCTTTGAGGTCATGGAAGAACGACAAGTGACGATCGATGGGCATACCTATCAGATGAAGCCCCCATTTATGGTGATTGCCACCCAAAACCCCATTGAGCAGGAAGGCACCTACCGCCTACCAGAAGCGCAGCTGGACAGATTTTTATTTAAAATTGAGGTAGATTATCCTAGTATGGAGGAGGAAATCCGCATTCTTAGCGAATTTCACGACCGTAAATCTGTGAATGACCTTGAAGCTATTAGCCCCGTCATGGATGCGCTAGAGGTGGCGAAATACCAGGCACTTGTGCGATCAGTACACATCGATGAGCATTTGATTTCCTATATCGTGAAACTCGTCAACCACACCCGCAACAATAAAGACTTATTCCTCGGTGCCTCTCCTCGTGCCTCGCTCAATATCATGGCTACGGCCAAGGCCCTGGCAGCGATGCGTGGGCGCAATTTCGTAACCCCAGAAGACATCCAATTCATGGCCCCTCCTGTCCTTCAACACCGGATCATCCTCACGCCTGAGAAGGAAATGGAAGGAGCCACCCCAGCCGCCATCGTGCGACGCCTGGTGGAGAGCTATGAGGTGCCGAGGTAGGGGAAATGAGAGAATGAGAGAATGAGAGAAGGAAGAGAATGAGAAAATGCTTGTCCTGAGTTTATCGAAGGGAGTATATGAGTAAATGATAAAATGAGGAGAGGTTCTTTTTTTTCGTTCAATATGACCCCTTGACGCTCAAAAAATCATCTAATTCTCCCCTAAATACTCGATAACCTCGGAGCAATGAATTTTGAATGATTGAATGGTGAATTTTGAATGAAAATCTTTTTTAAACTACCCTAAACTCTGAACCCTAAACCCTGAACTCCCCTCCCTATGTTTTTCAAATCTTTCTACCTGTCTCTTTTCCTCACCAATCGCCTGTTTATGGTGATCGCGGGATTGGTAGCTATGTTCATTTCGGCGTATTTCTTCCCGACTATGATGATTCTGGCAAAAGTGGGATTTTGGGTTTTTTTAGGGGTAGTATTGCTGGATATCCTCATGCTTTTCCTCCAGAAGGAAGGCTTTGAAGCAGAACGCCTAACGCCCGATAGGTTTTCGAATGGGGACGAAAACGAAGTGGTATTAGCACTTACCAACCACTATGAATTTCCCGTGGCTCTTCACATCATCGATGAGTTGCCTGTTCAGTTTCAGTTGCGAGACCTCGTTTTTTATCTCAAAATGGGGAAAAGGGAGCAATTAGACAAGCGGTATATGTTACGTCCTGTGACGAGAGGTGAATATCATTTTGGGGTATTAAATGTCTATGTGTCCAGTCCATTGGCATTGTTGAGGCGGAGATACCGCTTTGGAGAAGATACCATGGTCCCCACCTATCCCTCTTTCCTTCAAATGCGGCGCTATCAGCTCATGGCCATTTCGAATCGGCTGAGAGACATCGGCGTCAAGAAGGTCCGCCGATTGGGGCATACCACAGAATTTGAGCAGATCAAAGAATATGTTCGTGGGGATGATTACCGCACGCTCAATTGGAAAGCGACAGCTCGCGCCAGCAAGCTGATGGTGAATCAATATGCAGATGAAAAGGCCCAAAATGTCTTTTTCCTTATCGACAAGAGCCGTACGATGAAGATGCCGTTTGAAGGCATGAGTTTGCTGGACTACGCCATCAATACCTCCCTCGTCCTCGCCAATATCGCCTTGTATAAGCACGATAAGGCAGGGCTAATCACATTTGCTGAACGTATCAGTACAAAAGTACCTGCTAGCAGCAAAGCCATTCACATGGCGCGCATACAAGAGGCGCTCTACAACCAAAAGACTGATTTCTTGGAGGCAGATTATGCCCGCTTATATGCGACAGTGCGAAACATGATTTCCCACCGCAGTCTGCTGATCCTCTTCACAAATTTCGAGTCGACCACAGCCCTTAAGCGCCAGATGCCCTATCTCCAGCGAATGGCCCGCAATCACTTGCTGATGGTTGTTTTCTTCGAAAATACTGAACTCAAAGAACTTCTTTCCTCCAAGCCTGAAAACACCGAGGAAATCTACATCAAAACGGTTGGGGAGAACTTTGCTTTCCAAAAAAAGCAAATCGTCAAAGAACTGGAGCGCCACGGAATCATTGCTATTTTGACCCCTCCCAAGAACCTCACCATCAACTCTCTTAATAAGTACCTTGAAATCAAGGCTAGAGGGATGATGTAAAAGGCAATGATAGAATGAGGGGATGAGAGAATGGGAGAATGGGAGAATGATTAGATGAGTAGATGATTAGATGAGTAGATGATAAAATGATTAAATTGGGAATTCATTTTCAATTTTTAATTCTCCATTCTTGATTCTCTTATACCTATCTGAGACCAACCTTCGCGACAGGCTTTTTGTCCAAAACCTTGTCTTCAATTTTAAATTTCAGGAGAAGGCCCTGATTCTTCACGATGCCTTTGGCGGTACTGTGAAGGACACCCGATTTGTCACCAAACGGCTATCAACCCTGATGAGCGAGGCTATGGTGTATAATAATGGCTTTTCGGCAGATCAACGCAATTTGTTCTACTGGGAAAAAGGAGAAATCAAGGTAAAAACTGGGTTGATGGAACAACTCCTTGCCCCAATCCAGGCACTTGTGGTAGGGCCAGTTCTCAAGGGTGCTGATGGCCCAGAACTCGCCGATCCAATGGCAATGATCGCCGCTGCGCGCCAGCAGCTTCCCATTTCTGAGACATGGGTCTTCACAGACAATCCCCTCTCTCCCCTCGGCAGCAAACGCGCACTCATCGAATCTGAAGCCGATACCACGCCCCTCCTTCAAGTCTATGAAGAGGAGCAGGCCGCCATTATGCGCGCATTGGAATTGCGGCCAGCTCGCCTCCTCACGCCGAATAGCATGAACGGCTGAGAAGAAAAGCTCAAGCTCAAACACAAGCTCAAATTCAATTATGCTGTTTTTTTGAAGTTGAATTTGCATTTGAGCGTTGAATTTTCCTTTTAAGCCTTAACTTTCGAACAATCGAACCTAGAACGCTCGAACCCTCTTCCTTGTGATCCTCAAAACAGAAGCTATCGTCCTCAAAACCTTGAAGCATCAGGATTCCAACCTGATCACCACTTTATACACCCAAGAGTTTGGGATCAAGAGCTTTATTATCAGGGGATTTCGCTCCTCACGGTCGCGGAAGACGCATAGCTATTTCCAGCCGCTATCTATCGTGGATGTGGTATTTTATCAACGGGATCAGCACAGCCTGCAGAAGATTACAGAGACCAAGGTCAACACGTTGCTGCAAACTGCCCAAACACATCCGGTCAAGCTTTCGCTGGGCCTCGCAGTGGTGGAAGTGTTTTATGACACGGTGAAGGAGGAGATGGCGAACCCCAATCTGTATCAGTTTTTGCGGGAGGTCATCTTGACGATTGATACGACGGATCGGCGTTTGGTACATATTTTCATCTACTACCTGCTGCACCTGACACGCCATCTTGGTTTTGGCCCGAATGACCAGAGCAAAGACGCGCAGTATGTGCATTTTGACCATAAAAATGGGATTTTCAAGGCAGTCCCTCAACAGACAGAGGCTGTGTCTTCCCTACTCCGTCGCTTTCTCAAAAGCGACCTTGAGAGCTGTCGCGACATCACCTTCGACAGCGACCAAAAGCGAAATTTGATCAAAACCCTTTTTGCCTACTACCAAACCCACATAGAAGGCTTTCGCTACCCGCAGACGATCAAGGTATTTGCGGAGGTATTTGGGTAGATAGAAATGAAAATCAAAATATGAAGTGACGGCTGTCATCAAGATATCCTATTCGTTGATTCTTCTTATTCCCTAAATAGGGATTGTCAGTAAATATTGGGGATTATATTTAGCCAAAAATACCATTTTTATTTAAAAATGGCTAAATATAAATTCCTATAACCAGCCATTTTTACTAAAAAAGATAAACCCTAAATTTTTCTTACTTTCCCATAGGGATTGGAGCATTCTCACGAAGTATGAAACATCTTATTTTATTTTTTTTGATCACATTTTCCTTGGGTCTTGCTGCGCAGCAGCAAGATGTAGCCCCCCAAGGGAACTCACGAGCAATGGCTGATCAACTGCTCAATAATGGATGGGCCGATAGCAGTCGGCATTACATGGAAGGCGTGATCGATGCCTATGAGCAAAAGGGGGACACCCTGAATGAAGACTACGCTTTGAGCTGTCTATGGCAAAGTCAGTTTTATTACAATAGCCGTAACCTGAACGCAGCCCTAGAATATGCTCAAAAAGGCTTACCCATAGCGATTCGCCTTCAAGTTTCTCCCTTAGAAATAGCTCGGGGATATTTTACGATCGGCACCTATTTTACCTACGCAGCAGAAAATCCCCCAAAGGCTAAAGAAGCCTTTTTGACATGTATTTCCCTCCTGCCAAATACTGAAAAGGCTAATTATTTGCGCGTCCGTTCTTATGGGAGATTGGGAAAAATTCATCGCAGGTTAGGAGATTTTTCCCAGGCGGAATCCTATTATAAGCAAGGGTTGAATATTCGCGAAAATGCACCAGATAAGTCAGCCCTTTTTGGAATCGGCTTACGGAGTGGCCTCTCCGCTGTCTATGCGCCGTATGGGCTGAATCAACCTGAAAAAGAAAAAGTACTATTACTAGATGTCGTCAACGATCCTCAGGCATCCTATGATAGTAAGGTGGGCGCATACCAGAGACTAGGAGAGTTCTATTTGGAATTAGGGCAATTTGAGAAAAGTAGCCAAAGTGTACGAGCTTCTTTGCAGATACTGCTTGAGAATGGCCTTGACTCTACCAATCATTTCTTTATTCAAGGCTTGGTACATTTGGGGAATATTGCCAAGGAAGCGAATCAATTACCGCTTGCGCATACCTATTATGCAAAAGCTATTCACCTGGCCAAACGCCACCCCAATTTCCTACCGATGAGAATCGGGGTATATCTCTACCACAAAAGTGAAACTTTTGAATATCAGGGGCTTGATTCTCTTGCCTTAGCGACTCACCAGGAAGCCTTGTCATTTTTTGCGACTTCTTTTTCTTACAAAACGATTTTTGAAGTCCCCTTTTTCGATCAACAATCGAATGAACCCTGGATCGCATCTATCCTTAGAAAAAAAGCGCAGCTATTTTTAGATAGCTACGCAAAACGTCCAGATCCAGCCTATCTTCAGGCTACCTTGACGCATGCAGATGCTTGCATCAGCAGACTTGAGAAGCTTGCACTAGAGATCATCCATCAAAAAGATGATTTTCAGTCGGTAGAAATAGACTATGATATTTTCCAATATGGGCTGGAAGCTTGCCGCCTCCTATATGATCAGTATCAGGACCCGACCTACCTGCATAAGGCATTTCAGTACATGGAGCAGGGAAAGGCGCTATTGCTGCAACAGCATACAGCCATCCGATCCTTGATGAAGGCTGACACCTTGATGCAGAAAGTTGACAGCCTCAACCAATATATCATTCAGGAAAGAATCCGTTTCGCCCAACAGAAAAATGAGAACACAGATAGCCTGGAACTTTTAGTGCACCAACTAGAAGTCGAGCGGGATTTTCTCAAGCAGAATTATCCTGAAAACCGAATCCTTTTTAGCCAATTGGAACAGATGGATGGGAGGCTGATTTTGGCCAATATTCAGGAAAACCTGACGTCATTTCCTTCCCAAGGGCTTATTCATTATTTTTTACAGGATACGCAACTGTATTTTATGGTCATTGTGGCGGATCAGATAAATTTCTGGGAAGAATCAGTTCCGCCAAATTTCGCAGAACGTTTGCAAAATTTTCGGAAGGCCCTTCAGCAGGTGCCCCCTTCCCAAGAAGCCAAACAAGCTTTTCAAAGCTACCAACAGGAAGCTTATGCGTTATACCAATTGCTGCTAAAACCCGCCTGTCAGCGTTTTCAGGGCATTTCAGATTGGGTCATTTTGCCACATCAACACTTGAACCTTATCCCGTTTGAAGCATTGCTGGACACCGCTCCTGACCCTAAGCACTCATCTTACCAAGACTTACCCTATTGCCTGCATACCTATAATTTCAGCTATGCTTTTTCTGGAAATGCTTTTTTACAATCCTTCGACCATAAGCGCCGACCTAGTGTCCTGGCTATTGCCCCTACTTTTGGCGGAACTGGAGAGCGGATGATACAAGGCCGTGGGGATACGGTTCGGGGAGATCTTCAAGCCCTTACCTGGGCGAGCAGGGAAGCAGAGCAGGTTTACGAGTTGTTTGGGGGAGAATTATTGATTGGTATGGCTGCCACAGAAACGAATTTTAAAAAAGCTTTTTCCAAAAAAACCATCATACATATAGCAAGTCATGCGATGATAAACGAGGAAAGACCTGAGCTTTCTCGCATTTACTTTCACGCCCCTATCGATACACTTGATGATGGGGCACTATTTCTAGCAGAAATCCAAGCGATGGATTTCCCCAACAGGCTGATATACCTGAGTGCCTGCAACTCTGGCTGGGGCAAGCTCAGCAAGGGAGATGGCTTGATGAGTCTGGCACGCGCCTTTAGCTATGCCGGGTGTCCGAATCTCGTCGCAAGTCTTTGGCAAGCCAATGACCGGTCTAGCTATGAAGTGAGTACTAATTTTTTTAAAGGGATTTCAGAAGGGCAGGCACTTTCTCAGGCGATGAAGGCCAGCAAGGAGGCATACTTGCTGAAAGCAGATCCGCTGAAATCTCATCCGTATTACTGGGCACACTTACGGGTCATTGGGAATCCTGCCCCCATTTACACGGGAGGGAATTGGTTCAGTTGGCCAATTGCATTAATCGCATTGCTGATATTCCTGGCCGCAGGCGGGTATTTTTTTCTCCTATTGAGGAATCGCCCTCAATAATTTTTTTGCCTGACGCCCCAAGGCATCATTGGAACGCTGAAGTTCCTCCAATATGGGAATTGCCTGTTCGGACGCTTGAGTGTGGACATAGGCCAAGGCCAAAAGCCAGCGTGATTGTCGGCCGTACAGGAAGTCATCTCTTTCGACAATAAAAGTAAGGTGAGGGATGGCCTCCTCAATGGCTCGTGCTGCGAGCAGGCTATTGGCCAGGTAAAACCGGGCTGGGATAAAGGTTGAGTCTTCCTGAATAATGGTCATAAAGGATGTTGCAGCAGCAGCATAATCGCCTTGCTGATAGGCATTTCCTGCTTCTTTCCACAAATCAATATCGGAAGTATCCCCTCTTTCTGTCATCAAACCGCTTTCATCATAGGCTTCAAAATATTGGGCAAAAAGGGCCTCGTGGTCCTGCGTTTGTTCAACAAAAAGAATAGGCCTAATAAGCAAAAAAAAAGCGATTCCAGCGGCAATGGCTAAGCTGATTTGAAAAGTTCGTTGCCGCCATAAAGGACGTGTTTGGCTGGTTTCGTTTTGCTTGGCAATTTGTTGGCTGAGGGCTTTTTGGCGGAAGTACATCCGACTATCATCACGAAGTGCCTTCATCGTTCGCACCTCGCGAGCGAGTGCGGGATCATTGCTTACCCTCTCCTCGAATGCCTGCCTTTCTTCAGGCGACATCGCCTCATCGAGGTAGGCTGCGATTTGAGTGATCTGTTCCGAATCATTCATGAAATAGCGTATTTATAAGTTTTTTTGCCTGAGGATCTTGCGATAGTTTTTTCTTCAAGCGTTGCAGGCATTTATATTTTGCGGTACGTGCTACCTGGGCATTTTTATAGCCCAGCTCTGCAAAGAAATCCATGATTTTTTGATTGCCTTCAAAGGCTCTTTTCAACAATTCCTGGCAAGACTGTCCCAGGCTATCCATAAGCGCCCAGCTTTTTGAGCGCAGTTTTTGTCTTTCTTCATCCGCTTCTTTGGCCTCCCAATCTTCAGGCACCTCCTCTAGCCGTGAAAAATCAATATCTTCTGTAGCCATTCGCGCATTTTTTTCACCCCTTTTCATGCCGAGGTGCTTACATATCGTAAAAAAGTACCCTCCAACATTGGCCCCCTCTTTTACCTTTCCATCATTCAAGGCACGAAGAAAGGTCATGATCCCGTCTTGAAAAACATCCTGAATATCCAGGTCCCCCAGGCCTCTTTTCATAAGATAGCCGGATACAGCAGGATAATATCGCTCATACAATTCCGTGACCGCCATTTCTACCTGCTTAGGGTCTGATGACTTTAATCCTTCCAAGGAGATGTTATTGCGATGGTGTCTATAAGTATTAGTCATTATTTCAAAATAATAACCCAATAAGTTCAAATTTCCTTAGGCTACTCATTTTTTCAAAAAAAATCAGGGATCATGGGTTATGTTCTGAGAACCATAGGATATGTACAGGTGGAAGGCACTTACAAACAAGAAGTACTTCTGTTCTCATGTAGCCTGAAACGTTCTAAGGCCATTTTTTCAACTGATAAAACTAATCAAGAATTATGAAAAAGAATCATTCAAAAAAGCACTCTGACAGCCTCTTGTACGCCTTCAAAGGCGAGACATTATTGGACAAGGGGCAACTCACCAACATCAGTGGAGGTCAGGGTGACAGGACCAAATATACTGTGACCACAAACGATGCACATACCCAAGGGGATGTAGGGAACTGTGACACTGATACCAGAGAAAGGTTAGATGTTGGGTCGAATGTATATAATCCCACTTTCCCCACCTTAGATTAAGTCTTCCATTTAGCGCAGATTATTCCAGACAATTCAATTCACAAAACTAATATCCATAAGATCATGAAAAAGAATCATTCAAAAAAGCACTCTGACAGCCTCTTAGATGCGTTCAAGAGCGAAGCATTAACAGACATGGGACAGCTTCGGTCCATGCAAGGTGGAACGGGGGGAACCCATACCCGCTTTACCGTCGATACCAATGATGCACACACGCAAGGAGATGTGGGCAATTGTGACAGTGATACCCGCCTTGACCCCGATTACAGACCTGATGGGGGCGGCATTTTGTTTCCTACGCTGCCGACTTAGAAACAGCTATGAATCACGCTTTCAACCTGCCTGATTCAGGATAATGCCTCCAGCGTCCTCCCTCAGGTAACAGAGGGAGGGCTACTTTCCCCAAAAGTCTCCCCTACACAGATCTCTTATTCCGTATGATTTACATTTTTTCCGAGAAGGACGATATCACCACAAATGAGGTGATTGACTGGCTGAGCTATTATCAGTATCCATTTATTAGAATCAATGATGAGGATACTGAAGCCGTAGAACAGCTATTCACGAGACTGGCAAGTGTAAGTCTCTCGATACAGAATGACAAAAAACTATCAGTACTCGACGCTCAGCTTGCATTTTGGTTTCGGAGGCCATCGCCCCTGTTGATGCAGCAATTGGCCAATAGGGAAATTCCGCAAGCGGATATCCTTTTTCCTACCTTCAAGAAGGATTCCGACATGCTCAGTGCCCTCCAACTCAATTACAAGTATTACCTCTACACCTTTTTTGACCTGGTCCTCAATGATCCTTCAAAAAAAATCGGTTCCTACAAAAAAACGGGGCTGAACAAAATGCATGTGTTGGACATGGCGCGAAAGCACGGGATCTCGGTCCCTCCAACCCTGGTAAGTGCCAATATGGACCGCATAAACGCTTTTTTTCAAGATCAGAACCAGGACCTGATCAGCAAATCTCTTTTTGAGGTGGTACAGCCTCAGGGGGTTATGGAAGAAGGATTCTTGATTCAGGGCCTTACTGAAAGGATTCAGGATACGCACGATTTCCCCGAGGCTTTTTTCCCTACCCTTTTTCAGCAAAATATCCACAAGCAGTTTGAGCTGCGGATATTCTACCTCAAAGGGACATGCTATGCTGCGGCCATGTTTACCCAGGACAATGAACAGACAAGCATTGATTTCAGGAACTATGACAATGCGCGCCCTACCCGAAAGGTGCCCTATCAACTCCCCAAGGCCTTGGCGCATAAAATCTCATTGCTCATGGATGAACTAGGGCTTGACAATGGCTCTATTGACATGATCAAAGGCACTGACGGAGCGTATTATTTCCTTGAAATCAACCCTGTCGGTCAATACGGTTTTATCTCCAACCCTTGCAATTTCAACTTGAGTAAGCTGATCGCAGAAGAATTAATCAAAATCTACCATGGCTAAATTTCACATAAAAACGAACCCCCTCATTCCCTATACCTACCACCTCAATACGGTCTCTTTCAATAAGGACAGGACCATCACTGCTTTGGTATGGAAAAAGACAAAATCCCAACGACACAATGGGACCTTACTTGCACACCTTCCCCAAAAACCCGTCAGCAAGCTATGAACTCCTCCTATTTCACCCTATACTCCAATTGTTTCTTGACGAAGGGTCACGCTGGCAGTGTCATCCTCGATGTACACAGAAACAGGTATCTCCCGATCAAAAATGAGATCGCGGCCCTTCTCGAGAATGACTTAACAAGTCATACAGTAGCTCAGGTAAAAGCCACTTTTCCTGACTTGCAGGAGGGGCTAGATGCCTACCTCAATCATTTCGTAGAAAATGAATACGGATTTTATACGGAGGAGCCACAGAAATTCCCCCCCATAGACCTCCACTACCATCACCCAGGTCATCTCAATAACGCCATTATTGCGATTGAAGGGATTGAGCAATTTGATTATCAGAGCCTATTGTTGGAATTGCTTGAATTGGGGTGTTGGCATTTTCAACTGCTCCTGCTTGCAGAGCAGTATGATGCCACTCGGCTGGATGAACTCTTATCCATTTTTGAAACAAGCATCGCCAGATCTGTGGATCTCAGGTTTAAGTACGATTGTTTGACCTTTGAGCAGTATAAGGCGCTTTCATTTCCAGATCTCAGGGTAATAAGTACGGTGTATGGACAATCGGCTGAAACGAGCCATTACATCAATGCAGGCACGGTAGCTGAAAAATATGACAATGTCTTCCTGCATTATGTGACGAGAGCACTGGACTATCAGCAGCCTGAGTCATACGATGAAAGCCTGTTTTATCAAACCTTAGCTTTCTATACAGAAGCCCAGTCACATAATCCTGGCCTGAACAAAAAGGTCTGCATAGACCCTGAAGGCAATATCAAAAATTACTTTACCCATTCAGCATCCTTTGGAAATATCGCTAAGGATACGGTCTCTACGGTCATCCAAGGGGAGGATTTTCAGGAGAAATGGCATATCAGCAATCAGCAGGTAGCAAAATGTAGCGCCTGTCAATTTCGGTTTATGTGCCTCAGTTATTCAGACCTCATGTATCAGGATGGAACCTATAAAAAAGTGGAGGACTGTACGTTCAACCCTTTTTCCAATACCTGGGCTTGATTAGGGAATAATGTTTTTAGTCTAACAAATATCAGATGATTTCCTTTCCCTTCCACCAACAACTCGATCAGATGGATTGCGGGCCTAGCTGTGTGCGCATGATTGCACATCACTATGGCAAACGTTATTCTCTTCAAAGCTTGCGTGAGCGGGCGCATATGAACCGAGAGGGCATTTCCTTGCAAGGGATCAGCCAGATTGCCGAAGACATCGGCATGCGCACGTTGGCGGTCAAGATCAGCTATCATCAATTGACAGAAGAGGCTCCTCTGCCTGCGATCGCCTATTGGAATCAAAACCACTTTGTCGTGGTTCACAAGGTGAAAGGCAACAAAATATATGTAGCAGATCCTGCCTTTGGGCTTGTTTCCTATCAGAAAGAGGAATTTCTCGCCCATTGGGGGAAGGATGAAAAAAGCGGAAAGGCCGAAGGCATTGCCCTTCTGGTGGAACCGACCCCAGCGTTCTATGAGCAGGAAGAGGACCAAACGGGCAAAGCCAGTTTTGGGTATCTGCTTCGGTACCTCCTGCCCTACAAAAAGTTTCTGCTGCAATTGATATTGGGTCTCGTGCTTGGCAGTGTATTGCAACTGGTTTTCCCTTTTCTCACACAAGCAGTGGTAGACTTTGGCATTGGCTCCCGCAATATCAGCTTTATTTACCTCATTCTGCTGGCGCAGTTGGTCTTGTTTGCCAGTCAGACGGCGGTAGAATTTATCCGTGCCTGGATCTTGATCCACTTGAGCACGCGCATCAATATCTCCATCATATCTGATTTTCTCATCAAACTGATGCGCTTGCCGATTGGCTTTTTTGAGGCCAAACAGGTAGGAGACATTATTCAGCGCATACAGGATCACCACCGAATCGAGCAATTCCTCACAGGCTCTGTCCTTACCTCTCTTTTTTCCATCTTCAATATCTTCATCTTTGGACTTGTACTGGCCATCTTTTCCATGCCCATCTTCTTTATTTTTGTGGGAGGGAGTACCCTTTACATTAGTTGGGTGCTTTTATTTTTGAAAAAACGGGCCCAGCTGGACCACAAGAGCTTTGCGCAAATGGCGGCAGACCAGAGCAACCTGATTCAACTGGTCTATGGTATGCAAGAAATCAAGCTCAACAATATTGAAAGGCAGGAGCGGTGGCGTTGGGAGCGTATTCAGGCAAAACTCTTTCGCCTCAATCTCAAAAAGCTATCCCTCAATCAGTACCAGCAGGGAGGTAGCCGTTTTTTTAACCATTTACAAAATATCATCATCTCTTTTGTGG
Organism: Bacteroidia bacterium; assembly: GCA_030430575.1. Classification (GTDB taxonomy): domain Bacteria; phylum Bacteroidota; class Bacteroidia; order J057; family J057; genus JAUIGE01. The sequence goes on along the minus strand of JAUIKF010000058.1, from coordinate 16,286 downwards.
CAGCTAAGGCCGTCATAGAGGGAGACATGACATTGGGGATGATGATGGCCATTACCTCCATTATAGGTCAGCTCAATGGCCCTATCAGCCAGATTATCAGCTTTATTCAGCAAGCGCAGGATGCCAAAATAAGCATGGAACGCTTGGGGGAAATCCACCAAATGGAGAATGAGGAGGAGGATCAGGAAGTCTTGCTCCACGAGCTACCGCCTCGACGAGAGATCAAGCTTGAAAACGTAAGTTTTCGCTATGGAAGCCCCGATTCCCCTTGGGTCCTCCAAGACATTAGCCTGGAAATTCCCGCCGGAAAAACCACCGCTATCGTCGGCATGAGTGGCAGTGGAAAAACAACACTCATCAAAATGCTCCTCAAATTTTATGAACCGCAAAACGGCCATATCAACGTGGGCGCATCGTGGCTCCAACATATCTCAAGCCATACCTGGCGGGAAGCTTGTGGCACTGTGATGCAAGAAGGCTTCATTTTCGATGATACCATTGCACACAATATCGCTTTGGAGAAGCCGGTGAACAAAACACGCTTACGCCAAGCGGTACAGATTGCCAATATTCAGGAAGATATCGAACGCTTGCCTATGGCCTATAATACCCAAATTGGTCAAAATGGCATTGGCTTAAGTGGTGGTCAAAAACAGCGATTGCTCATTGCCAGAGCCGTTTACAAAAACCCGGAATACCTGTTCTTTGATGAAGCGACCAGTGCCCTGGACGCCAATAATGAAGCGACGATTATGAAAAAGCTTAACCGCTTTTTGGAGGGGCGAACCGTCGTGGTCGTGGCACATCGTCTCAGCACCGTCAAACATGCAGACCAAATCATCGTGATGGATCAGGGCAAGATTGTAGAGCGCGGCACGCATGAGGAGTTGGCCGCCTTGCGAGGTGCTTATTATACATTAGTCAAAAATCAGCTAGAACTAGGCACATGAATAACATAAGGAAACACGAAGACGAGGAAGCATACACTTCTCACATCGAACTACGCTCCGAAGAAGTCCAGGAAATCATGGGACAAGTCCCTGCATGGATCATTCGTTGGGGGCTAACTGTGATCTTATTTGCCATCCTGGCGGCGTTCACGCTCGCCTGGTTTGTCAAATACCCTGATGTCCTGGTTGCCCAACTAGTGCTTACTTCAGATCCTCCTCCGCTACGTCTGGCAGCGCCTACTTCTGGAAAGATCGCTCACATCTTTGTGGCGGAAAAAGAGCTTGTCCAACAAGGCGACTGCCTACTGGCTTTTGAGTCCACAGCTGATTGGCGAGATGTGCTTCAACTGGAGAAAAGCCTGGCGGGAACAGGAACCTTGACAAGCCTCTTGCCCCTTCCAACCTACCAACTAGGCAGCCTCCAACACAGCTACTCTGAATTCCGGAAGACGCTGGAAGCTTGGCAGTTTTTCACAAAGAGCGACCCTTATCACAGGGGGGTCAAAAGCATCACCAGCCGCCAAACGGCTGAGATCAAGGCCCTTAACAGCAATATCGAAGCGCAATTGGAACTCAAAAAGCGTGAATTAGAATTAGCCGAAAAAGCATACGAAATTAATCGGAAGCTATTTGAGCAGCGAAACATCTCACGTGTTGAACTAGAGCAATATGAAGTGGTGAAAATACAGAAGGGGGTGGTGATCAAGCAGTTGGAAGCACAGATTCACAACAATGAGATTCAACGCCTATCTTACCATCAACAGATGGGAGAGTTTGGGCAGCAGGTGCAGGAGGATGGACTAAGGCTTCAGGTGGAAGCCCAGGAAGCGTTGAGTCAGTTGAAAAGCGCCATCGAAGACTGGAAGCAAACTTATATGTTGCTGGCCCCGCAAAGTGGCCAGGTAGCCTTTTTTGACCTGTGGGCGGTGAGCCAACAGGTAGAGGCTGGTAAAGCCGTGATTAGCCTTTTGCCCCATACCCAGCATATCATCGGCAAAGCCACTCTTACCCAACAAAATATAGGCAAACTACGCATCGGCCAACCTGCCAATATCAAGCTCGACAACTACAATTATAAGGAGTTTGGAATGCTGCCTGCTATTGTCTCGCATATCTCTCCCTTGCCTCATCAGGACCAGTATCTGGTCAACCTCGAATTAACCCAAGGACTGAAGACCACTTATAATACCCAGCTTGAATTTCGAGCAGAGTTCTATGGGGAGGCAGAAATAATTACAGAGGAATTAAGGCTATTGGAACGGGTCTTTTTTGAGATCGCCATTTTTTTCACAAGGTAGTATATTGAAAAACCCATTAACCATTTCCAACAGGCGATTTTTTGCTGAGGGGCGCGAGCTTGGACATCTAACAGGATGAAGAAAGCCTGTTAGATGTCGATGCCCCAAAAGAGCATCCCGAATTTTCAATAATGAAAATTCGGGATGCTTATGTTGTCAGCTAAAAAGTGCTACAGGCGCTAACAGTCTTTTGCGCTATTTACTCCCCTCTCCATCATAATTAAGCGACTTACTTTCAGGCTGTCCGTACAATTCTGGATTGAGGTAACGCCCTTTTTCTTCTTCTGGCTTCTCTATGGCGTTGGGGATACGGTGGGCATTGGCCCAGGGGTCTTGGCGGATGCCCGTCACTTGCCAGCTTACTTTTACATTGGGATCTGTTGTTTGGATTTTAAATTGGTTACCTGCTACTTCTTCCAAGACGATGGCCTGTGCAAACGTGCCAATGCAGGTCAACTGATAACGGAAGTCCCGGTTCAAGGTCTCAAAATACTCGGGAAGGGTAATGACTGCCATGCCTTGGGCATCCGTGGTGATATTGCCATTGTAGACATTCATCATGTCAGGAGACTCTACAAAGGAGTGGTAGAGGTATTTATTGGCAGGGTCCTGTGGGTGGTCGATTTTGAAAGAACCACCATTCTTGCTGAGGGTTCCTTGAACATGCATATCCCCCCAAGACGTAGTTTTTGCTGCGCCTGAGCTTAACTCCTCTACATAAAAACCACCTGCTCCATTAGACCTTCTTACCAAAAAGATTTCATCATCAGAGGTCTTGCCCTGAACGGAAAATCGAGCGTCAGGATCATATTTATTGACTCCCAATTGATCTGAAACAGTTACATACCCATTTGCTCGCACGGTGAATTTCGTATTTGATATGCCATTAATGACCCTGAACAGCGTGGAAGTTCCGCTAGGCTGCCCATGGATCCTGATCTGAAGGCCAGATCCATTATTGGTGGCCTCGGCTGATAGGATCGGTGACGTTGCTACCAGGTCCAGTTCCCCTCTGGGGCTGTTGGTACCACTGCCGATTTTGAGTTTTCCGTCTAGAAACACATCCCCATGAGGACGGAGGGTAAGGAATTGATTGGTATTGGCGGTGAATTCAAGGTCTCCTCCTGAATTTTTGATGCGCCAATCACCACTTCCAAAGGCCCCAGTACCTCTTACCAATTCCATTGCGGGACTTCCTGAGGTAGCTTGAAGTTTGAGTGTTTGACTGCCTGCGCCTTCAATGTGAACTTTCTCGTTTGGGTTGGTCGTGCCGATCCCTAAGTTTTGTGCATAGAGGAAAGTAGCAGCACAAATAATCGCGAGGGTAATGAATATCTTTTTCATGATAATTGTTTTTTTAGGTAAAAAGGTGTGATAAGATTAATGTGAGTGAATTTGAAGTTTGCCCGTTGTAGGGGCGTATTTGTCCGAAAGGATTCGGAAGGTGTAGAGGCCATTTGGCAGAAGAGGTAAATCGATTTTCTCCGTACCGCCAGCCGTATGGATTTTCCGCTCTTGTTTCCAGACCTGCTTGCCTGTAAGGTCATACAGGAAGAGTTGATAGTCACCTGCCAGTAAGCCGTCAATTCGTAAAAACTGTCCTTGTGCCAATGGATTGGGGAAATACCGGACAGCGAGGGCAGGGCGGAGATTTTCCAAGGCAGTGGTGCCGTTGCTGCTCAGCGTGAACAAACCCAAGCTATTGTACCCATTGCCGTCTACATAGCCATTTCCCGTTACGCTGTTTGTATTGACCGTCCAGGCAGCGCCATTGGGTTTTCTAAATAAGTCCAGGGAATTGGGGTTTTGTCCATTCAGTTCATCGGAGAAGTAGAATAAGCGAATGGCCGCATTGAGCCCATTATTATTCGTCGGTTGGATATTGATGGACCGCTTGATACTGGTCCCACTGCCAAGGGTACGCACTTGATGAGAGCGCTCGATAAGCGTAGAACCCATATTGGCATTTACATCTATCCCCAACCCGATCCCTGCAAGGTCTTGTTCATCAATGTTATTGAGGGTGCGAACTAGGACGACCTTCCCAGAAGAGCCCATGATGCGGCTGGCATTGCTTTCTCCATCAATTTCCCCCGTCGATCCAAGGTCGATGATCTTTCCATTCAGGTCCAGTTTCCCTTTGATCATGGTGATCCTACCCTCCACTTCAAGGTCTTGATTGAGCAGGGTGCCGCCCGTGTTGTCATGGGTGAGGCCATACAAGCGAATTTCCTTGCTGCCGCCAATAACTTGTTGGCTGGTCCCTTTCAGAATCACATAGCCCGTTCCTGTGGTGAGGGTATTGTTGCTGTTGTTGGTGAGGTCGCCTTCAAGGACCAACGATCCGTTCAGGACCACATCACCGCCCCCTTCATTTACAAAGTCGCCCTCCCAATTCACGGCTAGGCCCGACTCAATGCTAAGCGTAGTCTGGTTGGTCATGGTTTGGCCTCGAATGCTCAGGAAGAAGCTGAGCATGATTCCGATCATGATGCCATGTTTCATTGAAATTTGTTGTTTCATGGTACAATTAATTTGTAGGTGAATGATGACAACAAACCTACAAGCAGGGCATGCGGGATGTGGGACATTGGGTGTGAATGTCAGGCTGGATGTTGCGAACGGAAAGGGGGATGTTGTGAAGGGAAAAAGACAAAGCTATCGAGGATTTCCGGACTGTGAATGGGGTCTTCGCGTAATCCTCGATGGGACAGAAAAATGTTGTAGGGTCAGGAGATCTCCTGACCCTACAACATTTTGCGCGCGTCTGAATGAATTAATGAATCAATCAATCATCTATCAATTAATAATCCTCCCCCTTCCTCAAGCAAGGAAATTCAATTTCTTCATCACTTGCTCGCGATAGCTCTTGCCGAGGGGGAGGCCCTTTTCCCCTATATAGAGGACACTTTCCCCTAAATCCAAAGAATTGATCTTCTTCATATTGACCATAAAGCTGCGGTGAGTTTGGATAAAGAGGTCCTGAGGAAGTCGATGGATCAGGTCCTTGAGCGCCATTCTGACGACGTATTTTCGCTGTGCAGTGAAGAGAGAGCAATACCGATTTTCGACTTCTACATAGTCGATCGCACGGATTTCCACCTTCTCCAACCGATTGCGGACTTTGATGAAAAACTGGTCTTTTACCAGTATATCTTGCTCCCAGGCATCAAAGGGCTCCTCCTCCTTGAGATTCAGTCTGCTCACAATCAGCTCAATGGTCCGCTGTAGCTTTCGCTTGCCCAATGGTTTTTCCAGGTAGGCAATGGGCAAGGTCTGGACGGCTCTTTCGAAGGTCTTATTATCTGTCAGGGAGGTAATGAAAATGATAGGCGTTTCGCGGGTATCCTGTATCTTTTGGGCCAATTGAATGCCATCGGTATCTCCGGCCAGGTTGATATCCATCAGTATCAAATCGGGAGAAGCGGTGTGAAACAACGTCAGCGCATCTAGGGCATTGCTTGCGATGCCTACCGAAGCATAGCCCATCTCTTCTATTTGCATCTCTAATTGATCTGCATACAATGCTTCATCTTCTACTATCAGGACGGTTAGTTTGGCCATATTATCTGGGTTACCCTGTCTAAGTATCGTTTGTAAAAAGTTTTTTTCTCATTCCAAAAAGTCATTTCGACGAGTCTGCGAGGAGAAATCTAACACAGTGGTCTAGAAGCCTGGAAATAACCGTTCGAAAGGGAGTGTTAGATTTCTCCCGCTGGTCGAAATGACAGCTTTGCTGTAAAGATAAGAGCACACATTTTCTGAACACGATCCTAAGGCGTAGCTGGGAGGAAAAAATTCACGGTTGAGCCTTTGCCCAGCTCGCTGAGGATTTCCATTTTCCCGCGATTAAGTTCTATCAACTCTTTGGTGAGTATAAGGCCCAATCCTGTGCCTTTTTCCCCCGCAGTTCCTGTTTTGCTTTCTTTCTCCAGGCTAAAGATTTTTTCCAGATTTTCCACAGAAATACCCGTTCCTGTATCATTGACAGAAATAAAGGACTTCCCTTCTTTAGATGCTGTGCTGACGGTGATTGTACCGCCTGCTGGGGTGAATTTCAGCGCATTGCTGATGAGATTTCGAAGAATGGCATGCAGGGCATGGGCATCAGCATATACCTTTATCTCAGGATCGACTTCCGAAATCAATTCGATTTGCTTGACTTGGGCATTATGCTCAAATACCTCAAAAGTATCCAACAATACCTCCTCAAAGGAGATGGAAGTAGGCCGATAAGGGATCGTCCCCGTTTGCAGCAAAGCCCAGTTGAGCAGGTTGTCCAGGAGGCTATTGAGCCTGTCGGAGCTTTCATCTACCTGATTGGCAATCTGCCCTAACTTGTCAAGATTGGCTTTTTGAACATAGTGCTTAATTTGTTTTCCCAACCCCTGGAAGGCAACTAAAGGACTCCGAAGGTCATGAGAGACGATGCCAAAAAATTTGTCCTTGGTCTGGTTGAGTTGTGCCAATGTTTCATTTTGGGCTTCGATTTTCACCTTATTGCGCCGAAGTTGCTGGAAGAAAAATATGCCTCCCAAAAAGATAACGCCCAACGAAATCAAGAGTCCTGTCAAGAGACGGCTTCGACTAGCTAGAAGGGCTGCATTGTCCTCCGCCTGGGCCTGCTTCTCTTGAGCGCTGATGATGTTTTGTCGAACCCTTTCCTTTGAGACCTGATCTGAGAGGTCAGCTTTGAAGATGCTGTCTTTCAGGGTCTGGTAGGTTTTTGAATAAGCAAGGGCTTCTTCATACTCTCCCAATTCAGCCAAAGCATCCTGGATGATTTCGTAGGCGCTCATTTTGTCCAATTGGTACCCATTCAAATCTCCCACGCGAATCGCCTCCTTTGCATAGTATTTGGCGGAATCAGCGCTTCCATTTGCTAAATAATATTCCCCCAGCGATGTGAGGAAATTGACTTGCCAGAGGGGAAAGTCGTTGTTTCGGGCAATACGTAGCCCTGTATATCCAGCCGATATGGCTTGCTCATCCTGCCCTATCTCATGTAAGAGATCCCCCTTTTGGACCAAATAGCTACAATAGGGAATTGGGTTCGCTTCACTAAAACCAAATAATTCATTGGATTTTTCCAAGGTATCCAAGGCGCGCTTAAAATAGCCTTGTTCTTGTAGCAATTTGGTGTAAAAGCTCAGGGTTTTGCCCAATTCCCGTGGCGCATTGAGCGGCACTAGCAGGGCGATCGATTTATGAAAAAATGCATGACTTTGCTCTGTGTCTCCTGTGCGCAGATAGATATCTCCCAATTCGCGGTATATGTCTGCTTGCCAGATAGGGTTGCCCGCAGCCACGGCCAGGTCCAGAGCTTGTGTTTGAAGCACAATGCTGCTATCCAATTCCCCGGACTGGATCGCTAACGTAGCCAAGTTATGCACTGTCGTAAAGAGGATGGCTGGCTCCTCAAACCCATGAGACCGAAACGCAGAGAGAGATTGTTTATAGTAAATTTTAGCAGAATCTAATTGCCCCATATTTTTGCAAATGACCCCCATCCCATTTAGACCAGTGGCATACTCCTGCCACTGTTGGTTTTCCTTCATGAACCCATTATACTTTTTGAGGTAATCCTTTGCTTCCCCTATCCTTCCTGTCATCATATAAGCCCCCGCCAAATTATAAAAGAGGGCGGCGGCTTGCTCCCCCTCAAGTTCTGCCAATGGCATCAAGCTCACAGCTTTCTCCAAAGCGGCCAATGCTTCCTGAGGTTTCCGATATCGCATAAGGGAGCCAGAGTAGGCAGAAAGGGCAGAAATATGTAAATCAGGTCTCTCCTTCTCCTCAGCAAGCGCAAAAGCCGCCTGATAATAGGATTCCCCTTGCTCAATCGCCTGCTTTTGATAGTGATACCACCCCTTTCCATATAGTGCTTCGACGCGGATCTTATCATGTCCCGTTTTTTTCGCCCAATTCATGGCATCATCATACAAAGAATCAGCCATCTCATAGTCCAAAACCTGTGCATACGACTTACCCACTTCGAGTTGTAGCTGATATCGGGCTTCTTCTGTCTCCGCTGCAGCCAGTTGCTGAAGAAGGCTATCTGGCAATTGGGCATAAGCAATGCCTACCTGAAAAAGAAATACGCCAATGATCAGTCGATAGGATGGCCGAAGTATGGGAGGTAGAAAAAGGGACATAGTTTACCTTTTTAAAAAATACACGCCATCTAAAAGTACATGTGATATGGGGGAAAAGCAATCAGTAATTCCCCTCAGATACCACAGATTCCCCCAGGTGAAAGAGGGAATCCGTGCAAATTCATGTAATCCGTGGCTTATTCTTCCGAGGTCACTCCCACCATTCCACCTTCTCCTCCCACCCCTCTTTTCGCAGTCCTTTCGGATAAAACTCCGAATCCTTTGGCTTTGCCAGCATAAAAAAGCCCATAAACTGGTCTTCTTCCCCAAGACCAAAATGCGCTTTCATCGCGGGATGGTAGGTCATTCCGCCTGTCGTCCAGTAGCCTACCAGGCCAAGGGCCAGCGTCGTGAGGTACATATTCTGGACCGCACACGCGACGGAGTTTGTCTCTTCGAGCACAGGAATCCTGGGGTTATTGCCGCGCTTCATGCAAACGGCAATCAGGTGGCTACATTCCGTCGGGCGACGTGCCAGTTTTTGGTATTTGGCTTCTTTGAAGTCTGCCTCAGGCGTATGCCGTTTGTACATCTTGGCGTGGGCTTTGCCGAAGGCTTCGCGTGCTGATCCGCTGATGACCACAAAATGCCAGGGTTCTGTCCGCCCATGCGTCGGTGCCCAATGCGCATTGGCGAGAATCTGTTCGACATCCGCTCGATCGACAGGCTGATCAGAGTAGCCTCGCGTAAAGACCGACCTGCGGTGCTGGATGAGACGATTGACGTCTTGAATGTCGAATTGGGGGAATGGGATTTTATTTGGAGGAGTCATTATCCGGAGAGTTGTTGAATCTACTGTACAAAGATTTTTGAATCGGGTAACATTTCCAAAAGATTGAGAGATTCCTTTTGCTAGTTCACATTTTTTTGCCGATTTTATGGAAATGAACAAGCTTACCCACCAATTCCTTTTCATTTTATTATCTCTTCTTTTTTCCTTCTCCGCTCCTTCTGCCATAGCTCAATCCCTGCTGCTCAATCAAGCAGGCAATGATTCACTTTGGGATGGTCGCTTTAGACAAGCGGGGGCAGGCCCCAATAATTTATTTTCGCTTGCCGCGGACGAGGACTATCTCTACGCTGCTGGCAGGAGTCCCGCCTTTGGGGGAGAACCGCTGGTAAGGGGAGTTTCGAGATTTGATGGAGAAAAGTGGGAACAAATTGGAGGAGATTTTAGATGTACCTCATGTGGTTTTGGAGAAAAGCGAGCCCTCATAAAGGATGCACAAGAAAGGATTTACGTGGGTGGATTTTTTGAAGGGGCAGAAAATAGTTCTGGATTACTGGTAAACAGCCAGAATGTGATTCGTTGGGATCCTTCAGTCAGCCAATGGCAAGCATTGGGAAAAGGGGTAGAAGGCCTGATCCGCTCAATGGCCATAGATGGCGATACCCTATATGTCGGAGGAGATGTGACGGCTGTATACAATCTGACAGATACCATTTTCGTCGACAGAATTGCACGCTTCTTTTTGCATACCCAAAGATGGGATAGCCTCCCTGGAGGAGGCATAGGCAATAGTTTTTTGCCTACAATGGCACGTGTAGAAGCGCTGGTAGTAGGCTCAAACCATGAACTGGTCGTGGGAGGAAACATCGATCAGGCGGGGTCATTAACCAATGTCAACAGTGTGGCCAGTTGGACACCCGGACAGGGATGGTCCAATATGAATGGAGGCCTCCCTTACTTTATAAATGGCAATCCTAACCCTTCAACCGTGCAATCGCTTGCTGTGCATCCCAGCACAGGACATATATATGCTGGAGGCCTATTTGGGGTACAAAGTAGTGACACCAATGGTGTCGCCGTGTGGAATGGCAGCCAGTGGAGCATGATTCCAGGCATGGATGGCACGCACCAGGTACGCACGCTCTACATAGATTCAGCAGCCAACCAGTTGCTGGTCGGGGGAAATTTTGGTTTTGACAAAGTTTTTGGGCCTCAGACAAATATGATAGGGAACCGGATTGGCGTCCTTGATCTCACCCATGGAGGTTGGTCTTCCTTTGGAAAAGGGATTACCCTGGGCGGAGGTCCTTATTCCATTCAAAAATGGAAAGGAGAAATATATCTGGCAGGCTCATTTACGGAAGTAGACAGTGCCCTTGTTACCAGGAATCTGGCAAAATGGACGGGAAATGAGTGGGATGTACTAGGAGAGGGCATATATAGCGGTTCATATGTTCGTGCGGTGATTCAGGATGGAGACACCCTCTATGCAGGTGGCAATTTTGGGGGCATGGGAGGCTTGCGTGCGTATAGCCTCGCGCGATGGGACCCAGCCAACGGCTGGCAGGAGTTGGGGGGCGGCATATATAACAATATCTTTCAGCCTGGATGGATCTATAGTCTAAAAAAGGTGGGAGATACACTCTATATTGGAGGAGATTTTGACCATCTGGGAGACAGTAGTCAGTGTCATAACTTTGCCGCCCTGCATTTGCCCACACAAAGTTGGATTAAATGGGGTACAGGCCTTAGCAATTCCCCAGGAAATGCAGTTTACGCGATAGAAATATTTCAAAACCAATTAGTCATTGGAGGTTCATTTAGTTCAGTAGATACAGCCAGCATACAAAATCTTGCCATCCTGAATCAGTCAGGCTGGTCACAACTGGGGCAACCCAACCAGCGTGTTTATGCTTTGGGCAATGCCGGAGATTCTCTACTTATGGTGGGAGGGGCTTTTTCGCAGGTAAATGGAAGTTCCTACAATGGCTTTGCCCATTGGAACGGGACTCAATGGGGCACTTTTCACCAGGGCCTCTTCTTTTTAAGTAGGGTAAGAGCCATTGAAGTTGATCCTTTGGATGGTGCTATATACCTCGGGGGCTTTATATCCCGTGTGACGCAGGTAGGTGGAAGTACCTTGAACCTAAAAGGAATTGCAGTCTGGAAAAATAATCAATGGAACAATCCAGGGGATCTGGGATTTTTTGGCATAACTGCTTCTCCTGAAATCTATGCATTGGATTTTGATGCAAATGGCATATTATATGTGGGTGGGGTCTTTCTTACAGTAGATACCCTGGAAACTTTCCGGTTGGCGAGGCGTCATCCCACAGGGGTTTGGGGCGCTTTTGGGCAGGGTGTACAACCCTATGACTCCGTCTCCCGCTCTTCCAATGGCCCCCTAGTCTATGGGCTTTCGGCGGGACCAGAATACTTATATGTAGGCGGGAATTTTTCCTCTGTAGGTGACAAACAGGCCTCTGGTATTGCCAGATATAAAATAGATCCATTAGTAGTTTGTCTTGCCCCGCAAGCGGCCTTTACCTCCTCCAGCCCTAGCCTGCTGACGGTCAGCTTTATGGATCAGACAACCGCATCGTCAGCCCTCACCTGGCTATGGGACTTTGGAGATGGAAACAGCTCTACGCTGCAAAACCCTACCCATACCTACGCCTTTGCCGACACCTTCACAGTAACCCTCATCGTTTCCGACTCCTGCGGATTTGATACCACCGTTCAATCGGTCATTGTGAATTGCCCGCGACCGCAAGCGGCCTTTAGCTTCACCAGCCCCAGCCTGCTGACCATTAGCTTTCTCGATCAGACAACCGCATCGTCTGCCCTCACCTGGCTGTGGGATTTTGGTGATGGAAACAGCTCTACCCTCCAGAACCCCACCCATACCTACGCCTTTGCCGACACCTTCACAGTGAGCCTCATCGTGTCTGACTCGTGTGGATTTGATACCACTGTCCAATCGGTCGTCGTAACATGCCCAAGGCCCCAAGCGGCCTTCAGCTTCACCAGCCCCAGCCTGCTGACCGTCAGCTTTATGGACCAGACGACCGCATCATCTGCCCTCACCTGGCTGTGGGATTTTGGTGATGGGAATAGCTCTACCCTGCAAAATCCGACTCATACCTACGCCGTTGCCGACACCTTCACCGTGACCCTCATCGTGTCTGACTCGTGTGGATTTGATACTACCGTCCAAGCGGTCATTGTGAATTGTCCGCGGCCCCAAGCGGCCTTTAGCTTTACCAGCCCTAGCCTGCTAACGGTCAGCTTTATGGATCAGACAACCGCCTCATCTGCCCTCACCTGGCTGTGGGACTTTGGCGATGGAAACAGCTCTATGCTGCAAAATCCCACCCACACCTACGCCTTTGCCGATACTTTCACAGTAACCCTTATCGTGTCCGACTCCTGCGGATTTGACACCACCGTACAATCGGTCATCGTAACCTGCCCCAGACCGCAAGCGGCCTTCAGCTTTACCAGCCCCAGCCTGCTGACCGTCAGCTTTCTCGATCAGACAACCGCCTCATCAGCCCTCACCTGGCTGTGGGACTTTGGCGATGGAAACAGCTCCACCCTGCAAAATCCTACCCATACTTATGGCTTTGCCGACACCTTCACCGTGACCCTCATCGTGTCTGACTCCTGCGGATTTGATACCACCGTCCAATCGGTCATTGTGGATTGTCCACGGCCCCAGGCGGCATTTACCTCCTCCAGCCCCAGCCTGCTGACCATTAGTTTTCTCGATCAGACAACCGCATCGTCTGCCCTCACCTGGCTGTGGGACTTTGGAGATGGAAACAGCTCTACGCTGCAAAATCCGACCCACACCTACGCCTTTGCTGACACCTTCACGGTGACCCTTATCGTGTCTGACTCCTGCGGATTTGATACCACCGTCCAATTGGTCATTGTGAACTGTCCACGGCCCCAAGCGGCCTTCAGCTTCACCAGCCCTAGCCTGCTGACGGTCAGCTTTATGGATCAGACGACCGCGTCGTCAGCCCTCAGTTGGTTTTGGGACTTTGACGATGGAAATAGCTCTACATTGCAAAACCCTACCCATACCTACGCCTTTGCCGACACCTTTACAGTGACCCTCATCGTGTCTGACTCCTGCGGTGCCGATACCGCCGTTCAGTCGGTCATTCTAATAACGACCTCTGTGGAAGACCTTAAACAGCCAACACTTTTATTTTATCCTCAAATTGTTAGGAAGGAAGCATTGCTTGAAGGGAGAAACTGGGTTCCTGGAAAATATGAGTTAGGCATCTGGGATGTCCAAGGGAAACAGGTTTTGAATGAAAAGATAGTGATTAGTTCGGAGCAATGGAGACGGTATTTGGACTTAGAGGGCCTCTCTTCTGGGGGGTATTACCTAAAATTAGAAGGGAACAGAAGTAGGAAAAGTGTTTTCTTTTTAAAAGGGAATCCTTAAAGGCGCAAGGTACAGTGCCTTTATATCTCTCCAGGTGAGTTTTCAGGTAGGGGAAGACGAAGAAGTCTTGAGTGAGAATCGATTTCCCTAGAAGTATTGCCCAAATTTCCAAGGTGTAGCATAAGGTATATATCAAAAATATGCTGGGAGGTGGGGTAGGGATTTCTCCTTAATCCGTTATTTCCACCAATCCATTCAACAATTCCTCGCATGTAGCTCGGTATTCATCCAAGAGGTTTTGGGCGGTGTAAGTCACAAACTGCACCGTTCCATTTTCGCTAGAGTAATAGTACCCATAATAGGAGAATTTTACCCCTTCAATGGTTCCATTCATCTGCATCAGAAGTACCTTGATGCCATTGACAACACGGTATTCTTGATGGGCAATTTTGAGATCAGGTGATACGGCCCTGCCATTTTCGAGGGCCACCCTTTTGAGGGTTTCTAAAGGGACTTCTATTTTTTCAGTAATGATCATGCCATAGAGGTCTTCTCCCTTTAATTGGAGTGAATATTCAACGGCTTCCTCCGCAGCTGCTTTTTCGAAGCCCCATTCCTTGGGATTGAGGTAGAATCCTAAGTTGACTTTGGTGCTCTTGAGGAGAAATGTTCCCTTCTTCCCTTTGGTAAATTCAGTCGAATTGGTGGGGATTTCCTCCGCCTCTGAATCCTCTTCATTTACATATTTCCAGGTACCATCGTCATAAAGAATCACTTCATCTCCTGTCTCTGTGACCGCTTTCTGCTGCGCCATCGCAAAAGTGACCGCAACACTACAGATCAAGCATACAATCAGTTTTTTCATTTTTCTAAGGGTTGGATTAATATGATACGAAGCTCGAAGGTAATGAATTTGGGGCAAAAAATAACGGTATTTATCCCCTTAAAATTAGCGCCTCGATTCGACGATTGTCGACAGCCGACTGCACATGCTTGGAATCTTCCAAGAGCAGGTGCTCCTTAAGCGAAGGAAATATTTTTTTTGCCCGTTTCAAAAGCTTCTCCCCAGGCGCGATGAGGTCATATTTGGCCGCTATGATGGTCATAGGCGTGGAAATACGTTGGGCTTCCTTGATCTTGATGGTTGGAATCGGGGTAAAGTCCATTTCAAAATTGGTGATCACTTTTGACAGAAACCGAACCGCAAAATCATCACGCTCGGAGAACAATCCGCCCAGAAACTTTTGCAAATGTTTCAGCTTAGGCGACTTCATATAGCGCTTCATGGGCATGAAGACATTGAGCATGAGTTTGAGCGGATTTCCATTAACAATGCCTACAGGAGCTGCGAGGAAGGCCTCTTTGACCCGTGAACCATCTTCCAACAACGTTTTCCAAATGACAAATCCCCCAAAGGAAAAGCCTACCAGCGTCACATCCTCAAGGTTCAGTCCTGCAAGGATTTCATTCATCCATTTTCCATAAGAACCATCTTTCATGCTAGGCCGCGTCTCCGCACTGCGGTTGGGCTGGGCGATCACATCTACCGCATAGACACAGTATTGCTCGGCCAGATTGGGGTAGACTTCCAGGGCGATCGGTGCGCAGCCATTGGAACCGTGGATGAGGACGAGGGGAGGATTTTGGGGGTCGCCTGTGATGATGATATGGGTTGGGCCAAATGTAGTGTCCACCATTTGGAATTGGTGCTCGATCTGTAACTCGTCGAGCTTGTCTTGGTAGATGGCGAGGATGGCTGCTTTGCTTTCGGGGGTTTTGTACAAGGATTTCATAGCTGTTTATACCTAGTTTTTAATTTTAGGACAAGTTTACTATTTTTGAGGGATTAGGACAAATTTACTAATGAAAAATACTAGACAAAAAATCCTCGAAGCGTCAAAAGCATTATTCAATGCACATAGCTATTTCAACGTCACCATACGGATGATCGCCCAAGCAGTAGGGATCAGCTCGGGTAACCTCAATTATCATTTCAAAAAGCGAGAAGAGATCTTATGGGCCTTATATAGCGAAATGGTGACGCAGTTCGATGAAAGGGTAGAGACATTACCCGAACAGGACCTAACGATGGCTTTTATCCGTCAAAGTATCAAAACAAGTATGGAACGGATGCTGGAATACAAGTTTATATGGATCGATTTGTACCACATCCTGCGGGTAGAAAACAAGATCAGGAAGCACTTTCAGCAAGCTTATGAAAAACGGCTGGCGGGAAGTCATTTTCTGTTTGAACAGTTGATGGATCAAGGAAAAATGCGCGAAGCAGCCTTTGATCAAGAGTATCACTTTCTCGCCATCCGCATGATCACCTACGGCAATACCTGGATCAATACCCTCGCGCTGTATGAGGCGGATAAGGTCGTCGATCTGGATGAACAGGCAAGCATTCTTTTTGGGATGTTGTATCCTTATTTGACGGAGAAGGGGCAGGCGGAATTTAGGAGGGCGTCACCCACCGCCTGAAACATCTCCAAAACCCCGCAAGCCTCGTCCTCTTCAAAGAGGACTTCCCAATTTCTAATTTGGGACAATGGCTGGATTGATTGCAGAATATCGATTGCTTGTCCTGAGCCTAGTCGAAGGACAGAACAAGGATTGTGGAAGTAAGGATTGTGTACGAAATAAGTTCGTAATTTAGCAAAAAGAGGTTATGTTGTTTTTTTGGGAGCTATTTTTTAGGAAAAAGATATCAGCGCAGCCATGGGTTATTATTCGTCAGAGATAGAGGAT
>JAUIKF010000114.1 GCA_030430575.1 Bacteroidia bacterium | reverse complement strand
CTGAACAGAACCATCAACTTTCCCCGACAAAAGGGCAAGCTCTTTCTCTAACTCGGCAAATTCAACACTTGACATACTCGAAGCTAAGAATTTTTCCCTATTTTCAACAACCCCGCTGAATAGTTACAAATTATTTAGGTTCTATGTTCTAAGTTTTATGTTCTAGGTTGAATGATTACCACCTAAAACTTAGAACGTAGAACATAAAACTTAGAACCTTCCCCTTTACTCCACTTGAAACTCTGTCTTTTTGAGTTTGGCGTTTACCACAATTTCTTTAGCGGTCAAGTCTATGACTTGAGGGCCAACGGTCGTCACGCGCTTATGGGGAAATTTGATCCCTGAGACTTCCTTGTAGTCGCTAAAGACGACCTTCTGAGTAAAGGTGTCTCCCGTAGGAGTTTCGCCAGCCTCGACTGTTTGGAGCCTAAGGCCCGTTTCGGCAGAATAGTAATGGCTGACTACTTCATCCGCAGGAGAGGTGACCTCTACCACATACACGTCTTCCCCATCTATGGCTTCCATGCTGATGAGTTTGGTCGTATACCCATGGTCATCGTATTTGAGTTCCGGGAAAATCGTCGCGCTGCTTCTCAACTCAGCTGACTCTTGAGCATCCATGGTTTTTTCGCCCATCATCCCTGACTGCTTACCTGTAGTACCATCAAAGACGATCTTTTGAATGACGGCCCCTTGGGCGGACATTTTCATCAAGAACATATCCCCTCCCTTTTTATTCGCCAATTGCTTCATCGTCAAGTTTAAATCCTGCCCCATAAAACTCCCGGAAAATTCTTGAGTGATGGTTTTCACTTTTGATATGACATTCTCTCCGCCTATTGCTGATACATAATTCGCAATCACTTGATCGGCTGTCAACCCTTCGGGTAGCTCTTTCTTGTTTGGGTTATAAGGCTGGGCATTGAGGTCATAATAGGTTACTTTACCAAAAGCTTCTAATTTCTCCCCTATCTCGCTGGCGCGACCTACTACCACCAAGTGTGCATTGTCAGGGCGAATGAATTTCTTGGCTGCACGCTGCACATCTTCCATAGTGACAGCCGCAATTCGCTTCAGGTAATTGGTGTAAAAATCTGAAGGAAGGTCGTTGCTGATGATATTAATGGCAAAATTGGAAATCGTTTGAGGGCTTTCCAGGCTTCTGATAAAACTGCCAATCATGTCATTTTTGGCGATGCGCAGTTCCTCTTCGGTCACAAGTTCATCCCTCATGCCTTCCAGCTCCTTGATCATCTCTACGATAGAGCTGTCTGTCACTTCGTTCCGGACGGAGGCGCTAGCCGAAAATTCACCGACTAGTTTATCCGCATCTATACTCGCATAAGCGCCATAGGTATAGCCTTTGTCTTCTCTCAAATTGCTAAATAAACGGCCTGTAGAGCCTCCCCCAAGGATACTCACAGCCACTTTTGCCGCAAAGAAGTCTTCGTCACTTTGCTTCAACTGAATGGGGTAAACCATCTGGATAACAGACTGTACAGAGGTTGGTCGATCCACCAAGGCAACTTTACGCTGAGCAGGCGCCTTCGCCATGTCGTATGTGTGGGATGGAACTTCTCCTTTTTTCCATTCTCCAAAATATTGCTCAACCAGCTTTTTTGCCTCCTCAAGGTTGATGTCGCCCACTACTGAGAGATAAGCCTTATTGGGGCGAAAATAAGTTTGGTAAAAGTTTTGGCAGTCAGTCACTGAGACGCGCTCCCAGCTTTCCTTAGTATCAAATTCCCCATAGGGATGATCCACCCCGTAGGTCAAGGCATTGGCAATCTTACCCGCAATGGCATTGGGGTTGTCTTCGGCTAGGGTAAGGCCAGAGATGGCTTGCTTGCGAAGCTTATCCAGTTCTTCTTGTTTGAAATCGACATTCAGCAAAATGTCTGACATCAACTCCAACAAATTGTTGGTATGTTTCTTCAGAGAAGCTCCGTAAATCCCACTACCAAAGGTAGAAAGTGTGGCGCCCATGAAGTCAACCGCTTCGTCAATTTCACTTTTGCTACGATTGGCAGTACCTGTTTTTAGGAGATCTCCAAAGGCTTCCAGGTAGCCTACGTTTTCTCCTTCATAGATCGGATCATTGTCTACATACACATAGAATGAAACGCGTGGCAGTTTATGGTTTTCAACCACAAAAACCTGAAGGCCATTGTCAAGGGTAAAAGACTGGGTCTCTCCCAATTTGATCTCAGGGGCAGGACCTGGAGCTGGCTTGATGCTTCTATCGAGTTGCGCTTGCATGCTCACAATAGTGAACATCAATATGGCAAATATTGAACTATATTTTATTTTCATGTTTTTCTCTATTAATCAATAATCTTTCAACCTAATAATCATTAATTCTTTTTCTTCGGCAGGTAATACAGGACCACGCGGTTATCGCGGTTTAGGTACTTTTTGGCGACGCGCTGAAGGTCTTCACGTGTGATCTTGCGGTAACGGTCCAATTCCGTATTGATGAGATTGGCGTCCCCGTAAAATACATGAAACTCAGGCAATGCCTGAGCTATTCCACTCAAAGAGCCTTTGGAGGACACAAAGTCATTCTCAACGTTGTTGAGTAGTTTCTGAAATTCTTTTTCCCCGATCAATTCATCCTGAACCTTCTTGATTTCTTCATTGATAGAGGCTTCCATGTCATGCGCTTCTGTCCCTTGCGAAGCAATGGCAAACATCAGGGTAACGCCAGGATCCTCGCTACTGAGCGGAAAGGCGAAGACTTGCAAAGCTTTTTCTTCCTCATCTACCAGTTTCTTATACAAGCGAGAACTTTCCCCTCCCGAAAGCAGGGTACTCAGCATATTTAACGCATAAGCATCATCTGTATCCTGTGCAGGAGTTCGGTAGCCCATGATGACGCCTGGCAGTTGTATATTATCAAAAACGGTATCGCGCACTTCTTCGCCGAGTGGGGGTTCCACTATTGTAGGGCGAGGGATTTCACTTGTCCCTCTAGGAATGTCCTTGAAATATTTAGAGATCAGCGCCTTAGAGGTTTCTACATCAATATCTCCTGTAATGGTGAGGGTAGCATTCTGAGGCACATAGAAGGTCTTATAAAAGTCCATAAACTCTTCAAGGCTTGCCTGATCGATGTATTGGGCTGATCCAATAGGCTGCCAGCGGTAAGGGTGTTCCTTATAGGCACGCTTATAGAGTTCTTCCAGCACACTACCGTAGGGACGGTTATCCAACCGCTGACGGCGTTCCTCTTTTACTACTTCCCGCTGCGTTTCAACAGCTTCATTATTGATTTTGGCATGTAGTAGCCGTTCTGATTCCATCCAAAGGCCCATTTCCAAATAGTTTGAGGGCAATTGCATAAAATAATACGTCTGGTCTTTAGAGGTAAATGCATTGAGGTAGCCGCCGGCACCATTGATCATTTTGTCAATTTGCCCACGCTCAATATTCTTTGACCCTTCAAACATCAAGTGTTCAAAGAAGTGTGCAAACCCTGTACGTTTGGGATCTTCATTTTTAGAGCCCACATGATACAATACACTGATCACTACAATAGGTGTCGTATTGTCTTGATGCAAAATCACATGGAGGCCATTGTCGAGGTCATATTCTGTGAATTCGATGTTCGCAGATTGAGAGAAAAGCAGGTTTCCTATAAGAAGGAAACTGCTAAGGAAAATCAGGATTTTTCTCATACCATTAGGTTGAATAAATAGTTGGGTGAAATAAAGGGACAAAGTTACGGATAAAATCGACTCGTAGGTCGGCAGTAGTTGCAAAAAGTTACGGGGAAACGATGAGGGTTTTGGGTTTTGTGTTTTGGGTTTTGGGTTTTGCGTGTCATCTTTTTATACTTTAGTCCTGATAGATTCCCTGTTTAGGCTTTTGGTCATATTTTGAACCATATAAGACATTTAAGGGCATATAAGGTGACAAAAGGCGGTTTTTCTTAAATGTTCTTATATGCCTTATATGGTTTAATTAACACGGCTTTTTACACGGCCTAAAGTATAGCTCAAAACCCAAAACGATAAACATCGAAGGCTTCTCCTGCTTCAAATGTCTTTTTTTCTGGTGGAAGCTCTAAAAATGCATTACTCACTAATAAATTAGCCAAATCTCCAGAGCCTTTTCCTTTAACTGGATAGGCCATCAATTGCCCTGCTGTATCAGATACCAATTTCACCTGAAGATAATAGGACAAATTTGGATTAAAGGTGATAGACTCAGCTAGTATCGCCTGTATAGCGGATTTAGGAGCAATCCCCAGACATTGTTGAAGCCAAGGCGCCACATATCGCTGGTAGCACAGGAAGGTGGAGACTGGGTTTCCAGGAAGAGCAAAGACGGCGCAGCCGCCATCGGCTTCTCTGGTTCCAAACCAGAAAGGTTTACCTGGGCGCTGAGCCACACGGTGAAAGTGCTTTTCCACCCCCAATTCATCTAAGATCCCGGGAATAAAATCCGTTTTGCCCTTAGATACCCCGCCTGTGATCAATACCACATCCATGTCTTTTAGCAGGTCATGTATTTTCTGCGTTAACCCTTCTTTGTCGTCAGTCAAATGAAAAATAGCAGCATCAATGCCCCATTTCTTCAAAGACGCAGCGATCATATGACTGTTGGACATACGAATCTGATAGGGCGCAGGCTGCTGGTCCACAGGCACTAGTTCATCTCCTGTGGAGAGGATAGCCACCTTAGGCAGGCGACTGACGGAGAGGTAAGATTGTCCAACTGTGGCTGCCACGGCTATTTCTGGGGCGCCTATGATGCACCCTGACTCCATCAAAGTCGCTCCTTGCGCCCGATCAGTTCCTTGTTGATGAATGTTTTGCCACATCCCTTTGGCAGGCACTGTGATGCGTGCCCACCGCTGCCCATCCTTTTCTTCAAATACTACATCTTCATAACGAATGACCACGTCTGCTCCTTCTGGACAAACACTTCCTGTCATGACTTCCAGGCAGTTCTTGGGCGATCCTAATGATTTTTGGGGCGCCCCTGCCAATTGGCTCCCCTCGACGAGGAAAGAATGGTCGCGGGACCTTTGCGCATCCCATCGAATGGCGATCCCATCCATCGCGACGCGATGAAATGGGGGGAAGTCCCTGTCTGCCTCAATAGAGGTGCGCAAAACGCGACCTAAGCTATCGGCAAGGGACACCTTTTCTGTTCCAAAATCGCGAATCGTGCCAGCAATCAGCTGTTCGGCTTGTTGTACGGAGATCATAGGCTTCATTTGATTATCCTTCAAAAAAACGGCAACTTGGAGGTTGTAGGAGTAAAAAGCAAATTCACAATGGAGAAAGATTCACAAACCTTGACACATATAGATGAGACCGGGCAGCCCAAGATGGTCGATGTGGGACAAAAGGCTATCACCAAACGAAGTGCCACCGCAAGAAGTCTTGTGTGGCTTCCCAAAGAGGTCCTTGCTCAACTGGATGGAGAGGAGCTTTATAGCAAAAAGGGACCTGTCTTTCAGACAGCGATTATTGCTGGCACGATGGCAGCTAAGCGGACGCATGAATTGATCCCCTTCTGTCATCCCCTAGGCATTGAAAGCTGTAAGTTCAGCATTGGGCTCAATGAACAACAGGAGGTGCAAATTGAGTGCACGGTAAAGGTGACGTCTAAGACAGGGGTAGAAATGGAGGCGCTTACGGGGGTGACGGTCGCTGCCTTGACAGTATATGACATGTGTAAAGCGCTTTCGCATGAGATCAAGATTAGGGAGACTACATTGGTGGCCAAAAGCGGAGGGAAACGAGATGTTGGAGGTGAGGGGGAATAATTTTGAATTTTGAATAGGATTAACATGAGTACTCCGCTTCATGCCCTTATTCTAGCTGGTGGCCATAGCCGTCGAATGGGGCAAGATAAGGCCCTGATGGATTATCATGGCATGCCGCAATACTTGTGGTTGGCACAGCTTCTAGGGGAGTTGAATATTCCTGTTCATTTATCTTGCAGATCGGGCCAGGAGGCGGGCTTTTCACAAAAAGCCTTTCCTCATCTTCAGGGGATTATTTCTGATCGCTTTGGAGAAATAGGTCCGATGGGGGGTATCCTTTCGGCAATGCAAGCATTGCCAGAAACGGCATTATTGGTGGTGGCATGTGATATGCCATTGCTTGATCAGGATGCTTTTCAATTTCTTCTGGAAAATCGAAATGATTTTACAAATCTCACATCTTACCGCAATCCTGAGGATGGGCAACCAGAACCCCTGATGGCTATTTGGGAGCCGACAATCTACCCCTATTTAGAAAAAGCGATTTCCCTTCAAGCGTACAGTTTAAGGAAGCTTATCAAACAGCTGATAATCAAGTCAATAAACCCAATTGACCCCAAGGTATTATTAAACATCAATCGCCCTGATGAAGCAGAGGAATTGCGGAAACGGCTTGTTGATGGAGCCTAAAATAGTCACCCCATTTGTCCCCTTTGGGGGGACAATCTACCTCAAATAGTAGACATCTATTACATCTAGTTGGTCAATGTGACCAAAAAATGTAATTTGCTCTTACCTCACCTCCGTATCCCACCATAACCTACAGGATTTTCCCATTCGACTAACATTCCAATTTTTGGAGAAATATCCTATTACCTAAACTTATCTATTTAACGATGAAGCACCTGAACATTTTTTTGCTGCTTGTTGGAGCCATGATTTTGTCTCTGACTAGCCTAAACGCCCAAGTTAGGAATTGTGGGACCATGGAGGTCTATGAAACACAGATCCAAAACGATCATCGGATGCAAGAGCGCATGCAGATGATAGAAGCCCAAACCCAAGAGTATATTCGAAAGAACCCAAGTTCCAGGGTAAATGGTGTCATTACGATTCCTGTTGTTGTACACGTAATTTATAACACCAGTGCTGAAAACGTCAGCAATGCCCAAATCCAATCTCAGATTGATGTGCTCAATGAGGACTTCAGACGGACCAATGCCGACCAGACCAATACACCTTCTCAATATGCTTCGATAGCGGCAGATACTGAAATTGAGTTTTGCTTGGCGAGTGTAGATCCTTCTGGAAGCGCTACTTCCGGTATCACGCGAACGTCTACCACCAGAACCTCCTTTGGCACCAACGATCAGATGAAATTCACCTCTAGCGGTGGTCATGATGCCTGGCCAGCCAGTGATTATATGAATATGTGGGTGTGTGATATTAGTGGAGGTATCTTGGGCTATGCACAGTTTCCTGGCGGGTCAGCTGCTACGGACGGAATCGTCATAGATTATCAATATTTTGGCCGTGGTGGCTCTGCCAGCTCACCTTTCGACTTGGGTCGAACTGCAACTCACGAAGTAGGCCACTGGCTCAACCTTCGCCACATCTGGGGCGATGGGGGCTGTAGCATTGATGACTTTGTAAGTGATACGCCAGCGTCTGATGGCGCCAATTATGGCTGTGCAGCCGGACATACGTCTTGCTCTACCCGTGATATGGTAGAAAACTATATGGACTATTCTGACGATGCTTGTATGAATATCTATACATTTGGGCAAAAACTGCGTATGCGTGCCTTATTTGACACAGGTGGAGATAAGGAGAGCCTGCTCAGTTCCAATGGCTGTGGTCAGGGCACAGCTCCAACGTGTTCTGATGGTATTCAGAACCAGGGCGAAACAGGCATTGACTGTGGCGGACCTTGTCCAAATGCATGCCCTCCCTCCTATTGTGATTCTGATGGTCAAGATGCTAATTACGAGCATATCGCCAATGTGACGCTAAACACCATCAATAACACAACTGGAAGCAATGGCGGATATGGCGACTTCACCAACCTCTCTACTGACCTAGAGCAAGGCCAAAGCTATAACATCTCACTTACACCTGATTTTCCTGGCACCATCTACGATGAGTACTGGATGGTCTGGATCGACTATAATCAGGATTATGTCTTTGATGCCAATGAGTTGGCATTTGATGCTGGAAGCCTGAGTAGCACAACCGTTACTGGAAGCATCTCAATTGATGCCAATGCGCCTCTAGGAGCTACGCGTATGCGCGTGCAGATGAAGTGGGATGCAGCCCCTACCGGCCCATGTGAATCCTTTTCTTATGGTGAGGTAGAAGATTATATGGTAAACATCACTTCCGGTACCCCTCCCCCGCCCGTTTGCGGCCCTCCTACCAATATAGTCATTTCTAATATCAGAGCTGATAAAGTCCGGATTGACTGGGACGCCGTCACTGATGCCATTAAATACCAAGTAAGGTATCGTCCTCAAGGAACTTCTACCTGGAGCAAAAAGGGCACTAAAAAAACTGGGCGAAACATTCCTCAACTGACTGCAGGAACCACGTATGAGTACCAAATGCGCACGCGTTGTCCTAGTGGGTGGACAGGCTATACTGCCACAGATGTCTTTACCACTAGTGCCAATAGAGAAATTGGAAATACACTTCCTGTAGAAACAGCTACCATTTCGCTAGAACTTTATCCCAATCCTGCGAGTGACCATCTTACCATTGCCTATGACACCTATTCGCCAGAAGGCGTCACGCTTCGCATATTCAATATGCAAGGGAAACAAGTGCACATAGAAGCGTTGGAGAATGAAGGAGACGAACTGGATGTGAATATCAGTCACCTCAGTAGCGGTCTGTATTTTGTCCAGATTGACAATGGATCAGAACGCGTATCGAAGAAGCTGATGAAGAAATAAAAGGTTGAAGACCTTTTTGCAAAAGTATTAGACCTCGGAGTTAGGGAGTTCAAAAGAATAAAAAAAGACTTCCTACTTTTGTGAGATGTCCAAATCTCAAGCGGAAGTCTTTTTGAAGCAACTCAGGGTTGCCGATGCCAATTTAGCAAAAGAACGGGAGAAAGTATT
>JAUIKF010000057.1 GCA_030430575.1 Bacteroidia bacterium | reverse complement strand
CTTTAGTGCTTCCATTTGGGCGTCGCTCAAGTGTAATTGAGTAGGCAAGTTTTTTGTTTTTGATAATCCAAAATTCTGCCTACTCTTTCTCTTTTCCAAAAAGGTTATTCACTAGGTCTGAGGTATATAATAAGGAGATTGTTGGTCCAGCCAGATTTCAATGGGAAACTCGAGTACTTGCTGATTTCCAGAAGATATTTCGGTGGGCGGGAAAATGGGTTGTAGGTAATCTGGTTCAATGTCTATCCGAAGTGAGAGAGAGGCAATGTTTTCATTAGATTTCGTTCCAACAGATAAAGCCCTAAGGTCATAATTGCTGGGGGCAATATCAGGGAAGATTTTATGAAAATCCAACTCCAAACTCCCTTTGTTTTGTGTCGAGAAAAGTTCTTCAACTTCATGTTGAGCAACTTCTATGGTACTTTCAGCTTGATAGAGAAAAAGAGTAATCTTTCCAGCTATTATTTCATAGGGTTGTAAATTTCCATTATTGCCCTCATTTCTAAGAATAGGCTTAATTTTAAGCGAGATTTTTTGATTTGTAAAATAAGGAGGCTCAGCATTTGGGGTACTAATGTCTAAGGTTGCTTCTGGAGTATTGGCGTGGTATGTTTCAAGGATATAAGAGGCACTAAATTCAGCCCTCATAGAATAGTTAGTCCATTCTTTTGAGGCCTGTATACGAATAATGTCAAAATGAGCAAAGCTATTCCAGATTACCTTTAAATTTCGTCTTATAGTAGATCCCCTTTCCAAGTGTGTGCCGTAGGTAATGATCGTATCAATCTTACTTGGGGAGTTTGTATTATACAGCCGCACCTTGATATCTTCAGTTTTTCCAATGAGGTCCCAAGATTCATTACGTTTTATTAGGATTACTTTTTCTTCTCCTGGTAAGATATCGACTACGCCATTTGCAGGTAAGTTTTTGTAAGGAAAAATCTTGTTCTGACTGATCACTTCTACATAAGTACTCCAAATATCGTATAGTTTGCCTAATTTATGGTATTGATTGGTGCCTCCAGAAAGCTCCTTCAACAATTCAGATCCTGTTATTTCCGAATCTAAAATTATTTTTTTAGACTCTTCTGTAGAAATTTCTAAACAGTACAGCTTCATGTCACTGAAGCGATTTTTGATGATTTGCCTTAGATTCTGTAAGGACTCAGGAATAGAATTCCTTGGGCTGGTATATAACCTCCCATCAGAAACCAAGACAATAATTTTAGGAATTCTTCTCCCACTTTGATCGGTATTCCTCCAAAACCTTAGCCCTATTTCATCAGCAAGGACAAATGCAGAAGTGATATTGGATTGATTTACTTCGAATTGTAGGGCTAATAGATTTTTTTTCTCTTCATCCCTATTTACATTATATTCTCCAAACACCTCTGAAAACAGTGACTTAGCGGATGCATCAAAGGCGATCACCCCTAGCTTGTCTCCTTCATCAAGAATATCTATAATAAGTTCTATTGCAGATTTCATCAATTCTTTATCCGAAGCTGTCTTAATGCTATTGGAATTGTCAATGATAAAAAGGTAGTCTGCCTTAGTAGACTTGGTGCCAGCTCCATTTTTTTGGGCAAAGGCTAAGGAAAAGGGAAGAATAAGGAGGGCAATGAGAGTTTGCCATAGCTTTTTCTTACCCAACAGTTGATAATAGTACATCTTTCAGAGTGGCAATCTTAATTAGCAATGGAAAAACTGAACGTTCAAAGCAGAATTTTTGAAACGATTTTTCACTTGTAATAGTCACAAAGTATAAAAATGTTTCAAAAAAAGCATACTTTAAATTTAAAAAAACACATAACAAGTCAATTATGCATGATATTTGATTCGATAATAGTGAAAATCGAAGATTAATTTTTTTTGTTTGAGTGTCATAATAAGTTTTTTTCTACTATATCCTCCACCTATTCGTGATTCATGTCCTGAGTCTCTTGTGGTTTGGAATGAAATACGGCCGCTTCGACACCTGGCATTTCTCCCCTCCCTCCAATTGGCCTGAGGGCTATGAACCCCAGCTCTATATGGCTTATGTGGGTTGGTTGGTAGCATTGGTTCCCTTATATTTTGCCTGTCGATGGTATATGGGGGTAAAAAAGCGGAATAAGGCGTGGTGGGTGAGTTATTTGTAAGGAATAAATCAAAATTAAAATGAAAGTAAAAATGAAAATATGAACTGATAATCAGTTAGCTATACCCTTAATGATTCCATTTATTTTTGAAGTTCTCCCTATTTTCTCATTTAATCATCTAATCATTTTCCCATTTCATTCACTCATTTCCTCCTTCTATCATTCACTCATTTCCCCATGCGTCGCCCCCTCCTCATCGCTTTGCTAATTATCCTCCTAGGCATCATTTTCCTGATCGCCACTATGATGGTTCGTTATATGGAGGATTCGTTAGAAAAAGTCCAAGATGCCCTTCAAAAAGAGGTAGCCATTCATCAACCCCATACGGTAGAGTCTTGGGACAACCTTGCGAATATCGTCTCAGGTGCCGATTCGTTGAGTGAAGCAGCTAAGCAGGAGCTGCAGGATACCCTTTACCAGATGCAAGGTCACATGGTAGACCTTCTGGCTTTGGTGGAACACCACCTCCGCTATATGACAGATAGTCTGATCCAGATAGACAAAAAAGCAGATACCTTACTTAACATAGAGGCTAGGGAGCAAAATGCCTTGTACTGGCTGGGAGATGACCCTGCCGCCCATGAAGGTTATGGCAATGGCCATGCTTTTCCTTTGCGGCAAGCTCTGATAAGGCTTGAGGGACATACTCAACACTGGCAGGCGTATTTTACAGCTAATCACCATTTCACCCTTGTGGATACTGCCATGATATGGCAAAGCCATCGCGAATCCCCTTTGTCAGATCCGTATTGGGCGCTTGCCCATTTTGGGGGGACAGCTATACAGAGCCTTGAATTTCTCGAAACCCTTCGCATCGATTTGAAGCAGCAAATGGGACAGATGACAACAGCTATTTATGTACATTTTGGTGAATAAAACGAGCCTTTTACCTACCAAATAGTTCAACATTTATCTCATTTTGTTAGGAGATTCTGAATATTATTGTCTACCTTATGGTTCTAAGGGGCCAATCTTTCGTGAAAATTCAATTATGTATTGATGATGGATTACTTCATGTTTAATCTGTCATTAGCAGTCTCTTAGTTCAACACCTAAATACGACCTCTATTTAATTCACTCACCTATGATTTCCCCAACATTGGCTATCAATGAGCGGGCGAAGGAACTAGCGGTAGCAGGGAAGAAAGTGATCAAACTAGGGTTTGGGCAATCGCCATTTCCTGTACCAGAGTCTGTGGTGAATTCATTGAGTAGACATGCAGGGCAAAAAGACTACCTTCCCGTCAGTGGTTTTGCCCCACTGAGAGAAGCTGTCGCTTCTTTTTATCAGCGATCCTACGACATGACTATCGCCCCTGATCAGGTGATGATCGGCCCTGGCTCTAAAGAGTTGATCTTTCAAGCACAGCTAGCCATGAAACGCACGCTTCTTCTGCCTTCTCCTAGCTGGGTGAGCTATGCCCCTCAGGCCGAGATGCTGGGACTTCCAGTCCACTGGATGGATACGACAATCGAAGATGACTGGTGTTTACAGGCAGAGGTATTGGAACAAACTTGCAAGGAGATTTCAGGAGAAAAATTGCTCATTCTCAACACCCCCAGCAATCCTACTGGCAGAGCGATTAGCAGGACTTCCCTAATCGAAATCGCAGACATCTGTCGAAGACATGGGGTAATTGTCATTTCAGATGAAATATATCGCCAGCTACATTTTGGCGGGGAAACCCACAGCATAGCTGATTATTACCCAGAAGGCACCATCATCAGTTCGGGTTTAAGCAAATGGTGCGGCGCAGGCGGCTGGCGCCTTGGCACTTTTGTGTTTCCTCAAGCACTTTCAGCGTTACAAGACCTTATGGCAGTGCAAGCCAGCGAGACGTTCTCCTGTGTGAGTGCACCGATCCAACATGCGGCGGTCGTCGCCTATCAGGGAGGAGAAGCCGTATCCACCTACCTCCATCACAGCAAAATTGCGCTTCAATTTATTAGCAGATATATCCAGCGAACCTTCCAGGAAGCAGGAATCCTTTGTCCTCATGCAACGGGCGGATTTTATCTGTTTCCTTCTTTTGAACCGTTCAGGGATCATCTGGCGACGCTGGGTATCCACACAGGAGCCCAACTCTGTGACCATATCCTCAATACGTTTGGGGTCACCTTACTGCCAGGCGTCGCTTTTGGCAGGCCAGAAGCGGAGCTTTCCTTCAGGCTCTCTTATGTAGACTTTGATGGGGAAGCTATCTTGACACACCTGCACCTTGGAGGAGAGTTTACAGCCCCAACATCCGTCCAAGCGTTTTTTCCAAATATCCATACAGCCATCTCCCAGATTACGTCCTGGGTCACTCCTTTTCAACCATTATTAATGAAGGATTGACTGATTATTGATAACAAGCAAATCAATAATTAATCATTTTTCAATTAATAATTCTTTCTATTCAACCTAACAGTTTTTTTATGAAAAAATCTATTACGAACGTCTTTTTTATCACCCTCATGAGCCTTCTCATGAGCTTTCCTGCCTTAGGGCTAGCTCAGGGCACAGTTTCAGGTACCGTAAGGGATGCAAATGGCCCGCTAGAAGGGGCTACACTGTTGGCTGCGGGGACCACAATCGGTACGTTCTCCGATGGATCAGGGAACTTTTCCATGACACTAGATCCTGGCACCTACGAAATTGAAGTCCGCTATATCGGTTTCGCTACACAGTCTAAGCCCGCCACCGTCACAGACGGGGGAACCGTAACGCTCAACTTTACCATGGAAGAGGACTTTGGGCTAGATGAAATCATCCTTACAGGTACCCGCGCGTCTAATCGTACCAATACGGATGCGCCCGTGCCTGTAGATGTGATTGACGTAGAGCGGACCTTATTGTCCCTTCCGCAAACTTCGCTCAACTCTATTATGCACTATGCAGCGCCCTCCTTTTCTTCTAATACCCAGACCATTTCTGATGGTACAGACCACATCGACCCTGCTTCGCTACGTGGATTAGGGCCTGACCAGGTATTGGTATTGATCAATGGCAAAAGAAGGCACACGACCTCTCTCGTAAATGTCAATGGTACTTTTGGCCGTGGGAATGTAGGGACGGATATGAATGCGATTCCCGCATCTGCCATTAAGAAGATTGAAGTACTCAGAGATGGAGCCGCTGCCCAGTATGGCTCTGACGCCATCGCAGGGGTTATCAACCTTCAGTTGAAGGACGATGTCAATGCGCTCCGTTTCACCATCAATGGCGGCGCCAATTTCACCAAAAATTCTAGCCCTGAGAAGGATATAGATGGAGGGACTACAGAGATCAATGCCAATTATGGCATTCCTATGGGCGATCGTGGCGGGTTCTTGAACCTGACAGGGGCTTTTGAATACAGAGACTGGACCAATCGCATGCAGACGTTTACAGGAAATATTTTTAATGCGTATAATTCTGTGGAATGGGTGGCGAATGCTGCTGGAGCAGACCTCAGCAATCTGTCGATGACTGATATCCAAATGCATGCGCAGAATGTGAGTCATTTTTCCAATGACTTTAAAGGCCTGATCGCTGGTGCGCCTACTATGGATTCTCTACAGGTTTTGCTCAGTACCAGTGGGGAACAACTAACGAATGACGAACTCGCAGCTAGAGGCCAGACCCGAGCTGACTATTTGATGCGTGTAGGGCAGTCAGCCCTTAGAGGGGGGAAATTCTTCGCCAACCTATCGCTTCCCATGGGCAATAATGCGGAGTTTTACAGTTTTGGGGGCGTGAGCTACCGCCGTGGTAATTCAGGCTGTTTTTACCGTCTTCCTTCTCAGAGTAGGGCCTATACCCCTACCTATATCAATGGCTTCCGTCCTGAAATCAATTCCAACATTGTCGATAAATCTGTCTCAGCAGGTATTCGTGGAAAAGTAGGTAACTGGAATGTAGACCTCAGTAATACCTATGGCCAGAACCAGTTCCTTTTTGAGATGACCAATACGCATAATGCAACGATGCAGAATGCATCTCCCCTTACTTTCAATGCGGGTGGACATTCATTTACCCAAAATACGGGAAATCTCGACATCTCTCAGTATTTCGATCAGACAGGCATCAATGGCATCAACGTCGCATTCGGTGCAGAATACCGCTATGAAAATTTCCGCGTCATTCCTGGCTCTGAATTCTCTTATGGCAATTATGATGTCAACCTCAACCTCGTCAATAGTGTGACACCAGACAACCTACTCGTCACTGACGCACTCGGTCGCAATAGGCCCTCTGGTTCTCAGTGCTTTGCAGGCTTCTTGCCTAGCAATGACGTAAATGCCAATCGCTCTAGTGCTGCTGGTTATATTGATACGGAATTTGACATCTCTGATGCATTGCTTTTGGGTGGTGCCCTGAGGTATGAGAACTACTCTGATTTTGGTTCTACCTTCAACTACAAAGCGACGGGTAGGTATAAGATAAATGAAAATATCGCCATCCGTGCTGCGCACAGTACAGGCTTCCGTGCCCCTTCTTTGCACCAGATCCACTTTAGCCGTACTTCTACCATTTTCGTCACTGAAAATGGCGTCACCTCAGCCAAAGAAGTAGGCGTATTCACCAATACTTCGCGTGCAGCTCAGTTGTTGGGTATCCCTCAGCTAGAGCAAGAGACCTCGCAAAACTTCAGTGCTGGCCTCACCCTGAAAGTGCCTAGCTCTGGTCTGAAAATCACCATCGATGGGTACCTGGTGAATATCGATAACCGTATCGTACTCACAGGTCAGTTTGCCCCAGGTAATGACCCAGAACTGCAGCAGATTTTCAGCCAGGCACAAGCCAATGCAGCTGCCTTCTTTGCCAATGCTATCGATACCCGTTCACAAGGTCTGGACGTCGTGGTTTCTCATAAAACCATCATTGGTACCAAGACTATCCTGACCAATAATTTGGCTGCGACTTTCTCTCAGACACGTCAAGACGGCGATATCCATTCTTCTGAACTTCTCAGAGAAAAAGGATTGGAAGGGACTTATTTTAATGAAGAAAGCAGAATCTACCTGGAAGAAGCCGTGCCAAGAACCAAAATTACGCTCAGTAATTCATTGAATATTGACAAACTGACAATCTACCTCCGCAACACGTATTTTGGAGAAACTACCGAAGCGACCAATATTGACCCTACCAGTGATATCGATTATTACTATAGCGGCAAGGTCATTACTGACCTGAGTGCGACTATGCAGTTCACTGACGAGTGGTCTTTGACCTTGGGAGCCAACAACTTGCTGGATGTATATCCTGACGAAGCTGACCCAGCCTTCCTTTCCAGTGGAAGATTTATTTATTCTCGTAGATCTCCTCAGTTTAGCTTAAATGGCCGTTTTGTTTTTGCAAGACTTGCGTTTGCGCTTAAGTAGGAATCAATGATTTTTGAATAGTTAGACCTCGGAGGTTTTTGAAACCTCCGAGGTCTTTCTTATTCCATCACCTGTGACAACTTCCACGAAATTCCGCTTTCTCCCTTTTCACCGGTCATAATATACACTTTCCTCGACCCTTCACGCCTATTCAGGCTATAGGTCAAGGGCGGCACAAATCCCGTCTTGAAATTGCGCAAAGACTCTAGGCTTTGGATCAGCTTCTCCCTTGTGAGGTCGCGCCCGATGGTTTTGAGGGTTTCGGTGAAAAGGATGATGGCCGACAGAGAGTGGAGGTCGTTCTCAGAGGGATTTTGGGGTAAATCGTAGCGCGCTGCCAAGGCGCGATAATTGGCCATGGCGGCGGTGTCACGTGCGCCTTCCCAGGTGGGGGTGGCGATGTGGATTTTCTGAGAAAAGGCTTTGGGGGCTTCCCATTCCGAGTAACTGGGCATTAACAATGCAACACTTATTATGTGAGGATACCAATTATTAG
Organism: Bacteroidia bacterium; assembly: GCA_030430575.1. Lineage (GTDB taxonomy): Bacteria > Bacteroidota > Bacteroidia > J057 > J057 > JAUIGE01. Next base: position 46,155 of record JAUIKF010000057.1, on the reverse strand, counting down.
CAGCTGCAAACTCCACCAGTTCCTCCTTATTTATACTCAAATCAATAACGATTTTCTTGTCATCTTTCGCCCATTCTGCAAATTTTGTGCGGATTGTATCGTCCCACTCAATCACTTCTTGAACCTCAAAAGGTTGTTTCTCATTTTCCTTGGCATAGGCTTGTAGCGATTCCAATAAGAGGTCCTGGACTCGTCCTCTTTTGTAAAGGATTACTGTATTGGCAGGACTTGCTGATAATTGAGTCGTAGTATAATCCCACAGTCTCAGGATTTGCGTTTTAAGGTCGGCAAATAAGGAGAAATCTTGATTATAAGTTGGACGACTTAGCGTATAAAAATAAGGATTAATGGTCCCTACAGATGGTATTTCGGCCAAAAACTTTGTCTTCGAAGTCTCCTTTGTCGAAATGACTAGCGGGTCTCCTCCTACAAATGAAAAAATATTTTTTGCCATCGAAATCGGTCTAACTGAAGTGTTGAAGGAGAATTGAGCGTATTGGATCAAGCTAATCTTCCGCCCATACAATCCGCCCGCCTGATTGACCAAGTCCAAGTACGCAGCCATCACTCGATACTGTGAAATTGCATCTGAATTCACCCCAATCCTTATCAAGTCATCCGAAATCCCTGGATCATCATCCTGATCGATCATCTTCAGATAAGCGATCAGATCGCTCATATCCGCCTCACTCATCTCAAACCGTGGCATCGCCACATGTAGCTCTTCCCCGTCAGGGTCTACCCCTTCACTAATCGCACGCGCCAAGCTCGCTTCCGTATAGGGCGAACGCTTGCGGCCACTTTGTAGCTGAGTGGCATAAGGACGCGTCAGCGCCGCCCAGGTGAGGTCAGAAGGCGTGACGCCGCCTTCGGGGCGGCCTCGTCCGTCCGTCCCGTGGCAGCTGCCACAGGGCAGCACAGAAGCTGGCATGGCCGCACCAGACATTCGGGCCGTGATGCCTTGGGCATCATCGGATGTGCCTTCGGTGTAAATGCGCTTGCCACGCTGCTGCGCAGGCGTGAGGTCACTGTCAGCAGTGAGCTGAAAGCTCAGTAGGCAGAAAGCGGCGAAGGCGAGGAGGGATAATTTCATGGGCGGAGTGAATGCTCAAAAGATTTCAATTGAATTCACCACAGATAACTCAGATTTTCACAGATGGTAACGTTTTTTTTCTGTGTTAATCTGCGTGAATCTGTAGTGTTTTTGACAATTTACTTTATTCTGAGCTTTCCATCCTAGAAAACTGCTCAATCATCTGCAAAACAACAGACACCTTTTCCGCATACTCAGGATCAGTCGTTTCATAGGCAAAAAATGCTTCTTCCAATTTCCCCATCAATCCCTCTTCTCGAATCATAGAAATGAATTCTTCCTTATACCTTTTCTCATTCACCTTCAACCCTTTTGCCAGCAGTTCATTTCCATGGTAAAAAAAGAAAACCACGAAGTTCCTCAGCGCAGCTTCCGAATCAGTGATACGCCATAGCTTGATCACCTCCGGAAGCCCCAAATAGTCGCTATAAGCTGATAGGGTAAATCCATTTACTTCCCCTATTCCGTGATTGGCACGATCTACCCAATCCCACAGGACAAAGTCCTTGATAGCTTCTACTTCTGACGCCTCCCACTCAGTCCAATTGGCGTAGGCGAGCTTATAGTGAATCTCATCCAGCCCTATCCCATACACACGGTCAAGGGAAGCCAATTCGAAGATTCTTGGCAAAAAGTGCTTATAATGTTCAAGCCCTCCGATGGTATACATCGCGCTAAATTGATAGGACTCCAGGGCATCTTCCGTCAATTCCCTTAGCGGCTTGGCAGTCAACTTCTTGACTTCCCCCTCATCTGTACACCCGCAGTCGCAGAAGTAGAGGTCTTCAGAGGTATACTTTCCAAAAACCTCGTAGAGGGTTGAGATAGCTGATTTAAGGGGAGGGATCATCTTTTTGCGTGTTTCAGGGCGTAAGCGATATTTTCCATGGTATCAGAACTCCATAGCTCCCACCCCTCTTCTAGTGCCTTGAAGTAGCCAACTTTTTCGGCGATTTCGTGAATGAGTTCGTAGGGAAGGCCTTCAATTGTTGTAAAAAAAAAGATATTGTCCATCACAGCACCCCTGATCTCATTGTGCTGTCTTTCTTTTTCATACGACATAGAGATGATGGTAGGGAGTAATGCTAACTGTTGAGAGGTGACACTTATGGTACCAGAATTATCATAGCCGAATTCTTTACCGTTGAAGGGCACCTTGTCCGACCCCACATGTCCTAACATAATACACAGCACAAAAATTTCGAGTTGATAATTTGTCCAATTACCGATATCTAACTTCAACGCTTCCCAATCAGTAGGCTTAAATGTGCGTTCAATTAAGCGGCGACAATCACCCCCACCATATCCTTCTTGCCAATAATCGCTGTCCACCTCCTCATTCTTCACCAAAAAAGCATACAGCTCCAGCACAGCCGGGTTACTACTTTGCGTCTTGACATTTTCAGGCCAATCTGCTTTTGTGTAAAGCCCTAAAAAACCGTGATTTTTCCTTTTTACCCTGGCCCAAATGAAGGCATCGAATGATTGTCGGTCCATGATGTGATGTGATTGTTTGTGATAAAACAAAGCAAATCCCCAGCTGCGCAATCTTTTTGCGTAGCACAAAAAAAAGCTACTTTTATATAAAACCCTGAATGTTGAATGATTGAATGTTGAATTTTGAATGGATTTTCTAGCACCCTAAACCCAAAACCTAAAACCTAAAACTTCCCTCCCCCATGCCTGCCAACCGCAACGCCCTCATCCGCTACAAAACCATTGACCAGTGCTTGCAGAATCGCTACCGCAAGTGGACGCTGGACGACCTGATCGAAGCCTGTTCGGAAGCATTGTACGAATATGAGGGCATAGACAAAGGCGTGAGCCGACGTTCCGTCCAGGCGGACATCCAGATCATGCGCAGCGATAAGCTCGGCTACAACGCCCCCATCATCGTCGTAGATCGAAAATATTACACCTACGAAGACCCCAATTATTCCATCACGCAGATTCCTCTATCTTCTCACGACCTCGACAAACTCTCCGAGACCGTCGCGTTCTTGAAGCAGTTTCAGGGATTTTCGCACTTTCAGGAGTTAGATGGGATGGTGCAAAAACTAGAGGCGCATATTTATTCGCAAAAAACAGACTCTCAATTGGCGATCGATTTTGAAAAAAATGAAGGGCTAAAAGGCCTTCAGCACCTCGATCGGCTCTATCGAGCCATCATCCAGCAAGAGGCATTGTACCTCACCTATCAATCCTTCAAGGCGCGCCAGCCGGCCTCATTTGACTTTTCGCCTTACCTGCTCAAGGAGTTCCGCAACCGCTGGTTCCTGATTGGGGCCAAACGCGGCGAAAAACGCATCTTCAACCTCGCCTTGGACAGAATCCAGGCAGTTGACGCAAGTTCACGTAGCTTCCATGCCATCGCCCATTTTGACCCTGCCACCTACTTCAAAGACGTCATCGGCGTGACCGTAAGTCCGACACTGGAGCCTGTCGAGGTACTGCTCCATGTTTCGCATAAGCACGCACCTTACGTCCTCACCAAGCCTCTTCACGCGTCTCAGCGCGAAGTGAGCCGAGATGGCTACGGCGTGACAATTTCCCTCACCGTCCAGCACAATTTTGAGCTGGTGAAAGAAGTCCTTGCATTTGGGGAAGGCGTAAAAGTGCTGGCACCAGAACGGCTCAAGCGCCGCGTCAAGCAGCGCATGGCCGCCGCCCTCGACCAGTACGACACGGAAATCACCGAAAAGGGCTTACAATTGGCCATCAAGAAACTGGAACACAAGGGCTTCTGCATCTTGAACCATGTCTATACCCAGCGAGAAGTCAAGCGCATCAAGCGATTCATAGACAAGGCCCTGCCGGATGCCAATGCCTATGGCCAGCGGCGCCTCCTCCAGGTCATGCCCCAGCTCAAACCTTTACTCCTTACCCCCAATCTCCGTCATATCCTCCAGGAGATCGACCCCAACGCCTTCTTGATCAAAGCCATCTATTTTGACAAAACTCCCGAATCCAACTGGTTTGTGAGTTGGCATCAGGATGTGCCCATCAATGTCGCTGCCAAAGTGGAGACCGCAGGTTATGACCGCTGGACGTTCAAAGAAGGCATTCACAGCGTCTGTCCACCAGTCGCTATTTCCCAAAATATCACCTCCGTCCGCATTCACCTCGACGACACTGACGCAGCCAATGGTGCCCTCCGCGTACTGCCTGGCGCCCATAAGCAGGCATTCTCACATGACGAGATTCAGATGATCTCTACGAACAGCATCCCATACGTCTGCGAAGTGCCCGCCGGCGGCATTCATATCATGAAGCCCTTGCTGCTGCATGCTTCTTCGAAGTCGAAGAGCCCTAAGCGCAGACGGGTGATCCACTTGGAATTTGCTTCGGTGGAGTTGGATGGGGGGTTGGAGTGGCTGGAGAGGGAGGATTATGGCATCCAGTTATAGTAACGAATCCATGCTCGTAGCTCTTTTACCAGCTTATGGACATGAGTGGATGGGTTTGCTTCGATAGGTTTTTTCATCTCATGATCCCTCAGTAATAGTTCAGCTCTTTTGATTGCCTCTGCTTCGTCCCCTAGCTTCGAAACGACTTCTATAATACTGGTATCACCATGGATATACTCAAAGTTCTCATTTTCTCCTCCCTTTTGTCTAACAGCTGTCTGAAGCATGTTGTAGACTTCCTTTCGAGGGATAGAAGTTGCTGATGAAACATCGATTAAATGTAGCAATAGCCACAACTCAAATACTTCATTACTGAAGGCTAAATGGATGTTTTCAATTTTGGCTAAGTTGAAGGCCTCTTCAAATTTTGTGATTTTTGTCTCATTTTCATCTGCGTCATCCTTATCAAAAACTGCCCAGACAAAATCTATTTCCCGTTTACTAAACGCTTTGAGCCGATGCCTTTCAGCAATAGCTGCCTTGATAACACCTAAAGGATCCCTTCCTGTTCCGACTGTTTCTAAATAAAGTGTGTATGCTGGAAAGAGCGCTTTAAATTTTTCAAAATACGCAGGCTCCGTTTTTTCATCTTCGCATACAATCAAAAAAAACTGTTGATACTTTCGATACCTTTCGGGCCTTTCTATTACTTCCCTTTTTTCCCTTCTAGACCGTTTAATCTGTCCTCTTTTTGCCATACGAATTTTCTAAGTACTCATGTGACTCTCTCAGAATAGGAACTGCGCCATATCTCCCTTCCAAATAGCGTTTTTCTTTATTGGTATCATGACGTTCTTTTTGACCATCAAAATACTTAATATCAGAAAGGGCAAATATTTCAGATGCTTCCCAAGCATTTTTTTCTACCAGATTTATTTGATCTCTTCTAAGGTTAAGGGAATTGAGTAAATTGGTATCATGTGAGGCAAAAATAATTTGGGCATTAAGCGGGTTTGTTTCTTTAGAGAAAAAAAGGTTGATAATATGTCGGGTTAAGATGGGGTGCATTTTTGCTTCTATTTCATCTATAACTAATACTCCCCCTTTCAAAAGGGTAAATAAAACTTGTCCACTGACATGAAAAGCTTTTTTGGTCCCCTCAGACTCTCTCTCATTCATAGACCAAAAAATTACCTCACCCGTTCTGCTCCCTCTTTTATCGTAGGTTGAATGAGAGGTATTTACCCTAACTTCTTTGCTACCTTTCAAACCCTGGATTATCGATTGCTTAAGCTCTTCATCTATATTGGTAGGCAAGTTATTCGGATCAAATTCTTTTTTCTGCAAGGCAATATCTTCAAACCCCAAACCAAGTGATGATAGATAACCTTTTATTCTCTTGCCAAATTCTTCATTTTCTAATAAAGTAATTGTCTTCAGTTCTTCACGTGGGGTATCAAGGCCATCTACGTACACAAGTTTATCAAACCATTGGAAAAGGGTTTTAGCTTCGGTAACATTGACCATATCACAAAAAGACAGAAATAGTCCGTTAGGACGGGTAATCTCTATCGCAGTACTAATCGTTTTTGGAGAACCTCCAAAACCTGATGAAACTTCAATGATTTCTTTGTCTCGAAAAAATAGTTCAACTTCTCGTCCTGTCTTTTTTCTAAAAAGCCATTCTGTTAGTACTTCTGATCGATTATATTCCAATCCATACCTATATCGAATCCCTTCTATTTCAAGAGAAACCTCCAAAACTGTAGGCTTAGAAGCATATCCTTCTTTTAATAGATTGGGATCATAAGGAAGGTTAGCAGTTGAACTCATCTTAGCTGATGTATACAGGAGCCTATCTAGAAGCTCAATTGATTTTAGAAGGTTTGACTTCCCACTACTATTGGCACCATATAATGCCAATCCGTTAAGGGCCGAATATTTTCCAGCAATAATATTATCTGGAAAGTCACTTTGGCCTGTGCTTGCAGGCACCAAACTAATCACCTGTTCTTCACAGATAGACCTATAGTTAGCGACCCTGAATTCTATCAACATATATTTTTTCGTAGATTTACAACAAATTAACACAACTTCAATCAAATTAACAACCCTAAATCTCCCCATGCCCCCCATCACCGCCGACCATCGCGAACAAAAATCCGGCGTCATCGAAGCCCTCGAACAGCTGACAGACCAGCCCGTCGAAGTCGTTACCCTCGCTGTCGGAGACTACCGCATAAACGAATTGATATTCGAACGAAAAACGCTGCGCGACTTCGCGGCGTCCCTAGCCGACGGACGACTCTTCCGCCAAGCCATCCGCCTAGCGGCGGGGCCAGCACGAGGCGTCATTATCCTGGAGGGAAGCTCTGCAGATCTTCAAGCCGTCAATATGCGCCGCGAAGCATTACAAGGCGCGCTGGTCACGCTTAGTCTCGTTCTTGGGCTGCCTGTGTTGCGTTCCTTTTCGCCAAAAGAGACTGCTCAGTTGATGTGGATGGCGGCACAGCAGGTGACACGCCTGGACCGCAAGCCCATTGCCAAAAAGGGCAAGCGCAAAGGTGGCAAAGCACATTGGCAGATGGAGGTACTCCAAAGCTTTCCGGGCATCGGGCCGGAGAAGGCGGAAAGGTTGCTTGAGCACTTTGGGAGCCTGAAAGGCATATTTGCTGCGGATGCTGCTGAGTGGCAGCAGGTGGAGGGCATCGGGCCAAAGATGGCCGAGAAGATGGAATGGGTGTTGGAGGGATGAGGTTCTAGGTTCGGGGTTCGGGGTTCTAGGTTCGGGGTTCTAGGTTAATATCTAATCCGAGAAAATCCGCCTAGGCTCAATCTACTACTTTACGCAACTTCCCATCTACAAATCGGTACTTGACCCACTCAAACGTGCTGGTAAAAAACCCAATATCATCGTCAAATTCAAAAGCTTTAAAAGACAATTCCCTCGCCTCATCATCATACACCAGTTCGCAATCTTGCCCCCTATTCGAATAGATCACCAAAGGCGATTTCCCTTCAAAACAGGCTACACAGGGAACTAATACCCCTTTTTCCTCCACATACACTTTGATCGCTGAATGTTTTTTCCCACTGCCAAACGTCCCAGCCCCAAAAAGCAAATAATACTGCTTCTCTCCTTCTCTAACTTCCGCTACCCGATAAAACCCTACTTCTACAGGTATTGGAATCGTATCGACATAGCGTTTGGGTTCTATGTCTATTTCCCATGCCTTGCAAGCCCCATCCTCACTATGGTATTCCAAATAAGTAGTGTAGGTATGATACGTTCCACCGCCCAAATTGTCCCAAGAAAATATCCTCAGTTTCCCATCATCTGATGATACAACGCTGATAAATTGCCGTAAGCTATCAAAGGGATAATCACATACATCAGGATGTGCAAAGATCTGTTGAATGGTGCTGTCAAAAGCGGCAAATACGGTTTCTCTTTGGTCTGAGAAGATGTTTTTGGAGCGGATTTTTTGTTGATAAATGGCTTGGGTTTCTAGGGAATCGAGAGTCGTTTGGCCAAAGACAGGGAATCCACCTAAAATGGTGAGGGTGATGACAAGGGTGGTTTTCATTGTTCTAGGGTAATAATATTTCTCCACATCTTCATGGGTTGAACGCCTGCATATCCGCTTTCTTGTGCATCATTGCACTCAATAATGATCCAATCGTCAGCAGTAGTCAAGGCGAGATCAATGACCAGAAAAGGGACCTCCAGCCGCTTAGCAGCTACCTCAGCTATCGCCAAAGCCGCCGTCCGTTGGGACTCCGTCCAGTCATAATCAAGGTACTGAGACCAATAAGGCCCCGCGCCTACTAAGCTCCCTTTCCACCAGAAAGTCCTGAACTCAAAGGAAATGGGGACCTTGTCTCGGACCTGAAGGTCCATTGGTTTTAACTCCACCAGTTCTCGACAAACGGCCTTTTGCCAATGAAGAATGGGAGCTTGCTGATAGGCTGCCTGAATGCGCAGAAAATCGGTTTCATTACGCGCAATGGACAAGTCGGGGTTGTGTTTGGCTGTCTGGCGATTGCCTTTGATGAACATCGGAAATCCAATGGCTTGCTGAGCTTCTGCCAAGGAAGGGAAAGCTTCATATACTTGACTTTTGGGAGTCAAGTCTTTGAGCAAAGGGTACCATGCTTCCAATTCACTGGCAAGCCGATGCTGTGAAGGGGTATTTATCAGCTGATAATCATATTGAAACAATTCTCCATAAAACTGCTGATAATCTGCGATCGCTCCTACCCGCGCAATCACAGGCACTTTGTGGGTGATCCTGGGACGTTCCATTTTGAAGAGTGGCTCAAATTGGAAATCGTAAGCAGGGATATGGGTTTTCTGTTCCGCTATCCAAATGGCGGATTCTAGGGTGAAGAAATCTATTTTTCGGATGGTGTCCATCATTTCTTAATGCCTATAAACGTAAATCACAATCCCAGTAGTGTCAAGTCCTACAGTATCTACATAGATCATTTGACAAAAATACTGTCCCTCATCCCAAGCAAAAGTATCCACATCTGCACATATCCAATTCTCATCTTGTCGCTGGGTTTCAAATAACAATTCTCCTTTTCGGGTATATATTTTCACCTCCTTTATTTCTGCCCCATAAGCCTTTTCTGAAAGCCCAGGGAAACATTTAGTTAATCTATGATAGCCTTGGTAATGGATGCCTGACGAATCAACATTGGAGTATCGGTAACCAAATGTCCATGTCTTAGGAACATCTTGTGCCTGAATAGCCCTTTGCCCTATGCTACATGCCATCAAGGCCAAAACGATTATAATTATCACTTGCTTTGTCATGCTATAATTCTTTAAAAGACCTCGGAGGATTTAACCAGAATCGCCTATTAATCCTCCGAGGTCTCTTCACGCAGAAAAAATAAAAATTTCCTTCTCCAGCGGAATTCCAGTTATTTGTGAGCCAAAGTATCAACCAACGATTTTTCTATGAAACCAGATGCTACGATCGCTTCAGCAGCGAATATCTTGTACCAAGCTGCGCAGACCCATACGGTCTGCGCCCCTGTCCGCACCCTCATCGGTACCGATGACGTGGAGGCGGCCTACGCCGTCCAGCAACTCAATATCCAACGCCGAATCGATGCTGGGGCACGCCTGATAGGCAGAAAGATCGGTCTCACCTCTGAGGCTGTGCAAAGGCAGCTAGGCGTGGATCAGCCTGATTTTGGGGCCTTGCTGGATGATATGGAAGTTGCTGATAATGGCAGTATTTCTATGGACAAACTCATGCAGCCCAAAGTAGAAACAGAGATCGCCTTTATCATGGGGGATAATCTGGAGGGGGCTTCTATTACGCCTGAGGAGATGATTGCTGCGGTGGCTCATATCGTCGTCTCAATCGAAATTATAGGCAGCAGAATCGCCAATTGGGACATTGGCTTCACTGACACCGTCGCTGACAATGCCTCTGCAAGCCACTTTGTCCTAGGCCGACAGGCAGTCTACTTGCAGAAATTTGATGTGGTCAATTGTAAGATGGAGATGAGAAAAAATGGGGAGATCGTCTCAAAAGGGACAGGCGGTGCCTCTATGGGCTCACCCATCAAAGCCGCTATCTGGCTAGCGGAAACCCTTTCTAAGCTAGGTAATCCTTTGCGTAAGCAAGATGTCATCCTCACAGGCGCCCTTGGTCCCGTCACTGCTGTTCAGGCTGGTGATTATGTCACTTCAAGGATTGAAGGCCTGGGTGAGGTATCGGTTTCTTTTATACAATAGTTTGTCTTTTAGACTTATGGCCATTTTTTGAACCATATAAGGCATTTAAGTTCATATAAGGGGAAAAAGGCGCTTTACTTATATGTGCTTATATTCCTTATATGGTTCGATTTCACTTAGCCTAAAATATAATTAATGAAAAAAAAGCATCCCGCTGTCAAATCTGCCTTACATCCCCGAAATAAGCACAGGGCGCGCTATGACTTCAAGGAATTGATGGGTAGCAGTCCAGCTTTGGAAGGGTTTGTCAAAGTCAATAAATACGGCGATGAGTCGATTGATTTTTTTGATCCGAAAGCGGTGAAGGCGCTGAATAAAGCCCTGCTGATGCATTATTACGACATCGAATATTGGGACATCCCGGACGGCTACCTCTGTCCGCCGATTCCTGGAAGGGCGGATTATATCCATCATATCGCAGATCTGATGACAGAAAGTCATAATGACCGGGTCCCGGAAGGGCCTCACATCAAATGCCTAGATATAGGCGTAGGCGCGAGTTGTGTGTATCCCATCATCGGGAATAAGGAGTACCGATGGTCTTTCATCGGCACGGACATCAATCCTGTTGCCCTGGATTCTGCTCAAGCAATCATCGATAAGAATCCGACATTAGCGGGAAAAGTGACGCTGCGACTCCAAGCGAATCCCAACGGCATTTTTAACGGCATCTTGAAAAAGCGAGAACGCATAGACCTGACGATTTGCAATCCGCCTTTCCATGCCTCCTTGGAAGAAGCACAAGCAGGTTCATTGCGAAAAACCAAGAATTTAACCCGAAATAAAAGCGACAAGCCAATTCTGAACTTCGGCGGTCAGCATCAGGAGTTGTGGTGCGAAGGTGGCGAAGCGCAATTTGTCAAATATATGATCCACCAGAGCCAGCATTTTGCCAAAAAATGCCGATGGTTCTCCACCTTGATCTCCAAAGAATCCAACCTCAAAGGCGTCTATAAAGCCCTTCAAAAAACAGCTGCGACCGACGTGAGAACCCTGCCGATGGGCCAAGGGAACAAGAAGAGTCGGATTGTGGCGTGGACGTTTGTGGAGGGGTGAGACCGCTCGCCCTTCGGGCTCGCTACGAGAGGCGAGACCGTTCGGGCTTCGCCCTCACTGCGAGACCGCTCGCCTTTCAGGCTCGCTACGAGACAAGAGAGAAAAAATGTCTTTAGTCTCGTAGCGAAGGCGAGTCTTCGAGCCTGAGCGGTCTCGCAGTGAGGAGCCCCGCGACGAACGATCTCGCAGGGAGCCCCAAAGGGCGACCGGTCTCGCAGCGAGGGCTGAGTCTTCGAAGCCCGAGCGGTCTCACTTCCGCTTCTTACTCGCCTTCGCCAACGGGTTGAAATCCACACATAATTGTATCCAATAGGCCAGGTCATCATCTGAGTCAAAGCCGTCTGGCGTGACAAAAACATAGCCTTTCATGGGCCGGCCCGTGAAGTCCATCGGATGGCAACCTTGTCTGTCCTGTACCTGCGTTGAAGCTTCCTCCCCGATCCGCGCCATCAGAAGATCTGTTTCCTTCTTTTTATCATAATGCACGCCGCAGCACATCTTGTCATCGACCATAAAACAGAGGCCAGCGAACATCTTTTTCTCAGCAAATTCGACTCCTTTTTCCTGAAAAGTACGCCGAACGCGATCCGCCATAAATTCATCGTAAGCCATAATGATTCGTTTTTTTCTTGATTAAAAATTGTCTTTCCGCTTCATTTTTCACCAATTCCAATGCCTGATCTATGCTATCCAAAGCTTCTGTCTTTTGGCCTTTTTGAACATAATATTCCGCCCAAGCGCCAAAATAAAGATACGCCCTTTGTTCCAAATCCTTGGAATCAATGGCTATCAAAAGCTGGTGTACTTCTTCCAAATCACCCAATTGAAGGGTGACCATGGCAATATTGAGCAAGGTCATGGGCGAAGGCTGAAGGTCGTAGAGCTTTTTGTACCACATCAGGATCTTCTCCCAATTGGTGGCCTTAAAAGAGTGCGCATGCAAATGTTCGGCAGCAATGGCTGCTTCTATGTGGTAGCTGGAGTATTCATCGTTTTCTACCGCCTTGATCATGGCATGATTGCCAAGCGTGATCAGAGGTCTGTGCCATTGGCTGCGGTCTTGGTGTTCGAGGTCGATGATCTCGTTTGTGGGACTCACTTTGCTCTCCAGCCGAGCTGCATGGAAGCACATCAGCGCAAATAGCGCATAAGCCGCACTATTATTCGTAAATGTATTTTTCAGCAACATCTTACAAAGCCTGATCGCTTCTCCGCACAGCTCCTGGCGGATCAGAATGTCTTGGCGATTGGAGTGAAAGCCTTCATTAAAAATAAGGTATATGACTTCTAATACCCGATTTAGCCGCCTGGGTAAATCATTGCCTTGGGGGATTTCGAAGGAAATGCCTTGTGTCTGAATCGCTTTTCTGGCGCGTGTAAGGCGTTTTTTGACGGTTTCTTCTTTGAGCAAAAGGGCGGAAGCAATCTCTTTGCTGCTGAATCCAGAAATGGTTTTGAGGGAGAAGGACAGTTGGTCCTTAGAGTTGAGGGCGGGGTGGCAAGCTGCGAAGATCATGCGCAGTTGGCTGTCTTCGATTTCGTTGTCCAGAAATAGGTCATAGATCGCCATGGAGGCTGGGCCATGGTCGATTTTGGGAATGCGGCCCTTCTCCGCATTGAATTTGCGAAACAGGTCTATCGTCCTGTTTTTCGCGGCTTGGGTCAGCCAGGCTTCTGGGTTGTCGGGCACGTGATCACGCCAGGCAATTGTCGCTTTGACAAAGGTGTCCTGGACCGCATCTTCGATCGTGTCCAGATGCTCCAGCCCAAATATCCGCGTCAAAATGGAGACCATCTTTCCAAACTGATGTCTGAAAAGATGGTCTATCATTTTAGGTTCCATCATCAGTTATAGACCATTACTTCGCGCACCTCTACCGTGCCGCCAAATTCATAGTCAGGATAGTCCTGCGCTATCTCAATGGCTTCTTCAAAGTTCTTGGCCTGGACGATATAGTAGCCGCCCACCAGCTCTTTGAGCTCGGTAGCTGTACGGTCCGTGACGGTCCGGTCAGCGCCAGAAATATGCTTTACTTCGGGCGTCAAGGCATGGCCGCCTTTCAGCACGCCAGATTCTTCCATCTTGGCTTGCCAGCTCCACCATTTTCCCATCTGCCCTTGCATTTGCTCTGGCGAAAGGCCCAATTCTGCATAATTGGTCCCAATAAAAATTAGCATAAAGTCTTTCATGGGGTATGAATTAATTTTGAATGAGTGAATGTTGAATTTTGAATGGGGGATTGGTGAATTTTGAATGGAAGAAAAGATCAGGATATTATTCTTGGTTTTTCATTCAAAATTCAACATTCGTAATTCAAAATTTCCTCCTCCTACATCTCAGCCGCCTCATGCACGTCAATCGAGCATCCTGGTGCCCAAGATAAATGGGGATGCCCAGCAAACAAAGCCTTTACCTCTTCAATGCTGTTGCCTTGAAGGATGGAATAGCCTGTCACTTCATTGGTGCTGCCTGACCAGTTGCCTGAAGGATCGAGTTGGTGGCCTGGCATCAGGGGTGCGCCAAAGTCTACAATCGCGTCGCCAGCTCTTGCTTTCCAATCCATCCACGGAGCCATACCTGCGGCTTTTTGTTCAGGAGTTGCGTTTGCCATTTGGGCCATTGCGGAAGCGGGTGCGTAATAAACTGCAACAAATTTTTTCATCGTTTTTTTGGTTAAATTAGGGTTAAAAATTGTATTATCACTCACATGACGAAACTGTTTTGGGAAAGGGGGACAGAAGGGGGAAGAAAAATGAAAATAAAAATGAAAATAAAAATTATAATAGGAGTCTTATGGCTTATTTGGTTTGTGACGCCTACTGTATTCCTCGCTCAAGAAGCAGACGACGCCCCAGGAAAAATCCTCTGGACGGCCAATTGGAGCCATGACGGGCAGTATATTGCAGTCAGTGGGGATGATGGTCAAATACGACTGTTTGATGGAAAAAGCTTTGAATTGATTCGCTCTATTGACAATGAAGCAGGGGTCCATCGCTTGCGTTGGCACCCCACGGCCAATGTCCTGGCGGTAGCCGCTATCAGTGATCGCTGCCAACTGATCGACCTCGATCGCGATACCACGATTCACCTGAAAGGAGAAGAACCCATAGCGACCCGCTCCGTCGCCTGGAACGCTTCTGGCACCCTGATAGCCATTGCAGACTACGAAGGCAATATTACCATTTGGACAGCCGAAGGGAAACGGTTACGAACGATTCGCAAGGGAGCAACCAAGAGCTATGTCGCAATCGATTGGCATCCTCAGCGAGATGAAATCATCGCCTTGAGCGAGTACATCCGTGTCTATGACCTGAAAGGAAATCTCTTGCATAAAATTTCCCACCGCAAGGAAAGTGTCCTGATGCTCTGTGTTCAATGGCACCCTTCGGGTGACTTCTTTGTGATCGGCGATTACGGCGACCACAATCATCCCTATCCTCCCCTTCTCCAATTTTGGAACGCCGACTACACCCTCCGCTCCCAGTCGGACATCAGCCAAGCTGAGTTTCGCAACATCAGTTGGTCACCCAACAGCAAGAAACTGGCTACGGCCAGCGATGTCCTGCGTATCTGGTCCAAAAGCGGCAAGCTCCTGGCCGAAGGACCTGCCATGCAAGACCTCCTCTGGGGTGTAGACTGGAGTCCCGATGGGAAGTACATCGTCACTTCTAGCATCAATGGCCATATCCAGTTGTGGGATCGCAAGGGAAGGTGGGTGAGGGATTTAGGGAAGAAGAAATGATTAAATGATAAGATGACTAAATGAGAAAATGGAAAGGCAAAAGGAGATTCTCAAATGGCTCCAAGAATATTTAAATGATGTAAATACCATCATGCAATTATTCAAGAGTCTTGTTGGCGATGCTAAGCCAGGAAAAAGCTGGATTGCTAATATTCCTGATAAGGGTTCTTATCCCGAAGTTGAGATCAACAGTTTCTATAGGCACGGCGTAGGGATTCGAGTGGATTATCAGGGAAAAGATATTGACTTTGACTTTTCGGACCTCGATTTTGTCTTTGAGGATGATGAATCCCGTCGGATCATGAAAATCGATATTTGGTTCTTTTTTCAATACCTTGATAGTCTTTCATTAGGCTTTAAGGCTGATAAGAATATCTTGGAAAAAGAGGTTGAAGAATTAGTCAAAAAAGGTGTGCTAACCAAAAAGAGCATTTGCGGGTATTACTTTACCCAAGACATAGTAGATATGTAGTGGAGGACTTGGAAAACATCATCGTGGAAGATTTTCCAGATGGTCTTGCCTATGTGGCGAGTGAATGGGAAGGAGAGCACCAACTACCTGTTGTCTTGCTTGAAACTCATCATTAGTGAATGTAATCACCTATCAAGTTTCCCGATTACTGGTAAAATCCATCCTTTTTACCCTACATTTTACCAGTAATACAAATCAATTGCTGGTAAAATCTATTCTTTTCACCCCACATTTTACCAGCAATCGCTTCATTTCCCTAATCCTCCAAATACTTATCCCGAATCAACTTCAAGGGTTCAGCCCCTGGATACTTGGCGATCAGACGATCCAAAACGGCTAGCGCAGTTTTCAATTCTTCGTCCTCGAAAGCTGGCGGATAGTCGTAAATCGACCGCCCTTCATACAAAGGATTTTTGTCCAAAAACGGCTCAAATGCCTTCCAGTCCGCCTTTTCTGTTTCAGAAGGGGCTATTTGACGATGAGCTGCCCCAAAAGCTTCTTTGATATGATCCGCAAACAATTCCAGGTAAGTAGCCATGCCCAAAACAGCGTACCATTGCTCCTGTGTAAAAGCCTGAACATCTACTTGACTCAGTGCTTCAGGATTTTCGCTTTCACTCAAAACAAGGGCTTTAAGATCTAGCATGGGCAGGGAAGGTTGAAGGAAAGATCGAAAAGCAGGGGAAAAAGGTATTTCGGCAAACTGCTTATCGAAGGCAGTGGTAAAGGAAAGCATTTGCCAGGTCGGGTCCTTGGTATCAGGGACTTGGCTTGCCACCCAAATGATGGATTTGAGGATTTCTCGCTCATTGGCATCTGGCAGGGTATCAATATGGCGCTTGGCGGTTTCCTGGAAGCGTTGAGGTAAGTCAGCAAGCCTTTCAGCCCGAGTTGCTTGCACCAAACGCCTCAAGTCTACATATAACAACTCTCTATCTGACATACTCCCTTGCTGTCGGAGATAGGTTTTTATGTGTGATTTCGTTGCCAAACATTGTTCTGAATCACATTTTTCCAATTCATTAAGCAGCCTTTTTCCATGAAATTGTTCAGGGAATTTTTGCCACAAATCACATAAGGACTTATAAGCCACTTGCCTAGTGGAGTCTTCTTTTGGTAAATGGCTTGGGATATTGAGGTCCAATTGGGCTAGTGAGAAATAGACCTTGTCAACTTGTGGCAATTGGTCATCGGCGATCATGGAATCTGTTTTTGTCAACAAACGCTGTCTATCCATCTCACCACCAGGCTCAGAATAGATTTTTAGATAACTAGGATGCCGTTTTTTATTGTAAATAAATTCTTTGAGTTTAAACTTTAGGAGAAAAAGCCCATTGGAGTCGGTTTGCACAAATTCTTGATAGATATCCGAATAATCGTCTTTTTTCTCTACAATTTTACACACCCAAAGTTTAGCATAAAGATAGGCTTTTGAACCAAGGTCTTTACGCTCCCTAAGGCTATCCAAAAAAGTCCAAGCCTTTCCCTCCCCATAGAGGTTGTACAGTAGCACACTTTCCGCCAAATACTTATCGATTCCCTCCAATTGGCCAGAATTGATCAAAGCTCTCGCCACAGGTACATTTCCACCAGGGCTACATAATGAAATGGCCTTATTGAGTAGGTAGGTACACTGCTGAACATTCGTGTATTCATGCTGAAATAGCTTTAACTGCGCTTTGACCATTCCTCCTCCGCTCAGCAAGCAGAGGAGTAAACAGCATCGCAAGAAAGCGGGGAAAGGCATTAGATTATTAATTATTGATTGACTGATTATTGATTTATAACTGATGAATTGTCTGTTTAGACTGAGGGCCATTTTCTGAACCATATAAGGCATTTAAGTTCATATAAGGAGAAAAGGCGATTTACTTATATGCGCTTATATTCCTTATATGGTTTAATCAATAATCAATCAATTTCTCCTAATTCCCTCCCAGAATCAACGGCAGGCCATCTCCTCCGCCTACAACGATGGTCTTGCTATTGGTGGACGTAGCCAGTTCCTTGGTGGCTTCGATGCCTTGCCATTTGAGGAGTTTGTCAGAGAGGCTGCGGGCTACGATGGTTTGGTACTGCTCGATGCCTTCGGCTTCGATCTTCTTGCGTTGCTTTTCCTTTTCTTCCCTTTCGAGACGATACTCATACTCAAGGGATGCCTGCTCTTGTTCTAGCTTGCGCTCGATGGCTTCTCTGAGCGTTACGGGAAGCTCGATATTGCGGATCAAGACATTGTCGAGGAGGATGTATTTTTTCTTGAGCGCTGCCTCCATCTGAGAGGTTATTTCAGATTGAATGGCATCTCTTTTTGAGGAATACAGCTCTTCGGCAGCATATTGACCAATAGCACTACGTGTAGATGAGCGTATTTCGGGGATAATGATTGTCCGCTGGAAATCTTCTCCGATATCATCGTGCAGGTAGCCGATTTTCCCTGGTTCTAGGCTATAGCGCACCGAAAGGTCGATGTGAATCGAGAGGCCATCGCTGTCGAGTACATCCATCGTTTCAAAAATCTCCTGAATACGCACTTCATACTTGTACATCGTGTTCCAAGGAGCTATGACATGAAAGCCCTGTCCATAGACTTTTTCCTTGTTCAGTCCATTGCCAAATTTGTGGAACAATACGCCTTTGTGGCCTGCATCAATCGTGATAAATGAGCCTGAGGCGATCAGCATGAGGAAAATAAACACAAAGAATCCGATAACTGCAGTAGAGACGACTCTTGATTTGTTCATGGTAATAATTTTATTGAGTGGAAATAGCGTAACTTTCTGGTGAATGATTTTGTTGAAGCTATTAAAAGTTAAGTTATTTACAAATTTTACTAATTTTGCCCCTTCATTTGCTATAAGGAATTATTAATTGATAAATTGATTCATTATTGATTAAGAAAATCCTTATAAAAGATTGACTATCAGTTTTATGTAAGAGTCAATCAATAATGTATCAATTAATAATTTCTTATCTCCTCAGACCATCAGTACCCAAATGCAAGACCATCTTACACCAGCGCACATCGTGCGTGAATTGGATAAATATATCATCGGCCAGGCCGAAGCTAAAAAGTCCGTTGCGATTGCCCTTCGCAATCGCTGGCGCCGCATGAATGCGGCCCCAGACATCCGCAAGGAGATCATCCCGAATAACATCATGATGATAGGCCCTACGGGCGTGGGCAAGACGGAGATCGCTCGTCGCCTGGCGCAATTGGCGCAGGCGCCATTTGTGAAAGTGGAAGCCTCCAAATTCACCGAAGTCGGCTATGTCGGCCGCGATGTAGAAAGCATGGTCCGCGACCTGGTAGAGCAAGCCGTCAACATCGTGACGATGGAGCAGAAGGCCAGCATCCGCGAAAAGGCCCTCGCCAATGCCAATGAGCAGATTCTCGATATTCTCATTCCGCCCATCAAGGGCAAGCGGAATGCAAATATCTCCCCAGGATTCCCCATGGCTGAAGAGGAGCGTTCTATCAGCGACCAGTCCGATGCCGAACTCAATGAGCGCACCCGCGAGAAGTTTCGGGAGAAACTCATGAAGGGCGAGCTTGACGAGCGTGTCATAGAAGTGGAAGTCACCGTGTCGGCCCACAATGTCCAAGTGGTAGGTCCTATGGGCATGGACGGCATGGATGGCCTGCAAGAGATGCTCAGCGGCATGATGCCCAAGAAGACCAAAAACCGCAAAATGACGGTAGCAGAAGCGCGGGATCACTTCACCGAAGTGGAAGCCGATAAGCTCATAGACATGGACAATGTCACCCGTGACGCCCTAGAGCGTGCCGCCAATAGCGGAATTATTTTCATCGATGAGGTAGACAAAATTGCCGTGTCTGGCAGCCAAGGGAGTGGACCCAATGTGTCCCGCGAGGGCGTGCAGCGCGATCTGTTGCCTATCGTAGAGGGATCTGTGGTCAATACAAAGTATGGCTCTATCAAGACGGATCACGTTCTGTTTGTGGCGGCGGGCGCCTTCCATGTGGCGAAGCCTTCGGACCTCATCCCTGAGCTTCAGGGACGTTTTCCGATTCGCGTGGAGCTGAATTCGCTCACGCAAGATGATTTTGTCCAAATCCTCTCTACCCCCAGAAATGCCCTCACCAAGCAATATCAGGCCTTGCTGTCAAGTGAAGATGTCACCATCGATTTTGAAGAAGGCGCGATCAAAGCCATCGCCGAAATCGCTTTTGATGTCAATCAAGAGGTGGAGAACATCGGCGCACGCCGCCTCCACACCATCATGAGCAATCTGCTCAATGACATCCTCTTCGAAGTCCCCGACATCAATACCGACAAGTCATTTACGATGACAGAAGAATTTGTGAAAGAGAAGCTCGGAACGATTTCTCAGCGGAAGGATATTAGCCATTATATTTTGTAAGGATAAAATGAATAGATGCTTGCCGTGAGTAAATCGAAGGGAGTAAATGGCAAAATAGTAGGTTTCGTATTAGGCACGATGAAAAAATAAATCTATATTCCTACGAGGCCATTTTTTGAATCGTGCCTTTGTCGCGTTCCATTTTATCATTTATTCATTTTATCATTTACTCATTTTCTCCTCCCCTATGCCTACTTCTCACGACCTCCATATCTCCTATGAGCTATATGATACTGCAGCAGAGCTTCCTCAGGATGAAGCAACCCTGTTAGAGCAAGCGTTGAAAGCAGCAGAACAGGCCCATGCGCCATTTTCGGGGTATCATGTGGGCTGCGCCTTACTCCTCAAAGGGGGAGAGATTATTTTAGGTAATAATCAGGAAAATGTGGCCTATCCTTCGGGGATTTGCGCGGAGCGCACAGCGCTTTTTGCCACGGGCGCAGCCGGAAAGATCCCTTTGGTCCAAAAGATAGCGATACGATCGTATAGCGTGAACACCCAGGTCAGCTCTCCGCCTGCTTCTTGTGGCGCCTGCCGCCAGGTTATGGTAGAGTATGAGCGGCAGGCGGGTCATCCATTTGTGGTCCTCACACAAGGGGCTGAAGGCGGGATCATGCGCCTGGAAGGCGTGAAGAACTGCCTGATGCCCTTTGCATTTGAGGGGAAGTTTTGACGGGAAGTATTCGGTAGATAGTGGGTAGTTTTATGAGTTAGGGTTCAAGTCGCTCATCCGCGCGATCATAAATTCTATCACTTGGTTCCTGGACATAATGAAAAAAGTTTTCAAAATACCTTAGTTCGTCGGGCCCTACTATCCCAGGAGCCTCTTCCTCAGAGCCATCAAAAGCTTCAAAGACATAGTCTATTTCCTCATTAGAGGGACATCCTCGAAAAACCAGCCCATTGGGATTTGTTTCCCGATTGTTAATGGCCCTTGTGAATCGATCATTGATCATCGCAGCCTTGATGCGCTTCCGGTCATCATTAATGAAGTCACCTGGATCTCCTAATTTGTCCAATTCCGCTCTCCAGGTAGACAACATATACAAAAGGTCTTTGGTGAGATATGAGAATAACTCTCTCGATCTGTCACTGACTGCAAAGACAGACTCATAGATTCCCACCCCACTTTCTTCAGCCATTACAGCTGCACGGATAGGAGAGACTTCGCCTTCTCCTGAACCGATGACTACCTGATGCCCCCAGGCACCTCCTCCATCATCAGCCTCACGCCACCCAAGGGAAGCCCCCATCAATAAAATTGCAAAAGCGATAATTGTGGTATTCAATACATTTTTTTTCATGATTTCTCTTTTTTGATTTTGAACTTGATTTTGCACTTGTACTTGCACTTTCCAGAAAAAGGCTTTCCGCCTATCGCTTGCCAGGACTCTCTCGCTCATCCTTTTTATCATCCTCATCGGGCGCATCCTTGAACTCGATACTTTTATTTGCATACAAATTGACCCTCAAGGCAGTCACTTCTTTGCCATCCAGCATCTTTTGCATATCTCCCAAGGCTTCTGCTGATGGGGGTTCTTTGGCGACAATGCCATGATTGCGCTCGATGGTTTCTTGGATGTGAGTCGTCAAAAAGTCTCGTGCTTTTGCGTCATTTGCGGCATCTCCTTCAAGCGAAGCTATATCCTCCAAGTTTCGCCAAGCAGTAAACAGCCCCAAAAGATTTTCGTCCAGCTTTTCAGCTAAGGTTCGCGTGTCTTGAGATACCTCCTGACTCGCTGTAGCTAATTGCCGCAAATTGACTATTTGTCGTTGGACGACGTGCGATGCATCGTGAGGCAGGTGCCGTTCTTCACCTGGGCCGATGTGAATCTCCGTACCTTCTGCAAATGCTTTGGCAGCTAAGCGGAGGGTGCCTTCCATGTCATTCGTATTGAGGTGAACGACGACGACCTTGCTCAGCTTAGCTAGGTCTTCGGCGAGGGTGGTAGAAGCGGGCACCTGCTGCTTACCAAAGGAACCCTGCTTGTCAGGGTCGCCCGCCCATACCTGAGCGAAGCTCAGGCAGGTGAGGAGGGCAATCAGCATCTTGATATTCATATTGCTATTTTTCATTCTCAGTAACTGATTTATTATAATTGTTTTCAATACTATTTTAATAACCTGATTGTGAACGATTTAAACGTTAGACCCTTTGTTTCACTAGACCCTTCGTTTCACTCAGGGTAAACTTCAAACCTTCCTAGTTATCTCCATCATCAAATGAGTGGGATTCAATTCTTCTGTAGCGGTAGGTCACTAATGCGCTATTGGGATTATCAGGAGTTTCTCCATCATCATCTTTTTCTACCACTGTCAATGACCCCGTATGCCATTCAAAAGAAAAATCAGTTACGGGGATGTCAATAGAAGCTTGACATGTATTGCCATTTTCCGTGATATACTGGTTGTGGAGGTCTATGGCAATCATCACCTGTCCCGTATCTTGGGAACTGAGTAGGTTATAAATTACGGGCTTATCTGTAGGTAAATGGATCGTACCCCCATACGGAATGCCTGTCCCATCTCCAATACCTGTGTAATTGAAGGGAATGGCATTGTTTGCAGAATATCGCAGATTGTTGGGATTATTTGTGGTAATGGTAAAGGTCCCCGTCCACTCCCCCACCGCGCCTGTGGCAACCGAATATTTATTGGTAGTTGCTCGTTCGGTTCTTGAGGGTAATTTGAGCGAGTCCAGTCGCAGGATTTCTACTTGGTAGCTTTCGACCAAGGAGTCTGGGTCCCATAAAGTGGGGCTAGGGGCAGGCAAGGATTGTTGGTAACCATCTAAGGCACTTTCCATGGCTTCTCTGAGCTGCTGCCATACCACAGTATCTTCAAAGTAAATAGGGCTAAATAGGTCTGATATGGGTCGCAGGTCCAAGAAGACGGGGACCTCTTCGTGATCTGGGAGGGACCAGCTGCCTCCATCTGCTCCCACAGAGATTTCTCCGCCTATGGCGTACAGATTGGTGATTCTGTCGTCCTCTGACGCCACAGCTCCAGCACCTTCTCCCCAACTAGTCCCTAAACTGAATCCCGCAGCTACTCCTTCCAAATTTCCTTGTGCTTCCGCAGAGAGGTCCAGGTTATAATTAAAAGCCGAATCGAGTTCTTTAGAAGAGTATTGAGTCTTCTGGTAAGCCATGCCCCCGTAGCTGACTGCATAGGGATAGTGAGTACCATAGGTTTCGATAAAGTGGCGTAGAGAAGCCTCAAAGGTGAGGTCAAAGACCGTAAACTTTTTGAAGTGGCCTTCACTGGTACGAATAGTGTCAGGAGTAAGGTTGATCAAGGCTCTATCGGCGGCAGTGCTTACATCAGGGCGAAATGCATAGTTAGGATAATACTTGGTAATAGAATCCATGGGGCTGGCATACCCACGACTCAGCCATTCGTCTCTGAGTTCATAAATTGCGGCTTCAAATTCGGGATCTAGTCGCATGCGAGCCTTGTCCAGCACCATGGCATACTTGACTTCATGCGCTATAGCGTATGAGAACATATTTGCGGTGCGCTCCATCGTTTGCACTTCGTGCTGATGGCTTGAATTTAACCCAAATCCCATTCCTTCAACTCCCACATTAAATCCAAGATTGACACCCCAAGTCTTTTGATAAGACTGTTCAGAAGCGGCATTGTGCGCGCGTGCACGCGCCATGGCTTCTCGGTCATTTTTATAAAACAATCCATACGGCACAATCTTGCCCACGGAACTGTAGTAATAATCGTAGCTATCTTCTTCTGGATAGGCAAATACCATTTTGGACGTTCCCGTACCCAATTGGTAATTGATGGAGTTCATCTTGGCGATATTATAGCCTTTAAAATTGTGCTCGACCAATACGGGGCGTTGTTCCAAGCTGAAGGTGCCTCCCCAGGCTATTTTGTCAGAACTCGGAGATTGGTAAGAAGGGATGTATTCATAAATTCCACTCTTGATCGGAAATGCTGCGGAGCTATCTGGAACTGTCAGTTGGTATTGACTCGAATTGAGAAATTCCAATGTGATTCCTGTGCTTGCCAAGGTGTAGGAGATACCATCCTCAGTTTCAAATACATAAGGGCCTAAAGTGTTTCTCTCAAGAGAATTTAACCGAGTATTTTGGTATTCAATAGATCCACTGGCAAACCCATAGGTAGTATCTATTTGCGATATCGAGCCGTCAGAGGCAAATGTGGTATCAATTGATAATGTGTCCACATGACTTGGCTCGATGAGAAGGGTGTCGTATTGAGGATGAGATGGGAAAATCGGAGGAATTTCTCCTGAGAGTGTCAGCTCCTTTGCCCCAAGGTTCATACTGAGGCGATATAGAGGATCACTGGTATAGGTACCGTGTAAGTGAATATTTCCATCCCGACCATCTACATGGTTATTACGTAGCGCGAGGTCATCATCTCTGACAGGCTCTCCAGTGCCACGGGCTTGCCATACACCTAGATCGAGGTTCTCAAGAGTATAGGTTTTTTTGTATAAAAACCGAATACCCACCATCTGATCCCCATTAGCTTCTACTTCCACACCTACCAGATGTGTACCTTCTGGGATACGCGCATTGCCACTTTCGGGGCCAGTTGTCGGAGCTGAAACTCTAGGAACAAACATATCTAAATAAGTGGCTACAGTGTCTCCTAATAAAGCATCAGACTTTGTTCTATATGACTTTTGAGTTCCAAAAACTGCCACAGTATCTTCAAAACTCGCGGTTATCTCTGGGATCACCAGTTGCGGTCTCAAGTCGCTATTTCGCAGGTTGGTAGAAAATCGTAAGGTACGAATACAGGTGCCGTCAAAGGTCCCATGGACCCCCGTTAGGTATTCGTTCATGGCCATATCAAACACATTAACAGAATCAGATGCTTGAAACGCGATACCAGAAGGGAAGGTGATAAAGGTGGTATCCTGTTCGGGGCTGATACCTGCTACAGTGAATTGTATGCCAGGCATACAAAGAGAATCTGTACTGTTCATTATCCCTATATATCGGGTAGAATCCGTCAGTAAATGGGTAAATACTGTTTCCCCCTTCACTCCCAGAAGATCTGTCCGGTAGATGATATCCTGCCCCAAAATGAGGTCTTGGCGAGACTGAGTGAATTCAGAATAAAGAAGCAAGCTGGGAGACAGCGGATCGGTTTTAGGCGGCGCGCCGTAGGTTCTTAGGCGAGGGATATCATCCACCGTCACAGCTGTGCTCCACATTCGCACTACATATACCTCTCCCTTAAACACATGCAGATTGCCATCAGCAGATCCTACATGCAAAGGCATTTGACGGCCTGCTCCAAAGGTAAACTCCAACGGATCCCCCACTGCTTCTCCATCGATGATGACCTGGGTCGCACCCGCCTGGGTCACAAATAAGACATGGTGAAACTTCCCGTCGTTGAAGTCAAAGGTGACGGATTGGAAGGTACTCCCATTGTATAAGCCGATCCGCGAGAGGGATTGATTGAGGAAAACCGTGAAACGGGTGTTTCGGCTGTCAGCTTGGGAAAAGACAGCCATAGTCCCCAATGTGTCTGTGTTCTTTTCTGGACGTACAGAAGTGTTGGGAGGGGAAGGGGAAGGGGCATCTTCCGAAAATTGACGTGGCGGCCTCCCAAATAACCCACCAAATATTCCCCCATTAGAAATGGAGCTATTATTACTTCTTCTGATTTTGGGCGGCTTCTTGGGCACCGGACTGGCTCTGAAGAGCAGTTCTATCGTCCCCAAAGTATCTGAGCCCAAAGGCGTATTGGGGTGAAATACGAGGGAATGGTCGCCCGCGAATTGTACGGGGCGATAGAGTTCTTGTGCGTTTACGGTTGAGGCAAGGATACCAAAGCACCCAATAACCATCAACAGAGTCGATTTTGTAAGAGCAGATAGGTTCATAATAAAGTCTTGTTAAGTGAACATTTAGGGTAAACAGAAAGATCATTTGTTCGAATCATTCTCTATTTACAAATAAATATCACAAAACAAGGGACTGAAACCACATCTTGATGGGGGGAGGGGGAGGGTTTTAAGTTTTAGGTTCAGGGTTCAGGGATAGAAGCTATTTGAACGCTGACCCCTGAACCTATTTGAACGCGTTGAACCTCCTCATCTCTTCCCACAAGGCCTTGTCAGTGGGAAAGGTGAAGTCATCAGAGGTGATTTTATCCAACTCCAGCCAGCGAAACGATTGTTTGTCGCCTGGTCCAGGGAGGAAGTCCATCGGCTGGGTAGAGAAATGACCGATGAGCGATCCTAGTGGCTTGACGGTAAAGTACAGGGCGATCACTTGTTGGTTAGCAGCAAAAGCAGATTGAAGCAAAAATCGATTCACAAAAAAAAGGTCCTTTACCTCAATATCCACTTCCAATTCCTCCTGCCACTCCCGTATCAGGCAGTCTTCGATCCCCTCCCCAAATTCCAACCCGCCGCCGGGTAGCTTTGTCATCGGGTAGCCTCCACGCAACTCATCGGTGACCAATAAGCGTTGGTCTTGAACGTATATCCCGTACACACGGACATTGAATTTGTCGATTGCCTTCATTTTTCACCTAGGATTAATAAATTCGCATATGAAAAACCTGCTGATTTTCCTTTTGTTGGGTCTCTTGGGCCTTTCTAGCCTCAAAGCGCAAGAAACACAAAATGATTCTATTGCCCCCATGCAATTAGAAGAGCCCAACCGTTTTGACTTTATCATCCAGCGAAGCCTGCTACTTGGAAGTGCCGACTCTATGGCCGTATTGAAAAACTCATCGGGTTCGTGGTTTCTTGGCCTTGGGTTCAAATTGCCCATCGCCCATAACCGTCTCGGGGTACGTGTCCAACCAGGCATCAATTGGTTGAAGTTTAACCACGCCCAAAACGATACGTCAAAAAGCTTCCCCAATAGTCGCAATGACTATTCCGTCCAGCGCCATCGCTTGGCCTATGTGGAACTTCCCGTAGGCATTTATTACAATATCACCTTAGATGAAGAGCGAAATCCCAAAGCCTTTGTAGAGGCAGGTGGATTTGTAGGGTACGGGTTTGATTTTGTGTTAAAAACTAAGGAAACTACCCTGCGCGACCAGGGCGTCACGACCAAGACGAATAACCTCCCCGATGTAGAACCGCTTCGGTATGGCTTATATGGCAGAGTAGGATATCGATGGCTAGCCTTGCACGTCTCCTATCGCATGACAGACGTCTTTGAACAATTTGTGACGGATATAGATGGGACGGTCACTACGACGCCGTATCCGATCTTTCCAAGTGTGCAGTTTGGGGTTACCGTCCTCTTGTAGGAAGAGGTTCAAATCGTTCAACCAAAAGTTCAAGGGTTCAAGAGGAACTTCATCCAATTTGAAGCTCGAGTCCACGCCAGAAAGTCAAATTTGACTTTTACTCTCATTGCGACGGACTAAAGTCCAGTCGCAATAGTTCTTTGTCTGCCATTTTTTACTATTGCGACTGGGTTTCAACCCGTCGCATTTAGACAAATTCCTTAAAAGGAATTTTCGGAGAAGTCTCAACTCTTGAACGAATTGAACCCTTAAACGGATTGAACCTTATTCCAGCACTCCATGCAGCGGTCCTCCCTTTGCACATAGCGCATCTACACGCTTGGTGACAGCAGGATCTTCGATCAGCGGAGGCGCGTGGTGCGGCTTGATCCGCGCATCTATGACGATGGGTCCTTTACACCCCCAGTGTTTATTTTTGATAAAGCTATCCACGCCATAGAGGTCGTGGGAGGGATTGGAACGGGTGAAGGTCGCCCAAAGAAAATTGTTGAGATGACGGGCGACAAAGTCACTTTCGTCTACCAATACTACGAGGGGAAAGCCTTCCATTTGCTGGTGCTTCAGCCCTTCACATAGTGCTTGCAATTCGCCGACGGCGTTTTCAGCTGTCGTGAAAGCAGGGCCTTGGATCGCCATGATTCCAGGCAAAGCGACTTTGGGCGCGGTATAAGGAGTAGGCAAATCAAATGCTGGCGGAAGTTCCTTGGCCAAGGTGCGGACGGCAGGTCCTGCCGCAGCGATGACCACTTTCGAGCCTTCATTTAACCCTTCCCCCGAATAATCCAGGGTATCTATCGTCGTCTTGGTCTGGAAGTGCAGATCGCGTTCTGGGTGGATGCGTTCCAATATGTGTTGGAGGAAATGTGGGATATCGTTGATATTGGGTTTGGGGTCATCTTCATAAGCTGCGATCAGCAGATATTTGGCGAGCGAGGCTTGCCCAAAACCTAAGATGGCGTTGGCTACTGTCAGGAGTTCTTGAGGATAGCGCGGCCCGTAGGGCACATAGCGCTCATGGCCTACGGCCAAGAGCAGGGGGTGCACGCCTGCAGCGTCCACCGCATGCATGGCATGCAGGCCAGGCACGGAGACAGGCACCATAGGCCCTGTGATCTCATGGATCATATGCCCAAACGTCGTATCCTCCTGAGGCGGACGACCCACAACTGTGACAGGCCAAATGGCATTTTTTCGATGATAAACCGCCTCCACCTGCATCACAGGGAAGTCATGTGTCAGGCTATAATACCCCAAATGGTCGCCAAAGGGTCCTTCAGGTTTGGTCGCCAAAGGATCGATGCTCCCCACAATGCAGAAATCCGCATCGGCGGAAAGGGTATGCCCATTTTTCCTCACATATCGAAATGCTTTGCCCGCCAACATCCCCGAAAAAGTCAATTCAGACAGCCCTTCAGGCAAGGGCATCACCGCCCCAAATGTATGGGCAGGAGGTCCGCCTACGAAGATGCTCACCTTGAGGCGTTCGCCTCGCTGTACGGCCTTGCTGTGGTGCACACCGATACCTCGGTGGATCTGGTAATGAAGGCCCACTTCATTGGGGGTGAAGTCATTGCCGCTAAGCTGAATACGGTACATGCCCACATTGGAACGCATGGGTTTGGGCCTTTCGGGGTCTTCAGTATAGACTTGTGGCAAGGTGATATAGGCGCCGCCATCATTGGGCCATGACACCAGCTGAGGCAGCTTGTCGAGGGTAGTCTGACCGTAGGTCACGGGGGCCTTCCACAGGGCCTTGCGCGGCAAGGCGCGAAGGGCTGTAACGGGGGCACCCAAGTATTTGTGAGGGGCTTGCAGAAAGCTGGTGGGATCAGCTTTGAGTTGAATGACACGCTTGACGCCTTCCATCGTCGATCGGAAGATGAGGTGGGTCCGTTCTACGGTCCCAAATAGGTTGCTCAGCACGGGAAAAGGCGTTCCTTTTACGCGCTCAAACAGCAAGGCTGGCGCTTCTTGCGCATAAGCCCTTCGCTGAATCTCAGCAAGTTCGAGGTAGGGATCTATTTCTTCCTGAAGGCGGATGAGGTGACCTTTACGTTCAAGGTCACTTACACAGGATTGCAGGCTTTTGGAGGAATTCAAAGGCATATAAGTTCAAATTCAATCTCAAATTCAAGTTCAAGCGCAAATTCAAAGAACCATTATTGAGCTTGAGTTTGAAGTTGAATTTGAAGTTTTGTTACCCCAGAACCTTGGCTTTATCCTGTTTGTTTGATTTTGCTTGTTCTTCTTGTGCTTTCCGCGCTTTTTCTTCTTCTACCCGCGCCATATACGTCCCTGGATAGCCAAAAACGATGCCCGCACGGTCCTTCCAGTTTCTCGCGTGAAAGAGATCCTTGAAGATGTCAATAAACTCATGAAAAACCAGAAATGCTGGGTTATAGGAATTGGGTGGAGTGGTGATGCCATAGTCCGGTTGGAGTTCTGGCAACTCTGGTTGGAATGTCCCAAACATACGGTCCCAAATGATCAGCGTAGAACCAAAATTCTTGTCGATATACTTAGGATTTCGCGCATGGTGTACTCGGTGGTGCGAAGGCGTCACAAAGATAAACTCAATGATACGCGGCATTTTATTGATCACCCGGGTATGAATCCAGAACTGGTACAGGACTTCAATTTGGTTACAGACAAAAAAGACCACTGGGTGGAAGCCTAATAGGGCGATCGGGAGAAAAAATATCACCTTCACTTGCTGTACCCAGGATAGCCTAAATGACACAGAGAAATTGTATTCTTCGGAGGAATGATGCGGCACGTGAGTTGCCCACCAGATACGCTGCTCATGTGCCACTCGGTGCGCCCAATAACGCCCAAAATCCATACATATCAGGCACAAAAGCAACGACCACCATGTCACAGGAATCGTCCAAGGAGAGAGGTTATAGAAAAATAAAATGACCGCAAATAAAACCCCATTCAGTATCAGGGTAGAAATCAAATTCCCTACCCCTATCCCCACAGAAGCAAGAAAATCTTTGCCTGAATAGAGGCTGCGTTTTTTGTACTGACTGATGATATATTCCAATAAGACAAAGCTCAGCATGATGGGAACGGCATAAACGATAAGCTTCGGAAGATCTCCATTTTCTTGCATCGTCATAATGTCCGCCATCGTATAAGTCTGCTTTTCAAAAGCAGCAAAAAACTCACTGAGACTGGCTAATAAGTTATCGAACATAGAAGTAGTGTTGTGTTAATGAACCCTGAAGTTATTAATTGATTGATTAATTCGTTGTGGGAAATGATACAATGTAAATAACGCTTTAACCTTTATCTTGAATTAATAATCTATCAATGAATAATCAATAATCTTTCATCCATATTTGGTGCGGCAAAGATACCGAGAATCCCCCAAAACAAAAACTCGAAAATTTTGAGTAACTTTGAAATAACTAAAATGAATTATGCTCCGTTAATCATCCTGTAGGCCTAAAAATATCTATAGATTGAAAAATGGAAACCCTAAAACAAACATATCTGAGTACTTGGCTCTTATTGACCTTTGCCGTACTGGCAGGTCTTAATGCCCATGCCCAAAATTATCCTGAGAGTGAATACAACTTCAAAGTGTTCGATGTAGATGGACAAAAAGTAGGGCAAATCGAGTTTGAAGAGATAGAGATTACTGGTAAAAGGCCTTCAAAGGCCAAAATGAAACGCGGCAAAAAGCGCCTCGCTAAATATTCTCGTCTCAAGTGGCATGTCCACAAGGTCTACCCCTATGCAGTTAAAGTCGGAGCGCTCCTTCAGGAGATCAATGCAGAGATAGCTGCTCTGCCAGAAGGCGAAAAAAAGCGAAAATACCTCAAGGAAAAAGAGAAATCTCTTTTCGGAAAATATGAGCAAGACATCCGACGGATGACGCGCACCCAAGGCCGCATCCTTGTCAAACTCGTCCACCGCCAGACGGGCAACTCCATGTACCACCTCATCAAAGACATCAAAAGCGGTGCTACTGCCGTCCTTTGGCAGTCCGTAGGACTCATCTTTGGCATCAACCTCAAGGTTGAATATGAAGCTGACGAGGATGAAAATTGGATGATCGAGCGCCTTGTTCAGGAATTGGAACAGGGAGGGTATAACATCGTCTATAAAACAACCAATTTTGCGCTTCGCTAAAGGAGGGAACCCCTTTGTGATAAAGGGAAATTCTTTGCCCAAACTCATTGAAGAAAAGTTCAAACTCAACTGCTGCTCTGGCAGATTTCGGCCTGCGGACAAGCTTTTAGCGTAATCCGCCAACAGGCCAAAGCGAATGCTTTACAGCCCCAAGGAATCTTGGCCATCGCATGGACTACGCCTCAAGGCCTGCCGCACAAGGCCGAAGTCCGCGCTAGCATCCTTTTTATTTAAAATCAAATTGAACTTGAGGTTGATCCTTCGACTAGGCGTTCGACTGAGACTTCGGCGTGAGCTCAGTCGAACGCTCACGCCGAAGTCTCAGGACAAGGCTTGAATTTGAACTTTTCTTACAAAGAAATTGGATTTCTAAATTTTTCCTCCTACAATTGCGACATCGTTCTTTATTTGATTTGAAGACTTATCAAGAAAGGTGGAGGGATTTGGCCCTGTGAAACCTTAGCAACCCTTACTGCAAATGCAGTAATGTAGGTGCTTCTTCCAACCCCATAACAAGATTATGGATTGAATAATTATTGATTGCCCTTAGAGAATCAATAATCATTAATTAACAATCAATAATTTCCATCGGGGGGAGATAAGGCAGAAACCTCGCATATATTTTTTCTGATATATACCGTCCCTTCTGGCTTGTCCAGAAGGGACTTTTTTTATGGTTTCTTCTAGACTCTTGAGAAAATTCAAATTCAAGTTCAAAAGCAACTGAAAGTGCTAATTAAGCATTCAACATCCCTCATTCAACATTTTTTCAGACATGCGAGAAGAAACCAATGTATTGCATCACATCCTGGCAGACCCATTGACGGGTGCCATTTCTACGCCTATCTATCAGACTTCCACATTTGTACAGGAAGCGCCAGGCGTCAATCAGGGCTATGACTATGCCCGCACCAACAATCCCACCCGCAAGGTTCTTGAAGAAACCATCACCTCACTCGAAGAAGGCGCGGCAGGCTTCGCCTTTGCCAGTGGCCTGGCTGCGGTAGACGCCGTCGCCAAACTCCTGCAAGCAGGGGATGAGGTCATCGCGGTGGACGACATCTATGGCGGTTCATTTCGCCTTTTTCAGCATATTTACCAGAAATTTGGGATTACGATCAAGTACGTGGATACCACTGATCCCGAAAATGTCGCGAGAGAGATCAGTAGCCGCACACGACTAGTCTGGCTAGAAACCCCCACCAACCCTACCCTGAAAGTCTCTGATATTCAGACGATCGCCGATATTGCCCATGGTGCAGGTGCCTGGCTAGTGGTAGACAATACTTTTGCCTCCCCTGCCCTACAGAAGCCTCTGAGACATGGAGCCGACATCGTCGTTCACAGTGCAACGAAGTACCTTGCTGGACATTCAGATGTGCTGGCCGGCCTGGTGGTAGTAGATTCGGAGGAATTAGCGGAAAAGATCAAATTTATTCAAAACGCCACAGGAGGCGTTTTGGGGCCATGGGACTGCTGGTTGACGCTGCGCGGTATCCAGACCCTCCATCTACGATTGGAGAAACAGTGCCGTAACGCCGCCGCCATTGCCCAATACTTGACCACCTTGCCATCGATCGATAAGGTCTATTATCCAGGGCTTGAAAATCACAAAAACCATGACGTGGCCAGCAGCCAGCAAACCTTATTCGGAGCCGTTGTTTCCTTTAGCTTTAAACATGACACGGTGGAAACGGCCAATCGATTTGTCACCTCGACACACCTCTTCAAACTCGCCGAGAGCCTCGGCGGGGTGAAGAGTCTGCTCTGCCATCCAGCGACCATGACCCACGGATCTACGCCGACAGACGTACGGCGCGCCGCAGGGATACAGGACTCTCTGGTCCGACTGTCTTGTGGGATAGAACACGCCGATGACCTGATCGCAGACCTTGGGCAAGCTTTTAGCCTGACACGCCTCAGTTTCGCCCAGAAAGCCATTATTTAAACGAATTCAGCAAAAGGAGTTTGGGCATAGCAGAATAATCTTTCGCTCTTCAATCTCCAACCCTTGTTCGATATTCATCAATCACGACCGTTCTTTTCTCATTTGCATATGACTACGCCAAGCACTCAAAGAATTATTAATTGATGGATTATTGATTGATTAATTTTCATCTAGATCATTCATAATCAATCAATTTATTAATCAATAATCTTTACCCGGTGCTTGGCGATTTTTTTGTTCTTCCTGTCGGCATGCCGTACTTTTGCCCTCGATGATCAGCTCTGCTTTTTCCCCTACTCAACTGGCCTGGTTGCTGCCTTCAGCCACCTGCCTTTTGCTGAGTTTAGCGTTTTTTCTGAAGGGAAAAAATACGTGGGCTGTGGGCCTATTGCTTCTGGGCGGTCTTGCACTCCGTTTTTTCATGCTGGCATCTACACCATTCCTGTATACCTGGGATGAACAATTCCATGTGATGGTGGCCAAAAACATGATGGCGCACCCCTTCAAACCCATGCTCTACGAGCTTCTCCCATTTGAGCACAATTACCTCAACTGGGTCGGCGTCGATATCTGGCTTCATAAGCAGCCTTTGTTTATGTGGCAGATGGCGCTTTCGATGAAGATATTTGGTGCCAATGAGTTTGCCGCGCGCCTCCCTAGCGCCCTGATGACCACCTTGCTGATCTGGGTGATCTATCGAATGGGAAAGCGTACCCTCAGCCCTCAGGCGGGCTACCTCGGTGCCTTCCTTTTTGCCCTCGCTAATTACCAGCTCGAACTCGTATGCGGAAACTTTGGCATGGACCACAACGATGTAGCATTTATGTTTTACATCACCTTGAGCATCTGGTCATGGATAGAATATCAACATAGTGGGAAAAGACACTGGATCTACCTGATTGGCCTATTTTCAGGGTTTGCGATTCTCAACAAATGGCTGGTGGGCATTCTGGTCTACTCTGGCTGGGGCATGAATATATTGCTCGACAGCTCCAAACGCACCCGCCTGAAGGCTTATCTCCCTATGCTGACCAGTGCCTTGATTACGGTCATCGTCGCCCTGCCCTGGCAGCTCTATACGCTGCTGCGATTTCCTGAACATTTTGCCCATGAATTTGAGCTGAATGGCCGCCATTTCACAGAAGTAATAGAGAAACACGCTGGAGGCTGGTGGTACTATTTTGAGCACATGCACGAGATCTATGGAAATTGGATTCCATTTGTCATCGTAATAGCATTTTACTTCCTGTTTAAGCGAGTCAAGACGAAAGCTTATGGCATCGCTTATGCGACTTATGTGATCTTGGTGTATGCCTTTTTTACTGTAGCTAAAACCAAACTGATCAGCTTTACCCTAGTCTTGACTCCTATTTTCTACCTCGCCGTAGGATGCCTTTTTTATCAAATATATCTGGGACTAAAACCCCACCTCTCCCGCCGCATCTTGCTGCCGTTGAGTCTTATCGTAGTCGCCTGGTTTGGTTTTTTGCATTTTGATCAGGAGAGCATCCAGGCCTACCATGTGCCTCAACCTGGCAAATACCCTAGATGGATTGCCAAGGCTCACAACGCCGAAGTCTATCGTTCCTTTCAGCAAATAGACCTTTCTGGCGTAGATGTCATGCTCAATTGTCCCAAATGGGAGCCTGTCAGCTTTATGTTCTATGCTGGCGTGACTGGATATAGCGGATTCCCGGATTTGTGGACTTATAAGCGGATGAAAGAATCTGGCCGCAGGCTTGGCATGTTGGAGACGGGCGTCTGCTTGCCTGATTATCTCAATGAAGACACCACGATCCAGCGGTTTGAGGTGGAGCTGAAGCCGCTGTGAGGGAGAGAGAAAAGTTCAAGCGCAAATTCAAGTTCAACCTCAAAGGTTCTTTCTTTTGCAGACGTATCTTTGCGTAATCCGGTCTAAAGATTAGTCTCTCTCCCCCAATATCTCCTCCACCAATTCCCTACTCAACGGCTGCCCCGCGGCCTTTTCGCGCACTGCATCAAAGGAAAAGCGGAAGTCACACCCTGCCTTCCAACGGCTACAGCCGTAGGCGGTTTTGCCCTTGATGACCTGCCCAAGGCCACATTTGGGGCAAGGCATGGTTTTTTTGGAGTTTTGAGTTTGGGGTTTAGAGTTTTGGGCAGGGGGATTTTGCGGTCGCTGAGCTTGTCGAAGCGGGGTTTTTGGGGTAAAGATCAGTTCGCCGCTATTGTCAAATTGCACTCGGCCGGCGACAGACTTTCCGCCTTTTTTGAAGCCTTTCAAATTGATTGTAGCTCCCTTGTCCAGGAGGCGATAGGCTTGGCCTGTGGAGAGCTTTTTCTCCATATAGACAAATGGTACCCGCAAGGTACAGCCTTCTTTCCATCGGCTACAGCCGTAGGCTGTCTTGCCTGTAAGTACCTTGCCTTGCTTACATTTAGGGCAGGTCAAGCTTGCTATATCTTTGGTTTTTGAAGAAGCCTTTTTTCCTTTTCCCTTAGGGCTCGTTTTTGCAGATTGAGGGGAAATAGGCGCAGCAATGCGATGATGTACAGCAGCTTGGCGGACTTCCTCTACCAGTGTTGCGACCATCTGCTTCATGTCTCTGACAAACTGCTGCGCAGAGTGTGTGCCCGCCTCTATTTCTCGCAGTTGCTTTTCCCATTGCCCCGTCAGCTCGGCTGACTTCAAGAGGTCATTTTGGATCGTATCGATCAACGCTACGCCTGTCTCAGTAGGGACGATCTGTTTTTTTTGACGACGGATATAGTTTCGACGAAAAAGGGTCTCGATGATATTGGCGCGGGTGGAAGGCCTGCCGATGCCGTTGGCCTTCATGAGGTCGCGTAGGGACTCATCATCAACCTGCTTGCCAGCAGTCTCCATTGCGCGCAGCAGCGTGCCTTCCGTATAGGTCTTAGGCGGCTGAGTTTGCTTTTCAAGCAACGAAGGCTCATGTGGCCCTTTTTCCCCTACCGTAAAGGCAGGCAAAATCTTTTCTTCCTTTCCTTTCCCTTTTCCTTCGGCTTGGCTCAGGGCAAGTCCCTTTTCTCTGCTCTCTTTTCCCTGTTCTCTGTTCTCAACTTTCTTAGCAGGCGATTTGGGAAAAAGCACCCGCCAGCCTGGCTCCAGAATTTCTTTGCCTGTGGCTTTGAACTTGACCCCATCAGCCTCTCCTATGACCGTGCTGTTGCTGACGATGCAATCAGGATAAAAAGCTGCGATAAAGCGCCTGGCGATGGCGTCATAGACATTTTGCTCATTGGAAGCTAGTTGTCGTTCTATCCCCGTTGGGATAATCGCATGATGGTCTGTGACCTTTTTGTCATTAAAGACCTTGGCAGATTTGCGCAATTTCTTCCCCAATAATGGCTGCGTCCATTGGCTATACTGCGACATTTTCCCCAAAATCCCTGGGACTTTTGGATAAATATCATTGGGGAGGTAAGTGGTGTCCACGCGCGGATAAGTAATCACCTTCGCCTCATAGAGGCTTTGCGCTATCTTCAGCGTCATCTCCGCTGAGTAGCCAAATCGCTTATTGCAATGGACCTGCAAGCTGGTCAGGTCAAAAAGATAGGGCGGATACTCTTTGCCCTTCTTCTTCTCAGCTGAAAGAATCACAAAGGGCTTCCCCTTAACTTTTTCCAATAGCGCTTCACCTTCTTCTTTCTTCGAAAACTTGCCTTTCATGCAGTTGAAAGCAACCTCCCGGTATTTGGTTTGCAACTCCCAGAAAGGTGCTGGGACAAAGTTCGTTATCTCATGGTGACGCTTGACCAGCATGGCGAGGGTAGGCGTCTGCACCCGCCCGATAGAAAGCAATTGCTTATAACCGCCGTATTTCAGCGTGTACAGCCTTGTGGCGTTCATTCCCAGGAGCCAATCGCCGATGGCGCGGGAGAAGCCTGCATAATACAGGTTGTCAAACTGCTTGGCATCTTGGAGTTGCTGGAAGCCATCGCGGATGGCTTCGGCGGTGAGTGAGGAAATCCAGAGACGCTGGACAGGCCCTTTGTATCGCGCTTGTTTAAGTACCCATCGCTGGATCAGTTCTCCTTCTTGCCCGGCATCCCCACAGTTGATGACGACCTCGGCCGTTTTGAGGAGCTTTTTGATGACCCCAAATTGCTTTTTGACGCCTTTATCTGCTTTGAGTTTGATGTCAAACGTCTGGGGAAGCATGGGCAAGCTGTAGAGGTCCCACCGTTTCCAAGTAGGTTCGTAATCATCGGGCGTCTTGAGGGTGCAGAAGTGTCCAAAGGTCCAGGTCACTTGATAGCCGTTGCCTTCGAGGTAACCATCCTGACGCGCAGTGGCGCCCAAGATATGGGCGATTTCGCGCGCTACGCTGGGTTTTTCGGCTATGCAAACTTTCATGTAGAGAATTTTGAAAAAATTAAGCAAAAAAATCTGCTACTCAAAAAGTGAGCTTCCGCTCTGTTTTCCATCCTTACAAAGAAAAGCCTATATTTGCGGACTTGGAAGAGAATGATAGAATGAGGGGAGAAGGAAATGATAGAATGAGTAAATGATAGGATGATAAAATGGTAGGCGCTTTTCTCTTTTTCCTTTTTTATAGAAAGAACAAAAACCAACAAATGGGTAGTTCTCCTACCCTATACTTTTCACCTGAATAATACCTAATTGCATGTTTGCTGCTATAATTCTCTGCTTCATCCTTGGCTATCTAGTCATTGTATTTGAACATCCTTTGAAGTTAGACAAAACTGTCCCTGCGTTGATCATGGGAGCTGTCTGTTGGGCTTTGTTGGCGATTGGCTTTCAGATGGGCTGGTTGGACATCATTGATTCCCACGAGCATATCTTCTCCATGAATCATGGAAGCCATGAAGAAGCGGAAGAAGGCCTGGTGAACACACTGCTGCACCATTTAGGTAAAACAGCAGAAATTCTGGTATTCCTGATTGGGGCGATGACCATTGTGGAGATTATTGACCTTCACAGAGGGTTTGAGGTGCTGAAGGGATGGGTGAATACCAAAAGTAAAAAACGCCTCTTATGGATCATGGGTGCGCTGGGCTTTATCCTTTCTGCGATCATTGACAACCTGACGGCTACCATCATTCTAGTTACATTACTCCGAAAAATCATCCACTCCAAAGAAGAACGACTGTGGTTTGCAAGTATGGTTGTCATTGCAGCCAATGCGGGCGGTGCCTGGTCGCCTATCGGAGATGTGACGACTACCATGCTCTGGATCGGCAAAAAGGTCTCCACCCTAGGGCTGATCGAATGGCTGGTCATTCCTTCTATTGTGTGTTTTGTGGTGCCTTTCATAGTGGCTAGCTTTATGAAGCCATTTCAAGGCGATGTCCGCACATTAGATGTACATGAAGATGAAGAAGCAGAACGTCTGCTGAGTAGCCGAGTCATGCTATTCCTTGGATTGGGCATGATTGTATTTGTCCCATTTTTCAAGACATTTACCCACCTGCCACCGTATGTCGGAATGATGCTCAGCTTGGGTGTGGTATGGTTGGTATCGGAATACATTCACCCCGAAGAAGAATTTTCAGAAGAACGGAAACACCTTTATTCCGCCCACAAAGCCCTCTCGCGTATCGAGATGTCCTCCATTCTCTTTTTCTTAGGCATCCTCCTCGCTGTAGGATCTTTGGAAAGCCTGATGACACATGGGGTGGGTGCTTTGCGACATGTAGCTGATTCGATCCAAGGGACGATTCCCGACCAAGACTTTGTGGTGATCCTCCTCGGCATATTCTCTGCCGTGATTGATAATGTGCCACTCGTGGCGGCGTCTATGGGCATGTATACCGAACCATTAGATGCCAAGATTTGGCATTTCATCGCCTATGCCGCTGGGACAGGAGGCAGTATGCTGATCATCGGTTCCGCCGCAGGCGTAGCCGCGATGGGCATGGAGCGTATCGATTTCATCTGGTATCTCAAAAAGATCACGTGGCTAGCCTTTATCGGCTTCATCGCAGGATGTGGCGCGTTCTTGGCAGCTTATTCGATATTTGCAGGATAAAAAATGCCGGACCAGTAGCTCACACTGGCCCGGACATTACTGAAACCTACAAAGCGATTAATTAACCTCAAGTTCAAATTCAACCTCAAATTCAAAATCTAAGATTAATGGCTAAGTCCTTTTGAGCTTGAACTTGTATTTGAACTTGAATTTTTCCTCCCCCTAATTCGGCACTTGCTGTGTCCGATTTCTATTGTTCCAAATCAGGCTCCTGTCGGCGGCGTTCACCACGCCGTCCATGTTGACATCCTGGAGCAAATATCCTTGGTCATTTCGCTTATTCCATGCTGCTGAGCGGTCGCCTGCGTCGATGCTGTGGGAGAAATTGGCGTCGCCTGTGGCTAGGCCCATCTGGCCGCCAGGGAGGGGCTTTTGGGCATTTATGCCGAAGGTGGGGGTTGTGAAGGAATTGAAATTCACAGGGTCGGCAGAGTTGGGAGACATCATGACGGGGAAATTCGTCATGATACCGAGGTGATTGCGGTGCAGCACAGCGACGAGGTATTGCCCTGCCAACACATTTTCCATCAACAACATCTGCCCATCTGGCCCTACGACCTCCCCGGTCCGTCGCAGTACGGCAGGCTGAGAAGCGATGATGATATTCGGTGCAAAAGGGTCTCTTAATTCCACGACCACCCAATCAACAGGCGCAGTAAAGGTATTGTCACCCATGAAGGCGGGATCCATGGCTGCGCCCGCATGGGCGGTGAAGGCATGGCCCAAGGCCGTGTATGGCTCTGTAGGGGAAAGCAGGCCGCTGGCTCTCAGATCGTCATTCATCAAGCCAGAAGGGTTGTAAGGCCCTTCGAGGAAGACATTCACAGCTACCTGGACAACGTCTACTTCTATCACCGTGACTGTGTCACTTGTGCTGCAGCCTGGCGAGGTATGGTAAGTAAAGGGATAGGTACCTGGACCTACGGTGATGCTGTCCGTGGTAGCCCCGTGATCCCAAATATACTGCCCTTGGGTAGGGTAAGAACTAGGCGTAATCACAGCAGGCCGACCACGAGGGGTGATAACCTGCTGGGGAACTTCTGTCACAGGGTCATTGCCATAACAGGGGTCGTCGGGAATGCGTGTAGGATCTTTGCAGATCTCACAGGAGGCGCAGCCGCCTTGCGCCAGCACAGGCGCCGACAGGCCGCTGCCAAGAACAAGGGCCAAGGTCAATACCACCGCGTACAAGGGGCGGAGGAGGTGGGAAGGGGAGTTATATAGCTGGTTCATTTTTGTGTCAATTTTTTAGGGAAGAATAACTTGTATGTATCAAAAGGAAGGTGGAAAAGATGGATTGCAGAATATCGAACAAGGATTGATGATTGAAGAAGTGAAGAGGTCTAATCCCATCAAAAATCCTTGTTCATCAATCATCAATCTGCAATCAATTCATTCTCATCAATCTGCTGAGCGGCTTCCAGAACCATCAGCGCATACTTTGAAAATGTAATTTCTAGAACTGATGTCGTCGTAGAACACCCCTCGTTTGCTGATCTGGAGGGCGATGACAATGCGCAGACAGGCAGGCTCGATACAGCAGTAGCAACGCTTGGCGGTACTGGCAGTCGGTTTGATGGTGACGCTTTCAATGATGATTTTCATGGCTTGTGCCTTGACATTGTTAGAAGCCATATTGGAACGGATTCCGATGCTCGTGACATCACAACCATTGTATTCCCAGTCTACATAGATGGTGAACTTAGACTCTGCCCATACGCCTTTCCAGTAGGATTGCCAGTAGTTTATGGTGTTCGATCCGGGCACGCAGGGCGGATCATGCTTATTGTCGCCTCGTTTGCCTATTCCGCCCCCCTTCTTGGCGTCCCAATTCGCCCCTGCGGCGGCGAGCAAGTCGCGCCCCTTCACCTCGCCCCAGCCCATCTTGTCAAAACGTTCGCTGACGCTTGATTCTCTATTGGCGGCGTAGCCTGCCCCAGCGCCTGCGGCGCGGGCCGCTCCCCCCACCAGCAAGGCCCTGCCAGCCCATACCACCACAGGATTCTCCCCTGTGGGATCGACAAAGTTGGCGGGGTTATTATCGACGTAGGCGTAGAGGTTGAGGCCGCCTTCGATCCCTATCGGATCGAGCTGAGTGAAGCGTCCGTGCAGGGCGTTGTAGTGACGAGCACGGTAGTAATACAAGCCTGTCTCGGCATCCAGCCTGCGGCCTGTGTAGAGATATTCGTTTCCGAGGGTCGAGGTCGCACGTGCGGTGAAGGAGGCATCATAGATGGAAACCTGGCCGTAGGCATCGTATTCGTAGCGCTCAGCCACATTGCCGCTGGCATCTGTCAGGGCGACGATAGAGCCCATGCGGTCTTTGTGGTAGTAGTGCGTGGTACCGCCCTTGGTAGTCGAAAGGACATCGTCCACATATGTGCCATAGATGTAAGTCGTGGTCACGGCACCCGTTCTTTCTTCAATTACCTTTTCTCCATCGTAATAATACCGCGTCGTATCAGGCCCCACAATTTTGGCTACCCGACGGCCTAGTGGATCGTATTGGTACTCAGCAATGAGGGTTGTGCCCGCCATATTGGAAGCCACCTTGGTGAGGCGATTCTCTTGATCGTAGAAGTAATAATTTGTCCCATCAAATCCTTGATTGCCGTTTGCGTCAAAGGTAGGATTCGTGGTTCCGCTTTCAACAATCGAGGTATACTGATTTAGGTTATTGGCAGTGTAGGCCCATGTTTGGGACAAAGTAGAGACGGTGTCTCGGTTGCCCATTTTGTCGAATTGAAACGCTTTTTTGGCGGAAGGGACTGGGATTGTTTGAGTGCCTGTATTGAGCGTACCCCGCTTATAATCGGTCAGTTGATAGTTGGCATCGTAGGTGTACTGAGCGGAATGGGTGGTGCGGTGCAAATGCTCTTCTGTCGCCAAGAAGGCTTCTTTCTCATAGCCATACTTCACATCCCAAAAACTAGCTGTCTTGCTATGCGTCAGCCTGGAAACCTGGTCATTTGTCCCATAAGAAATGGCAGCGTCGGTGCCGTTTGCATACTGGAGGGCCGTGAGGCGATTTCCCGCATCATAGGTGAAATCCGCCAGGGTTGTGCTGGACTCCTCCAGGCTGACCAGTCGGTCGCGGACGTCATAGGCTTCCGTGATGACACGTCCGCCGGGATAGGTCATATCCAGTTCTTGATTGGTGAAATCATAGCTGTACAGCGTGTTTTTGCCGTTGAGGGAAGCGCGGGTGATCCGTCCTGACGCATTATAGGCAAAGCCAATGGCAGCATAGCTGTTCCAGGTGCTGTCTAGCCGCCCAGCGGCTGTATATTCGAAATGATCATCATTGCTGCCCTGATAATCTCGCTCGGTTAAGCGGTTGTTTTTATCATAGGTATACTTCGTCGTATCTCCTTTAGCATCGATTCGCAGCGTCATCATGCCCACAGCGTTATAGGCAAATTTCACCGTAGTCCCATCAGCTCTCGTCTCCTGAATTTTTTGACCCAATACATCATACAGATAGTCCGTCTCCCTGCCTAGGGCGTCTGTCAGTTTGGTGAAATTCCCCACCGCATCAAATTCCTGTAGTGTCGTATCGCCTAAGCCATTCACATAACCCGTAGAACGGTCCAGGTAATCAAAAATCACCTCGTAAGTATGGCCATTGCGGTCCATGATATGGGTGAGATTGCCATTGGCATCGTATTGATGATAGATCGTATCGCC
Source organism: Bacteroidia bacterium (assembly GCA_030430575.1). Classification (GTDB taxonomy): domain Bacteria; phylum Bacteroidota; class Bacteroidia; order J057; family J057; genus JAUIGE01. The sequence goes on along the minus strand of JAUIKF010000057.1, from coordinate 3,257 downwards.
TGCGGCATTCATTTCATATATGAGGTTATTCATTTCATCATACACCATGTGCAATGAATCCCCATTGGCAGACACCTCCAAAGTCACCATGCCATTGAGGTCATAAGCTGTCGTTTTGATCACGCCCAACGTATCTCGCTGTTGAATCTGACGCGCCAGGGAATCGAAGGTATAGCGCACAATATTGCCATTAGGATAGGCGATTGCCGTCTTTTTGTCGAGGCCATTATAGGTAAAGGAAATGGTCTGGTTGTCGGGATTGGTGGTGGAAGCGAGACGGTCCAGGGCATCGTAGGTAGCCGTAGTGATGTGGCCTTCCGCATCCTTTTCCGTGAGGCGATTGCCGTTTTTATCATAGGTAAAGGAAAAAGTGGTATCCCCTTCTGGATTGACCTCATAGGTAGGGCGGTTAAGGGGGTTATAGCCTCTTTGGGTGGTGTGGCCGTTCTGGTCAGTGATCTCCGTGACATTGCCATTGGCATCATAGACGAAGGTCATGGTGTCCGAGAGGGCGTTGACCTCAGCGATCAACAGATTGATGGCATTGTAGACGTACTTCGTCTCATTACCCAAGGCATCCACCTTGCGTATGCGATTGCCATTTTTGTCATATTCGTATAGCGTGATGTTGCCGCCATCATCGATTTTTTGCGTCATGCGGTTTTGGTGGTCGTAGGCAAATGTGGTAGAAAAACCTCGCCCATTCGTCTCGCTGACGATGTTGCCATTGCCATCATAGCTGAAGGTCCGCTCAATGGCGCTGTTGCCAAGGCTATCCCGCTCCAGGATCACCTGATTATCTCCATTATAATCATAGGTGGTCACATGGCCTACAGGGTCTATTCGCTTGATGCGATTTCGCTGGTTGTAGCGGTAAGAGGTACTTTTTCCGAGGGGTTCGTGTATGGCTGTCAGCCGCCCGATGGCGTCATAATCATGTCGCGTAATCGCGCCCGTAGGGTCGGTCATTTGAGTAAGGCGTCCCGCAACGTCATAGACATACTGCGTGAGGTAAAAAAATGGGCTAGGCGCCGTGACGGTCAGACGCCTGCCCAGCACATCGTAGGTATAAGTCGTGGTATGCCCGTTGGGCGTGGTTTCTGTCAGTTGATGGCCGCGGACATCAAAGGTGGCCTGGTGCGCATCGCCCAGGGGATTGGTGGTCTTGATGAGATGGCCGTAGGCATCGTAATCGTAATGCGTCGTGTCTCCATTGCCCTTTACCTCCCACTTCACATTCCCATCCGCTTCATAACCCCTTTCTTCCGAAACCCCTCCTGGAAAATCGATTCGCGTCTTATTGCCCTTCGCATCAAACGTATACGTAATGGTATTCCCTCGGCGATCCTTGACCGATGTGACAAAATTGAAGGTCGGATGATAGGTGTACACTAAGCTGTCACCATTTGCATCTACTTCCGCAATCATATTGCAGCCGTTGGCGTCGTAGACATACTCCGTCGCATTTCCTTCCGCATCTATCACTTGGGTGATGTTGTTAAAAGCATCGTAGGTGTATTGCACATGATACACACAGCAATTGCCATTTTTCTGGACCAATTTACCCTGAGCATCATATTCATACTGACTGGTCTGAGTGCCCGTGCCTACGGTCTCTGTGATGGTAGTCGTTTGGGTAAGGAAGTCAAAATCAAAGGTATTTTTGATCTGTACAGCGGGTACACTCAGCTCCTTGACGGCCCCATTGAGGTGCCATTTGATCTGGAGCACGGTGCCCATCACGTCCGTGATTTGGTTCATCTTGCCCTTAGCGTTATAGGCAAATTTCATCTGACCGCCGAGCGGGTCAGTGACCTGAGACAGGCGTGCGCCTGTATAGGCCAAGGTCCACGCACGATTGGTGCCGTTCGGATCTGTCACAGTCGTGATATGACCCGCTATCCATGCAAAGGCCAGCGTCCGCCCATAGCGGTCCGCGATGCCCGTCAATTGCCCGCTGGCATCAAAGGTGAAGTTGAGGTAATTGCCATTGCGATCCTCGATGCGCGTCATCTTCTTATGCGACGAATCCGCAAAAAAGCGCTTTGTCTGATGCTTATCCGTCAATAAATAACCACCGCCTGGCAGCTGGGCCAGCACGTCAAAGACACCGGGAGAAGCCTGATACGTCCCGCCCCCCAAATGCTGAAAGGACTGGAAAATACCTTCTCCCCGTTCGATGGAGACATTGCCCATAGCGTCTTCCTGATAGATGAGGTTGTGGTTAAATGTCCAGCCATAGCCAAGGCCCGTATCGAGGGTGTCGCGGCTGCTGTTGTAGGTAAAAAATACGTGCAAGGGAAATCCCACCGAAGGGATGTCCAGGACCCGATAGGTCATGTAGAGGTTACCAGAATAGGTACTGACCTTGGTTCCCAAGGGTCCATCAAAATAGGACTGGGTGAGATTCGTTTGGCTCCAAACAAGGCTAGCTCTTCCCATCAGCAGGGAGAGCAACATAAAACCGAGCAGCCTTGAGCGGAAGAGAATAGTTGTTTGCATGGATATGGATGATTAAAGGTGTTTCATCCATATAATGCAGGGGGGGGGAAATGTAAGTTCGATTTTCGATTTGCTTTTGAAGCAAAATAAAATCGAAAATCGATTAATTCATTATTTAGATAGAATTTCTGATAGGGAAATGGGGCTTTTGACGTGACATCAATGATTTCTGCGTCAGGGAAATCTTTGAGGATATTCTCAATTTTTCGGCGTTTGGAGGCGATATGGATCATAGTGGGTTCTCCCATATTTTTTTCACATTAATCGTATCTTTACTCTAAACTAACCAAATCTTATTATCATGAAAATTTCAAAAGAGAAGATGGAATGGGGGCTAGTTGTATTTCTATTAATTGGCGTTATTTCGGGAATGGGCGTGTGTTATGTACTTGCTATAAATTCTGGAAATTATTCATCCTATGGTGAGGGCTTTTACCCAGCGCAAGACGGTGCCGCTTTAGGATCTGCCCTATTTGGGACAGTGAGTTTATATTTGATGGTAAAGATTTTGAGAGAAAAATGGGCATGAAAAGACCTCCGAGGTAGGGAGTTCAAAAGAATAAAAAAAGACTTCCTACTTTTGTGAGATGTCCAAATCTCAAGCGGAAGTCTTTTTGAAGCAACTCATGGTTGCCGATGCCAATTTAGCAAAAGAACGGGAGAAAGTATTAAAGTACCGGAAGCAGTTGAGTGAATTACGTGATGAACACCGCTCTTTGAAGAAGGCCCATAAGCGTTCCTTGTCCAGTCGTGAG
>JAUIKF010000056.1 GCA_030430575.1 Bacteroidia bacterium | reverse complement strand
ATCCTCTATCTCTGACGAATAATAACCCATGGCTGCGCTGATATCTTTTTCCTAAAAAATAGCTCCCAAAAAAACAACATAACCTCTTTTTGCTAAATTACGAACTTATTTCGTACACAATCCTAAACTGGACGCAATCCCTGATTGTGTCCAGTTTTTTGTGAAAAATAGACAGATTTGGGGTGTTTGTTCAATTTTTGGCTAAAAATGGACATAGGGTAGTATACCTTAAGAATGCTCGCCTTCTCCGTCGCCTGAGGCCCTTCGGCCCCTGAGCTTGTCGAAGGGGGCGGAGGGGCCTCAGGCGGCGCCTTATCAGAGGCTTTGCCTTTGATGGCTCTGGCTTCTTCGGCTTCGACAAGCTCAGCCTCCGAAGCCTAATAAAGCATTATGACCTATGAAAGCTCGTCTTTCCCGTCGCCTTCGGTCCCTTCGGCCCCTGAGCTTGTCGAAGGGGTCGAAGGGGGCGAAGGCGACGGAGGGGGAAGAATAGGCTTCCCATATTCGGTGTAATTCCTAGATAAAGTAGGAAGTTGCTCAAATTCTCCATTGATTAAAGCCTCCTTTTTACGCCTGGACCAGCCTTGTACCTGCTTTTCACGATAAAAAGCCATGTCGATTCGATCAAATTCCTCATAATAGACAAGCTTAACAGGTAGACGTTTTCGGGTATGATTAGCCCCTTCCCCATTTTGATGTTGGGTAATTCTAAGTTCTAGATATTTAGTACTTCCTGTGTAATAACTCCCATCAGCACATAGCAATATGTACATATACCCTTTCATTCTTATAGTAGATTTGGGCATAAATTTAGTCAAAAAAAAGCGAGGCCAACGCGCCTCTCGGCGCATTGACCTCCACCTAAAAAGCTGTCTAAAGCTTTCTAACTAACCACCTTAACCTATTGCTTAATGAACTTGGCGCTGCCAAGGACATCATCCTCACTACTCATCTTGACGAAGTAAGTCCCAGTAGGCAATTGCTGTACGCGCAGGCGAAGCTGATTGTCTCCTGGAGCCATCTGATAAGATTCGCGATGAACCACCGCACCTGTCACAGCATATACTTCCACTTGTACCTCACGGCTATTTTCAGCCGTGAAACTGATGTTGAGCGCCTCTTTGGCAGGCTGAGGATAGACTGTTAATGGCTTATAGACTTGATCCTTTTCGATGGCGGTAGGGATCAAAATCATAGGCTGATTGTATATGACTTCTAGGCCTCCACATTCACCGCTGCCTGCCCAAGGGGTCTGGACATAAGGGAAAGTAGGTTTAAATGTCGTATCATTTTCCTCTACGCCTGTCGAATAAGACAATACATCCAATAAGTCCTGCGTAATGGGCGAATTAAACCCATTAAAATCATCATACCATAGTCCTATCGCAGCGAGCACAACCCCGCTTACAGCTTGCAATTCTATGCGTGTCACGTCGTCTTCCAAGCGCCGCCCATTGGGAAAACCGTCCATATTGGGGATCATTTCCAGTGTTTTTGATTGGTTGTAGTTCGTATCAGTCAGTCCCAAGACTGCTGCCTGGATCAGGCCCAAGGGGCTGAAATCGGGGGAATTGCGATCTGTCACAGGCGTTGCCATATTGAGGCGGAGCATGTCGCCGCCGTTGGGGAGGAAGTTGTTGATAAAGGGTTTCCCATCGAAGAAGGGATTTCCTCCTTTGCCCGTCTCCAAATGATAGGGGGCCATATTCGGCACGCCTGTATGGAAGATGGGCCAGAGGTCCGCGGAACGTGGTTTCAGAGAATCTGGAAGGAGTACGGAGCCAAAAATGGTGTCATCTAAGGCCGTCCCAGTCACAAAAGGCGTATTTTTCAGGATATACAGCCCATCATTTCCATTGGTAAAATTAAATCCGCCTAATGACATGCGCTGGATACGCAGGGGCGAAAATGCAGGTACAGCACCACCAAAGAGCGTGTCATCCATATACAAAGCCAATTCTGGGTTGTAGAAGTATTCGTAATGAGCTGGATTCTCATTATATGGGGTACGAGAATTCCACTCGTCTTTGGCACCTATCGGAATGACGGCCTCATTGGTGAGCGGCATGCCTAGACGGGATACCTGTACCCAGTTGCCTGAGTAGCTAGTAGAACCATCTGTATTAAGCGTGCGCATAGCCTGACGGCTGGCAGAAGCCCATACCCCGATGACGAAGTCCCCGTCGAGAATATCAGTCGCCTGAGACACGTCCTTGCCATCTTTTTGCAACACTGAGATGGGTACTTGAATGGCAATTGTGCTTACATTTTTGCCACGCAAGCCGTCTTGTGCAGCGCCGTTTTGGCGAGGCGAATCACCCAAATCAAAGATTCCGCCTAGATCTACAAAAAAAGGATCGTCAGCAGGGCCACAAAATACCTTTTCCTGGTTGGTTGTGGCAGTCATGATGGCGCTCATCATCAGGGTTTCATAGTCTACTGCGTTGAGTCCAGCACCTCCCTGGATAGAGCGAGGCCCGATATTCGGCGGAGGTACGATGCCGTTTGTAACGATGGTAGAGAAATTGGCACCACCGTTGATGCTACGCTCCAAGGTGTAGGTTGTCTTGATGTTTTGCTGACCGAGGCGAATGTTGAAAAAAGTAGTGGGATCATCATTGACTCGGTCGAAGGTAAAACGGTAGATGATGTCATCACCAGTGGTATTTATATCGTTATCGATATGAATTTCATAGCGAATGTCTTCCCCAAATTGGTAATAATTGGGTCCGCCCTGCGGCAATTGCAAGGGAACATAATTTGCGATTAGGGTCACCATATTAGGATCGTCTGGGCTGCGAAAGGCATAGACGTCTGTGTTGTCCGCCAAGGGGTCATTGGCGATGAACGGGGCCTCGCGGTGGCTGGAAGCCCATGTGGTATTGGCAACTAATGCAAAGCATAATACGCTCGCTGCCAGGTATTTATAGATAAAAGATTTCATGTTGATTTTAACTTTTATTTTTATGCTAATTTTCATTTCCCTACTTCCGTTCCTCTCCAAGGGGCCTGTACATAAGGGAAAGAAGTCCTAAACGTTGTATCGTTTTTTTCTACCCCAGTTGAATACTGCAAATTATTGAGTAGCATGTTCGTTACAGGGGAAGCATTAGGGTCATTGGCATCAAAGTCATCGTACCAAAGACCAATTGCAGCGAGTACAACGCCTCCAACGGCTTGCAGCTCTATGCGTGTTACGTCATCTTCCAAGCGCCTACCGTTGGGAAATCCGTCCATATTGGGAATGAATTCCAAATTGCTATTAGCATTGTATGCCGGGTCTGTAAGGCCGAGAACGGCCGCATTGATCAGTCCCATTGAGCTAAATTCTGGGGCGGAGCGGTCCGTCACTGGCGTAGCCATATTCAGGCGAAGCATGTCTCCGCCATTAGGGAGGAAATTGTTGACAAAAGGCTTGCCTGCTGCGAGTGGATCGCCATTTTTGCCCGTCGCCAACTGATAAGGCCGCACATTGGGTACGCCCGTATGAAAGGCAGGCCAGAGGTCTACCGAGCGTGGTTTATTGGTATCAGGGAGTAGGAGCGTACCAAAGACGGCATCGTCAAGGGCGGTGCCTGCAAGCGCAGCATTTCCCTTGAGGCCATACAGTCCATTTTGCGTATTGCCAAAGTCAAAAGCGCCGAGGGAATTGCGCTGGATGCGAAGCCCTTTGAAGGCAGGCACAGCCCCACCAAACAAGTCATCATCCATATACAATGCCAGTTCGGGGTTGTAGAAAAACTCAAAATGTGCTGGATTTTCATTGTAAGGCGTGCGGCTATTCCACTCGTCTTTGAACCCAACGGGAATCACCGCTTCATTGGTCAGCGGCATGCCCAAGCGAGATACCTGTACCCAGTTGCCACTATTAGTGACCGTCCCATTGCCGTTGAGCGTCTGAAGCTGCTGACGACTGGCTGATGCCCATACACCGATGACAAAGTCGCCATCGAGGATATCAGCCGCTTGGTTGACGTCTTTGCCGTCTTTCTGGAGGGTGGAAATGGGAATCTGAAGGGCAATCGCATGCGTATTGGCTCTTCCCAGGCCGTCACGCATGATATTGGTGCCTTGGCGAGGGGAGTTTCCCAAATCAAAGATGCCGCCCAAATCCACAAAAAATGGATCATCTACCGGCCCACAAAAGACGGTTTCACCCGTCATAGCAGTCGTAATGGCTTGTGCCATCAGAGCATCATAGTCGGTAGCGCCAAGGCCTACAACAGGGTCTTCGATCGAGCGAGGCCCGATATTGGGTGGAGGTACCATGCCATTCGTGACGATGGTCTGGAAGGACATACCGCCATCGATACTGCGTTCCAAGGTATAAGTTGTCTTTAGGTTTTGTAGACCGAGGCGAATGTTGAAGAACGTGGTAGGGTCCTCATTGGTCTTCTGGAAGGTAGCGCGATAGATAATGTCATCCCCCGTCGTAGATACATCATTGTCAATGTGTATCTCGTAGCGAATGTCTTCGCCAAACGAATGATAATTGGGACCACCATAAGGTAGCTCAGCAGGGATATAATTAGCGATAATGGTGACCGTATTCGGGTCATCAGGACTCCTAAAGGCATACAAATCGGTATTGTCTGCCAGGGGGTCATTGGCGATCATCGGCGCCTCGCGATGGCTGGAAGCCAGGAGCGCCTGCGGCCCAATTGCAAGTGCCAACAACAAGGTGATGGCACCCCAAAAGGGGAGTGGGGATTTTGAAAAATGGTAAAACATAGGTAGTGAATTTTTTAAAAAATTTCTCTACCTACGGTGAAATGGTGGTTTTTGGATTTATTTACGGTGGATTTAGCCGCCTACTAGGAGAGATTCATAGGAGATTGCCTCCCATTCGGTAACTTCCTTTTTCTCTGAACTGAAATTCACGCCTAGCGCTATTACCGCTTTTCCTTTACCTAAAAAGGGACTTCCATATCGCTTCTCACGAATTTGTGAAAGGGCTGCAGCTGAGGAGCCATCTAGTTTAAATTCAATTACATAGATTCGTTCTTTTGTATGCACCACAGTATCCACCCTTCCTTTGGCAGTACTTACCTCTGATTCTACGAATAGGCCAACACCCGAAAAACTCAGGTGAAGGATGGCGTGAAAAAAAGCTTCTTGTTTTTGTTGAAAAAGCTGATAGGGAACGGAAGAAAAAAGGATATTAACTTGTTCGATCATTTGTTCTACCTCTCCTCTTTCAAGCGACTTTTTGATCTTTATCAATAAAGGTAAACTATCCGTGTTTTGAGTAGATCGGAACGCTGCAAGCAAGTGCTGGTGCATCGTATTTTTTACCTCTAAATTGGGGTAGTCAAGTGTATATAATTGATCTTCAGGCTCATAGTTAACAAGTGTCAGATAACCCGTTTGAAATAATAGTGCCAACCAATTTGTATTATCTATTGTGAAGCTTTCGAACATTACCTGACTAGCTTCAAGTTGAGTAAGGTCATAATGAAAGCCTTCTCGGAGTTTTTTGATCAAAAAGGTAGGCGTACCTGTCTCCCACCAAAAATTACTAAACCGCTGTTGTTTAACTAAATTCAGGATAGAAAAAGGGTTATACAGCGTATTTTCTCCAGACCACCGATAGCCATTATACCATAAGCGTACTTTATCGAGTAGGCTTTCATAAGATAAGTTTTCTTCCTTTGCCAATTCTCGAAGCGGTTCTTCAAAATAATCTTCCAATTCCTTTTGGGTATATCCCGTAAGCGTGGTACTTGCAGGTGCCAAGGTAAGGTCTTCTAAGTTATTCAGATCTGAAAAAAGCGATACTTTGCTGAACTTGGAAACCCCAGTGATGAGGAAAAAGCGCAGATAAGCGTCAGCATCTTTAAGGATAGAAAAGAATGATTTAAGGATTTCTCTGTTCTCTTCTGCTTGATCTTGCTTTTCTATATAATCTACCAAGGGCTTATCATACTCATCTATGAGCAAGACGACCTTTTGGCCATCTTTTGCCAATTTCTGGATCAATTCTTGGAAACGAGGTCCGAGACCTTGTTGAGTCAATTCAAAACCCGCTTCGCGCGCCTTATTATTGAGGGCTTGCAGAAGACCGGCCTGTAGCCCTATTTCTCTATAGCCCAAGGTGCTAAAGGAGAAGTGAAGTACAGGATGGGGTTCAAAATCATATTTCCCATCAATCCATAAGCCTTCAAAAAGGTCTTTTTTACCTAGAAAAAGATACTTGAGCGTAGATAGCAATAAGGACTTGCCAAACCGTCTTGGGCGAGAAAGGAAATAATATTTCCCAGCTTCAACTAACTTGAATATACTTTCTGTCTTATCGACATATAGATATCCCCCTTTTAACAATTCCTGAAAATCTTGCAGGCCTATAGGATACTTTTTCATTTAGTAAAGATAGGAAAAATCTGGAACGCTGGTTTTTATACAAAAAGCATCTAACAACGAAGGAACCCCACCATTCACCTGAAAAAATCAGCAATTTATCCCCTCTACTGACTTTTGGTAGGGGAATTAGCGTTATTTGGGTGTCTCGTAAGTCCAATCCTTTCAGAATGATGAGTAGATAAAGTGACGATTTGCTTTTTATAAGCCTTCAAGAATCGACGCTTTTCATTTTCATTTTGATTTTAATTTTGATTCTCCCCTTAGTGAATCCTATGAAAACATCATTTGTAAGCTTTTTTCTTCTCCTATTTAGTTTATTTCCTCATCTCCTCCATAGTCAGTGCCAGACCAATGTCGATTTCAATACTTGGCGTCAAGAAGGTCTGACTATCAATGGAAACTGGACCGTGGCAGGGGGCGGAACTTCTGTCAACCAGACGATCAATGGAGACCCGACCTTTTACGTCAGTCCTGACACTTTTATCAATGTCCTGATACAAGGGTCTTTTCGGGTAAATACCAGCTTTGACGATGACTATGTCGGCTTTGTATTTGGATTTAATGACCCGACGGGAAATTCGACCAATTACGATACCTACCTCTTCTCTTGGAAGAATTTGACTCAGACCAAATTCACCACCACAGGTATCAATACCACGGCCCAAGAGGGGATGACCCTTGCCAAGGTATCAGGGAATATCAGTTCTGCCAATGACATTTTGCTCTACCTTTGGGGCAACCTCAATACCGCCAATAAGTACGAAGTGCTGGGCACCAATTATAGCAATACTGCGGGGTGGAACTCCTTTACCACTTATACTTTTACCCTTTTATATACCCCTACGCGTATCACCATCGCCATTGACAACCAGGTTATTTTTGATGTGCCTGGCTGCTATGAGCGGGGGCGTTTTGGCTTTTATAACTACTCCCAATCCGATGTCAACTACAGCAATTTTTCCTATAAACTGATTTCTAATTTTGAACCAGAAGACTACCAGGTGTGTGAGGGGGTTCGTACCAAAATGAACTTCACTGACTCTACCTGTGCAGGCTCAGCCTCGGCGATTTCGAATATTGCGTCTTGGTTTTGGGACTTTGGGGATGGAACTACTTCTACTCAGATCAATCCCAACCATATTTACACTACGCCTGGCCCCAAAAATGTCAAACTGGTCATTACAGACATCAATGGTTGCAAGGATTCTGTGACCAAAACGATTGACGTCTTCCCACCCCCTGTGGTGGATCTCGGCCCTGACATCAACAAATGTCCTAATGAATATGTGCAGTTAGATGCGACGATTCCTGGAGGGAGTTCCTATGCATGGAACCCCAATACCTTCTTGCAAGGTGTGGGGACCCCTACCCCCAGAAGCTTTTCACCGACGAGCATTTCCTATTCTGTGGTCGCCGTGGATACCATCGGCTGTTTTTCCAAGGATACCATCAATGTGAATGTCTTTCCTTTTGTGCCTGCGGTGCTGGGCAATGACATCGACTGCTTTGGCGCTGCCAATGGGATCGGCATTGCAGGCATTCAAGGGACTGGACCCTATGATTTTTCGTGGAGAAATAGCAGCGGTATTTTATTGCGAAATGCCGTGAATACGCCGATAGGGGTAGATACGGTGACAAATCTTGGGCCGGGGACCTATACCGTGACCATCTCCGATGTACATGGCTGTGACACGACATTGAGCTTTACGATCAACCAGCCTGCGGCCCCTTTGTCGCTTTCGCTGGGGACCTCAACGCATATCCTTTGCAATGGGGCTGCCACCGGCCAGTTTTCTGTCATCGCTGCTGGCGGCACGCCTAGTTACCGCTATTCCCTCAATGGTGGCAATTTTGGTCCGCAAATTAACTTCACAGGCCTTATGGCTGGTACCCATACCGTGGTCGTGGAAGACGCTAATGGCTGTCAGGAAACCCTGCAGGTGATGCTCACTGAGCCGCCAGCGCTCTCAGCGAATGTCGATTTTCAGCGCAATGTGCCTTGCGCAGGGGATAGTACGGGCTATGCGACGATTCTTGGGGCGGGAGGAAACCCTGGCTATTTGTTTAGTATCAATGCGGGTCCATTTACGACAAACAATACCTTCACAGGCTTATGGGCGGGTATGCACCAGGTGCAGATCAGTGATGCCAATGGCTGTAATGCCTTTGTGACGGTGACGATCACGGAGTCTCCTCCTTTGTCTGTTGCGCTCGCCAATCAGGTGGATGTAAATTGTTTTGGGGACAATACGGGGGTGATCACAGTAGCAGGAAATGGGGGCAATCCCAATTACAGCTATTCGCTGAATGGGGTGAACTTCCAGCCTTCGGCGACTTTTTCCAATCTGGCCGCAGGCATGTACTTTGTCACGATTCAAGATGATAGCTTGTGCCAGACCCTGTCAGATACCATTACCCTGACCCAACCGATTCCATTAGCTGTGATAGACACTTTCCAGTCCAATGTAGACTGCAATGGAAATAGCACGGGTAGCGTGTTTTTGCAGGGAAGTGGCGGACATCCTGGCTATATGTATTCGATAGATGGAGTGAATTTTGGGGCAAATCATGTGATTTCCAATTTGGCGGCTGGGCCTTATACGGTGACTATTCGGGATGATAGCCTATGTACGGCTACGCATGCAGTGACGATTACAGAACCGCCAGTCCTTACAGGTAGTATCGCTTCGCTTACAGATGTAGATTGTAATGGAAACAGCACAGGGGAGGTGACGATTCGGGCAAATGGTGGAACGGCGCCTTATCAATTTGCCATTGATGGCGTGACGTTTGTGACGGATTCTACTTTCACAGGTCTAGCAGCAGGCAGTTATACCATCACCATTCAAGACGACAGCAGTTGTCTGACGACCGTTCCTGTGACGATCACGGAGCCGACGCCGCTAGTAGAAATGCTGGTAGGCAAAACAGATGTAGACTGTTTTGGAAATGCCAACGGCTCCCTGACCGTTTCCGCCACAGGCGGAACTGTGCCCTACCAGTACGCCCTTGCCAATGTCACGACGTTCCAGACAAGCGGAACCTTCTCCCAATTGGCGCCTACGAATTTTTTCGTGGTGGTGCAAGATTCCCAGCTGTGTACAGATACCATTTCTGTGTCGATTACTACGCCGACAGGCCTTACAGTGAATATCGATTCGGTCATTCATATAGGGTGCAATGGCGATAGCACAGGGAAAATCGGCATAACGCCAGCAGGCGGTACAGCGCCTTATGAAGTCAGCTTAGATGCGGGAATGACCTATGGCCCAATCCAACTCCTGACAGGCCTTCCGGCTGGCAACTATCCTATGCTGGTGCGTGATGCCCAAGGCTGTATTGCTGGGTTTAGTCTTTCTATTAGCGAGCCGAGCGCCGTTGTGGGGGGATTAAAGTGGCAACGAGATGTGGCGTGTTTTGGGGATAATACAGGATACATTGCCTTAAATGCCTCAGGCGGCCATGGCAATTTCCGCTTTACGGTAGACAATGTGAACTTTTCCAGCGACTCTGTGCTATTCAATTTGACAGCTGGGGCTTATACCGCTGTTATTTTAGATGATTCGAGTTGCAGTGTTTCTGTTCCTGTGACGATTTCAGAACCTCCTTTGCTGGTGTCATCGGTTCAGACATTGGAACATGTGAGTTGTTTTGGGTTAAATGACGGGAGGGTTTCCCTAACCACCAATGGCGGCGTGACGCCATACGGCTTCTCTTTGGATGGGGGCACGCCCAGTCCGGATAGCACTTTCTCCAATTTTGGACCAGGCAATTATACCATTACGGTACAAGACGATAGTGCATGTACAGTGGATGTGCCTTTTGTGATTTTGGAGCCTGATACGCTGGTCTTGTCGTTGGTGGAGCAGATCAATGTAGCCTGTAACGGCGAGGCGACAGGCCAAATAACGTTGGCACATACAGGCGGGTGGACACCCCATGTCTATTCCGTCAATGGTGGTGTTTTTGGGCCTTCGCCCGTTTTTGGTGGCTTAAGCGTGGGCACATATACTTTCACTGTGAGTGATGACAGCAGTTGTACAGATCAGTTGTCTGTGACCGTCACAGAACCACCTTTGCTGACCGTAGGCCTCGTTGACCAAACGGATATTGACTGCTTTGGCAATCTGACGGGGGATTTCTCCGTCGTGGGCGGCGGCGGTACGCCTGCCTATAGTTATTCCATTGACGGTATCAATTTTGGGCCTGACAGCGCTTTTGCGCAGTTGGGAGCGGGCCTCTATACCCTCACAATTCGTGACGACAGCAGTTGTACCCAGACGCTGGACATTACCTTGATGGAACCCGATACCCTGGTTGTGACTGCGCGTGGCATCGACGTCCGCTGTTTTGAAGGGATGGACGGCTCTGTATTTGCGGACGTGGTGGGCGGTACGACCCCTTACGATATCTCATGGGACACCGATCCCGTACAGGTAACACAAAGTGTGACTGGACTGGCCAGGGGCTTGTATGCGGTGAGCATCATTGATGCGCAGGGATGTACGGATACCTCGTCGGTCTTTATCGACCATCCGCCACTGCTGGAGCTGGCCTTAGTGGATAGTGTGCATCCTTATTGTGATTGGGCGAATGGTTCCATCTCTGTACAGGCCTCTGGCGGTGTCTCTCCCAATTATCAATACATCTGGGACACCGATCCACCTTTGGCCGAACAAAACATCACCAACTTGCTAGAAGGGGAATACACAGTAGTAGTGGCTGATGATAATGGCTGTACAGATACCCTATCGGTAGAGATTTTTAATACGCCTCCTGCCGATCCTAATTTTTTCTCAGAACCTTCATATGCAGATCCCATCCTTCTTTCGGATGCGACAATTCTGTTTCTGAATGCCTCTCAAGGTGCTTCAGCCTATGTGTGGAACTTCGGCGACGAATTGGGCGGTTCACAAGAGGAGAACCCTGTGTATACCTATTCCCAACCGGGGGATTATCCTGTGACACTTACGGCTTACAATAAATATTTTGAATGCCCCGCCGATACCACCATCACCCTTCATATTATCCCTGATGGCTCGCTTTATTTTGCCAATGCTTTTTCTCCTAATGATGATGGGATCAACGATGAGTTTTTCTTTGTCGGAGAAGGGATGGTGCAAATGGAAGCCCAGATCTTCAATCGCTGGGGCAAGCAAATCGCTCTCATCCAGGATCCCAACACAGGATGGAATGGCCGCTACAAAAACACGGGCGAGTCTGTGCCTGAAGGCGTCTATGTTTATGTGATCAGAGCGACCTTTAACAATGGGACCAAAGTAGAGCGGAGCGGGACGATCACGCTGATAAGATAAAGTTTTGAGTTTTAGGTTTTGAGTCCAAATTTTACCCAAAACCCAAAACCCAAAACCCAAAACCCAAAACCCCCACAACTCCAAGGAATTGTGGGGGTTCTTGTATTAATTTTTTGCGAAATTTCGTAGAGACGTAGCACTGCTACGTCTCTACGAAATTTCGCAAAAAATTATACCATATCGTAATGGCCTAGTTTATACAGCATCTGAGCATGCTTATAGATCGCTCCTCTAAAATGCTTTTGGCTGTGATAAGGCAAGCCATATTCCTCGGCAGTGGCTTTTACGATCTTCGCGATTTTGGCATAATGGATATGGCAAATCTGCGGGAAGAGGTGATGCTCTACTTGATAGTTGAGGCCACCGACATACCAGGATAGAATTTTGTTACCAGGCGCAAAGTTTGCGGTGGTGTAAAGCTGGTGCATCGCCCAGTTGTTGTCCATTTTTCCATTCTCATCCGGCAAAGGATACTCTATCTCAGGGATGACGTGGGCAGGCTGGAATACCAATGCCAGGATAAGCCCTGCAAGGTAGTGCATGGCGATAAAGAAAAGGATTGTTTGCCACCAAGCTACAGCAGTAACAGTCAACAAAGGTATGCCCAACGCAAATGCATAATAAAGCACCTTTGAAATTATGATCTCAGAAAGGAGACGATTATAGGACTTTTTCTCGCCGCGGAGCAGGCCTTTTTCTTTATAGCGATTGAGCTGTTTAAAGTCTTTGAAGGTAATCCAAAGAAGGGTCATCAGCCCATAAAGGAACCATGCATAGATATGCTGGAAGCGATGGAATTTGGCGCGTTCTTTATGAGGAGAGAAGCGCATCAGGCCTCCTGGGTCGATGTCTTCGTCGTGTCCGTCGATATTGGTAAATGAATGGTGGAGTACATTGTGCTGGATGCGCCAGTTGAGGGCATCACCGCCGACAAAGTTGATCCAGTAACTCATCAGGGTATTTACTCTCTTATTGGCAGAATAGGCGCCGTGATTTGCATCGTGCATGATCGAAAGGCCAATACCGGCAACGCCAAGGCCCATGACCATCCAAGCGGCAAATACGGTCCAAATATTGTCACAAACACCTGTAACTAGGAGAAAATAAGGAATCAAGAACATGGCAACCATACAGACAGACTTAAGGACCATCCAGCCATTGGCATGTTTCGAGATATTATTTTCTTCAAAGTAGGCAAATACCCTAGATCGGAGTTCTTTGATAAATTCAGGCTTATTTGTTTTGGAAAACTTAACTGCTTTCTGCTTCATAGCAAAGAATTATTGTTGTGTAGGTAAGACTAAAAAAAATTATTGATTAACTGATTATTAATTCAATAATTGGTTTTCAGGTGTAAAAAATTAATCAATCAATAATCAATCAATTAATAATGCATTTCAATTTGAACGCGCAAAGATAGCAATTTCTAGGGACTTAAAACGATGTAGATTACGATTTGATGAATGACTTTATGACATGCCGCGTTTCAAATTTCCCTACAAACGCACCATTAGCTGTTTTGTTATGCTTGTTTTCCAGCTTGTAAAATCACCAGCTATGATATGCTTTCTGGCTTCCCCTACAAGCCACAAAAAGAAGTGCAAATTGTGAACACTAGCGATCATCAGGGCTAAATACTCTTCTGCTTTGAATAGATGCCTGAGATAAGCTTTGGAGTAGTGCAAATCTATGGGGCAATCACTTTCTGGGTCAATCGGCGAAAAATCGTCCGCATATTTCGCATTTTTCATGTTCCGAATCCCCTGTCGGGTATAGATCAGGCCATGTCGCGCGTTCCGCGTCGGCAGGACACAATCGAACATGTCGACGCCTAAGGCGATGCACTCCAGCAGATTTTCTGGCGTCCCTACGCCCATGAGGTACCGCGGTTTGTCGGCAGGCAAGATGCCACAGCACAGCTCCGTCATTTCATACATGAGTTCGTGGGGTTCTCCGACAGAGAGCCCGCCGATGGCATTTCCAGGCAAGTCCAGCGCTGCGACAGCCTCGGAAGACTGAATCCGCAAGTCACGGTAGGTACTGCCTTGCACGATGGGGAAGAGGGCCTGGCTATGGCCGTACATAGGGGGCTGAGAGAGATGATGCGCCTTGGCGCGTTCTGCCCAGCGCATGGTCAGACCAAGCGAGTTCTTGGCATATTCATGGGTGCAAGGGTAGGGAGGACATTCATCCAACACCATCATGATATCTGACCCGATAGTCCGCTGGATGTCTACGACTTTCTCGGGGGTAAAAAGATGCTTGGAGCCATCGATATGAGAGCTGAAGGCGGCGCCTTCTTCGGTGAGTTTGCGGCGGTGAGCCAGGCTATACACCTGATAGCCACCACTGTCTGTGAGGATCGGTCGATCCCAGCCCATAAAGCGGTGCAAACCGCCTGCCATTTCCATCACCTCCATCCCTGGGCGAAGATATAAATGATACGTATTTCCCAGAATAATTTGGGCATCTATATCACGAACAAGTGCCTGTTGACTCACTGCTTTCACTGTGCCGACGGTGCCTACTGGCATAAAAATCGGCGTCTGTATTTCGCCATGATCAGTCGTGATCGTGCCTGCACGGGCTTTGGAGCCAGAATCTGTATGAGTTAAGCTAAATTTCATTGGACGGCGAAGATACGATGGAAAAATCAAAATTGGATATTTCTTTCCTATTCAGTAATTTACAAAAACGTTTTTTTCGACAATACTTCTCTTCGCATGGAAAAAATGTTTGAGTGAATATTTTGATTTCGCACGATTCTTGTCTTGTTGTCTTATATAGTGTAATTCCAGGAGAGACCGCTCGGGCCGAAGACGGCCCTCGCTGCGAGACCGGTCGCCCTGCGGGCTCCCTACGAGATCGTTCGTCGCTGCGCTCCTCACTGCGAGACCGCTCGCCTTTCAGGCTCGCTACGAGACTAAAGACAAAATGACCTGCCTTTAGTCTCGCAGCGAAGGCGAGTCTTCGAGACTGAGCGGTCTCGCAGTGAGGCCCCTTGGCCGAACGATCCCGCAGTGAGGGCCTTCTTAGGCCCGAACGGTCTCGCAGCGAGCCCGCAGGGCGAGCGATCTATTTCATTCTTCACCCCTTAGCTAATGACGAACCCTATCGTTAACATTTTTTTCCTGCTCACTTTTCTCTTAAGTTCCTTTCCCCTTTCCGCTCAAGTCTGGAATTGGGTCAGCCAATCTCAAGGCCCTTCCACAGAAATCGGGCGTGGGGCGATCAACGACTCCTATGGCAACCTCTACTATACTGGTATCTTCGAAGACCAGGTGAATTTTGATGGGGATACCCTCATCAGTGCTGGGAGTGCGGATGTATTTGTTTGTAAATATAGCCCAAATGGAACCCGTCAATGGCTGCAAAGTCTAGGCGGAATCAATCTCGACCGCGTCATGGACATCGGCATCGATGCTCAGAGCAATATCTACCTGATTGGCGGCTTCAGCGACTGGCTCGTAATTGGCCCTGACTCGCTATGGAGTGCGAATCGCGATCTATTTATCGCCAAATACGACAGCAGCGGGCAGGCCCTCTGGGGGCGTGCCATTGGGGGCAATAAAAGCGATTTCGGCCAAAGCATTGCGGTAGATAAACGTGGTAATATCTTCCTGACAGGGACCTTTTTCAGCGATAGCTTGTCATTTGGTTCACAAACCTTATATACCCAAGGCCGTGGCGATCTGCTCATTGCCAAGCTTGATCCGATGGGCAATCCCTGCTGGGCACAGCAGGCGGGGACTTCTGCATTTGCGATCGGCAATGCCATTCAGACGGACGGGCGGGACCGTATTTACGTGACAGGGTCTTTTCAGGGCAATGCGTCTTTTGACGGCAATAATTTACAGGCGCAGAGCGGCGCAGATATGTTTATCGCTCAATACGATACCGCTGGTGTTTTGCAGTGGGTGCGCCATGGAGCAGGTGCTGGAGTTGAATCGGGTCAGGCCCTTTACCTCAGCCCTACACGCTATCTCTATATGGCGGGTCGCTTTAGCGCCAGTTTGTCCCTGGACAGTGCCCTGATGACCAGCCAGGGGAGCTATGATTTTGTCTTGGCAAAGTATGACTCTACGGGCCATATGATCTGGGCGAAGGCCGCAGGTGGCTTGGGCGCAGACCAAGCTTGGAACCTAGACGGCGATCGTTTGGGCAATGTGTATATGATTGGAGACTATAGTGACCAGTTTAATTGTGGAAATTCTACACTCTCAAGTGCGGGTAATAGCGATATATTTTTAGCTAAATACGATGTGACAGGAAAACCCCTTTGGGTACAAAGTGCAGGCAGTATGGAATCCGACCAAGGGTATGCCCTATGCACCAATAAAAGTGGGGAAATCTATCTTACAGGGCATTTTCGTGACAGTGCCACCTTTGACAATACACAACTCTATAGCGCGGGCTATGAGGATGCCTTCCTTGCCAATATCCGTGACCTCGACAGTACCTATATTCCTGACCGCCCTTATAATTTGGTAAAAGGTCAAGTATTTCATGATGATGATCAGGATTGTGTGGTGAGTCCGCCTGACCGCCTAGTAGAGCGATGGATCATGGAGGCCACACCTGGCGGTTATTATGGACTGACAGACAAAGCAGGCGCCTATCAATTGGCAACAGATTCAGGCACCTTTGCGGTGCAACCCCTGATTCCATCTGATTTGGACTTTATGGCTACGCCGCTTTGCCCACTTGGGCCTGGCAGCCTCAAAGTGCGATTTGATACGCTGGCACAAACTGCCGTTTCCCAAGATTTTGCGATAGACGTTGATGTCTGTCCCATGCTGGCTGTGAGCGTTTCTTCTACCCAGCGCGTGCGCTGTCAGCGCAGCCATACGAGCATTCGCTATAGCAATCGCGGGATTAGCCCAGCAAACAATGCCGTCATAGATCTGTACCTTCCCGCAAATACCTTCCTCCTGCAAGCGGATATGCCTTTCACGACCTTAGGCAATGGTCATATTCAATTTCAGGTAGGAACCGTTCACCCCATGGAATACCGAGAGATACAGGTGATTGACTCGGTGGATTGTTCGACGCCTTTGATGGTGGGGGCCAATCTTTCCACCCGCGTCTCTATCTCTCCTACCAATACCTGTCGTCCGATAGATCCCGCCTGGATTCAGACTTCTTTAGCGGTGGAGGGGATTTGTTTGGGAAATGATACGGTAGAATTTAGGGTAAAAAATGTGGGGAAAAACCACATGCAGGATTCAGTAGCGTACCAAATTTACTTTGGCGACAGCTTGGGCTATGCAGCCCAACTGCGCCTCGACGCAGGCGATAGCCTGCGCCTGTGGGTGGCGGCCCAAGGGCAGACGCTCCGCCTAGAAACGGCACAAATACTCGCTCATCCAGATGAGCGGTGGCTCAGCAAAACTGTGGAGGCGTGCAATGGGCCTATTCATCCGACTGTCTATCGCCATTTCCCTTCGGCGGATGATTATCGCTTAGACCGTGACCAGCAAGACCTGGCGCTGGATGTGACGCCATTGCCCGTGACCCTTCGGGCCCTGCCAGAAGGACGAGGTGCTATGCATCTTATTCGCCCAGAGACGCGCATTCATTACCAATTTATCTACCAACATACAGGAACCGATACCCTCCAGACCCTCACAGTCGTGGATACGCTGTCAGCGGCACACGATCTGCGGACCCTTCGCTGGGAAGCTGCCAGCCATCCTTATGAACTGGACGTGACTGGTAAAGGCCAGGCAGTCATCAAATGGACCTTTGATCACATCAAGCTAGCTCCTCAAGCCTTCCTCAGCCTTCAATTTAGCATAAAGCCGCAAGCAGGGCTTCCCAATGGTACCAGCCTCTCCAATCGTTTTTGGATGTGGAAGGAAGTCCGTCCTGCGACTCCCACGCTGGTGTATACCCATACCATCGGTGCTGAGAACCTCGTGAAATGGCAAGCTAGTCGTGTGACGGACTGTACAAATGGCCCAAGCGTAGCGATGGCTGGGCTAGACCATTTTCTCTGTGGAGCTGACAGTGTGCAATTAAACGCAATGGCCCCCCAACGTGGGCAAGGAAGCTGGTCGATCCTAAATGGTGCTGCACATATTGACAGTATACACCTAGCTACGAGCTGGGCATCTGGGCTTCCCTTTGGGCAGACGATTTTGACATGGCGGACGCACCTGTGCGACCTTTCTTCAACTGATCAGGTACTGATCCAGCGCGATAGCATTCCTGCCACGCCTGTGATCATGCCACAGGGACCACTGACTATCTGCGAAGGAGATAGTGTACTGCTGTTCAGTGCGCAGCACTACAGCCACTATCAGTGGTCCAACGGCAGCACCCAGTTTCAGACGTGGGTGACCCAAGCAGATACGATTACCCTTCAAGGATTCTCCGCTGCAGGGTGTGTCAGCCAACCAGCAACTCCTGTAGTGGTAGCCTTATCTCCCAATCCAGGCACCCCTTCCATCGTCCAGCGAGGAGATACCCTGTCAGCTAGCGCAGCAGCGCATTATCAATGGTTTGACAGACATGGGGCTATTACTGGTGCCAATCAACAGGACTGGCAACCGCCCAAGAACGGGACGTATTATGTGGTTGTGACTAATGGAGATGGCTGTTCGGCCACTTCTGATGGCTTCTTCTTTGAGTTGCTGAATAGCAGTATTGCTTCCGAATTAGCTGCTGAAATCGGCCTCCAAGTCTACCCTAATCCCAGTCAAGGACTATTTACCCTTTCCCTGCAGACTTCTGGAAAACCCAAAACGGGCTTTGGGATTTATACCCTGCTTGGGCAGCCCATCCGCCCCAGGGAATTGATCGAAGGAAAAACTGTCACTCTGGACCTCAGGGATCAGCCATCAGGCATTTATGTATTGATTGTGGAGCAAGGTGATCGGCAAGCTATTGTAAAGCTGGTGAAGCGGTGAGGAATAAGAAATGATTAGATGATAAAATGAGTAAATGATAAAAGGAGCCCTTATTTTATCATTTACTCATCTATTCATTTTTTCATTCTCCTTATATTCAGGTCGAAAAAGTTTTATAACAATTCAAATGCCTTTAACTTGGCGGAAGAATGAATGATTGATAAATTGATTCATTATTGATCTTAAACACACTTCCATGGACCTTACTCAAGTGGTAGCTTCTACCTTTTCCCAATTGCATATTTACCTAGCAGACATTGATAATGAGCGATATAAACAACCTTTGGATGTGTTTTCTGGGTCTAGCCTGGGACAACATACCCGCCATGTTATAGAGTTTTTTGATTGTTTGATCCGCCAGACAGCGCAAGGGTGTGTCAATTACGATTTGCGGTTGAGAAATTGTCAAATCGAGGAAGATACTGCCTTTGCGCGATTGGTTCTCGATCAATTGCTTGAAAAAGTTAAAACGGTTGACCTCGATACCCCGATGGAATTAGAGCAGGAATATGGCTCTGAAGGATCGGGCTCAATCCGGGTGATTACAACTTTTGCACGGGAACTAGTCTACAATATCGAGCATGCGATTCACCACCTGGCCATCATTAAGATCGGCTTGCGCGAAATAGCACCTGAGCTGACCTTGCCAAAGGGATTTGGCGTGGCACCTTCTACGATTCGTCATGAGGAGCAAATGAAGAATTGATGAAAAACTCACGCTTTTGGATCAAGCTAAGGAGCTGGGAGTACTGGCCGCTGAATGTGGTTTACACCCCCATCTACTTGTATTGGTTGTGGCTAGGAGCCAAAGCGGGGACGCTGATGTTCTTCGAAGCGTTGAATCCAGGGATTAAGCACGGCGGCCTATACGGCGATTCTAAGAAAGATATATTAGCATTGATCCCAGAAGCCTATCTGCCTCGGACGATCTTTGTCCCTAAAGGGCAGCCTCTCCCAAAAATCGTCGCCACTATTGCTGAAAAGGGTATTTCCTATCCCATCATCGCAAAGCCTGATATTGGAGAACGCGGATTTTTGGTGGAAAAATTGGCGGATGAAGCAGCCCTTAAAGCTTATTTAGAAAAGGCTCCGATGGACCTGATCATTCAAGACTTTGTCGCTTACCCCGAAGAAATCAGTGTGCTATACTATCGTTTCCCTCACGAAACTTCTGGCCATATTACCTCTATTACCCTCAAAAAATACCTTAGCGTGACAGGGGATGGTACCTCAACGGTGAGAGAATTGGTGGAGGCATATCCACGCGCTTATTTGCAATTGCCTACCCTCGAATCTCGTCACCCAGAATTGCTCGATACCATTCCCCTCAAAGGCGAGGAACTCGAACTTGTCCCTTATGGCAATCACTGCCGAGGCGCGATGTTCCTGGACGGCAATGACCAGATCGATGCGCAATTGATCGATACTTTTGATCAGCTCAGCCATCAAATGGAAGGGGTCTTCTTTGGCCGCTATGACATCAAATGTCAAAGCATGCAAGCCCTCAAAGAAGGGCGAGATTTTGCCATCTTGGAGTTTAACGGGGCAAAGGCAGAGCCGACCCATATCTACCAGCCTGGCTTTTCTATGCTGGAAGCCTATCGTGTCCTGTTCCGACAGTGGAATACGGTGTATGCCCTGAGCAAGGCCAATATGCGTTTGGGGTTTCGGCCTTTGGGCTTATTTGAGGGGTTAAGGGAATTTTTTGCAGTGAAGCGGTATAAGAAGGAGGCGTTGAAGAATTATAGTGCTTTAATGATGGCAGAAGAATAGGCCACGGATTACACGGATTAGCACGGATTGTTTCTTTATCTATGTAAATCCGTGTAATTCGTGGCAAATATTTCCACTCTCACCGTTTCACCAGCTTCATCACAGACCGCGCCCCTCGATCCGTCACGACTTGAACGAGGTATACCCCTCTCGCCAGCTCACCTATCGGCAATTGATGCACCATCAGTCCTTTTTCGAAATGGGCCTGTGAAGCCCACGCCTTCTTACCCAGCATATCAATCACCCGAAAAGTGACCGTCGCATCTTCTGGAAGAAGGCCAGAGAGCGTAAGCGGCTGGTCAGGTGCCAAAGGATTGGGGAATGCTTGAATCCAGGGGCTATCTCCACCAAGGGATATTTCCACCGTATTGGAAGTAGAAAGATTCCCATCAAGGTCTAGCATTGTGAGGCGATAAAAAAGGCGTGGTACGCCGGGCTGGGGATCAACAAAAGTGTATTGCTCACTGCCTGTAGCAGCTACTGTTGTCACAGGATCAAATTGAAGCCCATCCTTACTTCTATAGAGAGAAAACTGGTCTATTACAGCAGGGGTAGTCGTTTCCCAGAAAAGCCCCACATCCTGGCCCATGGCCATGCCGGTAAGCGTCACTGCTGGGGCAAGGGGACAATTAACAGTAACGACGCTAGTCGTCACAGAAGAACCGCCAGCATTAGTAGCGGTAAGGGTAACCGTAAAGGACCCATTGGTCGTGTAGTTATGCGTAGGGTTTTGCAGGGTAGAAAAGTTGCCATCGCCAAAATTCCACAACCAACTAGTAGGTGGATCGGGAACTGCCATACTGGCATCAGTAAAGGTAATCGTCTGGAATGGACACGCTGACATAGGGGCAAATGAAAACGCTGCGGCAGCAGCATTTACACTACAATCTACTGCCTCGACGAAATCTAGCTTCTGTTCAGTATCCGAACATCCCGCGGTGTCTGTCACCGTGAGGGAGACGTAGTAGAGGCCATTCGCAGTATATTGATGGTTGGTGGTATTGCCTGCAAGTGGTCCTGCCGAGCCTCCATCTCCAAAATCCCAGGTATAGCTAGTGATGGAGGGGCCTGGAACAGGGCTTCCTGTGAAGTCAACCCCAGGCGCTCCGATGCAGACGGGGTTGGCTTGAGTTTTCGTGAAATCAGCCGTAGGCGATTCAACAAAAACATAATTGAGGGTGAACTTTAAGGTATCTACCCTGCCGCAGCCATTTACTGTAGCGATAAAGCCCGTTTTAGGGCCAGGGTCAGTGAAAAGGAGGAAAATAGAGTCTATTTCTGCAGCTGTGTTTACCGAAAGATTGGTCCCATCGTCCAAGCTGAAAGTAGCACTCGCCATGGTACTGCTAAACAAGATTGTATCTGTCAACAATACCAGCGTAGAATCACAGCCTGCCACCTGGCCCAAGCCTGTGGCTTGGACAGTAGCTTGCCATTCCCCCAACATGGGGACAATGAATAAGTCGAAGTCTACGCCACCATTGTTTAAGTAGTTAAATAGGGTAGGGCCAGCATGGTTGGATCCATCATTTTCGCCTTCAGCGATCGCACAATCGCCGCCCAAGGCGGCACAAGAACTCAAAATGATCAAGCGATCATTTGCACTATTATTTCGAATATGGACTCCCGCATGAAAAGTAGCTGTAGAAGGCGTGACAGGCGTATTAAACACAATCCAAGGCGTCACAAAACTAAACCCGCCTCCTGGTACGCCCAAGTCTCCCCCTGGCTCGATATTTACCACTGACCCTATAGGTCCAGAAACTAAGTCAGGTGCCCCAAAGCCATCGTCATTGTAAATGACGACGTCCAGTACCATGCTGCTATCCGTATCTGAAAAATTGATCAATCCTAGTTGGACGGCGCCTACCGTAGCACTCCCAGGAGAAGGATTAGGAAAGCGCTCATAGAAGTCCGTATTGGTAGTCGTATTCACTCCATCCCATGCAAAGGAATTAGGAACCCCATTCACATAATTATTGGGCCCCAATAGGTAACCGCCAATGAGGGTAAGGCTAGGACTCAATAATTGGGTATATAGGGTGTCACAGTCAGTGGTAGGGGCAAGCACATTGATATAGTCCGTCTTAGTCTCAATGGTAGACCCATTGGCATTTGTCGCCGTGAGGCGAACGGTATACAGGCCAGGATTGGGATAAGAGACTGTGGGAGGTGTCTGCCCGCTGAAGGTAGCAGGTGAAACCGTGCCTCCCCCTACATTGGTGACATCAAAGTCCCAGGTCCATGTCGTAACCAGCCCTGCGGGCTGTGAGAGGTCTGTGAAGGTCACTGAGGCAGGAGCCGTATAGATGGTAGGTGTACCGCTGAAGTTCGCCACAGGGGGTAAGTTGCCACAGGTGCTGGCCCCAAATACCGTCCAACTTCCCAAGTAAGTATTGATCATACACAACATTCTCCCCGCTTGTTGGGAAGTGAAAGTATTGGTACAAAAGGAATAAGACATGTGGTTGTCTACAGGTACATTATTCCAAGGGAAAGCATCACATACATTATTGGAAGCTGTAGGGTCTGCACACACGCCGACATTGGCGGGGTGCGGATTGGTATCGCTGCACCAGTCACCTTCGGTGTCGCCATTGGATCCAGAGCCGTCAACAGCGGTCACACGCTCGTAGCAGGCGTTGCAAGTCGAAACCTCGTCTACGCCGTGAAAGGTATGGTGCAAGGCAAAGACATGGCCCATTTCATGGGAAAGCGAATGCGTCCCGATGGCCGTATTGCTACGTGCCAAGACGATGCCGCCTCTGATATTGGTCCCGCCAAGCGGATCGTAAGGGAAACGGGCGTAGCCACCTGCATTTCCCCCAGCTGAAGGAATACTGATCGTTCCTACCACATAAATATTGATCAGTTGTGCCGTACTATCGCCATGCGTCGTCTTGAGGCTTCCATCTTCTGTGTCTGCATTGAGCCCGTAGTGCGTCAAATCTGTCACAAATCTAGCCCCTTCAGTACAGAAATTGATTCTGGCTGAGGCAAAGTCGGCATTCAACTCAGCCATAAGGTTATTGATATCAGACTGATCTATATTGCTATTGGCAGTACCATCGTCTACGACCACCCAGCGGACCTTGAAGTAGGTCAAGGGAGCACTCATTCCAGGGATATTGGCGTCGCGGTTCGTGGCACTGTCACAGGGCACCTCTATGGGGCAATTGGCGCGGCTACCGCTGGCGCTGCCTGCGACGACAGGTACAGGTGTCCCACACCAGCCATGACGGAGGTTGCCCCTTGGCACCACAAAGTCCACCTCGATCCCATCGGGGTTGAGCAGCTTGCCTTCCGAATTCAGAGGGAGGTTCCTTGTGTCGGTATGGGGTGCTCCCAGTACGGTATGGGTAGCCTTATTCAGCATTTTCTGACCAAAAAAACCTGTCGGATGCCCTTCTGGCCTGGGGAGCGACTTAGGCGCATCCACAAAGATGGTAGCATTCTCTTTGTAGACAGCCTTGGCATTTTCAGACCAAGGTTGAATCCGTTCCTGCTTTGCGTCCTTAAGCTTGGCCTGCTGGACAGGATCAGTGATGATAGTTGTTTGGGCAAAAAGGGCTGATAAGAAGAGGGAAAAAGAGATCGAAAGTAGAAGTGTTTTCATGAAATTAAATATACAAAATTTTCGAGGGAACCCGCGACTTGGTGGATGCCAATAGAAAGCAATTCTAGTTCCAAAAAAAAGTAGAGACGTCGATTTATCGCGTCTCTACGAGTATATCGCGTCTCTTGCGATTTATTATCCTCAACACCCCCCCATCATCTGAATCGCAATGAATTTGTTACACGTATGGTTCTGATAGATCAGTTGGAAATGGAGGTCAATGGTAGAAATATAGCTCCATAGAAAATGGCCAGCGTTATATAGGGGATTAGACAAATACTTACTGAATGGCGTGATCGATCCAGACATATAGGCTTGTTCGTGGGCTATCACCGCCGCCAATAGCTCTTCTGCTGTATAAGCTGGGAACATGGCCCGATCTTCCTCAGTGTACTTTTTTAAAGGAATCTTTAGATCATTGCCCCACGTCAATTGTTCCCAATTTCCTTCAAAATGCTTCCAATCAGTCAATTCCATATAGCTGTCGTCGTCTTGAATGGCCAAGGTCGTACGGTAGCGTTGATACACCTTGATTTCTACTAAGGATGAGTCCTCACTTGATAGTTGGAAGGAAATGTTATCAGGGCTAGAACTGATAGCTATAGAAATGGAATCTTGTTTCTCCAGCCCATTATATAAGATTTTTCCACCGCCTTTTATCCCTTCAAAATTCACTGTTATGGCTTCTGTCAAGGTGATGGAAAAAGGAGGTGAGGAAGGGTGCCAAGCAAGACTTATGGAGAGAAGGAGGAGGAGGAGGAATTTTTCAGGAGATGTGGTGTAATGCATTGGTAGTCAGATTGGTGTGTGGAAGTGTCGAGGCAAAGATGGGTACTTTTTTACCACTGTGAAAGAGTCGAATACCCAACAGATTGAGGAAAATCTGTTGGGTATTTAGGGCTAGGCAGTTTGCCAACTTCAAACCCCAAACATAGAACTTAGAACGTTATTTCATACACCACCCATTCCGCATTTCTCACAACTTCCTTCAGCCCAGCTAAATCATGGGACGGATAGGTCAGAATATGGGTAACTCCTTGTTGGGCGAAAGTTTGCATCGCAGATGTATTTAGCGAAAGAAAATATGTCTTGGCGGCCTTTGCATAGTCATCAGGTGGATGCTTATAGTCAAACCCATACACTTGCGAGATACGCTCCATCCAGATGGCCGCGCCAGCGGGCTGCTTGAGGTTGGCTTTGTAGTCTACCCAGCCGGAGCGGCGGGCGTAGGACTGCAATTCGCTGACTTCGTAGGGGTAGATGAACGTAGCGTCCACAGGCGTAAGGGTTTGCACTTGTTCACATATCTGGACCAGCTTGTCGGTCTGATGTTGTTGGCCGAAGTCCGTCTCTAGCTGCCAGGGCAGCTTGTGAGGGAAGAAAAGCAACACGCTGAAAGTCAGGGCAATGGCACCTGTAAGCCCCCATTTTTCCCAACGGATTTCTTTTACCTGTGACCAGGAAGGGCCGTAATAATGAAGGAGATTCATGAAGGCAATCATGCCAAGGAACTTGAGCCAGACCGTGGTTTTAAACCACTGGAAGGGGACAAGCGTGGGGCTTCGCAAAACTTCTGTTGCGATGGGGTAGAGGAGGTAGCCAGTCAGCATGATGAGAAGCATCCATTTGAGCAAGGCATTTTTTCGAAATACTCCAAAGGCCGCTATCCAGCAAATACCAGCCAGGAAGAAACTTTTCAACGGATAGTTAGAGGGGAGGAAGTGGTGTTTATTGCGAAAGTCAAAGATGATGTCGAAGAAGGTTTCGGAGGAAATAGGAGTAGAGGCGTCGCCATAGGCCATTTTGATCAATAATACATACAAAAACCCAGTTGGTAAGAAGCGCAGTAGGCAGGCAAAAATTTCTTTGATGCCGCGAATGCGCAAGCTCATTTTCAAAAACGGCTCATCCTCGCTGATACCATGACCAAAAATCACCTCACACGCCATCACTCCAAACAGAAGTATCGCTAGTTGAATACCTACAATTGGGTGAAAAAAAGTAGCTGTAGCAATCAGGAGAATGGACGTTCGGAATCGCCGTTTGAGGAAATAAAATATCGCCCAAATGCCGATGGCTTTGGCAAAACTGGCCGCACCCAGGAGGTTGTAATACAATTCGTTTCCTCCAGGGTTCCAATAGTAGAAGGGAATCAAACTCAGAAATACGGCCGCCCAGGCGAGGTATTTATTCCCCACCAACTGCCTCGCTACGCGTTCCATCCCCAGGAGGAGCACCAGGCTCACCAGCGCATGTATCACCAAGGTCATAGGCTCCATTTGCGCACCAAACAATGCAAAAATGCTAGACACAACCAGCCGCTCATTGGGCAGGATGGCGGCGATGCCTTGGAGGAAGAGGTCATGGGGAAAAAGCGATGCGTCATTCAGCAAAAGCGCATAGGGAATGACTTCAATATGGTCATCTCGGCCAAAAGTATAGCCTAAGCGAAGCAGCAACAGGCCATACATCAAAATGGCAAATAGCAGACTGCCTTCACGGACGAGATTGGAGATAAATGGGTGTATGCGCTTCAATGGAGTTGGGGTGAAGAAACTAAATCATCAACTGGATAAAATCAACTGGCGTGAAAGTAGGTATTTCACTTTTCTTATAATGGCCTATATTTCGGGTAATAATAATATCTGCTTTTGCCTCTAAAGCTGACTTTGCCTGAATAGCATCTTCGAAATCAGAAAAGGTTTTATTTAATGCAAAAAGCACTTCATTTTTTCCAACAGTTGAAATCTCAATTCTTTCTGCAAGCTTGCCTAATTTTTCATCAATAACAGATCGAGGGGCCTTAATGGCAGATTCTAAAATGACAAAACTTAAGGGACTAGCGATTAACGTAAGTTTGTAGCTTTCTGCCATACTGAACATCATACCAGCTACCTGTAATCTATCACCACTACCTGAAAAAAAATCCCAGAGTACATCAGTATCTAGAAAGACTCTTTTAATATTTAAATCAAGTCCCATACTTATCAGTCATTTTTTTAGTAAATTCTTTGCGAAAATCGGTTTCCTCAGGCATTGGCAAGGACCCTGCAAGCTCCTGAACCCATGGAGGCATCTGAGGTTGAGTCGGCAATTGTTGAGGTTTATCTACAATTAACTTGAGCACTTTCTCTAAAAACTCTGAGATACTAGTATTTTCACTTTTGAGCTTTTCTTTAGCCCTTGAAATTAGTTCTGGGTCGCGGATGGATAGTGTTAATTTAGTCATCACAATATTATTAGTTAATCAATACGTATTGCTGTATACGTGTAAAGATAGGGAAATTATTCAAATATTTTACTTCATCATGACAAAAAAAACTACCCCACTCCTCCTCCTCGCACTCTTCCTGTGCCTCTCCACGCTGCAAGCCCAAATCCCAGGTTCAGGCAATTGCCTCGATTTTAGCATCAATAAATCGATCAACATCCCCCACAACGCTGCGCTGAACTTCAGCGGAGGGTTCTCCCTCGAAGCCTGGATCAAGGCCGATTCCTGGCATGCCTCCCAATGGGGCAATAGCATCATCAGCAAAGATGGTTGGGGTGGAGGCGAAAAGGGCTTCGCCTTGCGCTGTGGCAATAATGGCCGCCTTTCTTTCCTCTACGGTACCAATCCAGGATGGCGTGAGGTCTTCTCGGCACAGCTCATGAAGCTCAATACCTGGTATCATGTAGCGGGAACCTTTAATGGCTCCGTTTTGCGGATTTATATCAATGGGGAGCAAGTGGCGACCCTCAATTCTACACCTGCTATCGTCAACTCTACCTTTCCCCTACGCATCGGAAACTTCGCCTACACCTCAGGCGGCAATCGCCCCTTCGATGGGCAGATCGACGAAGTGCGTATCTGGAAGACAGCCCTCAGCGCAACGGAAATCCGCACCTGGATGTGTAAGCGCCTCAACGCTACCCATCCCCAAGACACCAATCTGCAAGGCTATTGGCGCTTTGACGAGGGCACGGGTACCACCGTAGCTGATCTGAGTGGCAATGGCCTTACGGGTTCCTTCCTGAACGGTCCAAGCTGGGTGACGTCTGGCGCCGCACTAGGTGACGAAAGTGTATATACCTATACACCTACCAGTGGGCTTATCCTCCCTGGCCTCAACGGCGATTCCATCATCGTGAGCAATGTCACGGGAAGCCCTAAGACCATTCACATTTATTACATTCCCAGTCCTCCTAATGTCATAACGCCTCCTTCATCCATCACACGGCTAGATACCACCACCTATATTGGGGTATTTGTAGGCGGAGGCACCAATCCTACCTACAATTTTGCTTATCGCTATGACGGCAATCCCGTCATCACATCTGCCACAGAGTGTAAGCTAAAACTTGTGGGACGACCTAACAATGCTGCTACTACCTGGACGGACCTTAACGCAACCCTGGACCTTACCCAAAAGGAAATCAGGATTGCGAGCCAGTCTGCACAGGAATACATTTTGGGCTTTGGTAGTGGCCTAGCCACGATTGCTCAAATGGGCCCTGCCAGTTTCTGTATGGGCGATTCGAGCTTGCTTATTGCCCCTAATGCTCCTAATGTTACCCACCAGTGGTTACTGAATGGCATGGCGTTAACGGGAGCAATTGATTCAAGCTTAGCGGCCACCCAAGATGGAAACTATCAAGTAATCGTAAGTACAGGAGGTTGTGCAGACACCTCGTCTGTGACGACCCTGCAGGTCTTCACCCTGCCGATGGTGAGCATGGCAGCCTCCCTGCCAGTTTGTGAAAATGGAACGCCTGTATCGTTAAGTGGCTTGCCTGCGGGAGGAAGTTTTTCGGGAAGTGGAGTGACGGGGTCTACCTTCAACGCAGGAGTGGCTGGTGCTGGCGTGCACCACTTGACTTATAGCTATACGGATATGAACGGCTGTACCAATTCGGCGGTAGACTCTATATTGGTACACCCTGAACCCGTCGTTTCCTTCAATTTTCCCAAAGATCATTGTGAGAGTGCGCCCCCTGTCACACTTAGTGGGGGAAGCCCCACAGGAGGCACCTATACAGGTACAGGGGTGAGTGGTGGCATGTTTGATCCCCAGGTCGCAGGGCCTGGTACGAGGGTGTTGACATACACCTATACAGACATGAACGGCTGTACCGGTTTGGCCACCAGTAATGTGGTGGTGCATCCTGTTCCTATGGTCAGCCTGGCTGGCTTTTCTGGCGTTTGCGAAGGCACGGCTTCCTTTCAATTGCAAGGAGGGCAGCCCGCTGGTGGGACCTACAAAGGCCCTGGCGTGGTGACAGGTGCATTCTTTGATGCGACGATGGCGGGTGTCGGCAATCATTCGATCACTTATGTCTTTACCACCACAATCGGCTGCGCCGATTCCGCCACACAAGTATTGCCTGTGACGGCAAAGCCCAATGTCACGCTTGCGCCATTTGATTCGATCTGCGACGGCCACCCGCCGATTACCCTTTCTGGCGGCATGCCCGCAGGGGGAAGCTATGCAGGGCCAGCCGTCTCCAATGGCGTCTTTGACCCCGATCTCCTTGCACCTGGCACCTTTAACATTACTTATCAATACACTGATGCCTTAGGATGTTCTGACTTCACGACGCAGAGCATCACGATCAATTTCACTCCGCCCAAACCCACTGTCACGCAGTTTGGCAGTGCCCTAGTGTCCAGCGCATCGAGCGGAAACCAGTGGTATAATAGCAGTAACGTTGCGATTCCTGGCGCGACAGGAAAACAGTTTCAGCCCCTTGCGAATGCCTCCTACTATGTCATTGTGACGACGCCAGAGGGCTGTGAGTCGGAGCCTTCTGACCTCTTTGCGGTCATGAATGTAGGGCTGGAAGACCTAGCGGTTTTACAAGCCATTGACCTTTTCCCCAACCCCAATTCGGGCACCTTTACCCTACAATTTTCTTCTCAGCCCCTTCATGATCTACAGTTAGATGTCATGGATGAGGTAGGACGTACCGTTTTTTCTCGTACTTTTGCACGCCCTGAAATGAAAGATCAGCTGACGATCGTTCTGCCGACTGTGGCTTCGGGTGTCTATTTTGTGAAGTTGACGGATAAAAAAGAGTCGATTCTGAGAAAAATGGTCATTTTCCATTAGGAAGAAAAAGAATAACCATATAAGGCATATAAGTTCATTTAAGGGAAGGCTATTTTCAACTTATATGCCCTTAAATGCCTTATATGGTTCAAAAAATAAGCGCATGAAAAAGACATTTGCCAAATACCCGTTTGAACCGCGCGTGCTCATGGCCATTGAAACCTTGGGCTTCAAGAAGCCGACGCTAGTGCAGGAAAAGGTCATTCCGCAATTTCTCCAACACCTCAATCTCATCGTGGAGGCCCCTACGGGTACTGGCAAAACGGCCGCCTACGGCTTCCCGCTGATCTCTCAGATAGACCTGCTGAAGCGTAGTACACAAGCCCTGGTGCTCGTGCCTTCGCGCGAATTAGCGCTGCAAGTGACTGCTGCCTTGCGGTCCTACTACGAAGGGGATCAGCTCAAAGTAAACGCCGTTTACGGCGGTTCTACCCTCAAAGAAAGCATTGCTGCGATCCGTTCCAGTGCACACATTATCGTGGCGGTGCCAGGCCGCCTGAAGGATATCATGGCCCATTCAAAGCTGGATTTCTTCTGGCGGGACATCAAGTACTTGATCATGGATGAGGGCGATAAGCTTTTGGAGTCTGGCTTCCAAAAGGACTTTGACCAACTCCGCCAAAACATGCGCTCCCGCTTGCAAATGGGCTTTTTCTCAGCTACCATCTCTGAAGATGCCGAAGCCATGATGAAGGAACGCATAAAGCCAGTCAAGGTCGTGCGCCTCAGCCCGCGCGAGATGCTCAAAAACATCAAATTTGGGTATGTCAAGATCAAAAAGGGTAAACAAGCTGCCTACCTGGCTGGCCTCCTGGAGCAGCGCAATATCTCTAAAGCGTTGATCTTCTGTTCTCGAAGAGAGGAGATTCATGCGGTGACGGGATTTTTGCGGAATTATGGCAAAAAAGCGGCGTCCTACTACGGGATGCTCGAACAACGGGAGCGCGCCAATATCCTCCAGCGCTTCAAAGAAGGCCATATCGACTACCTCGTAGCCTCCGACCTCGCTGCGCGTGGCCTGGACATCGAGTACTTGCCAGCAGTCGTTAATATCTCCGTTCCGAAGGAATTTGAATACTACCTGCACCGCGTAGGCCGTACAGGCCGTGCCGGCCGTAAGGGAATGGTTTACAACCTGATCCGCAGTGAGATAGACCTCATTTATCTGAAAAACCATCATGAGGACATAGAATTGCCCATCCGGTCTTATACGGTCGATCCGCTGGCTGCCAAGCAGCAAAAAGCCACTGAGGAGGAGAAATGGACCAAATTTCACCTCTCTCGTGGCAAAAAGGACAAGGTCCGAAAAGGAGACATCGTGGGCTTCCTGACCCAACAGGCGGGGCTGGAGGCCCATGAGATCGGGACGATCACCATTTATGATAGCTACGCCATCGTGGACATGCCAGCCAAAGGATTTGACCAATTAGCAGCCTTGGACATGACCCTCAAACTAAAGGGTAAGACCGTCAAAGTCCGCAAATACTCCCTCGACGAGGAAGTCAAGCGCGCCAAGGCCGTGAAGAAACTGCTTCAGGATCGGAAGAAGGGGAAGAGCGTTTAGCGTTTAGGGTTTTGGGTTCAGGGTCAAATCGATTTAGGGTTAAAGAGCCCTTGAACTCTGAACCCTAAACTCTGAACCTGCTTTTGAACTTCTCTTCAATCCGCACAATACACCCTCATTTTTCGTAAATCTTCCCCTTCAGCCGTTTCTGCAAGTGCAGAGTCCAGTTCGAACAGCCGTTGTATATAGGGCAAAATCGCATCACATCCCATGGCTTGATGTTGTTCCCATTCCCTGAATACCAGGTATAATCCGCTGTTTTTTAGGCAAAAGCGCTGCATGTCACTGAGGTCTTCGTTGGGTAGGGCAGAAAGTAGGTTCTAGGCATTTTGGTAATGCGTTTGCCCTGAAAGCGATGAATCGTTTTCGGCCATTTTCTCCACTACATATCCCAGCCAGAAATGCGCGTTCGCAAAGGTAGAATCCCCCCGTATGGCTTGTTGATAGGCCCACTGGGCTTGAGGGAATAAAGCTGCTTTGCGTGCCGATATGCCATAAAAATAGTAGTCTTTGGTGGTGGGGTAGGGGAGGTGTTCCAAAGCCTTTTTTCGAAAAAATGCTTCTCTTTTGTGCGCCTTCCTTTCCTTAAACTTACGCGCCAATTGCTGGTAATAATCTTGGAATTCCTGATCACCATCCAGGGCTATCATTTGATCAAAATGCTGCACTGCAAGGCTGTCCTGGCCTTTTTTGAGGAAGATACGCCCCATTACTTCATGGTCTTCAGAGATGATGGAACCCACTTTCGTGGTTTGGAAATAAGTCTGCATGCCTGTGTAAGCTTCCTCTACCTGCCCCAATTCCAGTTGGCAATAAGCCGTCAACCAGCGTTTCACCAGGCTGGTGTTGTCTACCGCCTTCATTTCGCTGAGACACCGTTGGTAGTCTCCTGTCAAGTAGCAAATGCTGGCATAGCGCATGCGTGCTTTTGGGTCGTCTGAGATTACAGCGACATATTGCTCATAGGATGTGCGTGCTTGCTCATAGTTTTTGGCCAGCAGCCATAATTCTCCCAAGCCTTTGTGGGCAGGAACAAAATCGGGATTTTTAGCCAAAACCTCTCGATAATGCTTCTCTGCGAGCTTGTACTTTCCTTTTTTTCGATATATTTCTGCTAATTGATACTGACTTGAGAGGCTTATTTCGCCCAAATTATAGGCTTCTTCATAGGCGTTAACCGCGACCTCAAGGTGGCCTTTTACCCATGCTTGGTCGCCGATTTTGGAGGGGATACGGCCTTCTGTTGGATAGGCATCACGAAGTTGGTAGAGCAGTACTTTTCCTTCAGAAATCATCTCCATTTCAATATAGGCATCAACCATTACCAACATAAAATCTAATTGCTTAGTAGCATATTTCAGCGCCTGAGAAATATGCTGATCACGCTGGTATTCATTTGACAAATGATGGGAAGCAATAGCCGCCCCGATATGGTTGAATGCGAAACGCTTTTGGTGTTTAATGCCCTTTTCAAAGGCATCGAGGGCATTTTTATAGGCTTTTTTTGCAAGATAAAGACGGCCTTGTAGGTAATTGCCTTCTGGGTCATTGGGGCGATAGGTCAGAATTTTGGTAATGGCTTCTTGGGCCTGAATGGTGTCTTCCACATCTAGCATGAGAAGGATGTATGGGAAATCAGGAGCTTCTTGGGAATGCAGGTTTCCCATAACAAACAAAAGGAGTAAGGAAAGGATGTACGGGCATTTCATAGGAGTAGGTATTTGTTGAATGAATCCATAAAAATGGAGGAATACTGATCAGCAAATGTTGGCTGAAGACACAACAGATTGAAGAAAATCTGTTGTGTCTTGGAAAATGATTGCCCGGATGATGGAAGTACGGGAAAAGATTTTATCAGATGAAAATCAAAAAGGAGAAAGGGTTACAGGAAAGTTTGAGCGTTCAGGGTTCAGGGTTCGAAAGTTGAGGGGCGTACTATCGAACACTCGAACCCTGAACGTTCGAACTCTGAACCTTTGAGCTTTCTTCCAAGTGCCTGATCACTCCCCAATCCAGTGGCGACCAAATCGCCGTTGGGACATGGGCCTGCTTCAGGGCCTGATTGACCCAGACGTTGCAGGTGTAGATGCAATTGTAGCTGCCGACGGCTTCGTAGAAGCTGTCTCGGTGGGTGTAGCCTGGGGCATCTACAAGGATAAATTGCTGATTGTCAGTTTGTTGAAAGGTGTTGTGGATGAATTGTGTGAGGGAGGTCAATTGGGCGGGGCATAGCTCGACGCGCTTCCAGTTGCGGTAAGCATTGGGGTAATAGGTGACGTGCATCACGGAAGGGCTTTTGAGAAACATCGCATTGACAGCGGTGGAGAAGGTCAGGTCATCCCACGTAGGGGTATTGATAAAGAAGCCTTTATCGCCCCAGCCGAAGGCGATGAAGCGAGTATCCGCCTGGGGTTGGAGTTTCTGGCGAATGCGGCTTGGCAGGACGTCAAGCGGTATGACGATGTCCAAATGCACGCCATTGGTCGTGACAAAAACCTCCTCCTGTGACACGCAAGTGTGGGCGGGTGGATGTGTCTGCATGAGGGAAAGGACCCATGCGAGGAGTGCATAAAGGAGGATCAGGCCGATCAGGGAGAGGAAAATGCGTTTGAGGTAGTGAAGAAGGTTCAAATCGTTCAAAAGTTCAAATCGTCCAAGGGGTCTGTGTGGATAAGAGAAGGAGGTTTTTTCTTAAAATTCTCCTTTCAATTTTTCCATATAGGCTTGTTTATAAGCGTCTTTTTTGAATAGGGAAAGGTATTTAGGATAAGACAAATGGACGTTTACATTGTTGAGTTTAAAGGATTCTTGAAAATAGTTATTTGAATCGATGGGGCGTAAATGAAAAATGGCCACAAGGGTGTTGTTTTCAAATAAAAGCCGAACTCTTTCACGATCTGAATACCAATTTTCTAAGGTGGTAAATGTTTTAATCCCATCCTCCCAGTCTTCATCTTGTTGCCCCTCATGTTCGGCCAAAAAGGCATTAAAATCGCTTATTTTGAGATATTCAGGTGAATTGAGCAATTGTTCTATTTGATATTCTTGAAAAGAATCGGGCCGAATATTTCCTTTATAAGTATAGGCAGTGAGGTAGGTTCCCCATGTTTCACCTGAAGGGTCAGGCTCATGATAATTAAGCTCCATAGACGAAAGTAAATGACCTATTTCATTGCCATTTTTATCAAGTAAAACGGTCCCTTTGGCTAATGTCTGCTGTTGCAATGATTTCGCAGGAAAGTAAACATATACGCCTATATGGTACCACCCATTTTCAAAGGAATTACAGATCACTTTTACACTATCATTCAGAGAAAATAGCGCTTTCCCATTAGGCTTATCCCGCACATTGGCAGGGCCATCTATGCGTTCGGCAAAAAGGAATGGAGTAGGAAGAATTATGACTAGCCAGAATAGAAGCAGCTTATTCATCAATATTTTTATTTATTCGTGCAGCTATATTTCCCTTAAAAATACATTATATTTCAGAAAATGATTGGACATTCTTAATTCTCAATTTTTCATTCTTAATTCTCTTAGATGGCTACTCGCAGGCATTTCCTCAAAAAAGCTGCCGCCTTTTCCGCTGCTGGGCTGGCATTTCCCTACCTTCAGGCCGATACCATAGACCAGATCGAAATTGCTGCCAAGGCCCGAAGCGATGTCGATCCCAAGACGGTCGCACGCGACGAAGAATTCTGGCGGCCCATACAAGCCGCTTTTGACCCATCTCCCCATTTCATCAACCTCGAAAACGGGTATTTCAGCCCCCAACCCAAAACGACTTTGGAGGCCCTGGCTGACAATCAGCAGATGGTCAATCGCATTACTTCTCTCTATATGAGAAGGCACATGACAGAGGAGCACACGGCGCTCAAACGATTGCTCGCAGACTTTGCGGGCTGTAGTCCTGAGGAACTCGTCATCACGCGCAATACAACGGAGTCGCTGGATACGATCATCCATGGGCTGGATTTAAAGAAGGGAGACGAAGTAATCACAACCCATCAGGATTATGGCAGTATGCTGGAAGCCTTTGACCAGCAATCGCGGCGAGTGGGGATTGTGCCAAAGCGTATTTCGCTGCCTTTGCATCCTAAAAATGATGAGGAAGTGGTAGGATTGTTTGAAGAAGCCATTACCCCTAAAACCAAACTTATCCTTGCGACCCACCTGATCAATCTGAGCGGTCAGGTCCTTCCCGCCAAGAAAATCTGCGATATGGCCCATGCACGCGGCGTGGAGGTGATGGTGGATGCGGCGCATTCTTTTGCGCATCTGGATTTCAAAATTTCGGATTTGGGCTGCGACTATTTAGGGGCAAGTCTACACAAATGGCTCTCAGCACCGCTAGGAACGGGGATTATGTATATCAAACAAGAGAAGATTGAGAAAATATGGCCCTTATTTGGGGACAAGGGCAAGGCGAAGGATGACATCCGCAAATTTGAGCACATCGGCACGTCTCCGCCGGCGAATTACCTGATGATCGCCAATGCGATCCGCTTCCACGAAGCCATCGGCGCCAAGCGCAAGGAGGAGCGTTTGCGCTACCTCAAGAACTACTGGGCAGAGCGCGCTGCCAAGATCGATGGCGTGACCATCAATACGCCATGGCCAGACCACCAATGCGGCGCTTTGGGCAATATCTCCATTGAGGGCTTGACGCCAAATGAGACGGCGCGTCGTTTTTACGATGACTATCGCATCTTCACAGTTGCGATCAATTCGCATGAGGTGAATGGGGTGCGTGTGACGCCACATCTGTACACGCGGATCGCGGAGTTGGATAAGTTTGTGGAGGCGGTGGGGAGAATTAAAAATTAAGAATTAAAAATGAATAATGAAGCCTTAACCTCTGATCAACCTGCGATGGAAGTACCTACGGTAACGATCAAGCGGAAGAAAATGCGAACACTGGGAACCGCTATTTATAGTGCTGTTGGAGTCTTTTACATGGGTAAATATTTTTTCGGGAGGAGTCATTTTACCTATGGAGAAAATCCTTTCCCGACCATTGGGGTTTTAGCTCTCCTGGGCTTTATGACGCTAATGCTGTTATTTATCACTTATAATTCGGTTAGGCAATTGCTGGAAAAAGGCCCAGCATTAATCCTCACCTCAGATGGCATTATCGACCATGTCAGCCCAGCTAAAGCAGGATTATTGAGATGGGAAGATATAACCCATGTGGACATCCAAAAATTGGGTTGGAAGAAGCATATGGTTATCCATTTGGTAAATGATGATTGGATCTTGGAAAAGGTAAAGGGGGGAAATCGAATGACAGTAAATCAAGCTAAAGAAAAGACAGGTTCTGCGATTGCTATTAGCACGGTATACGCCGATTTTGATTTGAAAAGATTGACGAATAGGATTCAGGAGATATTGGAGGGGAGGGCTGTGAAAAAGGAAATGGAAGAGCCTCCCAATTAGGACCTAGTATCTTGATTGTCAGCTCTTAGCTTGCTCACATAGGCTACCGAAACATCATAGACTTCAGCAATCTGTTCGTCAGAGAGAATTCCTTGCTGAAGGAGGCGGATAATGCCTTTCTCTCTTTCTTCTTCTCTACCTTCTTCTCGCCCTTCTTCTCGCCCTTCTCTTTTCGCCGAATCTACCACATTCTTAATATCTCGGTAGATTTTCAGCGATTCGTTATATGCTTCCCTTTCTTCACTGGAGAACTTCGCAATCTCAGCAACTTCAAAAAGCCGCTGAAAAATTCGATCTTGCAACTCGACAGGGCGTTCTTGCAGCTTATGTAGGTACCGAAATACATAAAGCCATTTCTCAAACTTGTTTTCTAGCTGGTGTGCTTCCTTTTTGAATTTAGGTAACTCTAAGTATAGATAAGAGAGTTTGTCAAAAAAAACATTACAGTCTTGGTCTTTCAATTGGACCTGGTGGAAAAATTTATCTTCCTCATTTTTGTGATCTGCGAATGTGAAGTCTAAAATACCAATAGTATAAACAGCCGATAGTTCAAAATCCCAGTCGCCTTTTTGAGCTTGTTCTTGGATAGGGAAGGAGGAGTAAAAAATGCTTCTATCTTTGAAAAAGTCTTGCTTTGCTTTTTGAACCTCGACTAAAAACCGATCCCCATTTGTACTTTTACAATACAGGTCAAAAATTGCCTTTCTGTCAACAGAAGTATTTCCCACAAATTCATTCTTACTGTAAGTGAGGTCTTCTATTGTATGTTTTTTGGGAAGTAATTCATTTAGGAAATCAATCAATAAATCCTTATTTGGCTCTTCTCCAAAAAGCTTTTTAAACCCAAAATCTGTGAAAGGATTGATATATTTATCCTGTAAAATCATAGCCCCTAAATTCGCGATAATCGGGCTTTTTACCAAACTTCTCTAGAAGAAGGAACTCTCCCCTCACCCAAACGGCAACGCCGTCACATCCACATTTCCCCCCGTCAGGATCATACCGATCCTTTTGCCTTGAAAGCGTGATTTCTCCTGCAGCAATGCAGCAAATGCCACGGCACTTGACGGCTCCACAACGATCTTCATCCGTTCCCAGATGAGGCGCATCGCCTCGATGATCTCCGCTTCCGTCACCCGAATGATCTCCGAGACATGCTGCTGGATGATGGGGAAATTATGATGCCCCAAATGGGTCCTGAGGCCGTCAGCGATGGTATTTGCTGTGGCGTTCGACTCGATCTTACCACTTTGCAGCGAACGATAGGCATCGTCTGCTTCCATGGGTTCTCCGGCTATCGTAATGGCCTGAGGGGCCATCAGATGTACTGCCAGGGAAGCGCCTGCCAGTAGCCCGCCCCCACCCACAGGTGTGATCACCACCTCCAGATCTGGATAGTCATCTAATAACTCAATCGCCGCTGTGCCTTGCCCCAAGATGACGTCCATATTATTGGAAGGGTGGAGAAAGGGTACGCCTTTCTCATGAGAGATGCGATCGGCATGGGCCTGCCTGTCTTCAGGGGTCGGCAAGCTTTCGATCACCTCCGCGCCGTAGTCGAGGACGGCTTGTTTCTTGACAGCTGTGGCCGTATTGGGCATGACGATGTAGGCTTTTATGCCCATTTCCCTAGCTGCCAGGGCGACGGCCTGGGCAAAGTTCCCTGAGGAATGGGCCACGACGCCATTGGCGCGCTGTCCATCCGTAAGGTTGAGGAGGGCGTTGGTAGCGCCACGCATTTTGAAGGCGCCCATGCGCTGGAAGTTTTCACACTTGAAGAAGGTTTGGGTGCCTGAGATTTCATCCAGGAGGCGGGACGTCATCACTGGGGTGCGATGGATATAGGGCTGGATGCGCTGGTGGAGGAGGCGGTATTCGGAGAGGGTCATGAAGAGAATTGAAAATGGAGAATGGAAAATGGGTTTGCCACTACCTATCATATTAGTTGCTCGAAGATAGAAGAAATAGAGCAATGTGTAAAAAAGAAATGCCTCAGCACGGATATGCAAAGGCGTTTCTTTTTTGCGGAAATGAAGATCCAAAGGATTTAGTAAAAGATACTGATGGTCACTTTTGGAAATAATTAGTCTCGTTCATAGAATTTGTTATCTAACCTTAATCTTTTGAGTAAGTATTCCGTCAAAGGTCCTTATTACCAGGAAGCCTATCCCATGAAATTCGGGGACTTTAATGCTTATATGTTGATCATTAGGTATTTTCTCAATTTTTATTTCTCTACCTAGCACATCATAAAAACTGACAGATGCTATACGAGCAACTGAGGCATTTTTTATGTGTAGAATACCATTTGATGGATTTGGATATGCAAAAATATTTGAGGTAGATAAATCAGGGGTAATGAATGTCGATGCCACGACATTCTCATACCAGGCAAGGAAGTTCCTTGCAAAGAAAATATCTTCTCGCCCATCTCTGTTTGCATCCGAAATAGATATACCACCCTTTCCTCCAAGATCTGAAGATACTTCATGATCGGAACTAAAGGTTCCTTTGCCATCGATATTTTCATACCAGGAGATATAAGGAAATGAACCCCTATCCGTCTCAGAATTAGTCGTGACAATGTCAGGGTCACCATCCCTATCAAGGTCCTTTATATCTAAATCCCAAGAGATCACAATATCAATCGTTTGAGCGGGACCAAATGTCCCCCTTGAATCCTGATTTTCGTGCCAGATGATTCTGGAGTCAAACCCTTTGGGCCCTATGGCATAGATAATGTCTAAGTCTCCATCCGTATCGATATCAGACAACTTTACACTTTTGGCTTCATATCCTGGACTGAGGCTACTCTGCTTCACTAAATTTCCCTGCCCATTGGTGTTTTTATACCAACTTACGGTTCCATTAAGGGTAGAAATAGCGATATCTATATCGAGGTCTCCATCTATGTCCCCTCCTATAATGGAATTGATATCGTCTGGATCAAAATCAAATACCTGGTAAGTGCCAAAGCTTCCGTTTCCATCCATATTTTCATACCACCCAATATTTACTCCACCCGAAAAGATGTCCTGATCTCCATCAGAATCGATATCTGCTGCATAGATACTGAGTCCGCTTCCTAGTGTGCCTCCAAGTACATAATTGCCTAAACTATCTGTGTTTTTGTACCAAGCTTTTGGAGAGATAATGTCAAGGTCATTGTCCCCGTCAATGTCAGCAGCGTATATACTCGAACCTGTGTCATTAACTGCTATTATCTTAGGAGGGCCAAATGTGCCCATTCCATCTCGATTTTCATACCATGAAATGGTAGCGTCTGCTTTGTTTAGAGAAATAGCATCACAATCTCCATCCATGTCGAGGTCTCTACAAATTATTTTTGATGCCCCATTGGAACTTCCAGATAATAATTTGAGCCTTTTAAATTGGCTATTGAGGGTATCAAGGGAGTATATAATTATTTCATCAAATTCCGTATTGCATACTACAATTTCTTTTTGGCCATTACCATCAAAATCGCCTATAGCCAGATCTCTCCCCCTCCAGAGATAGTCGCTACTATCTATTTTTTGGATGGGACTAAAATTCCCTCCCAGGTTTTCATACAAACCAAGGTATTTATTATTGATGAATAGAACATCAATATCGTTATCAGCATCCACATTGGAAGCAAGCATACTGTTAACACCAGAATTACCGATGAGGATTTTAGGACCAAAGCCACCCTGTCCATTATTTTCAAACCAACCTATTTTTGCCCCTCCTACGAGAACATCATTGTCATTGTCGCCATCCAGATCAATTACCTTTACATCAGAGGCCCCAGTATTTGAAATAACCTGTTGATTGCCGAAACTTCCTTGACCATTGGTATTCTCATACCATGATACCTGACCTGATGAAGTAGCAGAAAATACGTCGGGATCTGTATCGCCATCAAAATCAGAAGCATAAACACTTGTGACTCCATTGGCCATATTTGTGATTGCATGAGGGGAAGAAAAGTTCCCTTGACCATTTAAATTTTCATACCATACGACTTGTGGACTGTTGCCAAAATTACCTTCTGCTGATAAAATATCTATATCAGCATCACCGTCAATGTCAATGGGAAATAAATCCCTAGAATCCGTCGTAGATAGGGTAATAGGGGGAGTAAATGAGCCTGCTCCA
Source organism: Bacteroidia bacterium (assembly GCA_030430575.1). Lineage (GTDB taxonomy): Bacteria > Bacteroidota > Bacteroidia > J057 > J057 > JAUIGE01. The sequence goes on along the minus strand of JAUIKF010000056.1, from coordinate 13,531 downwards.
TCTGTATTCTCAAACCAAACTATTTTTCGGGCTATGGTATCCATTATTGTTGCAATAATATCCATGTCCGTGTCTCCGTCCAGATCGGTTGCGACTACACTTCCCGCATCGAATAAGCCATTTGAAGCAAGGACCTTTAGGGGACTGAATGTATCCATTCCCATATTCTGAAACCAACCTACCTTGTGGCCTGTTTGATAATCTCCTCCTGCACATATAATATCAAGTAATCCATCATTGTTAAGATCAGCCAAATATAGTGAGCTAGGGTCTTCAACAATGGGACTAATTATTTGTGCGTCCTCAAATGACACAGATTGTGAAAAGGAAAACGTAATAAATGTTAGGCTTAGATAAAAGCTGAGAAGGAACTTAAATGCTTGCATATGTTTCATCTTTAAATATTGGTATTGTGTATCTATTTCCTATCCCTCCCGCTCAAATACGATATAGTATCCTGAGTTTAGAGTATATAACCCAAGTGTACATACCAAAATGACGAGTCGTAAAACCAGCAAAAACAGGTTGCCGCTGGCAGCAGGCATGATCTGCTTTACCATCCAGCCCTGGTGATTTTCTCTCTTTATGGCAGCACTGAGGGCATTTTTAGGAGAGACCCCTAATAGGCCAATGATGCCGCCTGTCAGGTTGACATTGATGATTTTATTCACGCGGATGCCAGTAAGAGTTTGAGTGGGAGTTTCCATAATATGTGGGGTTAAAATGATTTGGTCTGTTGTTTCGGGCCTGTTGGGTTCTTCCTGCTTGCGCTTGGTGCCTGCTCGCAGGTACTTGATACCAAGGACGACCAAAATGATGACTGGAAGCCAGCTTAATAGGGCGTAAATGATGAATACCGATGTCTCGTCTTGGAAGATTTGGAGGAGTCGTAGCGGGATAATAAGAAACCTGCTTCCTATGAAAAACCAGAATATGGCGATTCCTATAAAGATCCCTCCTTTGGCTTGTAGACTTTGGCCATTTGCATGTTGGGGAATAGTGAAAAGGCGATGCGTCGCCGCCGCCCAATGTGCTTTCGCAAAGGCCGAAAAGCCCAGGGAAAACTCAAAAGTACTTTCGTGAATATCAGGCGAATCAGCCTTATCACATTCGCTGGCGGCTTTTTGCTGAGCAGAGATCGTCTCCGACTGCTCCAGCATATTCCCCAATATGGGAAGCAACTTGAATAGTAGCGTCAGGATTTTCCTGCCTAAGGCATGGTGGCCTGACAATTTCCCCCCTATTTGAACGAGTAAATCTGCTTTGGCTGCATCTAATTGTGTGGTGTCGTCCAATACGGATTTATCCAAAAATAAATACTGACCAGCCAGCACTATCCGGATCAATCGATCCCTTCTCAACTGATCATCTATTAGCAGGGCCTGTAGGGGGGGCGCAATCCATGTATGCTGGCATTGATGGTTGACCCATGTATATAATTCGGACGCTTTTTCTTCAGTCAACCAAGTGCCGTGCTGTGACACTTTTTTGTTCAAATAGAAAAACAATCCTACCCAAGCGCCTACCAATAAGATGGTAAAGACAGGCATAGTAAATAGACAAACAGCTAATCCTAAGCCTGCAGCTATCAATAAGGGTATTTCAAACGAATGTCGCATAATCGTTGGGTATTGCGTGTGAAGCCATAATTCAGTCCAAAAATCGAGTAGGCCTCGCCCATCCAACTCCCCCTGCGCCAAGCATCAGAAGCTGGCAGGCGAGTACCTACTCATTCCCTATCAATTGATATGGAACTTGGCAATGTTGGGGCGTGCCTATCTCTCAGATAGATAGCCTATCCAGAAGCGGCCCACCGAGGACTTGGAACATTTTCCTTATTCGTGTAGAAGAGGGTAATCTCATGGCTACCAATCAGGCAGCATGAGGGATGGTTTGGGGGGTGGCGCAGGTATTGAGTACATAGTGGTAGATGATTGTGTGCAAGCGATCTAATACTTCAAAGGTAGACCTCCCCTCCCTTTTTGCATAGAATAATTTTGACCTTTTTGGCTAAAATGAACTATTTTATTTTCCATTATTTTTTTGAAAATTGCCCTTTACAGGTCATGACGCCATTTTTTTACTTCAAAAACGAACTACATTGAAAAAGAAGCCCGTCACAAGGCTGCGGTTCTGGAAATTGCTGGAATGCCTGACGAGTAAGGAACAGAAAGCGTTTGAGAAATGGATGAAGGTGGCTTCACATAAGGGAGACCGCACCCAGAGTCTGTTTTCCATTTGGGCCTCTTATCGCAAAGATCATCAAGCTGATCCCACAATAGATCCGCCTATGCAGGAGGATATTTGGGAGCAACTCAGGCCTGGAATTCCCTTCAATGGAGGAGAGCTCCGGAGTGCCAGCAGCCCCTTGGCAGAACAAGTAGAGAACTTCTTGCTGCTAGCAGAAATCAAGAAGCATTCACTGGACCAGGAACTCCTCTTGGCAAAACGGGCTTTTGCAAAAAACCAGCACCACTTCTTTGAAGAGCAAGTCAGAAAAGTGAAGCGAATCCTCGAAGATGAGCAGGTAAGAGATAGCAAATATCATCGGAGTGAATATGAACTGATGCAACTGACCCAGCCTTACGCCGCAAATCGAGGGAAAATCCATTCACAAGAAGAGGTATGGGCTTATACTGTGGCATTTGACAAATGGTGGATGATTGAGAAAATGAAATTGGCGATTGCCTCCAACCTCAAAGATCACTTGGTAGTGGAAGAAATTGTCACACGGGTGGAGTCGGACGAGGCTTTCGAGGGAGAACCGACGGCTAGGTGCTATAGTTTATTGTTACGCTTGTTCTTTGGGACTTGCCGTGCCATTTTTCCAACTCCAGCACTAGACGAGGTGGAAGCCTATTTTAAAGCGCATATAGACCAGCTCAACTCAGTAGATCAATTTAACATCTATGGCCGACTCTTCAACCATTACTCCTTCCTGGCGAATTCTCATGAGAAGATAAAGGAGATCCAGAAACTGTACGACTGGATTCTCTATGGAATGGATCAGGAGCTTGTTTTTGTGGAAGGGTTTCTCAATTTGGCCTTCTATTTGAATGCCATTAATGTCACCCTGCGGTTGCCCAATAAGCAGGAAGCCATCGCCAAGGCATACGATGTTTTGAACAGCTACGAAGTGTCCTTACCAGAAGATGTCCGAGGGGAAAGCCTTGCCTTAGGCAAAAGCATTATTCTCATAGAGGAAAAGAAATATGGAGAAGCCAGTAAAGAACTAGCTGCCTATCAGACTTTCCGTAACCCTATTTTGGCAGTGCAGGCCGCCTCCAATATGATTCTGGCTCGCTTTCTGGATGCTGATCCGCCTCTGGCGGAGGCCTTGAAAATTGCAAGACTCGACACCAATAGCCTTGTCAGGCAATTGAAAAAGAAAACTGACCCACTGCTTCCTGAGAATCAGCGCGCCAGTTTCCTCAAACGATTTGAACTCCTGCAAAGAATCCTGCAAGCTCGAACAGACGATAGGCTTTTAGACCTTCAAGCGACGATCGATAATCCCAATCTCCCCCTCACCAAGCGCGAATGGCTCATGCGATTCATCGAGAAAAGACTGGAAGTCTAGGAAGGTAATTTTGAATGAATGAATGATGAATTTTGAATATGGAATACTTCATTTACAGGCTCACATTCAAAATTCAACATTCAAAACTCACCATTAATCCCCCAAAACCACTTTCCGCTGAATCCTGCCTTCCGACGTCTGCAAGACAAGGACATAGAGGCCAGGTTTCAGAGATGAAACAGGAATCCGTACAGGAAGACTTTTACCCACAGACAGCGTCACTTGTCGGCCTTCCATGGTCATAAGGCTAGCGCTCAATACTGTGACCGGAGACGTCACATCCAGTTCTATGTATCCTCCTGTCATGGTCATGGCTAGCGGATGATTAGGGCCTTCAGGGAGAAGTGCAGTACCCGTAGCAGATGGTCCTGCTGCTCTGCGCTGAATTACATCGATGGTGATGATGATATCCGTGACTGTTACGGTATAGCCCCAGCCACTCCGTGGATCATTGTCTGTCCGGAAGATGCGAAACCACAACGTGGCATTTCCATCTCGGAGCTCGTATTCATAATCCCAATTGTTGTCATCGGCAAAAAAGGAATACTGAGCAATGAGGGCATCTATGATGGATGCCGGATCGATGGTGAAGCCATCACATTCAATTTCAAACTCAATCTCCAGAGCGTTTGAGACCTGACTATCATACGTACCAATGGCCAGAGCCATAGCGACAGTGTCACCATCTTCAAATGACGATGGGATCATGGTGACCGTCACGGGAGGGCTTTGGGCCATGAGATTCATGGCACCAAAAAGGATAAGCGTAGCGATGCTGAGGGCACGGCATAGGGTGCCTGTCGCCCAGAAGGGTTGCTGTAACATGTTGGATTGCGTTAATTAATGGTTAGAAAAATTAACCGCGATCCCCGGGGTGTTTTGCGGTTTCTACCCCATCATCGTTGTTTTTGCGATTGGTTACCCTTTTTGTGAAAAATTTGAGAAATAAATTTTTTTTATAATTTTATGGATACAAAAGGGTAACCTTTTGTTATTTCATCGATGATACATAAATATGGCTGACTTGGTTAAGGACAAATTAGGAGAGGATGAACTCCGGAATGGCTTGTTGAATGATGAGGAAGAAGTGTTTAAATATTTGTTTAATCGGGTAATCGATGTGCTTGTCCACAAATATTTATCTGGAAGACCAGGTGCCCAAAAAGACGCAGAAGACTATGCAGAAATAGCGATAACTGAAGTTTGGCGAAAGTTGAAGGCGGAAAAACCTTTTCAAGGAAGTATTATGGCTAGTGTACATGCGATCGCTCGAAATAAGTGCATTGATGGAATCCGAAAAGCGAGCCGAGCCACTCATGTACCACTGGATGACAGGCTGCCAGATGAGAAACGTCTAGATGAAGTGATGTTAAAGGAAAGGCGATTTGAGGTAATGGAGAAACACTTACAGCAGCTGAAAGGCAATTGTAAGGAACTATTAGAGCTAAAGCATTATCATACCTTATCGATCAAAGAAATTGCGTTAAAAATGGGGTTAAAGGGCAATTACATTAAAAAGAGGCTGAGTAATTGTCGGGATAAACTGAGAACTTTAGTCAAAAATGATGCTGAATACCTGAAACTCATAGAAGTGTAATACATGCGTCAACCCGCCAACGATCACCTGGCTCGCATCGACCGCTTTCGCAGCGGTCAGATGAGCGAAAAGGAAAGCGAAGCTTTCCTACAGGACTTGGCGCGTGATCGAGAACTGGCCCAGGAATATAACCTGGTCCAGGATATGGAAGACTTCCTTTCCACCAAAGACCTTCCCCCTGTGAAGGAGGAAGATGCTCAAAGACTCAACACCCTTTTCGATAAGCTCCGGCGGGAAAGACTGACCCCTCCTGCTGAGAGTGGCCATGGAGGGGGGGATGATGGACATGCCACAAGCCCTAGGACTGGCCGACGCCAGAACCTGTGGGTGTGGATGGCTGTAGCAGCAGCGGTGCTGCTGCTGGTGGGGGTGATGTGGGTGAGCGGGGATGGGCAGGATTCACAGAAGGAGTTAGCAGTGATTTTGGAAAAACATTTTGGGAAGCCGGGGATCAGGCCTAGGAGCGATGCGGATAATATGATAAAAAATGGAATAGAAGCGTTTGATAGAAAAGACTATCGAGCAGCAAGTAATTTTTTTAAACAATACACCTCCATTGATCCAACTAATGAAAAGGTACAATTTGCATTGGCAAAAAGTTACTTCCTCGCCCAAGACACCCCAAATGCAATAGCCGTCCTTCAAGATTCAACCCTCCAAAGGGATTATCCCGAACGTACCCGATTCTACTTGATCATCATTTACTTCCATACCAAAGATCCAACACTTATGGAGACAGGTAAAGCCTTATTGGTTGATTTAGCTGCTTCAGAAGTGTCGGATTCTTATAAATCGGATGTTGAAATGCTGTATCGGATGTTTATTGAGAAAAGGAAGGATTAAGCTTTCCCAAAAGCTACCCAAACCCCTATACCAATAACGGCAAAGATGATAAGTCCAATAATCCATGCCTCTGTATGGTCTTTTTCTAGGGGTTGGGTATCCCCGATATGTATCAAGGTTGCCCAATTGCTTGGATGTGAATGCAGCCTATCCGCTTTTCTTAAATATTTAAGTTTTGCCAATCGGAGCGCTTGATGTTTAGGCATTCCATCAAGTAGGTGCTCATAAAATAGCTCCATCAATTTTTTCCCCTCTTCATCGTCTACATCCCACATAGTGGTCACAATGCTAGGAGTCCCTGCATAAGCAAATCCACGAGCCAAGCTCATCAAGCCTTCTCCATCGCTATTTTCTCCTTTGTGGGTTTGGCAAGCACTGAGTACTACCAGGTTAGCGGGAATCTCTTTTTCGTACAATTGAGCTGCTGTCAGCACAGTATCATAGAAATAAATGACACTTGACAATGGGTCTGCATTATTGGCCACAGCATGGGTAGCAAGGTGGAGAATAGCAGATTGTGGGCTATAGGCCAAAAAAGAATCGAGTGTGGCTGATTCCCTTTGCAGTATTTTTCCCCCCAAGCGGTCAGTCAGCATTTCGACTTCCTCCTGAGCACCAGGGAGATTGTTCTGAGAAGGATGTCGCTCAAACGTTGGAGAAAGCCCAAAAAATGGATAAGAGAAATGACCCTTTTTTGCCTGTTTCAGATCATTAAATAAAGTAGTTGCAGAAAACCCATATGTGATGGCAACCTCTTCTATCAAATAAGAAAGATTCTGTAGCCGATAGTCTACCTCGTTGCTGCTGGGAAGCTCCGTAAGCAGTAATTCAAATGGAAAATCATCGAATCCTTCATCTGGAATAATGATTAGTTCTGAAACGGTGTCCAATTGACTAAGGGTAGGTTGAAGGAATTCTTTGTACAGGTAATATGCAACATCAGTGTATTGGGTAAATAATTCGGTCCTATCTGCATTTGGTGAGGGATGGATCGCGCTAAGCAGAGAGTCTGCAAGGCGATAATGTACAGCTAGACCAGGAACATAGTTTACCATCAAGGTATCCTGTGTCAGCGCAAAAATATAAATATCGCCTTCCACCGTAAAAAACTCCATAAAAACCTGGCCCACTCCCAGTCGAGATTGTACTTCTTGGGCAGGTACCTTGCTAAGGTTTAGGCGTTGATTGTAATAGCGGGGATATGACTCGTTTATGGATTGGGTCAATCTTTCATGCGCTTTCAGCGTTGCCAAATAATCTTGATTATTGGCAATATTAGTGCTGTCAGAGAAGTGGATCTCTGTCAATTGCTGTTTGGAAATCAATGATTCTCTCAATTGATTTTCTAATTCAATCAATGAATCCGGGACCCCCGCGAATTTCAATGCTTTTCTTTGTCTGAGCGTTGTCAATAGTAAGCTTGATTTACTCTTCTCACATTGCTCAAATGCCATTTCAAGGTAATGAAATGCGCCCGTTCGATGATATAGTTCATGCCCCATTGCGATAGCACCGGCAGTAGCACCTTGAGCAAAACTGATAATGCTTAGCTGATCTGCTTGTGCCCCATATCGCAGCAAAAAACTGTCAATCATGGATGACTCTGCCAGGTAATAAGCCAGGGAGTTCTTATAGGCTGTCACGGTATCTTCGGCAAAAAATGGAAACCGCCGAAATATATCTCCATTGACATCCAGCGGAAATTGAATGGCATTGAATTGGGTGAATCGGTCAATTTTGGGTTGATTGTAAGGCGGTAGCGTTTCTTTTGACTTGCCAAAATGATAGGCTGTCTCATCAAATAGTTCCTTGGCATGTTGTAGGACTGAAATGCCTTTTTCCACATTTCCCAGAAAATAAGTCCCTAGCCCAATTTGCACTTCCGAGGTAGCCAGCATATTCAAAGGGTACCCTATTGCGGGACTACGATCTCCAAATAGTTCCTTGGCTAATTCGATGGATTGGTTGAGAAAAGGTTGGGCTTCCCTATAAACAGCTAAGGCTGCTGGCAACTGGCCTGAATTAAAATAAGGTGCACCTTCCATCACCTTTGTCTGCCCCAGTTTCAACATGGCAATAAAATAGTAGTAGTTATTTTTCCCCAATTGCGATTCGATCAAGTCTTTGGCCTTTTCTAAATATTGGTAGGCCGTTTGGGTAAGGGTAGGATCGTCCTTTACACTTAGGCCCTCTGCCAATTGCATGTATCCCATCGCCAGCAAAATAGGGTCATTCGCTAGTTCGAGAAGGGCTAAACATTTCTCTGAAACGCTTTGTGCATCGTGAAAGATTTCTTGAACTTCTGGTGTGTATTGATCAAATGATTTTTGGTTTTCAGATATCTTTCCCGCCCCATAAGTGAGAAAATAGCTTGCAAAATGATTGTAGACATTGGCACGATCAGTCAGAGAAGGCGAATGTTGAATCAATTCAAGCGCCCGCCAAAGTTCTTGATCGGCTTGGGTATATTGCTGAAGCTGCGCATGCATATACCCCATTCCTGAAAGGATTAAGCCATAAGCAGGGCTCTTTTCAGCCCCTATTTGCTTCGCGACTGTCAGAGCAGCCTCCATTTCGTTGACCGCTAACGGTAGTGCCCCAGCCCATGTATAGCAGCCTCCCAAAAGCATATGAATATCTGAAGGGATCGGAGGGTATTTTTGGGCGATCAAAGATGCGTGGCCCATCGCAGATTGGGCATACCCCAGCGCGCTATCGGGGCGGCCAATCTTGAGGTAATATTGCCCCAATCCCAAATGATACATGCCTTCAGCTCTTTTCGAAAGCGAGTGGTTTTCATTAAGCCTATCAATTTGAGACAAAATGGTTTTTGCCTGTTTGTGATCTCCCATTTGAAGCGAACAAGTCGACAACAGCGACAACATCTCCGCCTGCGTCTCTACATCCCCTTCCGCCTCAGCCCACGCCGCCGCTTCTCGGCAGACACGTGCAGCCTGCTCATAGTCCAGGTTCAGGCTGTATTCGGTTAAGTCCGAAGTTAATTGTGCTAGCGTCTGCGCATGGGTGTTGAAGGGCATTAAGAGGATTAATGCCCATAGGGAAAAACAAGATCTTTTTGTCATGTAGCTAGGTAATTGTGTGAATTAGATGTTTGCCCGGATTTGTTCAATACGAAATTAATAAAATTCTTAATGTAAACAAATGTGGCAATTCTCCCTTCCATTTCCCATCTTCCCACATGAAAAACCTATACCTTATCCTCATAGCTACTTTGGGCCTGCTGGTCGGTGTGCAGGCTGCTGATTCAGACTCCGCCTACATAGCGCGGCATTATGTGAAATATGAATACAAGATTCCGATGCGGGATGGCGTCAAGCTATTTACCTCGGTGTATGTGCCCAAAGATACTAGCCAAGCTTACCCAATGCTCTTGAAGCGGACGCCTTACCGCGTAGCGCCGTATGGCGAAGCCCATTTTCCCAATAACCTAGGGCCTTCTAAGCTCTTCATGCGTGAGCACTTCATCTTTGTGTACCAAGATGTGCGCGGCAAATTCATGTCAGAAGGCGTCTATGAGGACATGCGCCCTCAGCTCCCAGGCACCAATGCTGACAAAAAAGCCATTGACGAAAGCACCGATACCTGGGACACCATCGATTGGCTGATCAAAAATGTCCGCCATCACAATGGCAAAGTGGGCATGTATGGCATCTCCTATCCGGGATTCTACACTGCTGCTGGCGCCATCAATTCGCACCCCAACCTGGTTTGTGCTTCTCCCCAGGCACCGATCGCCGATTGGTGGTATGATGATTTTCACCATCAAGGTGCATTCTTCCTGCCTCATTGCTTCAATTTTGTCTATGTCTTTGGGCAGCCAAGGGAGGGCTTAACCACCACGTGGGGCAGCCGCTTCGATCATGGCACGCCCGATGGCTATGACTATTTCCTCAACCAGCTAGGCCCGTTGAAAAATGCGATGCCTTATATGGAAGGCAATAAATTCTGGAATGACCTCGTCGCTCACCCCAATTACGACGAATTTTGGCAAGCCCATAACCTGCTTCCTCACCTCAAAAATGTGAACTGCGCTGTCCTCACGGTAGGCGGATGGTACGATGCGGAAGATTTGTATGGCCCCTTGCATATCTATCAAGCCATCGAAAAAAATAACCCCAATACCTCAAATGCTATCGTGATGGGTCCCTGGCGTCATGGCGGTTGGGCAAGAGATGATGGTTCCAGACTAGGCAATATCTTTTTTGGAGATGATCCTGCGCCTTCTACCTATTACCAGCACCAGATTGAGTTTCCCTTCTTCATGCATCACCTCAAAGGCAGCCCAGCGCCTAATTTGCCTGAAGCCTATGTCTTCGATACGGGCCATAATACCTGGCATACGTTTGAGCAGTGGCCGCCGAAGGATAAGAAGCAGGAGCGGTTTTATTTAGGAGAAAAGGGTGTATTAGGGCAAATAGTAGGGGATAAAGAAAGTTTTGAGGAATTTGTGAGTGATCCCGATAAGCCTGTGCCTTCTCACGAAGACATCACGACGGGCATGCCGCGGAGTTATATGACGGCTGACCAGCGCTTTGCTTCCCGAAGACCTGATGTATTGGTGTACCAAACAGAACCATTGACAGCGGAAATGACCCTCACAGGCCCCGTGACGGCCGTCCTGACAGTTTCCACTTCCCAAACAGCAGCTGACTGGATTGTGAAAGTCATCGATGTCTATCCGCCCGACCACCCAGAATATCCCGACCAAGCCGAAGGCGTGGTGATGGGCGGCTATCAGCGCATGTTGCGCTCAGAAGTCATTCGCGGACGCTTCCGCAACAGCCGGGAAAAGCCCGAGCCTTTTTCGCCTGATACCCCCACAGAAGTCCGTCTCGAACTCCAAGATCTCTTCCACACCCTTAAGCCAGGCCATCGCCTGATGATCCAAGTCCAAAGCACTTGGTTTCCCCTCGTCGATCGCAATCCGCAGAAGTATGTGGAGAACATCTACTTAGATGCGGAGGAGAACGATTTTGTCAAAGCGACCCATCGGGTGTACCGTGGGAGTTATGTGGAGGTGGGGGTGAAGTAGATCGCTCGCCCTGCGGGCTCGCTGCGAGAGCCGAGACCGTTCGCTGACGCTCACTGCGAGACCGCTCGGCTCGAAGACTCGCCGAGCTTCGAGATAAGAGAAAAAGGTGTCTTTAGTCCCGGAGCGAGTCTTCGAGCGGTCTCGCAGTGAGGAGCTTCGCGACGAACGATCTCGCAGGGAGCCCGCAGGGCGACCGGTCCCGCAGCGAGGGTGAGTCTTCGAGCCCGAGCGGTCTCTCTTCTTTTTTCCCTTGCATATTCCACACAAAATCCAGAACTTTGCAACCCTAATTTAGAAATCAACCCATATTAAGCGACGGAATAATGGCTAGAGTTTGTCAAGTAACAGGAAAAAGACCGCTTTCAGGCAATAATGTCTCAAAAGCTAATAATAAAACCAGAAGGAAATTTTATCCTAACCTTCAGAAAAAGCGCTTCTATATCCCTGAAGAAGACCGCTGGATCACCCTCAAATTGACCACAAGTGCGCTTCGCACGATCAATAAGCGAGGACTCGCGGCGGTATTGAAGGAGATGAAGGAAAAAGGGATTTCCTACTAAGATACAACTGCCTTGCACTTGTAATTAACCAACAATGGCTCAAATTGCTACTTAGTGATTTGAGTTTTTTGTATTTGTACAAGCAACGGAAACCCCAGACGAGCCGTCATGGGACCAGTAAGCAAAGCAATTTTCAATTTTCCATTAGGAGTGTTCACTCAAAAATCGAAATAAATATTTCAGGGCAAAAATGAACAAATCTCATCCCACCCCAATCGTCTTCGCGGAAAATTTGATTGTAGGGACAGGACATGTCCTGCCCCTACAATCAAATTTATCCGCGATCCCCGCCAAAAAACGTTTTTAACGTTTTGGAGCGGGAGTCCCCGGATATTTTTCTCCCAAAGCATCGAAAAATTCCGGGGTGACGTTCTGTTTTTATATTTTTCATTTAAAAAGGGATCCTAGTTTTTATTTCGAAAAATGAGTGAACACCCCTAATTTTCCATTATCAATTCTTCAATTATTATATGCGCGCCATTCTTTCCTTTTCTTTTCTCGTATTTCTGACCCTTTCCCTTTCTGCTCAAGTCACCAGCCGTTCTGGTTTTCCTGCGCCACAAGAAAGCCGTGATGCCTTGAGGTTATTTCCTTGTGGAGGGATGAAATTATTTGAAGAAAAATTTTCAGCTGATACGCTGCCAGGTGATTGGACGGCTTATGATGTGGATGGTCAGGCCCTTCATCCTGCTATTGATACCATTTATGAGGCAGGGTGGGCACCGATTACAGACTTCAAGGATGGGCGTAATGGCGCCGTTGCCTCATCTTCATGGTACACCAATGATAGCACGCCTAGCGACGACTGGCTGGTTTCACCACCTTTGCAAGTAGGCAGTAATACTTGCCTTTCATGGGTGGCGTATTCGCAGGATCGCTTTTTTGCGGAGAGCTATGAAGTCTGGGTGACGGCTGGGCAGGCAACGCCTGATAGCATGGGGTTTCTTAGTGAGCCAGAACCTGTGCTGACGGTGGGAGCAGAAGGCTTTTTCCTGAGTTATCGCTCAGTCAATTTGGCAACTGTTCTTGGGGGTATATATGCTAATCAGACTGTGCAAGTCGCTTTTCGCCATACTTCGACCGATAAATTTATCCTTGTACTTGATGACATCCGTTTGGCAGAAGTAGCATCCAAAGATGTGGGAGCCTATGATGTCCTAGATTTTGACATAGCAGCAGGTGATTCCACCTTTTTTGAAGCGTCTATCCGCAACTTTGGCGCGGATACGATCACGCTGGACTCTTCACTGGAAGTCACTTATGCAGTGACGGGCCAAGCGCCTGTCACGGCGCGCTTGTTGGATGACACGACAGTAGTGCTACTCGCACCCAATGATACGATGCAGTTTACGCACCCCATTCAGTGGAAGGCCCCTTCAGGTGATGCTGTATATTATATCTGTCTTTGGTCCAACTGGCCAGGAGATCAAGACCCTAGCAATGACACGACCTGCGTCAGGGTAGGGGTGGGCGTCGACATTACCAGCATCGGCGAATTATCTCAATTGCCTATCTCTGTTTTTCCCAATCCTGTGAAAGACGTCCTCCAGATTAGTTGGGAAGAAGCGCATGGAGCCGCCAAACTTAACCTGCTCAATTCAATGGGCCAGTTGGTCCTCCCCACGCAAATTATCAAGCCAAATGAGCCTCGTCTTGAGCTGAATATCAGCGGCTTGCAAGAAGGATTTTATTTTCTTCAGATTGTAGATGAAGCGGGTAGGGGGTTTGTACAAAAGGTGGTGAAGGAGTAGGGGAAGAGGGTTCGGAGTTCAGGGTTCAAGGTACTGTGTTACGATGCAAGAAAAAAGTGAGAAAAATTCGATACATTTGTTAAAACTTAAGAAGGGCATGCCATTGGCTGTTCTATCTTGTGTAGCTCAGGCGAATTGCCTGGGCTA
>JAUIKF010000127.1 GCA_030430575.1 Bacteroidia bacterium | reverse complement strand
GACGCTATTTTGGCGCTGAGCGATCAGGTCATCCGAGGAGACTTCCTCGGCAAGTCCAAACTCTCCACCTACCTGTACCGAATTTATTTTAATAAATGTGTTGATATTCTTCGCAAAGAAGCGACTAACAAGTCGACGCCTCAAGAAGAATGGGGCTATATCGCCAGCCATGAAAAAAGCGCCCTTCACGACCTACAACTGAAGGATGACATTCGGATGCTTTTGGGGTACTTTGACCAATTGGGGGAGACCTGTAAACAGATCTTGATGGATTGGGGGTATTGGGGCTATAATATGCATGAGATCGCTGAGCGGATGGGGTTCAAGAATAATAAGAGTGTCATCAGTCAGAAGCATAAATGCATGGGGAAACTCAAAAAAATCATTCAATCTCAGCGTGAAAAAAAGGAGTGATGGAGGGCAATGAAAACATATTTGTCTTAGTAGAAAAGCACCTTTCAGGCGCTATGACGCCTGATGAGGCGGCTGCCTTCCAGCAGCAACTGCAGAAGGACTCGGGCTTCGCCAAGGAAGTGGAACTCCACTTGGCGGCTCGTGGCGCTATCCAGGCGGCCTCTCACCGACACCTTCGGACGCAGTTTGATGCGATCTATGAGGCAGAGGCAGTGAAACCTATACCCTCGAAGGGGTTGACCTTGCATCATTATCTCTTGTCGGCAGCAGCTGTATTGATCCTGATGGTAGGAATCTTTTGGCTGGTGAAGCCATCAGCTAGCCCTTTTGACAAAAATCAGTTTTTTGCCCAACACTTTACCCCAGAAACACTCGGCACAACACGTGGGCCATTTGGAGTTTTGGAGCAAGACTCGGTTTGGGGTAATTCACTTGAATTGTACCAAACAGGGAGATACGATGAGGCGGCTGATATTTTTAAATCATTTGCGCAAGATACGGCGTTTCCTTACCCTTCTGCTGCATGGTATTATGCGGGGATCAGCTACCTTCACGTTCGCCAACCTCAAGAAGCTTTCAATTGCTTGGAAAGCGTAACGCACCCTTTGCTCACTGAACAAGCTGCATGGTTTGGTGTGAAGGCACTGATCGATCAAGGCGCAATCCCGGAAGCAGAAAAACGACTTTCGGCGATCGCTGATGACCCCAGTCACTATAAACAAAAAGCTGCTCAAGTGCTTTTAGGCGAATGGTATCATCAAAAATGATGAGATAAATTTCCATATATCTAACGATTGATTGCCTGCTGAATAAGGGGCAACTTTGACTCATCGGATAATTCTGTCACCAGATAACAACCTCATCCTATGAAGTCACTACACTTAACTCGCCGAGAGCATCAAGTACTTGTTTTGATCGTAGAAGGCCTTTCTACGCCAGAAATTGCTGCACGACTAGGGATTTCACCCGATACAGTCAATCAGCACCGCAGCCAGATCCACCGAAAGTTGAATGTCAACAATGTGGCTGGGGTAGTACGGGAAGCTATTGTGCAAAAATTGGTAACAATTGATGGGTATTAACATTTGAGGGATGAAGATTGTGGTCTGTGGTATGTAGTCTGTAGTTAAAAAGGCAACCACAAACCACAAACCACAAACCACAGACCACAAACTATATACCCTATCCTCAATTTTAATGAGAGAAAAATCCACAATTCTACCGATTGATAAAGGAAAATAGATTCCAGACCTTTGAGATGTGTTCAAAGAGGATAA
>JAUIKF010000113.1 GCA_030430575.1 Bacteroidia bacterium | reverse complement strand
TCACCAAGCAATCACAAGCTTTTTTGACACGATCAATTCAACATATAAGAACGAACTCAAATCATTGTTGACAACCAAATTTCAGACCTTTGATAAAAAGGTTATCTATCAGGTCTGAGGTATAGATATGGCTATTCTGCTACTTTATTATACCAAGATGCTAAAGAACCATACCGCTCAAAGAAAAAACTCGTGGCTTTTGCCCCCTCTTATGATGAACCACTTACCTTATCACTTAACCAACCTCAAGCTACTGAAATCTGTCAAATCATAGAAGGGGATGCTTACCTTGGATTAGATGCTTCCGAAGAAAGTTTTAAGGCAGTAGTCAACCAATATGACATTCTCCATTTAGGAATGCATGGGATAGCAAATGTAGAAAATTCACTTTACGCATATTTACTATTTAATTCAGCATCTGATAGTATGGAAGATGGGAAATTAAATGCCTATGAACTCTATAATATGCAAATAAACGCCCAATTGACAGTACTCGCTGCATGTGAGACAGGATTTGGAAAATTGGAAAAGGGAGAAGGCATTATGAGCCTCGCACGGGCATTCCAGTATGCAGGGTGTCCTAGTATTGTTACAAGCCTATGGAAAGCTGATGGGCGATCTACGGGTGACCTTATGATGCGTTTTTATACATATCTTGACGAGGGGGAAAATAAATCATTAGCGCTTCAAAGATCTCAGAAAGAATTTTTGAAATCGGCCCCTCCCGATCAGACGCATCCTTATTATTGGGCTACATTTATTTTGATTGGTGATGATCAACCAATTGGAAGCAATAAGCTTAAGTGGTGGATCCTCGGTGGTGGAATCCTAATATTGTTATGTTGGGGGAGTTGGCAAGTAAGGGCACTTTCGTTAAAAAGCGATACATAAATCCCGAATTTTCATTACTGAAAATCCGGGATGACTCATGATTTATTCGAAAAAGCAGGTATCTTCTACTGCGTCAGCAAGTATTTCTTCATCACAACTTCCCCGCCCACTTGAAGGCGAATCAGGTATGTGCCGTTAGGTACCTCTTGCAAGTCTACTTCCTCTTTGAAGTAGGTGGTGCGAGCAAACGCCTTGCTCACAAGCTGCTGCCCAAGCGTATTGTAGACTGTGAGCTGCATTGGCTGGGCCGTATGCGCCTCTGCCTCGATAGTAAACTGGCCTTGGCCAGGGTTGGGATAGAGTTTGAGACTGCCAGGAGCCAGCAATTCATCAATCGCTGTGACATGAGTAACATCTACGGTTTGGATGGAAGTCTCTTCACAAGAACCGTTGGAAACGGTCAGGGTTACGGTATAAGAACCTGAAGCCGTATAGGTATGCTGCGGGTTCTGATTGGAATCGGTATTGCCATCGCCAAAGTCCCAACTCCAGCTGGTAGCGTTGGTAGAAGCATCTTGGAAATTAAAGGTGCTCAGGTTTCGGGTAAAGGAGAAATTAGCCGTAGGGCCTGTGCCAGGATCGATGATGGCCTGGACGGTGGTTTGGCCGCTGACACAAGGGACTTCTTGGACTTCCCAGTCGTAGAGGTAGTAGTAAAAATCATTAGCTGTATTCGCATTTGAACCCGTTATAGATACTAGATTAGCTATTTCGTATGGATATTGAGCTCCTGCATCATTGCGAAAAAGGTCCATTGCACTACCACCTATTCGATAATCACCGGGACTCAGCGTCAAGTTAAGGTCTATCCTATTTTGCCCAGCTGGAATATTAATCGTAAGGGTTTGAATTGGATTTCCATTACCATCTTCAAGAATAATGTCTCTATCGCCTGCACTACTAGCATCTACAAATACTGAATTTAAGCGCACATCTTTGTAAACAGTAAAGAGTAATCTTGCAACAAAAGCTGAATTGTGGTATCCACCGCTACCTACAAAATTAGGATCTGTAGGCCCTACATATTGAATAGAGGTTGGAACTTCTCGTTCTACAAAATAAGTAGTAGTAGTAGAAAGCGAAGGTGTTGTAAAAATCCTTCCAGAAGAAATATAACTTCCTCCTCCGTCATACCAATTATAAGTGAAATTAGGATCTGAGTTGACAAAAGTAACTGCCCCTGGTCCACAACGCGTAATATCCTGAGCATTTGGAAGCGGCAATGGAGAGACGCTGATTTGAGCAGGCACTTGTGCACTGATACAGCCTTCACCCTCCTTTATTTCCCAGTCATAGAAAAAATAATAATAGCCTGTGGCATTAGGCGCATTATTCCCTGTTATTGAGGCGAAGTTCCCTATCGCATAGGGATAGGAAGCATTTGCATTATTGCGATATAATTCCACATCGCCACTTATTCCAAGTTCGTAGTTAGTGCCTTGCACAAGGTTAAACCCTAAATTAACCCGACTTTGGCCATCAGGAATATCGACTGTCTTTGAATCCAAAACATTTCCATTTTGATCTCGGTATTCAATCGTCCTCAATCCCGATCCATCAGCATATACTTTTACTGATTCAAGTATAGAATTTTGATGTACATCAAATATGAGTGCCCAGTCATCATTTGCGAAGATTCCACCCGTCCCAAAATTATTATTTGCTGGTCCTCCAAAAGTGCTAGGTGGAACGATACCGTTTACAGCAAAGTAAGTAATATTTGCAGAAGGAACCGGCGCATAAAAACTATCCCCTGTGGCTACCAATACCCCTGCATTATCATACCAGAAAATATCATTTGAACCATTCGCAACGAGTAAAGGCTGCTCTCCACACATGATATTATCATTGCTCACCGTGGGTGCAGCAGGAGCAGGCACAACGGTGATATAGTTATTTTTGGTCACAGAGTCAGCCCCTCCACAGACACCCGTAACGGCTAGTTTTACATTATACATACCTGGGTTGGCATAATTGTGTATGGGGTTTGCTAAGGTACTGCTATTGCCATCTCCAAAATCCCATTTATAGGTGGCAGCACTGACAGTATTGTCAAAAAAGCGAATTTCGTAGGGCTGTGAGCAGGTAGCAGTGGTAGATGCACCAAAATCACTCACAGGTATAAGGGAGAAGGCGGGTCCTACCCCTACTGCATACCATGCATTGGCAACATTGATGTGGGTGCGCGAACAAGGTCCATACAAGTCCACCGCAGACTGGATGGCATAGAATCGCGCATCCTCATATTGTGAGCTTGGGGTAAGGTATACTGTCAAGTTGCGGAAAGCAACGGCAGAAGCCGTATCAAAACCTTGGCCATTTACCGTATAGGCATCTCCAAAGTCATTTGTCCCTGAACCGCCCTCAACCATCAAATAATACCAATAATTTTGTACCCCACTATTGGTATGGACGCCTCCATTATCATCGGAACCTGAATACCAGTTGGTCCCAAGATAGTTCCTTGGATCGCCTTCCTGAAAAGGGTTTGCCATATTTCGAATAACAAATCCTAGATCCACGCCCAGTCTCCAATCAAAATCATTGGGACGTGCCCAGTTTTCGATAGCTTTTCCAAATACATCACTGAAAGACTCGTTGAGGGCGCCTGATTCATTTTGGTAAATAAGATTTGCTGTAAAGCTTGTAAGACCATGTGTAATCTCATGTCCGGCGATATCAAGGGCCGTAAATGGTCGATTATTCCCGTCACCATAATACATTCCGCTATTATTTCCTGTAGTCCAAAAAGCATTAGCAAAATTTTGTCCATAATGGACATAACTATTTAGCCTGAAACCATTATCATCTATACTATTCCTCCCAAATTTGGTGTAAAAATAATCATAGGTCTTCTCAGCTCCCCAGTGCGCATCTCCTGCGGCATCATCTAAATTCGCCGTGGGGTTCCACAACTTATCTGTATCTACAAAATCAACAGCATTTCCAGTAGTCATCCCTTCATTCATATCCCAGGTGTAAACCCCATTTCCTCTATTGTTGGACCGTAGCCTAAAGCTCATCGCTCCAGTACTGTCCATTGTAATGGCACGTGTACCACTATAACGAGTCACTGCCGTTCCCTGTACATCCACCGTATGAATCCGGTTATGATCCCAGAGAATCTCGCCATTGATGGCATCGACATAGGTGTGGGTTCTGCCATGTGGGGCGTGCGCGTAAATGTCAAATTTCCACGCCAGGCGGAATTGTCCGCCTCGGAACTCGCCGTCCTTGGCGACGATGACCAACTCACCCAAAGGGAAGTAAGTATAAGGGCCTGCAAATGCAGCATTGCCAGCCATGATGTCTTGCAGGCGATCTTCCTCTTGGGGAATTTGCCATTTGTAAGCATTGGCGCCGATGTGGATAAGGGCCTGCTGGAGTGCCTCCTCTTCCGATAACTGTGCCGTCGTGGGCACGTCGTTAAGCTTATAGAAGTCGCCATTCATGGCATAGACCTGATTGGCCTTGGAGTGGATAATGACCATACTGCCTTCTACAGGGAGGCCCTTGTAGGTCTGCTGAAAGCGCTCATGCTGATGGCCTAGCTGGTCACGCTCCTGGCGCATATAGGTCCAGCCGTCAGTAGAACGGTCCCAGGTCATCATTTCCTTGACAAACCCGTCAAACTGGTTGCGGGGAATAGTATGCTGTGCGTCGAAACGCACATAGGCAGGGAGCTGATTATAAGATTTTAGCCAGATATGTTCGGCACCTGGGATGACCGCGTCGGCTTGTGAACCACGCAGTTCTTGGGCCTGAAGCCCTAGTCCCATGACCATAGCTAAAATGAAGAGTAGATAGCTTTTTCTCATAGTGAAATGTGTTGATGATAAAAATGACATAAGAAATAGGGCCAGACTTCTGGGAGATGGCAATAGGTAGGTACTGGTCAGTGCTTTTTAGTCAATTATCCTAACGCTTGTTAGGGTAAAAAGGCAGCTCATAATACAATTTTTAAGCTGATTTCTCAACTATTTTCCTCTTTGAGGCGTGTTAAGGGTGCGTTCAGAAAATACAAAAAGGAGGTAATATGATCAGATCATGGATATGGTTAATCACAGGAATTGGGCTTATCTTTTGGGCTTTTTTCTCCTACCAGATCAGTCAGGTAGAGGTTGGGAATTTATTAGTAAACCCTATCATGGAGAAGCCCCAACAGCCTTTGGTCATTCAGCTATCTGCTGAAGCTAAGCGGGGAGAAACGTTGTTTAAGAACAATTGTGCCACCTGCCATAAAGTCAACCGCCCACTTACGGGGCCCCCTTTGGCGAATATGATTACCAACTATACCACAGACGAAGACAAGGCCTGGATGTATCGTTGGGTGAAAAATGCGCCGGGAATGATCTCGTCTGGTGATGAGAGAGCAATTGAGCTTTTTAAGCGCTACAATATGATTGCGATGCAATCATTCCCCAATCTTTCAGATCAGGATATAGGAGGAATCATGGCCTATGTGTCGGAAACAATGGATTGAGAAATGGATCTTTTCCACTTCAACCGTTGAACAAATTGAACCATTGAACATCCCCCATTTCCGCCTTCACTGCTCCATAAACGGGCAATCCAACACAAAAACGCGCTCTTCTGCGCGTGTGAAGACCGTATAGGTCCAGCGGATATAGGCTTGCATATCATTGCCATAGTCGGGTTCAAAGCCGATGATGACGCTCTCCCACTGGCCGCCCTGGGACTTATGACCCGTGACAGCGTAGCCGTATTTGACTTGCAGGGCATTGGCATAGGGGTCTTTGCGCATCATCTCAAGGCTATCCTTTTTGGGAAGGTCCAGGTACTCACGGCGGCGCTCATTGGTGATTTCGGAAAGAATGGTTTTGTCGAGCTGAGCTTGCTTGGTTTGTAACAGGTCCAGAACCAATTTACAGCGTAGCACGATCAGCTCATTTTTGCCATCGATAAACTCCAGTTCAGCGTCGATCCATTTAAGGCCATATTTCTCCTCGTAGGTATCCTGATCTACAGACCGCACGGTACACATCTCGCCATTGGCGATGAAAGGCATGGTCTTTTCGTCACCCCAAGCGTAGTTGTTCTTAACGACCATCAGCAAGTCTGATGGGAGCAATGCCTCCTGGGCGTCCGCATAGAAAAGGTGCTGGCGTACTGCCTGGCTGATGCGCATCGCACGATAGTTGGAGTAAGTGATGAAAACCACCCGATCGGGATTTCCTTCCTGATAATAGCCCAGATAGTTTTCTAGTCCTTCGTAACCATTCTCCAACACTTGTACATCTCTCCCTGGTTCCAGTTTTAGATCTTCTGCTGCGCCTTCCACGAAGGCATCCCGGATGCGCACGGCATTTTCCAAAACTTCTGAGTCTAGGTGCTGGCGTTTCACTTCCGTCAGTTCAGCATGGTAGAGATTCAGATTTCCTTTGAGAATCAACTGCTCGGGATCGAGGGCTGGGGAGGTATTGTGGCCAATAGGCGGCAACTGGACAGGGTCCCCCACGAGGACCAGTTTGCGGTAGGGATCATTGTCGTAGACATAGTCTAGCATGTCCAACAACAGCCCCCGACGTGTACTGCCGTCCGTTTGGTCGCCCACCATCGATGCCTCATCGATGACATAGACGGTATTTACCTTTTGTTTATTGGGCTTCAGTTCAAAACTGAGGTCGCCATAGAGGCCTTCTCCCACATTGTAAATGTGATGGTGGATGGTGTAGGCAGGCCGCCCCGTGCGCCGAGTGATGACCTTGGCAGCACGACCTGTCGGTGCCAATAAGATGACCTTAAAGCCCATTTTGCGCAGCAAACGGGTGAAGATATTGATGGTAAATGTCTTACCTGTTCCTGCTGACCCTGTTAATAAAAACGCTCCACGCTCTT
Organism: Bacteroidia bacterium; assembly: GCA_030430575.1. Taxonomy (GTDB): domain Bacteria; phylum Bacteroidota; class Bacteroidia; order J057; family J057; genus JAUIGE01. The sequence continues at coordinate 2,316 of JAUIKF010000113.1, read as the reverse complement.
CATCTGCCTTATAAAAGCGCATGAACTCAGCCAGTGCCACTTCCTGATCCTCCGTCAGGACAATGTCCTCCCGGCCCAGAATATCATTGATGATCTTTTGCTTGAGTTCGTCCATGGGGAAGCTAATTTTGAATGAATGAATGATTAATTTTGAATGAAAGGATAGGAAGAACAGAGAGAAGAGAATATAGCACGTCCAGACCTACCCAAAAAGTTTCACATCTCTATTCCCTTTTCCCTGAGTGAAACGGTCCCTTTTCCCTATTCAAAATTCTACATTCTTCATTCAAAATTCACGCTTAGTACGTCTTCGTCATCGTCTCAGGGACCACAATGATCACATCGGCCTTGCCTTTGTGGTCTTCCTCCAGCTTGCTAAGGTCGCTTTGAGAAACAACAGAGAAATTGAATAGCTGTAGTTCCGGTTTTGCCTGAGCGATGTAATAGAGGATGCCCTCTTTACTATCGGAATGGTAGCTTCCATTAAGGTGGTAGAAGGTCTTGCCTGAGGGGTAGTTTTCCAGGAGGAAATGCGCCATGGTGGCGTCCTTTATCGCTTGAGCTGCGATGAAGTGGTCGAGGTTCATGCCATGCGGCGCATCGCCAAACATGTCCCGCATCGCCATGTAGGAAGGCAATTCGTAATTCACGACGAGGGGAAGAGGCGCGATATGCGCTTTTTCGTCATCTGGCAGCGAATCGAGCGCGCTGAGGCCTCCATTGCGAGCGACCATACGCGCGTATTTACGCGGGACATTGGTGGCGATGAAGGGAATTCCTTCTGCCTTGCAGAAAGCCACGACCGGCTGATAGTCCGTCTTATAATTGGGCCACGTACGCGTACTGTCCGTCAGCCCTTTATCGTCCAATGCTCCCTTGAGGTATAAATCCATCACTTCCTGCTGATCTGCTTCAAACATTTCAGCCCCTACGACCAAAGCATCTGCCCCTTTAGTTTCTGCCAAATCGCTCAACACCTCATACTGAAGCCAATGGGCGATGGGGTCGTTATGGGATTCTCCAAAGCAGATGATATCCGCCGCTAAGGCCGCTTTTAGTGCTTTTTTGTACTTAAGTGCTTTGCCATTGCCATCAAATAGGCGATAGGCAGGCTTGTCTTGGGCAAAGAGGAGGATAGGCAGTAGGCCTAGGAGGAGGGTGATGATGAGTTTGTTCATGAGGACCAAAGATAATATGCTGTAAGCAATTTACCGCCTGAAAAGGATAATCCAAGCTACAAAAAACCGAAGCCATACATTTTTGTTATTTTTGTTAAATAACTTAATTTCCCTCTATAAAAAGAGTTCGTCTTTATGATTGTTCCCATCAAAAGTAAATATCTTCAAATGTCAGAAGAAGAATTTTATCTCTTCTGCCAGGATATGGACCATTTTCAAATCGAGCGAGAAGCGGATGGTACAATTTTAATTATGGAACTGACAAACTCTGAAACAGGTAGCTTTAACGCTAATGTTACCACTAAGGTGAATAGTTGGGCTTTAGCAGAAAAAACAGGTAAGACCTTTGACTCAAGTTCCGGCTTTACCCTACCGAATGATGCCGTTAAATCACCAGATACTGCCTGGATTGCCATCGAGCGTTGGAAAGCGCTTTCCAAAGAAGAAAGGAAGCGTTTTGCGCATATTTCCCCTGATTTTGTGATTGAAATACGTTCCAAAACAGACCGGCTCAAAAGGCTACAAGACAAAATGATCGAATACCGCGACAATGGGGTGCGCCTAGGTTGGCTGATCGATCCAGAGACCGAAACGGTTTGGATTTACCGAGCGGACGGTAGCATAGAAAAAGTTCCTTCCTTTGATCAAATGCTCTCAGGAGAAGATGTTTTGAAAGGCTTCGAATTGCGTTTGACAGACATTTGGAATGGGGATGAGGAGTAGTAGGCTAATTTTTTCATGGGCTTTGCAGGCTTTCAGCCTGCAAAGCCCATGAAAAAATTACGGGACGTGACGATCCATAAACTTCTGGACAGCCTTGTTCCAGTTGTTGAGGAGTGTCTCGCGGGTTTTGTTGAATTCCTGATTGGTGGAATTAAAGCTTTCGACGGCGTCGTTGTACTCCCCAAGGGCCTTATTGTATCGATCTACATCGGCTTGCTTGCGGTCCTTCTGGCGCTTGGCATTGAAGGCATCGGCGATCTTCTCAAAGTTTTCTTTTTTGAGGTAGAACTCTAACCTGAATAATTCATAAACTCTCAAAGTTGCCAATATTATCTCACTTTTGTCCTGTCATGTTGTCGAAAGGGTCTATGTTTGTACTATTTTGCAAATGATTTCGGGATTAGCGTCCCCCTAT
>JAUIKF010000055.1 GCA_030430575.1 Bacteroidia bacterium | reverse complement strand
AGTATAAGCATGACCTTGGGTTTCTTTTGTTTTAACAATCGAAGTGTTACCCCAAATGTCATGCTTTTTCCTTTAAAATCCCACTATACTCCCTGAGTATCAAGACCTTAGATAAAGAACTCACGTTGGATTAGGGAAAACTGTTGTCCTTGAGATTGCAGAATATCGAACAAGGTATGTCCTGAGCAACGTCGAAGGAATTGATGATTTTTGAAGTGAATTCTCCTTCTTCAATCCTTGTTCATCAATCGATATTCTGAAATCAATTTTCTTCCTCCTTCTTCTTCCGCAACTCCTCTATCGCCGCCTCCACCTCCTCTTCCCATGGAAACTTCTCCGCCTTGCTCGGATCATAAGGGGGCAGGTCGGGGATCGGCACCTCCAATGCTTCCAGCACCTCGATGGTCTTATTCAACTCATAGCGATGCACATAGGGTTCTCCATCTGCCCAGGCCCAGGTATAGGCTTCGAGAGCATGGTGAGTGGCTTTTTCATGGTCGCCTATGGCGAGCCATAGCTCGGCGAGGCCGCGATGGAAGGGCTTTCGGAGGTGGGAGAGGCGTTCGGCTTCTTCGTGTGGGTTGGGGAGTTGGTTGAGGTGGTGTTTGGTGAGGGCGAGGAAGGTTTCTGCTTCTGAGTCGATCTGACCTATCTCGCGGGCCATGCGAACGGCTTCTTGGAGGCTGTTGGCGGCGAGTTTGTATTGGTGTAGGGTGAGGTGCCATTGGCCTCTGAGGGAGTGGAGGCTATGAATAACATAGCGGTTTTTGCCTACTTTAGCTAGTTTTTCTGCTTTTATAAGGTCGACTTCTGTCAAACTTCCTTTCCAAAAACGAAATATAACATAATTATTTTCTGCATCTCCAGGCCGATATATATCACGAGGCCAACGGTGTCCCATAGCCTCTATTTGTTTCCAAATATCCTTCGCATCTTTCCATTGACCTATTCTAGTCATTCCCCAAAAGTGGACTAGTCTGGTAAAGAACAGGCTTTCTTTATCAGCTAGTACTGACGAGACACTGAGGGAAAGAAGACAGATACGTTCCGCTTCTACTGATCTATTTTCTTTGATAAGTGTAATAGCTAGGTTACTAAGACTTATTGCAATTGTATCGTAGTCTTTTTCTTTTAACTTAGCTTGAATTAATGCTTGAAAAGCTGATATTGCTTCTTTAGTTTGTCCTATATTTTTTAAGACAAGGGCGACTGAATTTGTGGCATTATAAGCATAAAATATGGGTAACTTTTTGGGAATAATGGCCCAACCTTTTTGGAAAAAAACCCTCATAAGAGTAAGAACCTCTGAATAAGCTCCTAAGTTAAAAAGGAGTGAACTCCCAATACCTCCAGAAAAAGATTGGAATGCTTCTTCATATTTTCTCATCTGAAGTAATGTCCTAATCACATGTAGCCCACTGCTCACATCCTCCAAGGTTTCCGCCTCCTCATAAGGCTTATGCGATTGTTGAGAAAAATGATCCACCACCCGCTGTCCATATTGTTCCTTTTCTGCCTGTTGAAGTCCACCCAAAGCAACGCTCCTGACCACTGGGTGTAGATCATAATGTTTGGCATTAGGGTCATATTGAAGCAAGCCTCGACGTTCTAAGTCTTTGATAGCCGTTCCCAATTTTTGTGGGGCTTGTAGGTAAGCTATGGAAGTTAATCGATCCTTTATGGCTTGTTCATAGATAGCCCTGTCTTTAAGTTCTTTAGAGTAGTCATTTATCGCTTGTTCTTTGTGCTCTTCAGACATAAGTTCCCAAATCTCCCATTCCTCAGGCCTCTCTGGCACTTCCACCTCCTCTGGCTCAGGTGTCAAAAAAGGATTCAACGCCTGCAGTGTCGGATAATCCACCGCCTCTGACAGCAAAGAGAACATAGAAAGCAACTGCTTACTCTCCGCCGAAAGCGCATCAAATGCCGCTTTCAAAATATGGTTCCGCTTCTGCACCAAATCTAGCTCTGCAAGATTCAATGCATCCCCAGCGTTCAGGTCTCCCGCCCATGCATCAAAATTCCCCCGATCAGGCAGATAGTTATTCACCAATCCTGCTACAATCCCTGTAATCAAAGGATGGCAATCACAATGCTGTTTGAGGTAGGTTTGGATGACTGTTGAGTTGCCTTCCGTCCCACAACTGCGAAGCAGTGCTTCTGCATCGGCAGGCCGCAGCCCTGGCAAGCGATCTCGCAACACCCCAGGAATGGGCTGGCTGGCGGGATTGAGCAGGATGCGGGGAATCAGGCGAGAGGTGATCAAGAGTTTCGAAGGCGAAGCACCTGCCAACAAACGTAAAAGGTCATCGTCCTCTGGCCGAATCGCCGAGCAAGGGTCACGATCTGCAATGATGTCTTCCTTGCCTGCTTCTTCATCCTTGAGCTGAGCTGCGTCGATGCGGTGATAGGCGACGAGTACACGTTCCAGGCCGTCTAGGACAAAGAGCCAAGGCTTGGCGCGGAGCAGTTGCAGAAGCTGATCCGTCATCTGGACGGTCTTCATTTTCTTGAAGGCCTCGTAGGGCTTTCTTGTCATATAGGCCAGCGCACGGCGGCAGAAGTCCGCCATGACGGCCCCCCTTTCATAGAAGGAATACCAGAAGATGCCTTCCCAGTCGTCGCGGATGTGGGTGGCGTGATGGTTGATCCAATGCCAGGTGAGCATGCTTTTGCCGGTGCCGCCGATGGCTTCGAAGAGGAGGACGGGGTGGGTGTCGGCTGGGGAAGCCCAGTCGTCTAGGGTGTCTAGCTGGGCCTGTCGGCCCAGGAAGCTATGGGAGCCGATATAGGGTGGCTCGGCATAGAGGGCAGGCGGGTGGGGGATAGGGTCGGATTTTTGGGCGTAAAGGGTTTGGGGAGCAGGAGTTGAAGGTTCAACGATAACTGGCGGAGGATTTTCCTCTTCCTTTAGCATCTCACGCAGCCGTTCGATGGCATGAATGGCACTTTTGGTGAATTCTTCCTCATCATTAAACTCAACATATATCCGCCCACCTTCTTTCACCCGCTCTCGAAATGCTTCCAGCTTTTTTATTTTCTCAGGGCCCGTTTCGATGTCTTTCCTTTTTACTGCATGGTCCTCTCCCATGATGAAAATAAGCGTAGGCCGATCCAGCCGTTTGGCTTCTTCAAATTCTAGTCTTGTGACAGAATAGCCGTCAGGGTTTCGGTCATCTGTGAGAATCTGTCCATAGCGATGACTGATCAAGCCGATGTAGGCACTGGCCTCTTGCACCATGCGCAAGGAAGAGGTAATGATGTCATCATCTGCGCGGAGGGTATAGGCTTCCATTGCCACGGGGAATAGCTCTGCTTTGTGGAGGGCTTTGATCAATGCTGCCCGGTAGTTCACCAGGTCCATGAAGGTGCTGGAGACCATTACTCCTTTAAAATGCTTCGGATGATGGGACGCGTGGGTAGGCATGGGCTACGGAGTTGAAATTTTGGAGAGAAAAAGAAATTCTGTTGAAGATATTACAGAATAGAACAACATTCAATAAAACGATGGTTGGATGAAGGAATGATGGAGGGTGAGAAATAAAAAAGAGGATTAAAAGATTAAATTTTTTAGAAAAATTCTTTACACATACTTGCAATTCCCCATAAACCTCTATATATTCGAGCTGATATTAGGGCTTGGGGGTTCCGTTTCTTAATTGAGGCGGGACCTTTTTTTTTTGCCTTCCTGCCATATCTTGCCGCTAAACCTCATTCTCTTATGAGCAATTTATCGCGCTCCCTACGTAGAACATTTTTTCAACTCATGCGGGGCATCAAGCCTGTGGCTACCTTTGGTGACACGGTCTATGTGTTTCGCGATGCTGAGGTACGTGAAGTGCTTACGCGAGATAAGGACTTCACCTTGCGGGAAGTGAATGCGGAGAAAGTCGAGCGCCGAATAGGTGCTTTCCTCCTCAGTCTTGACGATGGACCTCAATATCGGCTGGAACGCGGGATTGTACAGCGCATCATCAGCCGCGATGACCCTCAGCGCATCCGGACGTTTGTTCGAACGACTGCGGCAGACCTCCTGGCACAATTGTGCGAGCAACCAACATTTGACTTGGTCCAGGCATACACCCGCATCGTGCCGCTTCGCTTGCTGGAATCATATTTCGGAACGCCAGGGCCAGACGATGCGACCATGCTGAAATGGAACAGAGACCTGTTTTGGGATATTTTCTTGAACCTCAAGGACAAGCCTGAACCTGCTGCTGCAGGTGAAAAAAGCGCAGGAGAAATGAGCGCCTATCTCGATGAGCTGATTGCGCATCAACAAGCTGCGATTCAAGCTGGAGAAGAAGTGGGAGATACCTTGCTTTCGCGATTGCTGCGCCTGCAAGGAGGGGAGGAAGCTTCCCTTGACAACGATGGCATCCGCCGCAATCTTTCGGGAATTCTTCTCGGTGCAGAAGAGACCACCTCCAATGCTTTTGTCAATATATTGACCCAGATTATTCAGCGACCCACTATTTTAGCGCGAGCACGCGAGGCTGCTCAAAATGGAGACATTGAGACGATGGGCAAAATTGCCTTTGAAGCGTTGCGCTTTCGTCCGAATCTGCCTGCGATCATTCGATTTTCCAGTCAAGACCAAGTACTAGGCACTTCAGGTAAGAAGGCTTATAAGATAGCTGCAGGCAAACGAATTTTTGCGCTGGTAGCATCAGCGATGCTGGATAAACGACGTTTCCCCAAGCCTAACGCTTTTTTGGAGGACCGCCCTAGAGAAGATTACTTGTTTTTTGGGCATGGCCTTCATAAGTGTTATGGAAATTATATCAACTATATCACAATCCCTGAGATGTTAATGGCGCTGTTGAAGCATGAAAATTTACGACCTGCCAAAAATAAGATTATGTATGAAGGTCCTTTTCCCGATCAATGGATTTGGAAAACAAATGCTTCATAAAATATGGCCTGGTTTAAATCATTTAAAACCAGGCCATTTGCTTAGCAATTCAATTTTATTCCTTCACCACCTTCACGGTGGTGACCTCTTCCCCTGCGCGGACCCGCAGGAAGTAGACGCCAGCGCTGAGCTGGGAGAGGTTGAGGGCGTGCTGTAGCTCCCCACCTGGCAGAGGAAGACTTTCTCTGAGGACCACCTGACCAAGTTGGTTGGTCAGGTCTGTTACAGCTTCACCGCTTGGCCAATAATGAATTAATAATTCCAGCTTTCCTTGGGGCGGTTGTTACCTTTTTCAGAAAGGGGCACTCATTAGGTGTAAATGGAAATTTATCTCTAAAACAGTTTTTCCTAAGTACCTCATTTCTATTCAACCTAAAAAATCAAAATTAAGATGAAAACTTTAAAGACTTCCATCCGCATCTTTATCTTAGCCCTTATCAGCTCAACTATGATGGTTAATCTCACTAGCTGTGATAAAGTTGAAGAAGTAATCCCTACTATCCACGAAGCTGTCTCTTTCCTCAATGCCGAGCTAATCGAAGAGACCTTGCCTGAACCTAAGGGAAATGAAAACAAACAACCTGTTATCAAAAATATCACTGGAAACGGTTCTGTCATCGCTGGTGGGACCAACCTCCTCACGATTCATTTTGAAGACCCTAATGATGATGTGACCCATGTCTTGCTCGCTATGGAAGGTGAGCATGGTTATTATCGGATTAATGTGCCAGGCAATAGTTCAAGTATCGACCTTACGATGCTGCTAGATCAAGACCTTATTGACAATGCGATCTCTATTTTGGTGCACCTATTAGACGAAAAAAATAATGTCAGTGAGCCGCATAAAATACCAATGACACGCGTGGCAGCTGGAACAGGTAATCTTCAGGTAAGCCTCGCTTGGCAAGTTGATAACGATGTTGACCTTCATTTGGTCCAGCCTGATGGCGAAGAGATATATTACGGAAATACACAGTCAAGTACTGGCGGTTTACTAGATATCGATTCGAATGCAGCTTGTGATATCGATGGCGTCCGTAATGAAAATATCACCTTTGGAGATGGGGCAGTCGTGCTTGCAGGTGATTACATCGTACGAGTTGATTTTTATGAGGAATGCCAGCCAGATGGCGATGCTACTCCCTACACCGTAATCGCATACCTGGAAGGTCAATTGGTAGCAGCTACCAGTGGTAGCAACCACGCAGAAGGCTCTTTTGCCACAGGAACGGCAGATGGAGGTTCAGGGGGGGCAGGTAAAGAGGTAATGCGCTTTAACGTACCTGAGCAGATTGGCAAAACAGATGTCATCGTGATCGATTATGGCTTCACCGCTCGTCAGATTCAGGCCCGCACGAATCCAAAAGTGAAGTAGTAAATCCCTAAAAGGGTTATATAAAAAAGAGATCCCTCATAGGTTTATTACCTGTGAGGGATTTTTAGCATACGTATCTTTATCTCTTAATCCATTATCATTCCTTCACCACCTTTACGGTAGTCATTTCCTCTCCCACCTGCACGCGCAGGAAGTAGACGCCGGCACTTAGCTGAGCGGTATTGAGCGAATGGCTATATTCGCCACCCGGCAGCGAAAGGGACTCTCTAAGGACCACTTGCCCCAATTGATTGACCATGATCAGGCTAGCCTGATTTGCTTCTAAAGTGGCGATGTCCAAAGATAGGCGTGTCCCAAACGGATTGGGGAATGCCTCTACGCTGAGTGAAGCTGGCATATTAGCCAGACGATAGGGTACGCCATCCACGCTGACGTTGTCGAGGATGTAGTCACAACTTTTCCCAGTGTTGGAAGTCGTAGTGACAAGGCCTACATAATAGCCGCCGCTGGTGCTGAATTGTGCAATCCCTACATAGTCCCAGATCGTGCCATTGCGCGAGTAATAAGCAATGACATTGTTGCCAGAACGGCTCAGACGAACCCAAGAGTTAAGACGGCGGCGGGCAGGTTTGGTGGCGTTGGTCGCTGTCGCTCCGCCTGCTGTGGCACGGCTATAGAGTTTGCCAAGGCGCTGACCATTAACGATCATGCTCACCTGTGGAGAGCCCGGTGTTAGGGTTTCGCGGAGCATGACGCCTGCTTCCTCCGTGGAGAAATTCTTGATCCAATTGACACGGGCAATGATGTCTACATTGCCCTGATAGGGAAGGTAGATGTATTGGATGCGATCAGACAGGCCAGCGATACCGTCTCCTGAAGCCTCTACGTAGTATTGGTTTTGGTAATAACAAACATCTCCCACAATCCCTCCGGTATTGCCGATGTCCTGGTTGGCCCAGCCAGCAGGAAGATCGCACGGGCAGACGTGAAGGACTGGATCTGGGGCGTGAGGTCATTGGGAATGATGAGCAATTCACCAAATGGATTGCCTCCATCTGAGCGGACATCGTCGTCGAAGATGTGAAGGGTGTTGAAGCCTGAGCCGTTTTTGTTGATGCAGAAGACGGTTCCATCGTCGAGGGGTGCCCAGGCACTGGTGGTACCAAAAAGTTTTCCAGAAGTTCCTTCTATCAACTCTCCTCTGGGGTCTTTTCCATCAAGTGTTTTTTCTGATTATAAAATGGGAAGTATTACAAAGCTAAGAGTTTGTTTGTTCTCAAGCAAGATATTACATGAACACGAAATATAATTCGCCCTTGCAAATAATTCGCCCTGTTGACTGGTTTGTGCGAAGGTAATTTTTGAATAAAAGAACATCTTAAACTAACCGAAAAAATCCGCAACTTGCAGGAAGAATTTGTCAATGAAATGATTAGAATTTATGCTCCTTTTGCATGTCTGCTGATCAGTAGTCTTTGTTTGCTGCTGTCATCCTGCACGTCCAAGAAACCTCCTCCCTCAGAAACAGTTCCTGTGGAGGTAATACCAGAATCCCCTCCCGTTGACACCGTTACGCCTAACTCTGTTCCCCCTTCATCATCCAACACCAACTCAAAACCCAAAACTCAAAACGCAAAACTTTCCCCCAACATCTCCCAGTACGCTCACCTCTCCGGCGGCTATGAAGCCACCTGCGATGGCCAGACGACGGATTTGGCAGGCACATTGATGGCTATCGCCAAGATGATGGAATCTCAGAAAATCAAATACAGCTCTGCTGATACGGCAGATTGCTCAGGAATCTTCCACCGCGTCTTATGGGAACTGAAGGTGGAATGCCCGGAGCAGGCGTATCCTGCCTTCAACCGCTACCGCGATTCGCGGTCGTTGGCATTATGGTACCATAAGCATAAGCAGTTGTTTTTGGTACATGATCCGCTAGCGTTGGCAGAGATGATCCGGCCTGGGGCGGTGATGTTCTATGGAAATGAAGGAGACGACTATAGCGATGCCACGGTAGATGAACTAATGATTCAGGGAAAAGGGATCAAGCATCTGGGGATTGTGGTGAAGGTAAAAAAAGACAAAAAGGGCCGTGTGACCCAGTATTTCCTGTTTCATGGACGAAATCGAAAGCATCCCGCTGGCATCACCAGCTTTCATAGGCGTAAGCCTTCTCGGAAGAAATACCCCATCCTGGGAGATGGGCCAAATCCTTGGGTGGCAATTGCCCCGATTGTATTTGGGAAATAAAGGTAAAACGAAACATTTTGCAACGCATCACGCATAGAAACGACGTTTTTCTGGTAGGTTATTTGTTAATTCGCTGTTGGTTCAAAGTTATCTGTTGAACCAAGCGTATTTTTTAGTAAATAATATCCTCCACATGCAACGCCTTTTTGTAGGAATCCTTCTTACCCTCCTCCCCTTACTTACCCTCGCTCAAACACGCTGGCAGCAGCATGTCAACTACGTCATGGACGTCTCCCTCGATGTAGAGACCCATCGTGTAGCAGGTACCCAACGTCTGACCTATACTAATCATTCCCCCGATACGCTTCATCGCGTTTTTTATCACCTCTATTTCAACGCTTTCCAGCCTTATAGCATGATGGATGAGCGCAACCATCACCTCCCTGATCCTGACGGGCGGGTAGGCAAGCGAATACGAGGACTTGACAGCACTGAAATCGGTTTCCAGCGCATTCATTCGTTGACACAAAACGGAGCAGCCCTCTCTTACGAGGTCGCTGGGACTATCCTCGAAGTGGAATTGGTGGAGGCCATCAAGCCAGGGGAAGAAGTACTTTTTGAAATGACATTTACTAGCCAAGTGCCCAAACAGATTCGCCGCTCAGGGCGAGATAATAAGGAAGGGATTGATTATTCCATGACCCAATGGTACCCAAAAATGTGTGCTTACGACCTCGAAGGATGGCATGCAGACCCTTATATTGGGCGTGAATTTTATGGGGAATGGGGTGACTTTGACGTGACCATTACAATAGATTCTGCCTATGTGATAGGCGGGACAGGCTATCTGCAGAATCCACAGGAAATTGGACATGGTTATGAAAGAGAAGGCCAAGAGGTCACACGTCCCTCAGATGGCAAGCTCCGCTGGCACTTTCTTGCGCCCAATGTGCATGACTTTGCCTGGGCAGCAGACCCAGACTATGTCCATGAACAGGTGCCCGTACCTGACGGGCCTATGCTCCATTTCATCTACCAAGCAGACAGCGTGCGTGACAACTGGAAAAAATTACAAGGCTATACGGTTCGCTTGTTTGAATTGGTGAATAAGCATTATGGCAAATATCCTTATGACCAGTTTACGGTCATCCAAGGGGGGGATGGTGGCATGGAATACCCCATGAGTACATTGGTCACAGGCCGTAGGAGCATGGGAAGCCTGCTAGGAACGACGGTTCATGAAGTCATGCATGCCTGGTATTATGGTGTGCTCGGATTCAATGAGGCCAATTATCCATGGATGGACGAAGGTTTTGCGAGTTATGTAGAGGATTTGATGATCGATAGCTTATTGGAAAAAGGGGCAAAAAATCCGCATCAAGGGGCCTATGCACGATATTTTAGAATAATAGAGAAAGGATGGGAAGAGCCTAGCAATACGCATGGGGACCATTATACCCGCAACTATGCTTACAGTGTGGGCACCTATTCCAAAGGGACCGTCTTTCTGCGGCAACTAGGGTATATTATTGGAGATAAAGCCTTGCAGACCAGCCTGCGGCGATTTTTTCAGGAATGGGCGTTTCGCCATCCAGAACCACGCGACTTCAAACGTGTCGCAGAGAAGGTGTCAGGGCTGGAGTTGGATTGGTATTTTGACTATTTTATCAATACGACCAAGGTCATCGATTATGGCATCAAAGAGGTCAAAGCAAAGCGTAAGGCAATTACCATTACCTTAGAGAATACCGGTACCATGCCCATGCCTGTGGATTTGGAACTGACCTTCAAAGATGGAAGCAAAGAGATCCTCCATATCCCCCTACGGATTATGCGTGGGGCCAAGCCTCAAGAGCACGAAATAAATGGTTTCACTGTTTTGCCTGACTGGAACTGGGTGAATCCTATTTATACCTTAACGATATTCCGTCCAGGTAAAAAACTCAAGACCGTTACCCTAGACGCCAGCGAACGTTTGGCGGATGTCAATCCCGACAATAATCACGTCGATGTAGCCAAATAGGCTATTTTGTATTATTTTGCTTTCAACTAACACCTGAACTTCTCAAAACATCTAATTATGAAAAGATTTTCCTCCTTACTCCTTATCTCTTTGGCAATTGGTGTACTCTTAACCGCTTGTGGCGAAGACCCCAAGGACAACCCCGTTTTACAAGAAGCGTTTGCCGTCCATACAGAAGCGGTTAACATACACAATGAAGTCATGAGTCAAATAGCTGATATTGATGCCATGAAAAGCACCATGGAAGCAGAAATGGCTGCCTTGGACCGAGAAGATACCGCCAATTCGGCTAAAATACGCTCGATCGGTTCGGTTATTTCTCAGTCTATTGCGATAAAAGATGAGATGAATAATTGGATGGCTAACCTGTCTGAAGTGCCTGGTTTTGATGATCACGATCATGGACATGGGGAAGGCGAAGGGCATGATCATGACCATAGCCACGATGATGCAGCTGCCAAGCTCACCCCTGAGCAGGTGCTGGCCGTTCAAAAAGAGCAATTAGAACTCATCAAGCAGATGAAAGTCCGTGCTGGAAGTATTCTCAGCAGCGGAAACGCTTTAAAAGCAGAATAGAGACCGCTCGCTTCGCTCGCTGCGAGAGGCGAGATCGTTCGGGCTTCGACAAGCTCAGCCCTCACTGCGAGACCGCTCGAAGACTCGCTATGAGACCGAAAGAGAGGTTTTTTGCCTTTAGTCTCGCAGCGAGACGAGTCTTCGAGTCGAGCGGTCTCGCAGTGAGGAGCTTGCGACGAACGATCTCGCAGGGAGCCCGCAGGGCGACCGATCTCGCAGTGAGGGCCGTCTTCGGCCCGAACGGTCTATTTTAACCCCCAACCTATGTTTACCCACAACCTCAGATCAGCCTTTCGCAATATGTGGAAGCGCAAAAGCGTCACAGCCCTCAACCTGCTGGGCTTGGCGATCGGGATGGCAGCTTGTCTGCTCATCTACCAGTACATCTCCTTCGAGATGAGCTACGATCAATTTCACCAAGACCTAGATCGGATTTACCGCCTGGACTTAGGGATGGGGCGGGGAGACGAGATGAATATGCGGGCATCCAACCACCCTGCTGCAGGGCCGGCGATGAAAAGAGATTTCCCTCAAGTGGAATCATTTGCAAGGATTGTAGAGGTGTCGGTGTTTGCGGGTGCTTCTGTGCTAGGGTATACTGACCCCAAAGGGGAGCAGAATGCCTATTATGAGGACAAAATGTATATGGCAGATTCTTCCTTTTTGCGGATGTTCAATTATCCACTGGTTGTTGGGGATGCACATTCAGCGTTGGTTGAACCCAACACGATGGTGCTTTCGGAGAAATTGGCGAAGAAGTATTTTGGGAGTGATGATCCCATAGGTAAGACCATGGATGTCAATGGCCGCTTTAGCTGTACCGTCACAGGGGTCCTTAAGAATTTGCCCACCAATTCTCACCAAAAAATTGAAGCCCTTTTCTCCTTCACTTCCTTTCCCGAAAACTGGGGACTGGACAATACTTGGGTCTGGCCAGAATATTACACCTATCTCAAATTAGCGCCTCAAACTCAATTATCTGCCCTAGAATCACAGTTTGAGGGATTTGTTAACAAATATATTGGGGAAGTCATGGAGCAATATGGGATCATCGAGGTCATGGGCCTCACCCCTTTAGCTGACATTCATCTACACAGCCAGCTCCACAATGAGATGGAGGAAAACAGCAATACGCAAACGATTACCTTCCTCAGCTTGATTGCCTTGCTGATCCTCATCATTGCATGGGTCAATTATATCAACCTCTCTACTGCCCGCTCTATTGAGCGGTCTGCCGAAGTGGGCCTCCGCAAAGTGGTCGGGGCTGGGAAAAAGCACCTGATCAATCAGTTTTTGCTGGAATCAGCCTTGATGAATGCGCTTGCGATCATCCTCGCCATTGTCATGGTACAGCTTGCGATGCCTTCCTTCAACTATTTGGTGGGCTCTGAAATGCAATTAGCCGATACGGGATTGGCTGTGTGGAAAAGTGGGCATATTTGGTTGACCATCCTACTGATCTTCTTGGGAGGTACTTTCTTGGCTGGGCTATATCCCGCCTTTGTGCTTTCTTCCTTTAATCCTGTCAATACCCTCAAAGGAAAAGTCTATCGATCAGGGAGTAAATTTAATTTTAGGCAGGTATTGGTGATTTTTCAATTTGCTGTATCCATTTTCCTGATTATTGGTACGTTGGTGGTTTCGGAACAATTATCTTATATGCGCAGCCAGGATTTGGGATTTAACATGGACCAGATTCTGGTGTTGAAGTCTCCTTCAGTGACAGATTCGACCTATGTGGATAAGGCTGAGGTACTGAAACAGACCTTACTTCGCGAAGCAGCTATTAGCCGATTTACCGCTTCCAATATTGTACCTGGAAAAGATGGCAATGGCAATTCCATCAAATTAAAAGACACCCCTACAGATGAGGGGAAATTTGGAGGAATGATGTATATCGATGAAGATTTTCTTTCGACGTATGAAATTGAGATTGTAGCTGGGCGAGATTTTTCAAAGGAAATGGCTACCGATACGAGAGGTGCTATCCTCAATGAAAAACTAGCGAGCGAGCTTGGATTTGCTACCCCTGAAGATGCCTTGAACAAAGAACTTACACACCGCCATTTTAATGGCTGGCAGGATGTGACCGTCATTGGGGTATGCAAAAATATTAACCATAAGTCCCTCCAATTTGAACAATATCCTATCGCTTATTTTGTCAAAGAATTTCCCCTGCACGACTATTATTCCCTGAAAATTCAACCCCAAAATATTCCTCAGACCTTGGAGAAAGTTGGCGAAGCATTTCATGCTGTTTTCCCTCAAAATCCCTTCGAATACTTCTTCCTCGACGATGATTTTGCCAAGCAATACGAAGCCGATCAGCGATTTGGGAAGATATTTGGGCTATTTGCGGGCCTCGCGATATTTGTCGCCTGCCTCGGCCTATTGGGCCTGGCTGCCTACATCGCTGCTCAGCGCACCAAGGAGATCGGCATTCGAAAAGTGCTTGGCGCTTCTACCAATCAAATTCTGGCCCTGTTGTCTCGACAGTTTGTCATCCTGGTGCTCATCGCATCGGTGATCGCGATTCCAATAGCCGTCTGGGGTGCCCAGAAGTGGCTGGAAGATTATGCTTATACCATGGACCTCAGCCTTTGGCTATTCGCTGTGCCAGTCCTATTGGTGATCTTGATCGCCATTGGGACGGTCGTCTGGCAGACGCTCAAGACCGCCAAGGCCAATCCGATCGAGGCGTTGAAGTACGAGTAGGAGACCGCTCGGGCTTCGAAGACTCAGCCCTCGCTGCGAGAACCGAGATCGTTCGCTGACGCTCACTGCGAGACCGCTCAGGCTCGAAGACTCGCCTTCGCTGTGAGACAAAGACATGACTCATGACTTCTTTGTCTCTTGTCTCGTAGCGAGTCTTCGAGCGGTCTCGCAGTGAGTGCCGAAGGGCGAGCGATCTATTCACCTTTAACCACTAACCCTATGTTTACTCACAATCTCAAGTCAGCCTTTCGCAATATGTGGAAGCGTAAGAGCGTCACAGTCCTCAACCTACTGGGCTTGGCCATCGGCATGGCAGCCTGTCTGCTGATCTACCAATACATCTCTTTTGAGCTGAGTTATGATCAGTTTCACCACGATGTGGATCGTATATACCGCCTAGATTTGGGTATGCAAAAAGGAGAAGAGGGCGGAGTCCGGGCATCCAATCATCCTGCAGCAGGGCCTGCTATCAAGCGAGACTTCCCGCAAGTAGAAGAGTTTACTCGAGTCGTTGAGGTTTCTGTTTTGGCAGGTGCTTCTGTATTGGGGTATACTGATGAGGAGGGGAAAGAGAGTGCTTATTACGAGGACAAAATGTATATGGTAGATTCGACTTTTCTTCGAATATTCAATTACCCTTTGGTAGCTGGAGATGCCTATTCTGCGCTAGTAGAGCCCCAAACCATGGTCATCTCGGAAAAGATGGCTAAGAAGCATTTTGGGGATAAGGACCCCATTGGAGAGACTATGGACGTAAATGGACGATTTAGTTTCACCATTACAGGAATTCTAAAAAATTTACCTGCCAACTCCCATCAGAAAATTGAAGCGCTTTTTTCGATTTCTACCTTGCCAGAACGGATGGGGTTAGACAATACATGGGTCTGGCCCGAATATTTTACCTACCTCAAACTAGCCCCCAAAACTCAAGTCGCTTCCCTAGAATCACAACTGGAGGGGTTTGTGAACAAATACCTTTCAGAGGTTATGGATGAATATGGCTTGGTCGAAACCATGTCTTTGACAGCCTTAACTGACATCCACCTCTATAGTCATCTTCGCCATGAGATGGAAGAAAATAGCAATGCTCAAACGATCAGTTTCCTGAGTCTTATTGCATTGTTGATCCTCATTATCGCCTGGGTCAACTATATCAATCTATCGACCGCACGCTCTATCGAGCGGTCTTCTGAGGTCGGGCTTCGGAAGGTAGTAGGGGCAGGTAAAAAACACTTGATCAGTCAATTTTTATTAGAATCTGCTTTGATGAATTTCCTGGCCATTGTGCTCGCTGTGATGATCGTTCAACTTACCCTTCCAGCCTTCAATCAACTAGTCGGTTCTCAAATGCAATTGGCAGATAATGGGCTAGCCGTATGGCAGAGTGGCGATATTTGGTTGGCGATCTTATTGATCTTTCTTGGAGGGACCTTTCTGGCAGGTCTCTACCCTGCCTTTGTCCTTTCCTCTTTTAACCCTGTAAGTACCCTCAAGGGAAAAGTGTATCGCTCGGGAAGTAAATTCAACTTCAGACAAGTACTCGTAGTATTCCAGTTTGCGGTCTCTATTTTTCTCATTATTGGTACCCTGGTGGTTTCGGAGCAATTGTCTTTTATGCGGAATCAGGATTTGGGATTCAATATGGATCAAATATTGGTGCTGAAATCTCCTTCGGTCACAGACTCGACCTATATAGAAAAAGCAGATATCCTGAAACAAAGACTGCTCCGCGAGCCGAGTATTTCTTACTTCACGGCTTCCTCTGCTATTCCCGGACGTAATGGCACTGGCAATGCCATCAAACTGAAAGATACGCCAACGGATGAAGCTCAAGCAGGCGGACAAGTATATGTAGATGAAGACTTCCTAGCCACTTACGAAATCGAAATTGTGGCAGGCAGGGATTTCTCAAAAGATATGGCCACAGACCGTCATGCGGTGATCCTGAATGAACGCCAAGCCAAGAACTTAGGGTTTACTACTCCAGAAGAAGCATTAAATAAAGAACTCTCTCACCGTTATGGTCGAGGGTGGGATGATGTCAAAGTCATCGGAGTATGTAAAGATATTCACCATAGTTCACTCCAATATGAACAAAGTCCGCTTGCTTTCTTCTTTAAGGAGTTCCCTTGGGTAGATTATTATTCCATAAAGGTCCAGCCCCAGAATATCCCTGAGACGATTTCCCAGATTCAAACATCATTTCATTCACTTTTCCCCAGAAATCCCTTCGAATACTTCTTCCTCGACGATGATTTTGCTAAGCAATACGAAGCCGATCAGCGATTTGGGAAGATATTTGGGCTATTTGCGGGCCTCGCGATATTTGTCGCCTGCCTAGGCCTATTGGGCCTCGCTGCCTACATCGCTGCCCAGCGCACCAAGGAGATCGGCATCCGAAAAGTGCTTGGCGCTTCTACCAATCAAATTCTGGCCCTGTTGTCTCGGCAGTTTGTCATCCTGGTGCTCATCGCATCTGTGATCGCGATTCCGATAGCCGTTTGGGGCGCCCAGAAGTGGCTGGAAGACTATGCTTATACCATGGACCTCAGCCTTTGGCTATTCGCTGTGCCAGTCCTATTGGTGATCTTGATAGCCATTGGGACCGTCGTCTGGCAGACGCTCAAGACCGCCAAGGCCAATCCGATCGAGGCGTTGAAGTACGAGTAGGAGACCGTTCGGCTCGAAGACTCAGCCCTCGCTGCGAGAGGCGAGATCGTTCGCTGACGCTCACTGCGAGACCGCTCAGGCTCGAAGACTCGCCTTCGCTGTGAGACAAAGACATGACTCATGACTTCTTTGTCTCTTGTCTCGTAGCGAGTCTTCGAGCGGTCTCGCAGTGAGTGCCGAAGGCGCGAACGGTCTCGCCTCTCGCAGCGAGCCCGAAGGGCGAGCGATCTCACTCTTCATTCAACGTCCAGTCATAAGGCAGGAAATCCACTTTTGCATTGGAATCAATCTTCACCTCGGCATATTGATTAATGAATTCGATCAAGGAACCATTTTTCGTAAAGTCACCTTTGAACCATTGAAAAATGCGCGAAAGTAGGAGATGGTTGGGAGAGATCTTGTTACGGAAGTCGTCATTGACGAAATGGATGGCCTGCTCCATGAGCTGAGCTTCGAGATTCTCAGGAGTATATGCCTCATTGCGGAGCAGTGGGCAGGAAGCCGAAGCACAATTGATAGCAAAGTGGATGCGCGGCTCATCAAACTGCTTGCGCAGAATGCCGTGTTCGATATTACCAAGGCTGATTTTTTTGCCTGCAATCATGAAGCGCTTTTGACTGAAAATATTATTGACAAAAGGAATACTGATGCCCGGATTGAGGTCGCGAATGCTTTGCAGCGGGTAATTGTCGAGGATGAGTTTTAGGGTAAAAGCATTGTAGGTATTGATCCAATAGGCTAGCTGTTGGGGTTCACTCCAGGTGTCGGCAGGAGGATTCTCGCCTAGCATTTCCACATATTTATCCAATTCATCGGCTGCCTGCAACTTCATCGCCGCGTAATTGACAAGGCCCTTGTCAGAGACATAGCGCTTTAGCAGGCCATCCCATTGGGTATGGGAGACATAATGTCCGTCGGTGCGGTATACTTTCTCCGTGGCACTGGTGATGACGCAATAGGCCGTAATACCTGCCACCAGAACGGCAACCTGAAGCAAACGTTTTTTGAGTGGGCGGATTTTGAAGAATGGGTTACTGATTTTCATGGACAAATAGGCTAATAACTGTAGGAATCCAATCAGGAGGTCGAAAGGCAACTTACGAAGAACTACAAAGACTAGATGTCATGCGTGCTACAATCCTATGGCAGCTATCTGACATTTAGTGTGTTTTGTCATTTTGTGGCTGCCCTTGAAATGCGTAACTTTGCGCCTCAAATTTAACATTGAACAAATTCACTTTTTATTATGAAAAATCTCATACTACTCCTTACCCTTGCCATGTTCGCATGTGTAGCTTGTTCTACTGAAGCGACTACCCAACAAGAACAGCCAGAAGCAACTGCTGAGGCTAATGTAGAAGAAGAAACCCCTGTAAAAATGGTTTATCCTGCTGACAGTGTCGCTGAAGATGGAAGCAGTTACCACGGCCTTCGTATCTCTGCCGAAGGCGCCCAGCCTATTGCCCAGCTTACTTCTATGATGGCTGACAAAGCTGAAATCCAGACCAAAATAGAAGGAACCATCGACGAATGCTGCCAGAAGAAAGGTTGCTGGATGACCATGACGCTAGACAATGGTGAAAAGATGCGTGTCCGCTTCAAGGATTATGGCTTTTTTGTGCCTAAAGACGCGCCTGGTAAAATGGCTGTCATAGATGGTCGTGCCTATACGGATACTACCTCTGTAGATGAGCTTCGTCACTATGCCGAAGACGCAGGGAAATCTCAGGAAGAAATTGACCAAATCACCGAGCCAGAGGTAAGCATCGCCTTTGAAGCAACTGGTGTAGTTATCAAATAAATAATCAGGTCTGAAAGTCTGATCGTCTGAGTGTCTGAAAGTATAGACCCGAAACAAGCGATCAGACCTTCAGACTTTCAGACGATCAAACTATGATTTTTACCCCTGAAGTCAACGAAACCCTTGCCGGCCTAGGCATCAAAGACAAGAACCCAGGCCTACACACAGGCACAGAAGCCTGGCACGCCTCAGGCGTAGCCTACCATCCCATCCACGCTGCTGCGGACGGCCAACTGCTCGGTAGCGTGCAGTTTGCCGATGATACGAAGTATGAGATGGCGATCGAAACGGCCCAGAAGGCCTTCGAAGTTTGGCGCGATATTCCTGCGCCTAAGCGGGGCGAAGTTGTGCGTCAGATCGGCGACGCCTTGCGCAAGCACAAAGAAGCCCTTGGCGCCCTCGTGACGCTGGAGATGGGCAAGATCTACCAAGAAGGCCTTGGTGAAGTACAGGAGATGATCGACATCTGCGACTTCGCCGTAGGACTCTCTCGTCAGCTCTATGGCCTGACCATGATGTCGGAGCGTAAGCACCACCGCATGTATGAGCAGTGGCATCCACTGGGGACTGTAGGCATCATCTCTGCCTTTAACTTCCCTGTGGCCGTCTGGGCATGGAATGCCATGCTGGCTGCTGTTTGTGGGAATGTGTCGCTGTGGAAACCTAGTGAAAAGACGCCTTTGACGGCAGTGGCTTGTATGAACATCATCTCTGAAGTGCTCAAGGCCAATGACTTGCCTGAAGGTGTATTTTCCATGATCGTGGGTGATCGTGCGATTGGGGAAAAGATGGCTGAAGACAAGCGCATCCCGCTGATCTCTGCTACGGGTTCTACCCGTATGGGCAAAGCAGTCGCTGAGACCGTCGCCAAGCGATTAGGCAAGTCGATTCTCGAACTCGGAGGAAATAACGCTATCATCGTATCGCGTCATGCGAACTTGCAACTGGCGATTCCAGCTATCCTTTTTGGTGCCGTGGGTACATGTGGACAGCGCTGTACCTCCACACGCCGCGTATTCATTGATAGAGAGATCTATGATGAATTGAAAGAGAAACTTGTACCAGCATATGAGTCCCTCACAGCCAAAATCGGTCACCCGATGAAGGAGACCACTCTGATCGGGCCACTGATCGATCCGCAGGCGGTAGCGATGATGCAAGACACGCTAGCGCGTGTGCAAGCCGAAGGAGGTAAACTCCTGGTAGGTGGAGAGGTTCTTTCAGGCCCAGGGTATGAAACAGGTACTTACGTCAAGCCTGCTATCGTAGAAGCCAGCAATGACTTCGAAATGGTTCAGCAAGAGACTTTTGCGCCAGTCCTGTACCTCATTCCTTATAATAGTTTAGAGGAGGCCGTAGACATGCATAATGATGTGCCTCAGGGCCTTTCTTCGGCCATTTTTACCGAAAACATGCGCGAATCTGAATATTTTCTCAGTCACCTTGGCTCCGACTGTGGCATCGCCAATGTCAATATCGGAACTTCTGGTGCCGAAATTGGGGGTGCTTTTGGAGGAGAAAAAGAGACGGGTGGTGGCCGCGAATCAGGCTCTGATGCCTGGAAAGCCTACATGCGTCGCCAGACCAATACCATCAACTGGTCTGAAGACTTGCCCTTGGCGCAGGGGATCAAGTTTGATCTATAAGCAGACAAAATCCCTCGCCCTTAGGCTATACAACAAAAACAATCGAATCCATCAGGGTTCGATTGTTTTTTATGTTAAAGATATTGTTTTTCAGCTTAATCCTCTGCCTCTTCCAGTTCTGCTAAACAAGCTTTCAGCTCGTCATAATGACGTCCATAGAGCCAACGAGCGGCACGGCGGACGATCCACATGGCGGCGAGATTAAAGCCAATAATTACGCCTGCAAAAAGGAGCCATTGAGAAAAGGAATAGCTGCTAAAGGTGTTACCCTTTTGAATCATCTCCACATAAAAACCATAACAAAAGGCCCCTGTAGCAATGGGAAGGACTAGCATCCCCAGCCAATAATAATAGCGCATATAGCCTTTCATCACGCGGGAGAGCCTCGTCAGTCCGTTTTTGAGGTCGGATGTTCGGAGAGAGACACTGTTGAGTAAGCGGTATTTGATATAATAAAAAATACCACTTCCGATGACGAAGGCAAAAATGTAAACTACATCTGCTGTACTGGGTTCTGTGGTAAAGTTGAGGAGCCAATAGAGCCATACAAGGCCCAGGAAGGCGACAAGGCCCATTTCAATCAGGATATTCCGATTGATATGACTGAGGGCCGTGAGGCTGCGACTTTTGAGCAGGTCGTGTATCTGCCGCTCATCGAGCCGATGGCGGTCTAGCAAGGTGACTTGCTGCTGCCAGATATGCTTGAGTTCTTCTATTTTCATGAGAAATGCGGCTGAACGACTTTTTTAAGTTTTTGCTTGATGCGATTGATTTTGACGCCTACGTGATTCCGGGTGATCCCTACGATCTCCGCTATTTCGTCGTAGCTATGCTCTTCTAGGTAAAGCATGATGATCGCTTTTTCGATCTTGGAGAGGCCTCCGATGGCCTTGTACATGACCTTGAGCTTCTCTGCATGGTCGGGGTCGCCCTCCGAACTGGCGAGTTGAAACTCTCGTTCGCTAATGCCAAATTCTTCAGGACGCCGTTTGCGTTTTCGAAAGTTGGAAATAGACGTATTGAGCGCCACGCGATACATCCAAGTTGTCTCTTTTGATCTCCCCTGGTAGGATTTGTAGCCTTTCCAGAGTTGAAGGAGAATTTCTTGAAACAGATCACGCCGCTCCTCCGGGCTATCACAATACATATTGCATACCTTATGGATGATCCCCTGATGGGTCGTGATCAATCGGATGAACGCAGGTTTTAGGTCTTTCACAAACTCCCTTTTTTCCGCTTTTTGTTTGCTAAATATAACCTCCACTTGCATAGCACAGTATGTCGCTGATACACTTTGGAGAATTACAGGTTGAGCGAAAAAATTACCATATTTGCTCACCTTTTCCAATCCTGAGGAGATTATTGATTGATTAATTGATTAATTATCGGCTTCAAGGAAATGTAAGGGGTTGATTATTAGTAATTTATCATACTCCGAAATCAAATTAGTGAGACAACAAACCACAAATACCTTGATGATGGTGCGCCCACATGCCTTTGGGTTCAATGCCCAAACGGCAGTGAGTAATGCCTTTCAACATAATGACGGCTCCTTGGGCACTCAAGAAATCGCGGCAAAAGCGCGTGCAGAGTTTGATGACATGGTCGCCCGCATGGAGGCCCAAGGCATTGTTGTCAAGGTTTTTGACGACCTTCCTACGCCCTATACCCCAGATGCTGTTTTCCCAAATAACTGGATCTCCTTCCATGCTGATGGGCGCATCGTGATCTATCCCATGGCTACGCCTTTGCGTCGGGGAGAACGGCGGATGGATATTCCTCTAGCGATTCGCGGTACCCTCGCTCCTGAACAATTGATAGACCTGACTAGCTATGAAGCTACAGGAGAATTCCTCGAATCGACCGGGAGCATGGTGCTGGACCGCGTGAATCGTATAGCCTATGCCTGCATTTCCATCCGTACCCAGCAACGTCCTTTTGAAGCATTCTGTGAAAAAATGGGCTATCAAATGGTGGTGTTTACAGGGGTAGATGCCCACGAACAAGCCATTTACCACACCAATGTGATGATGGGCCTTGGAACAGAAGTCGCAGTGATCTGCATGGATGCGATTCCTACCCAAGCAGAAAAGAAACAAGTAAGGGATGCGCTTCAC
The DNA here is from genome assembly GCA_030430575.1 of Bacteroidia bacterium. GTDB lineage: Bacteria > Bacteroidota > Bacteroidia > J057 > J057 > JAUIGE01. Next base: position 33,324 of record JAUIKF010000055.1, on the reverse strand, counting down.
ACCTCAGGGCACTATATTTTTGAAATAACCTTAGCGCAAATGAATCAATTTGCAGGGAATATGTTGGAAGTGCAGAATGCCGCGGGGAAGAAGTTCATGATCATGTCAAAACGCGCTTATGACAGCCTCTCTCCTGAACAAATCACTACCCTGTCTTCCTTTGTGGAACCGCTTGTGGTCCCGCTTGACGTCATAGAGACGTATGGCGGCGGGAGTGTGCGGTGTATGATTGCGGAGGTGTTTTAGAGATTATTAGTTGTTTTGTCCATTGTATTGTTACTTTTTTTAGAAAAAAGTAACCAAAAAATCGAAACGGGCCAACCAAGGCCAACCCCTCAATCCATCCGCCCGCGCCCGTTTACTCAGTATCTGTCTATTTTTAAAGGCTTTCGTGAGGGCTTCGCCGTTCATCCCAGCCGCACAAACCTCAATCTATAACTCATGACTATAGACCTTAGAAGTGATACCCTGACCCGCCCAACTCCAGGCATGCTAAAAGCCATGATGGCTGCGGAAGTTGGAGACGATGTCTTTGGCGATGATCCTAGCGTCAATGCCCTGGAAGCCAAGGCCGCTGCTATGTTTGGCATGGAAGCGGCCCTCTTCTGTCCCTCAGGCACGATGTGCAATCAAATCGCGATACGCGTGGCTACGCGACCTCAGGATCAGATGATCTGTTACACCTACGCCCATGTCTACCAGTATGAAGGTGGCGGTGCCGCTGCCAATGCGGGGGTGACAGCACGGTTATTGGAAGGTGATTTGGGACGAATCAATGCCGCCGAAGTTGAGGCAAACATTAACATTGACGATCCTCATTTCCCAAGAACTTCGCTCGTCTGTATCGAAAATACGGTGAATAAAGGCGGCGGCAGCTGCTATGACTTATCGGAGATCGAAGCCATCCGTGACGTCTGCGACCGTCACGATTTACACCTCCACCTCGACGGTGCCCGTCTCTTCAACGCCATTGTCGCCAAAGGCCAGTCGCCTACTGACTTTGGCAGGCTCACCGACACTATTTCCCTCTGCCTGTCCAAAGGACTCGGCGCGCCTGTGGGTTCTGTGTTGATCGGTAGCAAAGCACATATCAAGGAAGCACGCAGAGTCCGCAAAGTATTTGGTGGTGGCATGCGCCAGGCAGGGTTTCTGGCTGCTGCAGGGAGTTATGCCTTGGAGCATCAGGTTGATCGCCTAGCGGATGACCATAGGCGCGCACGCCAGATGGCTTCTGCGCTGGAAGCGCAGGCGTGGGTGAAAAAGGTATTACCCGTCGAAACCAATATTGTGATTTTTGAGCCAGATCAGCCAGTGCCTGAATTGTTGAAGCAATTCGCTGAGCAAGGGATTATCGCAGTGCCTTTTGGAAAATATGCGATTCGTCTGGTGACGCATTTAGACATTTCGGATGAGATGGTGGAGGCTTTTGGGGAGCGGGTGGGAAAGTTCCACGGTTGAAGCATTCAAGGGAAGAAAGTACGTTTTGAATACGTAGCACAATTGTTCTCATGCCTTACTTTCGCATACAACAGCGTTTAAATTTTTTCCCACTGCCACAATGACAGGGGGCGTTTCTCCCGATTGAAATCTTAGGTTTTAACATCCTTTGATATTGATCTCTATCATATTTTGCTTTAGCCTTGCTGAATATCTTTTTGGTAATCTGATGCCTTCTAGCCAAAAGGGAATCTATATTTCCAAAATTGGATGAAACGGCATTTGATGCCCGTTCCATTTCGCGTTTTTCACCCTTTATGATTGTTTTTTTGCCCGTTTTATAATCATAGATTAACGTTCCAATATTCCTTGTTTCCATCTCTCCATTAGGGACAGGTTTGAAAACTTCAAAATAGACTTCGCTGCAATTGCAGAATTTATTTTTGCAATAATAATCTACCAAAATTAAGGATTCGTCGCCTATTTTTTGATCCAATGCTGAACAGGGAAATATCTCCACATAAGGGATCATTAAATCCACCTCTCTGTAGAAACTGGGGTCAAATGTGAACGCTATTTCTTTGGGGTCGACTTGATCAATTAGGGCAAATTTAATATCGAAATACTGTTGTAGTAATTGCTTCCAGTCGTCATCGGTAATCTGTTCTGAAAACAAATCATGGAGGGATTGATCCTTTTCTTCCTTAACGAAAAAGTCTTTGTGTGTACTTGGTTCTAAAATCTTTTTGTGAACATCTATTGGGATTCTGGCTATGGTTGATTCCTTATCTGATATTTCTTTTGTTGAAATAACAAGGGTGGCCGCACCGCAGTCACAAGTAGGGTTTTTGCAAGTTGATAGGGTTAAAAAATGCGCCGAATAATCGTTTTTTTTATCGAGGTATCAAATGTTAGTGATTTGGACCCATTGGTATTTTTTTGGCTTACTAGCATATTGACTTAAAGGTACATAACCTCCCGTTATTTACCACAAAGCACGCACCTCATTTCACCTTAATCATCTTCCCCTCCCAGCTTTTCGCCTCAATCGTGGACGTGTAGAAAATCTCATTCCCCGAAACCCTGTTCACTTTGACATTCATAACTGCGCCGGTTTCAAAAGGGAAATCGGGCACAGTGACCTTTTTTACCGTCATATTGAACTCACATGGACTGAGCCATTCGAGTTTGGATTTGATCATGTATTTCCCATCGTTGTGGTACTCTGTATGGCTTTTTCCCTTGATGACAACTTTATGGACTTCGTCAGCGCCGGAATAGAGAAAGGTCCCCTGATGCAAAATCAAGCACTTTCTTTTGTCAATATCTATGTGGGTAAAGGATGCGATCGTCAATAGAAATAGTCCTGAAAAGAGGAAAAATAGCGGTTTCATGTGGGTGAATGTTAAAGGTGAATACAAAAAGCCCTCCTTGTTAGACTGATGTCACTCAAAGAGGGTTGCATTCAGATTTCGGGATCACATGTGGGAAGTGTCAATAATTTATAAATGAATGCCTTCCAAAAGTTTATTCAAAATTCATCATTCAAAACTCAAAATTCTCCCCCTACTCTTCCGCCTTCACATCTTTTTTGTACAGGGTATAGATATAAATAGGAATCTTCAGGTCGCCGAGACGATTGTAAACCAAGGGCCTGACTTCTTCCCAATCCAGGCCTCCATAGCCTGTAGCGAGCCTTGGCAAGGCCATGCTCGTGAACTTCTCCTTCTTGGCAATTTTTGCCAAAGACTTCAGGGCGAGGTTCACATTGTGAAGGGTTGCGGGACCAGGATGGCCACTGGCATGCTTAGCCGGCTCTTGGGTCATCAGATTGACAATCCTGACATTGCCTACGCCGCCCCAGGTCCAGGCTTCGCCTGGAGAAGGATGCTGCAAATGGCAATAATGCCTAAAGTCTTTGGCCATAGACGGGTAGTTTTCCCGAAGGCTCAGCGCCAAGCCTCTGTCAAAATGGTCATTGGGAGCTACGCCATGGGCAAGGGCTTGCGCACCTGTCAAGAGAATATCACCGGTAACTTCTTTAATCATAATGGTATGTGTTAACTGAAATGTATTTGCTGTTTTTCGTAGGTAAAAGGAGCAAATATTTGGGTCACTACGACTAAAAAAGGTCAATGAAGCAAGTGATTTTTCTCAGTTATTCAGGTCCCGTTGGGTAATGATGCCCACCAGTTTCTGATTATACACGACAGGCAATCCACTGAGCTGCTTTTCCCCCATCACTTGTCGTGCTTTCTCGACCGAGTCATGGGCTTGGATAGAGACAAGGTCTGTAATCATGATGTCCTTGGCAAAGCAGCATGAAGGAGAGTCATCTTCGCCTATACGGTCGATCATGCCATCCGTGATGAGGCCTACGAGATCTCCATTATGATCTTCTACAGGCAGGTGGTGGATATTATTCCATTTCAGGACACTTTCGACTAGCTCTATGCTATCCTCTTCATTGACCGAAAAAATATCGGTGCTCATTCGCTGGGCGATAGCAGCATCCTGCCAAACAATCGCATGTGCTTGTGAAGAGATATTTTCCCATTGGTGGAGGGGAATATTTTCTTTTTGATACATGAGCATTTGGCGGACCAGCTCTTGCTCTGCGATAGGGCCGCTATAGCGCTGTGCCAAGGTCCTGAAGTTCCTGACAGTCCAGTCAGAGCCTGTGACTTCCGCCTTTACCCTTTGCTCAAAAATGGACAAATATTTTTCGATATCCGCTGACGAAACACCACGGCTAGCAAGCCCTTCATGGGCCATCGGCATCAGTTTTTCCAAAATCAACTGCTTAGCTGGCAGGTTCTCGCCAAACCATTGAAAAACAGAACTTAAGCCCGTGCGGGCAGCATTCACAAAATTATTTTTGGCAGTCCTGAAATCTGCCTGCTTCCAGAACTGGGGCCCTTGTGGAGGCTTGCTGTTCATCACGCCGATCCAAAAGGCAAAGTTGGCGATCTCGTCAATGGCCGTAGGCCCAGAGGGCAGGTAGCGGCATTCTATGCGCAGGTGAGGGTTCGTTTTTGAGAACCCATAACACATCCTGTTCCAGGTATAGGTGGTGCCATTGTGCAATCGGATGGCCCGCAGGTCGGGGATGCCACCGCTTTCCACAACCGCTTGGGCATCTTGAAAGTCGTCAGATGTCACCAGTAATGGGAAGCGCATCAAATCGCTTTTCCACAACTCTGCAGCCGAATTCTGCAGCCAATCACTGCCAAAATACACCCTGGGCAGCTTCTTCCGCATATACTTCTGCGCACTACGCGTATCGAGACTCTGCTTAAAGAGCGCGATGCGCGTTTCCGCCCACAGTTCATTACCAAACAGCATAGGCGAATTCACACAGGCTGAGAGCACTGGGCCAGCAATCATCTGGGACCAGTTATGCTGATCTACGAAGTCGTCGGGAGCGATCTGAAGGTGAAGTTGAAAGCTCGTATTACACGCTTCAAACAACACAGAACCCAAAGACATGATGATTTCGTCTACGCCTTCTAGGTGAATGTCAAATTCAGTCCCGCGAATATCCGAAAGGGTATTGCTCAGCGTCTGGTAACGCTGAATGGGCGTCATGTAGTCAAATTGCAAATGGCGATAGGCCAAAGTAGGCAAGATGCCTGCCATCAAGATATGCGTATCGCACGTAGCGGCTGTACGGTGCCCTTTTTCCAATAAATCCAATAACGCCGTCTCCATTCCCTCAAAACACGCCCCAGAAAGCGGAAGGGGATCGAGGTTGATTTCCAGGTTAAAAAGCGCCAATTCGTTGGTGTAATGTTCGTCGTCAACCTTGTCAAGGATTTGCAGGGAAGATGGGGCCGGATTGTATTGGAGATCGACGATGCACAACTCCTGTTCTGCCCCTATTTTGGGAGGCCCCGTTTCGAATCGGTTGTTTGCTAGCAAAAACTCAAATGCTTCGATGTCATGTAACGCCTGTTGATACATGGCCCGCCTGTCATGGGCATCATTGATTTTTCTCACCCTAAAGTCTCCCATATGAAGATGATTGATTGATAAATTGACTGATTATTGATTCCCTAACTTTGCCCTGATGGATTGTCTGTTTAGACCCACGATCATTTTTGGAACCATATAAGACATTTAAGTGCATTTAAGGTTTTAAAAGGCATTTTTTTTATATGTTCTTATATTCCTTATATGGTTCAATTGACACAGTTTCTCATGCAGTCTAAAGTATTGGCCAAAAAGTAACTTGTTATGCAGGGAGAAATGACTGAGATTTGTTGTTTATAGAAATGATAAAAGTCATGTGGAAATCCTCTTCCTGCTATATGTGCCAGCATAAAAAAGAGATTCGCAATAAGCGGGGGAGCACTTTTTGGCTGTGCCTATACCATCAGCAGGACGCTTCCTACCCCAAATACCCGCCACAACCTGTATGGAGGTGTCAGGCTTTTTTACCCAAAAATCAAGTAGATAAGCAGGAGGAGTAAAATCCCCAATCCTGATATAATGCCCCATTTCAGGCGCTTGGGCATGTTGCGCCAGAAGAGGCGCAATAAGTGGCGGGTGAAGGCCCCTCGCTTCGCGACAGGTGCCGCTTTGCGCTGGGCATAGGCCTTGGGGTCAGCCAGCTGAAGCTGTTGCAAGTCGAGCTGCGCTGCTAGCTGCTGTGCTAGGGCCGCCAAAGCCTTTTCTACTCCCCCCCAGGCGGTTTCGTTGAAAAGCGCGATTCGCTCGAAAGGCAGGACGGGAAGGCCTGCATAAGGAGAATCCTCCCATTCACAGTCTTCTGCGATCAGCGGCAAGAGGTGAAAGTGGTCTTCCATGGTTCGCGACAGCAGCTCGTCTAGCAGCTCGCTGTTTTCCACTTCCTGCGCCAAAAAATGAGGCGTCAACAGGAGCAAAGCTATATTTGCTTGAAATATCAACGGATTCCCCGCATCTCCACCTCCTGTAGACATACAGTGAATCTCCCGTAGTGGAAGCTGTTCACTCAGGTAAGTTGCCAGTTTCTGGGCAAGCTCTCCGTCAGCAGGGGCATGAGCGATTAAGAGGGTAAATTGAGGCATGGTGATAATGTTGAATGATTGAATGCTTGCCCTGAGTCTATCGAAGGGGTGAATTTTGAATGTAAAGCAATAATTTTTCAGAAAATATCCTTCCCTCATTCAAAATTCCTTCATTCACCATTCAAAATTCAACCCTACTTCCTCGGATGATACAATGCATGCACCTCCCGAAGGTATTCCCGATCCATGTGCAGGTAAATCTCCGTGGTCGTAATCGACTCATGGCCCAGCATGTCTTGGACTGCCCGCAGGTCTGCCCCGCCTTCTATCAGGTGCGTCGCAAAGGAATGTCGGAACGTGTGGGGACTCACCTTCTTCTGGATATCTGCCTTTTGGACAAGGGCCTTTACGATATGGAAAACCATGACACGGCTGAGGCCCTTGCCTCGCCGATTGAGGAAAAGGAAATCTTCATTTCCAGCGGCTACGGCCTGATTAATCCGCACCTTTCGCACATACTGACGAATCGCCTCCGTCGCTGGCTGCCCGATGGGCACCAAGCGTTCCTTGCGCCCTTTGCCCAAAATTTTGACAAACCCTTCCTCCAAATACAAGCGCGATAAGGCCAGGTTGATCAACTCCGATACGCGTAAACCGCCCGCATAGAGGACTTCTATCATCGCGCGATTGCGCAAGCCCTGGGGATGTTCCAAGTCTACTGCCTCAATCAAGGATTCCACCTCTGCCACAGACAAGACAGTTGGCAGTTTTTTGGCAAAATTGGGCAACTCTAGCAGCTCGCTGGGGTCGTGCTCCATAAACTCATCCGCCAGCAGGAAGCTGTGGAAGGAGCGAATGGCGGAGATATTGCGCGCCAGGCTGCGGTTGCCGAGGAAGCATTCCTCGGCGAGGTATTGCAAGAATTCCAGCAAGTCCTCTCGGGTGATCGTTTCAGGCCCTCCTTTCTCCATGACTGCTTCCATGTGACTGGCATAGCGCTCCAAATCACGCAGATAAGCCTCCAGGGTGCTCGTGGCGATGCCGCGTTCGATCTGGAGATAGAGTTGATATTCTTTGAGTGCTTCGTGCCAGGTCATGAGATAGAAAGATAACCATTGATTTTATTTTATCTTCAATCGGGGTGTAATAATCAGAAACGGAAGGCCCCGAGTATGGGTGCCTTCCGCTAAATCTACGTGAGAGGGGCCAATATTACTTCAGGTACGCAATAATGGAATGGCTTCCGTCTGGCCCTTTTTCCTCAGTAAGCACGAGGTTGACCATCTGCTCTGCGCCGCTTTTGTTGATAGCAGGCAACGTGAGCCATGTTCCCAAAATTTTCTTGACGCCTGTCGTCACGAGTCGGTTAAATCCCGTATGGTGCCCTGCATGATGCTGAGCAGGAATAATCACGGTGATTGGCTGACCCAGTAATTCTCCGTCATCATAGCCTAAATGGGCAGCGCCTGATACGGCTGTAATTACTTGATTCGTGTCGACTTGGATCATCATTTTTAACATAATACTTTTTGTTAGGTAATGGTAAGGTGAAAAATTAAAAAGTAATCATGTAAGTCTAGCCCATTGGATTCTGATTCGAGTATACTAAAATCTTTTCACCATTCCGATTATTGGGAAAGGTATTTTGAAGAGAAATCACTTGGGAGAATCGATTTTGGAATAAGGATTGGCGAACAAGGATTTTTGAAGGAAAAAACCTCTTTCCCTCTTAATACGCAAAATCCACATACACCTCCGTATGCGCCCACGCCAGCAATAGCTTGCCCTTCCCATCTTCCCCCGCAAAGGCAATCCCAAAATGCTCATGCAGCTTCTCTGTCTGCTTGGCCGGCACTCGGAAGCGAAATACATCCTTCGACTCGTCATAGTCATAAGCGCCCCAAGTGTACAAAGCCGAGTTGATAATGATGGTCCACTCCTTTTCGCCAGGAATCGTGTAAATCGTGTAGTTTCCCGCGCGCAGCGTATCTCCCCCAATCGTGATGTCACGAAGCAGATTCAGCTCCGTACTCTGGTTGGCGCCTGTCCGCCAAATCTTGCCAAAGGGCACCAGCCCGCCAAAGATCGTCCGCCCATTCACCGCCGGGCGGCTATAGATGATCCGTGCCACGGGCGTAGTCCCCTGTCCATCGGGCCGAAAGACCGCAAAGTCCAGTGGACTCTTGTCCACACCCCGAATCTTCTGGGCCTGCAGCCCCGTCATCGCCATGCCCAGCAACAGGCAAAAAAAAGCCATTTTTTTCATGATAGTATGATTTATTGGTTGTTGTAATGTCTTTAAAGACAGGTGGGAGGTGGGGGATGATGCATGGGGAAGGCTTCGCCTTCGCTCTTTGAACCCACCCTTTCGTTTGCCGCCCTCCCTCAAGAGGGATGGCTAACGATTGGCAGTAACCCTCTTCTCCAATCCTTGTTCGATATTCGACATTCGTCAATCCCCTCACACCCGCCCCGTCCCGCCACAGCGATCACATCGCTCGCGCTCATCGGGGCGCGTCCCGCGCCACCAGCCTTGCCCATTGCAGCGCGGACAGCGATGAGGATCATAGAAGATATTCACAATATATTTGCCCATATAGATCAGGGCAGCTACCAAGAGGAGGGTGATGACGATACGTGGGATCATGGGAAGAGAATTAAGAATGGAAAATGAAAAATTGAGAATGAAGATACGGAATATATACCAACCCACTATGTTACTTTCTCATTCACCACCCAAACATTCCCTTCACGCACTTCCGCTTTGAAGCGGAAGAGGGGGCCTGGCGGCGGGCCGTCGATGACTTCGCCGTATTTGTCGTAGGTGCCTTCGTGGCAAGGGCAGATAAATTGGGCTTCGTCCGCGTGGTAGGCGACCGTGCATTTTTTGTGGCGACAGATCAGGCTGAAGATGGTGAGTTTGTCGTCGAGGTAGGTGACGAGGATTTTTTTCCCGTTAAAGCGAGCGATGACGTAATCTTGACTTTTGAGGTCCTCCAAGGCGCAGACGAGCATTTCCTTATCGTCAAATAAGGTACAAGCAGAGGTGCCTGCCACAGTGAGGCCTAGGCCCAGAATTGAGGCCTTTTCGAGAAACTGCTGGCGCGACATGGGCGCTTTTGGGGGGCGATCTTCCATTTGGGAGCCAAATATAATGAAAGAATTGCGCTATATTTAGCCCGCCAATCCGAACAGATTTTTCATTATGCTGCAAACTCAATCGCTTTCTTTTGCTTATCCAGGCGCTACGCCTTTTTCATTTCCAGACATCGACTGCCCTACAGGGGCCCATACCTTGATTATAGGGGAGTCGGGCAAAGGAAAAACGACCCTGTTGCATTTGTTGGCAGGCTTGCTCTCGCCGAGTAGCGGACGCATCTCCATAGAGGGGCAAGACATCGCCCAGATGTCGACCGCCAAGCTTGACCGCTTTCGCGGACAGACGATTGGCATCATTTTCCAAAAATCCCACTTCGTCCAATCCCTCTCCGTCGGCGATAACCTGGGCCTCGCCCAATACCTCGCGGGCCTCAAGCAAGACCCCAAACGTGTCAAAGCCGTCCTCGACCGCCTTAACATTGCCCATAAATTTGGCCAAAAAACGCAGCAACTAAGTCTCGGAGAACAACAACGCGTCGCCATCGCCCGCGCCCTCATCAATCGCCCTTCACTGATCCTGGCCGACGAGCCGACCTCCAGTCTTGACGACAGCAATTGTAAGGCAGTCCTCGACCTGTTGGAGACAGAAGCGGCGCACGTGGGTGCTAGCCTTGTCATCGTGACCCATGACCAGCGGCTGAAAGACCGTTTTTCGAAGCGGGTAGAACTATAGAAAGCCACTTATTATTCGATCATAAAGCCCCAGTCCTTAGTTCATATTTTCATTTTTACTTTCATTTTAATTTTGATTTACTCTGTATGCTGATTGCCATAACAGGTGCCACAGGCCATGTCGGCGCTGCTTTATGCCGTGCTTTATTGGCTGGGGGGCATACCCTCAAGGTGCTCTATCGTGCGAAGCTTACAGGCCTTGACGGCCTGAAGGTAACGGCCATTCAGGGAGATATTTGGAATACCGATAGCCTCGATCAACTGATGGAGGGTGCCGAGATCGTCTTTCACCTAGCGGCCAAAATTTCTATCGAAGGAGATCCCAATGGCATCGTCTGGCGCACCAATGTGGAGGGTGTGGAGCAGGTCGTTCAAGCCTGTCAACGGGCTAAGGTCCGACGATTGATTCACGTCAGTTCTATACACGCCCATGAACAAAGCCCTCAGGATCAGGTCCTTGATGAGTCGCGTCCTTATGTTTCGGACATGGCCTATGCCTATGACTGCTCTAAGGCAGCGGGGGAGCGGGTAGTCCTCCAAGCAGTGGAGGATGGGCTGGACGCCGTGATCCTCAACCCTACGGCGATTTTGGGCCCGTTCGACTTTGGGACATCGTATACGGGCGAGATGTTGAGGGATTTGTTTCGGGGTAAATTGCCTGCGATCGTGAAAGGTGGCTTCGATTGGGTGGATGTGCGAGATGTGGCTCAAGCTGCAATTGCTGCCATGGAAAAGGGGCGAACAGGTGAAAAATACCTCCTGGGAGGTGCCTGGAAATCCATTGCCCAAATCGCCGAAATCACCCAAGCTGTCTCAGGCCAACGAGCGCCTCGCCTCGTTACGCCCATCTGGCTCGCCAAAATAGGCGTGCCCTTTGCCTGGGCTTATGCCTGGCTGACCGGGACCAGACCCCTGTACACCCTTGAATCCCTCAATATCCTCCAACATAGCTGTCGCCATATTTCCCACGAAAAAGCTACAAGAGAATTGTGGTTTAACCCAAGACCATTAGAGGAAACCATTCGGGATTATTATGATTGGGTTAAGGAAAAGAAAATTGGAATGAAGCATAGGAATGCTTGAAGTAAAAAGGTTTATTGACCCATTTAGTGAAATGCTCATTTTGCCCCTAACATTCACCACGGATTACACAGATTTACACGGATTAAAGAATAAATTCGGCGTTTCCTTCAGCAATCGATATTCCTTGTTCGATATTCGGAAATCTCTTTAATATTGGGCATAATATTCAATTATCCATGATCTACACCATCCTCCTCTATAGCTGGATCGGCCTGGCCATCCTCCTTTTTCCCATCCTCTTGCGGATCACGGCACCCTATGGACGGCATACCAAGAGTACGTGGGGCCCCTTGGTCAGCAATCGCTGGGGGTGGGTGATCATGGAGCTGCCCGCCTTGCTCATCTTCCCGATCCTATTTTTTGTGGGCGACGGCCCCAAGACCTACGTCACCTGGCTCTTCCTCGGCCTTTGGCTCCTACATTATACCAACAGGACCCTCGTCTTCCCCCTGCGCACCCGAACCAAAGGCAAAAAGATGCCGCTAACCATCGTCCTCATGGCGATCTGCTTTAACGGAATGAATGGGTACCTCAATGGCTATTATATGGGTTTTATGGCCGATTATGGGGAGAGTTATTTGGCGGACCCTCGGATGATGATCGGCTTTGCGATTTTCGCTGTGGGACTGCTCATCAACTGGCAGTCGGATGCCATTTTGCTGAACCTCCGAAAGCCTGGCGAAACGGGTTATAAAATCCCGAGGAAAGGCCTCTTTCGCTATATTTCTTGTCCTAATCATTTGGGGGAGATCATCGAATGGGCGGGCTTTGCGGTCATGACCTGGTCATTGCCCACCTTGTCATTTGCGTTGTGGACGGCAGTGAACCTGATCCCGCGGGCCTTGGACCATCATCGTTGGTACCTCAAAAAGTTTCCCGATTATCCGAAGGAGCGCAAGGCGATCATTCCGTTTTTGTGGTAATTTTTTTTCAGAGAAAAAAAATTAATCTAATCACATAAATTAAAACAGCCGCCACCAGGGTATTGGCGAAATTGACTGTGTCATTGGTCATGAAGTCGCGGCGCTGAAGTGTCGCGCCCATGATGGAATCTGCCAGATTGCCCAGAATCCCTGCTGCTGTGACGAGTAGGGTGAGTTGCCAATCATGCATGGCTATTCCCACAATTGTTCCCATTAATCCTGCGCCCAATACGCCTGCCAAGCTACCTTCTAAGCTGATAACGCCATCATTTCCCCGCCTGCCTTTGCGAAAAGACAGGATGTCCCAATGGCGCGTCCCATAGACCATTCCCAACTCTGAAGAGAAGGTGTCGGAAGCAGCCGCAGCCAAACTTGCAGCCATCATAACGAGAAAAAGATGTTGGTTTTCGGGAAAATACCAAGCCAGCAGGCCACATGTCGCTGCTACACCTCCATTGGCAAGGGCATGACGAAGGGAGCGTTTCCCATCCACTTCATGCGCCAATTGTTGCGCTTTTTTTTGCTTCCTCCCTACTAACGTCACGCCCGATCCCAGTACAAAAAAGGCAAAAAGCAGGCTTACCCCTAACCAGTTGCCACCTAAAAACATCAACCAACAGATGAGTCCCCCGGCAAAGGCACCTATCAAGTCGATTTTTTTAGTAAAAATGCTCCCAACGGTCAGAAATGTCGTTGCGGCCATCCCATAAATCCAGTTTTCAGGCAAGGTAGGCGTAGGCGAATAGAAGGCTTCCATGATGAAAAAAGCACTAAATGCTGCTGTAATGGGGACACTCAGGTTGTCATCGATGAGGCCTGGTAGGCTTTCGATTAATGCGGCGATGAGCAAGGCAAATGTTATTACCACGAAGTAGGTGGGGAGGGGTATTGTTAGGAGAATGGATTGGGGTAATAATAAGAGTAACCCAAAGGTCAACAAACTGCCAATGACCCAAAAAGCCATGCTTCCCAAGATAGATTTGCTTGGATTCCATGGCCATTTCCTTTTGCCCCATTTTTTGCCAAAAATCGCCGCTGACGCATCTCCAAATGCCATCGCTCCCCAGCCGATGGCTATATACACGGGGGTTGACCAAAAGAAAAAGGAAAGCAATAGCAGGGAAAAAGGATATAACAACATGCCAATGGAATAGCCGCGTTGTTTGTCTTCCCTCGTTTCTAATGCGCCTCGACTGAGATTGGGGAGGAGAAATAGGTTAAACAAAAGCGCTATCAGGCAGCATAGACTGATCTGCCAAGCCGCCAAACGCCCGATGGCGAGGGCAAAGAGGACCATACTGACGTGGACGAGGGTTCTGCGCACATTCATGCGGCGAATTTAAGGGAAAGAAGTCATTTTGACGACCGGAGGGAAGAGAAATCCAACACGCCCCCTTCGACGTGGCTCAGGGCATGCTTTTGTCCCGGTTAAATGTCCCATACCCTTCGAATAGGCTGCTAGACTGGCGTGTTGGATTTCTCCTCGATGACTCGTCGAAATGACAGCAGAGCTGTATGACAATAGTAACATTCACTAAACTTAACCAAAAGCTTTTCCCCAATATTGCGAGAGACTGGTATTCTGGATAACTTGCTAATGGAATAACGTTACAACTTTTTTTAGAAAAGGAAGCCCTTAACACTAAAGGAACCATTTGGATTTTTTAATGCCTAATTTTTAGTTCTTTATTCAAAATTAGGCATCCAATCATTCAAAATTATTTCATAAACTCTTTGTCAGTACACAAACCCGTCATCTTACTCACCTTTGCCAATCCCCGCCCGGACAGCGGGGGCTACCTGCCTATGCTCATCGACGAAGCAGAATTGGTTTCGGGCTTGCTGAAGCCCTATGAAGTGAATGACCTGTGTGCCATAGACAAAGTGGAAAATGCGACGGCTGAGAGTGTGTTTGAGACCGTAGAGGTCTGGAATCGACGCAAGGACATCGTCCTGTTCCACTATGGCGGCCACGCCGACGGCGGTGCCCTTTTCCTCAACAAACGGGACGGCAATACCATCCCTGCCACCGCCAAAGGCTTGGCGGAACTCCTAGGCAAGCTCTCCGCTTTGCAACTGGTCTTTTTGAATGGGTGTTCCACCCATCCGCAGGTGGAACTGCTGCTGGAGGCAGGGGTGAAAGCGGTGATCGCAACTTCCAAGCCGATCAACGACAGCATGGCCAAGGACCTTGCAGGCAAGTTCTATGAGAACCTTGCCGCAGGATCTACCATCGGTGAGTCCTGGGATCAGGCGCGCATCTTTATCGAATTCAAATACGATTTTCAAGTAGAAAAGCCTACGGCTTTTCGAGGCTTGAAATTTCATGTGCCATCCGAAAAAAAGGACCAAGAGCTTCCCTGGGGCCTTTACCTTCGGCCAGGAGTCGATGATGTGCTATCATGGCGCTTGCCACAAGAGCGGACGACCAAGTCTAGCTTTAGCCTGTTGGACAAATACACGTGCAACCGCTCTGAACAGAATTCTCGTTTCAAAACGAATTTCCTCAAATCGCGAGGCAATAAGAAATTTCAGTTTTACCTGATTCATGGAGAGGAGGAGCAGTCTCCTCAGGGGCTTTTTCAGCGCTTTTCGCTGGAGCATATCAGCACCGCTTATAACCGTATCTTCTACAAAGATGTGAAGCTCGAAGAGGCCCATGTCATGGAAGAAGCGCAGATCAATTTACAGACGGCTATGTTCCAAGCCCTAGAGATGAATCCGAACCGCTTTCGGGCAGATGAACTGACCATAGCGACCTTGGCGAAATCCAAGATCGCTAAAGAAATGGACTGTGTCGCCCTGAAATTTCGGGTCTATAGCTCGGAATGGAAACCCTTTACCCCAAAATTTATCCATTGGGCGGTCACGGAGTTATGCGACCCTAAAAAACTCCCAGAGAACGCGCCAGACTTTATCTTTTTTGTCAGTGTAGTTTATGATGATGACATGGAGCCTAAAGGGTTTTTTAAGCGTTTATTGAAGGGTTCTTCTAAGCAAAAGATCATCAAGATTGTCTCCAAGTTTGAAGAGGTGTTGCCCCTCCCGGAACTTCCTTCTGTTTACAGAAACGACATCAATAAATGGTTTGATCGCCTCACGAAGGACCCCGATGTGAAGCAGGCAGCTATCGCCAAGCACTTTGCTGACAAAGACGAAATGGCGATGAGTCGGGTGGAGAAAAAGCTGGAAGCGATTATTGAGGATTTTAATGATAAAAATATAAAATGAAACAATTTGATTTCAACATCCCAGATATTGCAGAGCTAAAAGCCTCCTATAATAATCCTGAGAACTATATCCTCAGCGAGGGCATCGTGAGTGCGGTGAAAGTAGCGATGACGCTGGGCCAACCCCTTTTCCTGACAGGGGAGCCTGGGACGGGCAAGACACAGCTCGCCTATAAGATTGCTCACCACTTCAAATTGGCCAATGACGAAGGGGAATACAAGCCTTTTATTTTTAATACCAAAACGAACTCTACGGCGCAGGACCTCTTTTACCAATATGACGCGGTGCGCCATTTCCGAGACGCCAACCTCAAGGGAGGCGAACGTCAGGAAACGGTCGATTATATAGACCTACAAGCATTAGGCAAGGCCATCGCCCTCACCAACCCAGGAGCATTTGAGGGAAGTCCGCTCATGCACGATGCCGTGGGCAAAGCGCGTCACACCGTCGTCCTGATTGACGAGATCGACAAAGCACCGACAGATTTTCCAAACGACATCCTCTACGAAATCGAAAACATGGCATTTGAAATCAAGGAAATGGGGGTGCAAATAAAAGGGGCCGATAACCTCCGCCCTATTGTCATCATGACGAGCAATTCCGAGAAAAACCTGCCCGATGCCTTCCTGAGGCGCTGTGTATTTTATCACATTACCTTCCCCGATCGCAAGCAGCTCATGAACATTGTTCAAAATCACCTGGGCGCAGGCTCCGACTATGCCCATGAAGAACTCATCGACCATTTCATCCGCGTACGCGATGTGGTGAAGAAAAAGCGTCCTGCCACGGCCGAACTTATCGGCTGGCTGCGCATGCTTGAATTAGAAGCCTTTCTCGACGGCGATCTCAACTTCAACCAACTGAGCACCACTCAGAAAGAAAAACTCCGCTTTAGCTACGCCGTCCTCGCCAAGAATAAAGATGATTTGATGTTGTTGGAAAAGACCTTTTGCGCATAAGAGAAAGTTCTAGGTTCTATGTTTTACGTTCTATGTTAAGCTTATATCCTTGGAACCGACTTAGAACATAGAACCTACTACTTAGAACTTTTTATTATCCTTAGAACATAGAACCTGCATTTACCACTTAGAACCTACTACTTAGAACCTAGAACTTACTACTTTGATCTCTCCCCCCAATCTTCCGCTTTCCGGTCTCCTCCAGCGCTTGGAGCGAGAGGGATTTACCTTTGGGGTGGATGCCTATTTGGAGGTGCAGACAGTGTTGAGAGTGTATGGCGAGGCGTGTTTACACGATCCAGGGCAGTTGAAGTTATTGCTAGGGCCGATCCTGGCGCGGAATCAGGAGCATCAGGCGATTTTCTATGAGGTATTTGATGAATATTATGAAAAAGATGTTTTGCCCGCGATTCAGCATCGTTTGCAAGAAGCGGAAGAGCCTGTAGTAGTGGTAGAAGAAGCGGTCAAGCGATTTACTTATCCAAAGTGGCTGGTGCCAGTGGTTGTGGGGGTAGCCTTGCTATTGGGCGGAGGCATGATCGCCTTTGACCTACTGGCAGGCGCTGACGACACCCCGCCGAGCTTTCGGCTTGAAAGCAGTTATGGATCTTCCATCAATCCAGAAATACCTGACACGGTTAACGTTAGGAAAACCCTTGACATCGTAGATATCGAAGAAGGGCTAGGCTCAGAAGATGAACGATTTCGGAAAAACCCTTATGTCTATATTTTGGACTATGGAGACGGGAAAAGGGATACATTATCCTCGGTTGAGGACGCTTCGTTTCAGTATGTGTACCAAGAAGTCGGCATATACTATCTCTCACTCATCAAGCTACGCCAAGGCGAGCTTGGTAAGGCGGATGCACGCCAACTGGTTGCGACACGCCAATTGGTCGTTCGATGTCCAGACGCGTTGGAAGTTGTATTTGCGGCTAGTCCTGCGGCCCCTACTACCCAAGATGAAATTACCTTCGGCAGTCAAGTCAGGGCAGGTGCTACGGGCAACAATCACTATGATTGGACTTTTGGAGATGGGACCAAGTCTGCGGAAGCACATCCTGTGCATCAATTTCAGAAAGCGGGAAGCTATACGGTTAGCCTTCGGGTCAGCCGTGACCTCCCTGGGCAATTTGGGTGTGGGGACACCGCTCTGTATACCCAAACGATCAATGTGACCACTCCTGCCAAGGAAGTCACCTTGGCGCGGCAAGAAATGTCCCTGGACAATAGCTCGGAGGTGGAACATCACCTGACAGGCCTTGGCATCTTTTTCTTGGCCGGCCTGATCACGATGCTCTGTCTGATAGTGGGCTTGCTGCTGAGGTGGCTTAGTTATCGGAAATTGTCGGAGGAAAGAAAACAAAAATTTACCCCAGGCAAAGAGGGCCCTTTTAAAATTCCACTTCCTTCTCAAGATCACTACCTGAGCAAGGATTTGGCACTCTACGAACTGGCCCGTGGCATGCGCCAGCGCGAGGAAAGTGAACGCCAGCGACTGGACCTGCCTGCGTCTATCCGTGCGACGCTACGCGGGGGGGGCATGCCTCTTTTGAAATATTCGACCACCTCTAAAGCCTCTGAATATCTGGTCCTGATCGAGCAGCATTTGCCCGCAAGCCACCTGACAAAACTCTATGACCGTACCCTTCAGCAGCTGCTGGGGGAAGATGTGCTGCTGAGGCAGTACCACTATGACAGCGATCCGAGGACCTGCTGGAATGACGATGATCCCGACGGTGTGTCTTTGGAAACGCTGAGGCAGCGCTATCCCAAACATCGCCTGATTGTGTTCAGTGACGGGCACAGCTTCATTGACCCATTTGAAGCGCGGCTTCACGACTGGGTGCAGCCTTTGCTGCAGGTATGGGAAGGCAAGGCGGCCTTACTCACCGATGTCCCTGTCGCAGACTGGGGCTACCGCGAGCGATTATTGAGCCGTTTCTTCACCGTACAGCCTGTAGATATGGACGGCCAGATGGCCATGCTCCAGCGGCTGAGAGGAGAGCAGGATAAGGATTTTGAAGAATGGACAGCTTACCTCAAAAGCGCCATTCCCCAGACCAATAATAGCCTCAAGGATTATGACTTTGAGCAAATCGAAGATCTAAAGACCTACCTTGGCCCACGCCACCTCCGCTGGTTGGCTGCGACGATGGTCTATCCCATTCCCACATGGGAAGTGACCTTGGCGATGGCACATGCCTTGGATCAGGCGGATGGTCCATTGATTCAAGCCACAGACCCTTTACTCACTTATCCTAACCTCCTACACCTGAGTCGAATCCCCTGGATGCAAAATGGGATTCTCCCTCCCCGCCTGCGACTGGCATTGCTAGATACCCTGGATGAGCAGACGGAACTATTGGCCCGAAAAACGGTGCTGGACTTGCTGGGGCAGGTAGATATGAATACCGATTCTCATGCAGCACATAAAGCGGCTATTCATTCGGTGACCCAACAGTTTTTGCTGACGCCTGGAGATAAGGAGATCGCCCGAGAGATGCATCACCTGATGGAAGAAGGACTGGTGGATACGCCTACGATGCGCCAACTCGACAAGCCCCGTGAACAACTGCGTGGCAATTCCGCCCGTGAATACCTCAACAATCGCTTTGCAAGGATTCGCCCAGTCGAGGTACTTTGGGGATCGATATTGGCAGTGCTCCTATTTGGTACCCTGAGCGCGGGGATGTTTTTTAACCAAAGATTTAACCTGACGAAGAAGGCGGTAGACAAAGTGGTCAGCCTTCCGATGATTGAAAACAGCTTTATCGTTCGCAATATTTTGCGCCAGGATAGCGCGGTGATTTACCACAATGGAGGGGTTAATGCCTATACTATTGGAGACTTCCAAGGAGCCGCAGATAGCCTCAGCGCAGCCATTACCTATCGCGCCACTACCCAAAATAGCGCATACCCATTGGCACAATACCACCTCGGCCTGATCAATTATAATGAAGGGGTCGCAGCATATGATGAGGGGGAATATGACGGAGCGATTGATGCATTTTCAGTGGTCGACTTGGGAGACACAGAAGATAGTTTGCTCATTCAACTCAGTCTTGATACCTGGCATGGCTTGGGATTAAGTAATTATTACCTCGAATTACCCGCAGAAGCAGAGACCTACCTTGGGCTGATCGAACAGCTTGATACCGCGTATTTTGCCGTGTTTGGTGAACCTAACCTTAAAACATTACTGCGCGGTGCCGGGCAAAAGAATGATTTCAATTTCTTCTTTGACCAGGCATTTGGATATTTTAAACAGGCACAATATGACCTCTGTATCACGGCCTGTGACAGTGCATTGGCCTATAATGCTAGCAGTATAGAGATTAGAGAGCTCAAAAGCGAAGCGCAACAACAATTGGCACTGCTCGATCCAGAAGAGCGTCAAAATACAGTCTTAAAAGAGGCGGATGCATTGTTTGCAAAAGGGGAATATGAGAAAGCTTTGCGTTTTTACCAGCAAGTCTTGCAGGTAAATCCGGCAGATACAGCAGTAGCAGATAAGATTTGGGTGATCGAGAATTGTAAGACAAAGGACTGTCCATTGGTAGAGTTTACCTTTGTAGGCCCTTCAATTTATGGAACAGCATACTTGCATCGAGATTTTGGTCCGCTCTTACAGCGTATTCATACGTATGCGGGGCAAACCGAAAATGGACAGGAACTGACTATCGGGGTTACTGTAGAATACAAGGAGGCTGCGCCAGGGACGACTGCTGAAGCTGCCAGTCGCTTTCCCAATTCCGAAAAGCCATTTTTTACAGGTTCTGCTATATACTTTGAAACAGTTGAGGGGAATGGCGGCAAGGCTGATAAAGAAGAAATTTTTGCTGCAGTAGAAGGGTATTCCAACCTTTCAGAGAAAACACCAGCCATTCAACAATTCTTTAAGTCCATCGAAAATGACCCTAACTTAACTTGGGAGTTGGTAGAAAAGGGAATACAAATAAGGGCTGTTTATACTACTTATGATTATAACAAGCGATTTGAGGAGATACAGCGTGGACTAAAGCTATGTAGGGATGATATAAAAAGGCAAATGCTAGAGAAAGCCGATTCTCCCTTAGCGGAGCAAGAGATAATCGCTGAATATTCCTTTGACGGAAACGCCAATGACCGCTCAGGCAAGGGGCTCAATGGCAAACCTTATGGCGTAAGCCCTACTAAAGGCCGGACCGGTAAACCCAATCAAGCCTATCATTTTGACGGCAAAACAGACTACGTCTTTGTCCCACGGGAATCCAAAAGAACGCGTAAGTCTGCCGCCAAAGATACCGATCATACGATCGCTATGTGGATCCGCCCTACGGCCTCTCGGGATGCACAATTGCTCAATGTGTCCAGCTATGCCAAGCTTCCTGATAACCTGGGCATTTGGATACAAATATTCACCCAAAAAGGCGACCAAGGCATCCGTTATGGCATGAACAGTAGTGGGAGCACTTGGGAAACGGTAGAATCAAAGAGCACGATCCCAGTAGACAAATGGGTACATGTCGCCTGTGTGAAAGAAGGCCGTACGGCGCGGATTTACCTCAATGGAAAACTGGATAAGACTTTTGACATGAGTAGGAGTATTGGGGAGACGCGCTCCAGTCAAGGTGACATCAACATTGGCCGATTTTGGGCAAGGAGTCAAGATGATTTTTATCAGGGAGATATTGATGAAATCACAATATGGGGCCGTCCGCTGAGCGAGTCAGAAATAAAATCTGCTATGGGCGCAGCTGCCGTACAGCCTACCAGCACCAATCAACAAACATTGCTCCCCAACGAATCCGACAATGGGGATGGCACCTACACCATGATCCTGTATCCTACAGCTGATGCTTCTACCGATCGGACGTATGCGTCAAGAAATTATGGGAAAAAGGATGAACTCATCGTATCTCCCCGAGGCACTACTACTATTCCTAATAAGAAACCTTATAAAGGAAAAGGAGGCCCTAAGCCCCCTACTCCTGATGAAGATGGAGGACCACCCGAAGCCTATAATTACACCTTTGTACGGTTCGACCTTGGGGAGCTACCTGATGGTGCACAGGTAGAGGCCTGCGCCTTGCGCATGACGGCCTATAAGGGGTTCGCTTATGGGGGAGATGGAAATGTATATATCCAATGGGTACCTAGGCAATGGGCAGAAAGTAAGATTAATTGGGATAACCAGCCTGAACCAATAGCCACAAGGGAAGATCCTATAAAAGCCTGGTTCGCTTGGTACAATAATACGCCAGCGGTGAAAAACCTAGAAACCGCCGACCCCCAATTGCTCGCAAAAGTTCGCTCTTCCATGTACACAAAGGGGCCTTCTGAACTCAACTTCCGTTTGAACTCGCCAGGCTATCGGACGCACTATTACTCGCGTGAACATCAAGACCCTAACGAGCGGCCGCAGTTGGTTATCACCTATAAGAGACCCTAGGTCCGCTACTGATATAGAAAAGTAGCTAGGCTTCTAGATTTCACAAATCAACTATCTCATATACTCATTCTCCCCATTCTCTCATCCTATCATTCACTCATTCAATCATTTTCTTCTCCTATGCTCAACAAACTCATTCTTTGTCCATCATTTGTCCTCATTCTTCTCCTCAGTACCTTCACAGTACAAGCCCAACAATACGCCTATAAGGCGTGGATGGGCCATATAGAAGGCGGTGCCGCCTTCTATGAGATCGGAGAGCTCAACACCATCCTGGAACAGGATTCTGGCTATAGCCCTTTTCCCAACGCCCTCTTTACCTTGGGATTTGGGATGGACCGTGTGAATAAAAACTGGGTCTATGGGGCTAGTGGCTATGCCTTTATCTACAGTGCCCCTGGTCTTCGCCAGGCCTCTTTCAAAGTCGCGATCCTTAATTATTATTATGCATACCTCAAGCTTGGCTATGTAGCTTACCAAACAGAGACTGAAGGGGGACCCCTTTTGATATACCCTTCAGTGGGCTTGGGAGGGGGAGTAGCGCTCCTGCGGACCAGTCCATACGGTCTTTCTGTGTATAATCGCTTTAGTGACGTAGGCGTCATGGGCGACGCAGCCCTCAACCTGGTACACTATCCCCCAGTTCGTAATAATGACAAATTTGATCTGGAGCTAGGCGCTAGTATAGGCTACTACTTTGACATCAGTGAGACCTGGAAACTCAGCAAGTTTGTACCAGGTCGAGATATTTCTGTAGGGCCACAAGGCTTTTACCTAAGATTGGTCATTGGGATGGGGAAAGTGAGAAGGCTGTAAGATTGATGATTAATGATTGCAGAACAAGGATTGATGAAATTGAAAACTTCTTTCCTTCTTCAATCATCAATCCTTGTTCGATATTCTGCAATCCTTTCCCTCACCCTCTTCGCGCGCATTTGATACACCAACTGCTCTCAGGCATGATGAGCAGGCGCCCGTGCTGAATCTCCGCGCCACAGCGGGTGCAGTTTCCGAATTCGTGATCGTCGATGCGACTGAGGTTGCGCTCGAGCTTGCTGAGTTTTGACTTGGAAGTTCGGAGGGCAGCTTCATTGACGCTTCTGTTATTGATGGCATCCATGCGACTGATACGCCCGATGGCGTTTTCAGGGGGGATGGGCTTGGTCAATTCTATGAGTTGCTCGATGTCGTGCTTTGTCTCAGCAATCTTCTCTTCGATTTTGGCCTGTATTTCTTTGCGTTGTGCTTCTGTCATGGGGAGGGGGATGAATGTTGAATTTTGAATGAGGGAATTTTGAATGGGGGGAATGGTGAATGAAAGGATGATATATTTTGAATAAAAAAATCAGTGTAAAGCTTTGATAATTAGACATTTATGATTTTTTGAAAATAAAAATGTGAAAAAAAACAAAAAAATTGTTGAGATGCTGATGCGCTTCCCGTCTCATAGGGGTGAATCAAATTTAACGCTGTATTTCGCAACAATTTTTGATTTCCGGAAAAGTTCTTTTTTGACCGAACGGGCCCCAAGGCTGCAGCCATTTTTTAGCCTCCCTAATATTAACAAGACCCCTAATATCAATGAAATCATGAGAACCTTCATGCCCTTTTTAATCGCCCTGATCTTCACAGCTATTGCTTGTGAACCAATGATCGAACCGCCAACCCCCAGCCCTGCTCCAGAACTATCTACCGTAGACGACGGCTTCACCCTGACCCATGGTCGATTGGCCTTCGACGACCATGTGAGCTTTGAAAAGACCTTTGAACGCTTATCTGACGAAACCTTTGACTTCAAGACATGGGAAGACAATCTGCCGGGATTTACTTCCATGACCACAGCCTTTAATCAAATCACCCTTGAAACCCAAGCTACCATCAGTGAAACGCAATCCATCCAAGGATTTGAAAACTTGTTGACCATGAAACGCGACGATAACGGCGAGATTTCTATTGGAACACAGGTGGACCACCCTGTGCTCGCCCGCCTCGTCAATGCCGACGGCATTTTACAGATCGGCCATACGGCCTACAAATTCACCTATGACCAAGTCATCTCTTTGCCCAACGCCACTGAAGCCATGATTAGCCAACTCGCTAAACCAGACCTCTCAACCCTTGAAACCCAAGCTTCCTTCTCGGACATAAAGCGCCTGTCAGTGGATGAATCAGCCAGTCGTTCAGCAGCTTTCTGCACGCAAGTGTATAAAAGTAATGGTAAGACTTTTCGCATCAAAGGCGGCCTTCAAGTATGGCGCAGCCGAGTTGTACAGAGCCTTATCGCGACTGTATGCCATGAAGTTAATATCAGCCGGACCTGGTGGCCTGCGTCTACCTCAAGCCTTCGCCTGACTGCCAAAGGTGCCCTGGTCAATGGCACCAACGTACAGCCCTTCTTCTTTGACAGCGGTGCTGTCAGCAATGCGAGTGACATCACCCAAGTCCTTGGCTCTTGCACCACAAACTGTCCCTTTGCCGCTGCAAATGTCGGTACTACCAATAGCGGTATGTGCATGGATGGCCAACAGCGTACCTGCAAAGCAGGGCTATAGGAAAGTTCTAGGTTCAAGTGTTCAAACGATTATTAATAACCCCCAAGCCCAATCATGTTCTAAGTTCTAAGTTCTAAGTTTTAGGTTCTAGGTTCTAGGTTCTAGGTTCAAAGCCCTTTTATTCTGAACCCTCAATCCCCCTAATATCAAA
Organism: Bacteroidia bacterium; assembly: GCA_030430575.1. Lineage (GTDB taxonomy): Bacteria > Bacteroidota > Bacteroidia > J057 > J057 > JAUIGE01. The sequence continues at coordinate 8,732 of JAUIKF010000055.1, read as the reverse complement.
AACCCCCAACCCATCCCTTGAATCACTCCAAGCGCTTAACACTTTGAACTTCCCTCAAGCCTTTAACCCTAAACTCTGAACCCCAAACTTTCTATCACCTTCTATCCTCAGTTGTAAGGGAACTGAGTGCCGGGCCGCCCCTTCGGGGGTGGTCTTTTTTATTGCACAAAGGCCAATACCTTTTCGATAACAAATGCTTGTTGATCCTCAGTCATAGAGGGATACATGGGGAGACTGAGACATTGGTCGTAAAAAGCTTCTGTGTGAGGGAAATCTCTGGGTTTCCATCCCCCAAGTTCCTGGTAATAAGGCAAGTAGTGAACGGGGATATAATGTACTTGGCTATAAATTTTGTGTTCACGCAGGTAGTCATACAAGCCTTTTCGGTCTGGGACTCGCACGACATAGAGGTGGTAGGCATGGCCGCCATCTGCAGGCTTGGCGGGCCGTTTTATGGCCGTTCCTTCAAAGGCGGCATCATATGACGCTGCCAGCGCCCTGCGGCGCGCCAGGCCCACATCAGCCCGCTGTAGTTGGGACAGGCCCAGTGCGGCATGCAGCTCGCTGAGGCGATAGTTGAAGCCAAGGGCTTGCATCTCGTAATACCATCCGCCAGGATGTTGAGAGAGGTGCTCAGGCGCTTTGGTGATGCCATGGGTGCGAAGCATTTTGAGACGCTCGTAGTGAGCGGGATCAGTTGTGGTAATCATTCCACCCTCTGCTGCAGCGATATGCTTGACTGGGTGAAAAGAGAAGATCGCCAGATCAGCAAACTGCCCGTTGCCGCAGCGCTGGGGACGGCCCTGACTGTCCGTGAAGTAGCCGCCTGGCGCATGACAGGCATCTTCGATGATCCAACATCCATGACGATCTGCCAACGCACGCAAGACTTCCAAGTCTACTGGGTGGCCTGTATAGTCCACGGGAATGATACCTTGGTATGGCTCTTTTTTCAGCTTGTCTTCCACCTGGTTCAGGTCCATCAGGCCTGTTTCAGGATCGATATCGACGAAGTCTACCGAGCCACCTGCGTAGAGCACGCAATTTGAAGAAGCCGCGAAAGTGAGCGGTGTGCAGAGAACACGGGTGCCTGGCTTCACGCCTAGGCTGAGCGCACAGAGGTGCAAGGCTGCGGTGCCATTGGCGACGGCGACTGCGTAGGGCACGCCGATATATTCGGCAAAGGCCGTTTCAAAAGCTGCGATCTGTGGCCCTTGGGTGAGGTAGTCTGACTGGAGGACCTGGGTGACAGCTTCGATGTCTTCTGGCGTGACCGCCTGGCGGCCGTAGGGGATAGAAGGTGAAATAATGGTTAATGGTTAATGGTCAATTGCAATTTTTCCCAAACATAAAAATGAATTCAGAGAATTCAAGGACGGATGTTACAGGGGACAAGCCCTAATTTGCTATATTTGCGGGCGCCACGCCTTTTTAGAATGATTGATTGACAAATTATTGATTAATGATTCTCAGGCCATTAGGAATTCGTTTACTTTCATCTATCCTTATTCAATTTCCATATATGAAAAGAACCATACTCATCCTCACCTTCCTCACAAGTATTGTATCATTGCTCCCAGCCCAAAACTCGGGCCCTTTATCCTCCTTGGAATTAGATCGAGAACCTACGTTTTACAGTATGGCGGAAGCGATGAAGGCCCCTGAAAAAGTGTATAAACTGTCCTTAATTGGTCAAGGGCTAAAGGAAATACCTGCTGAGGTATTCCAAATGACTAACCTACAAGTGTTGAATTTGGGAGAGAATAAGTTATCGTCCATTTCTGGAGACATTAGCAAATTAAAAAACTTGCAATTCCTGAGCCTTTTCAGCAATAAGCTTCGCTACTTGCCTAATGAGCTGAATTCTCTTAGCAATCTTGAAGTCTTATATGTTGGCCGAAATAGATTGGTTGATATCCCTGCCTGGGTGGGAGGGTTAGGAAAACTCCGGAGATTAGATGTGGCCTATAATCGCATAACCCCTTCTGATGTAGCTCGATTGATGTACCTTTTACCTAAATGTGATATTACCTATTAATCCGAATAAATATTCTGACAGACCTTAATCCTTCATGAATTCTCCCGAAATAACCGTCCAAACTGCTGCAACACTTGGCCTCTCCGCCGAAGAATTTGACAAGATCAAAGAGGTTTTGGGACGTACCCCTAATTTCACTGAACTGAGCATCTTCTCAGTCATGTGGAGCGAACACTGCTCCTATAAAAACTCCATCCTCCAGCTCAAGACCTTGCCCAAAGAAGGTGCGCGTGTGCTGGCTGGCGCAGGCGAAGAGAATGCTGGTTTGATGGACCTGGGTGACGGATTGGCTGTCGCTTTTAAAATAGAATCTCATAATCACCCTTCGGCGATAGAACCGTATCAAGGGGCTGCTACAGGAGTAGGGGGAATCCATCGAGACATATTTACGATGGGCGCGCGACCGGTCGCTGCGTTGAATTCCCTTCGTTTTGGCGATCTAAGCCTCGCCAAAACGCAGCACCTATTGAAAGGCGTCGTGAAGGGCATCGGTGACTATGGCAATGCCTTCGGCGTGCCGACAGTCGCAGGAGAAGTTTATTTTGATCCTTGTTATCATACCAATCCGCTCGTCAATGCCATGAGTGTGGGGATCGCAGAAGTCGGGAAAACGACTTCCGCTATTGCGACTGGCGATGGTAATCCTATTTTTATTGTAGGCTCCGCCACTGGGACGGATGGCATCCACGGGGCCACCTTTGCCTCTGAAGATATAGGCGAAGATGCTGAAGCAAAATTGCCTTCTGTACAGGTAGGAGACCCTTTTACCGAAAAACTCCTGCTCGAAGCTACCCTAGAAGCCATCGCGACGGGTGCCTTGGTCGGTGTTCAAGATATGGGCGCTGCGGGTATCACCTGCTCGACCTCCGAGATGGCCGCTAAAGGCGAAGCAGGCATGGATATCGATTTGGATAAAGTGCCAACGCGTCAGGAAAACATGGAATCCTGGGAAATCCTCTTATCTGAGTCTCAGGAGCGGATGTTGATTGTAGTGAAAAAAGGAAGAGAACAAGAAATACTGGATATTTTTGATAAATGGGACCTGAATTGCGCTGAGATCGGAACGGTGACAGCAGGTGGAATGCTGCGCTATTTCAGGGGAGGAGAAGTGATCGCAGAAGTCCCCGCAGAACCACTGGTTCTGGGAGGCGGCGCACCTGTCTATGAGCGGGAGCAAAAGAAGCCCGAATATCTCAAAGAGATTGCAAAATTTGATATAAAAAACATCGAAGAAGAAGAAGACCACGACGAAGTCATTTCGGCCTTGCTACAACTGCCTTCTGTGGCTTCTAAAAACTGGGTGACGGAGCAATACGACTCCATGGTTGGTACGGCCAATATGTCCACCAATGCCCCGTCTGACGCGGCGATCCTCCGCATCAAAGGCAGAGACCAAGCCTTGGTCATGACTACTGACTGCAACTCGCGCTACGTCTACGCCGATCCCGAGCAGGGCTGCGCCCTCGCCGTCGCAGAAGCTGCTCGCAACATCGTCTGCAGTGGCGGTACGCCCCTCGGCGTCACCAATTGCCTCAACTTTGGCAACCCTTACAATCCAGAAGTTTACTGGCAATTTGCTCAAGCCATCAAAGGCATGAAGACGGCCTGTGAGGCCTTTGGGACGCCAGTGACAGGCGGAAATGTGAGTTTCTATAATCAGTCAGAAACAGGACCTGTCTACCCCACACCGACCATCGGCATGGTGGGCGTCATTGAAGAAGCGACCAAAGGACGTATGACCATGGACTTCAAGGACGAAGGAGACGTCATCTTCTTATTAGGCGAACTGGTCGAAGACATTGGTTCATCGGAGTATGTACATCATTACCACAACGTCAAGCACAGTCCTGCGCCTTACCTCAACCTAACAGCAGAAAAGGTGCTGCATACCTGCCTTTTGGAAATGATCGAGGCCAAATGCATCAAGTCTGCACATGATGTATCTGAAGGCGGACTCGCAGTCACCTTATTGGAATGTGGCTTCCCCAGAGGGTTGGGCTGTGATGTAGAGACCATCTTGGAAATGCGGATCGACGCATTCCTCTATGGAGAAAGCGGCGGACGGATCGTGATCACCTGCGCCGAAGAGCAGTCCGATGACGTGGCTGCCATCGCCTATAAATACAAGATGCCTTGCCTGACCTTGGGTACTGTTACGGGCGACTGGCTTGCTATAGATGGCGAAGACATTGGTGATGTTCAAGATTATAAAGAGCTGTATGACAATGCGTTAGCGAAACATTTGAGCTGATTGTCACGAGATTCATGTGCATATAAGAGACCCCGTAGGTTTTAGAAACCTACGGGGTCTTTCTCATAAAATTTTGTACATTCGTCCAAATCGTACATTTTTCTAATCACAATCTCTACCTATGAAACTCTATACCAAAATCCTGATCGGCATGGTGGCGGGCATTATTGTCGGCTTCCTCGTCAACCAATTTGGTTCAACTGATGCAATTTACCTTGACTTTATTAAGCCTATTGGGGAAATTTTTATTCGCTTGGTCAAAATGCTGGTTGTGCCCTTGGTGCTGGTAAGTCTGGTATTGGGTGCGGCAAGCCTTGGGGATATTCAGAAAGTAGGGAAAATGGGATTAAAAGCCTTTGGCTTTTTTATGTTTACCACAGCAATGGCCGCCTTGCTGGGGATTGGCATTGCCAATATTGGTAATCCAGGGCTAGGACTCCCTCAAGAGAAGACAGAAGCACTTATTGAACAGTATCAAGGGAAAGTAGCGGAGAAGGCTAAAGCCAATGAGGAGAATACCAAAAAGATGAAGGAGCAGAGCGAAGTCGATAAGATATTTGCGCTCTTCGTGAATATGGTCCCTGAAAATCCCTTTAAATCACTTGCCACAGGAGATATGCTAGGGGTCATATTTTTCTCTCTTTTCTTAGGGATTTGTATCACCCTGATCCCAGCAGAGAAGGCAGCACCGTTAATACAAATGTTTGATGGCCTCAATGATGCCGTCATCAAAATGGTCACCCTGGCCATGGAGGCAGCGCCCTACGGCGTATTTGCCTTGATGGTCGATGTCGTGGCGACCCTGGGGCTAGATGTCTTGATGCTATTGATCAAATACGCCAGTATCGTATTTATTGGGTTAGTCCTACACATAGTGATTACCCACTTTAGCTTCATTATTTTCTACCTGAAAAAGAATCCGCTGCTCTTTATGCAGGCCATCAAAGAGGCCCTCATCTTTGGATTTAGCACGAGTTCTAGTAGTGCGACCTTGCCGTTGAGTATGAATGTTTCGGAGAAAAATCTGGGCGTTTCTAAAGAAGTCAGTAGTTTCATTCTTCCCCTTGGTGCTACCATCAATATGGACGGAACGGCCCTCTACCAAGCGATAGCCGCCATTTTTATCGCCCAGGTATTTGGAATAGACTTATCATTCTCTGCGCAAATGACCATTATCCTCACAGCCACCCTGGCCTCCGTCGGTGCCGCAGGTGTGCCGGGGGCAGGGATGATTACCCTCGCACTTGTCCTGAGCACCTTAGGCGTTCCAGAAACGGGCATTGCCCTGATATTTGGACTCGACCGAATCCTCGACATGTGCCGTACCATCGTCAACCTGACAGGTGACCTTACGCTCACCGCCGTTATGGCCAAGTCCGAAGGAGAGGAGATCAATATTCAATTGGATAAGGACATGATTCCTGGGTAAGGAGTTAGGAAAAGTTCAAACTCAAATTCAAGCTCAACCTCAAGTAAAAGCGCTCTTTTTTGTACTTGTACTTGTACTTGAACTTGAATTTGCGCTTGAATTTGAATTTCCTCAATCCCCTCTCTGCTGAACCGCCTTCGCCTCCTCGATCAGCAATCGAGTCGCATTGTCCGTGCGGATATGTTTAAAATTGCCTTGTCCCAGGTCAGCTAGGCGGGTAAGGCGATCCGTAATCCTTGCCTCTTCTTCTCCGAAGAAGAAAACGGACATCAGAATGTCTTGATTGGTCTTGTCTTTCACCAATCGAGGCAAGGCATCGGGAATGCGGAAATACCCATCTGAAGCGAGGATAATGCGGTTATTCCCTTCTTCTATGAAGTTTTTGCCCGCTACCCGATAAGCCAAAATGACGCCTTCTAATGCATCTGACTTGCCTTCTGAGGTCAGTCCATCGATGGCTTGGATGATGCGATTTTTTTCAGACGAAGAAGTGGATGGCAGGACCACTCGCGCATTTCCCGAATAGGTCACGATGGCGACGCGGTCCTGAGGGCGCATCAGCCCCAGCAAGTATTTAAACGATTGCTTCAATAAAGGCAATTTATCAGGATCTTCCATCGAGGAGGAGACATCCAGCAGGAAAACGAGGTTATTGGGCGCAGCGCCTTCCAGGGTTGGGAGCGGCTCTTCAGGCTTGATTTCTGGGGCAGGTGGTTCGTCTGGCGACGCATCCGCTGTGGCAATTTCCGTTGTATCAATGGGTTCAGGATCAGCTTCAGCGACGGCTTCCGGTTCGGGATCTGTACGTTGGGGTTTCGGGGAAATGACCTTAAACCAGGTGGGTTCTTCGACCATTTTCAACAAAGTGACATCTGCCACAGCCACCATGCGATTGTAACGGTAGATCATGCCGTCACCCAGGCGGTTGTAGTGGGAAAGGACGCGGTTATTGTAAAAATAGTACCCTTTGCCATACTGCTCATATTCGGTAGGAAAACTGGTAGTTCCCCCAAATTCCTGTGATGCTGCATAAAAGTCTTTGGCTACGCCGACCACATAGGCATATAGCCTATCTGGATGACTCATTGGGTCAGAACTGATGACTTTAGCGCCCTTGAGGTTTGCGGCCTGCTGCAATTCAACTCGATCAATCGCCATTTTGAGGCGGTTGGCATTATTGGCGACTTGGCGGGCATTGTCGGTCTTGAGCGCTTTGAGCACCGCTCGTGCTGGTACGATGATGGACATGAGTGCCCGTGTGCTGCGCGCATAGGGATTTTCTGGGTCAATGTTTTGTTGTTCGCGGTAGAGCTTGTTCAGCTCATAATACATAGCATCTTTGATGACAGAGAGGTCGTGGTAGAGGACGTAGGCCCGTGAGAGCCATTTATAAGCAGTTTTGAGTTTGGGTTCCTGTCGATAATTTGCCAGTCCTGCATATTGTTCCAAATTCCCCAGAATCTTCGCCAGCTCATCTACGATATCCTTCATCTGATCCGTGTACTTTTGCAGGTCTGCACGGTATTTTTCAGGAATACACCCTTCCTTGCTTTTGATCACAGCATAGCGTTGCGTGGGCAACATGGCCTCAAAGGCCCGCCGATTCGTACGGATCTCCTGAAAGGTGATGGAAAGCACCATGCGCTGCCGTTCCAAGGGACTCGCCTCGTAATATTCATTGAGTTTGCGGTTCGCCAGTTCGAGCTGCTCGTGATAGATGCCTATCGCGTAGATGTTGTCATTGATATAGTCGATATAGTGCCCCATGAGCTCGCGTACGCAGGGGTCGTCGGGGGCTTTCTGAGCGGTGAGGGGAATGGATAAAATCAGGCTTACGAGTAAGGTAATGGCGTTTTTTTTCATGTTGTGTTGGTTTTGTTATGTTACTTTTTTTAGAAAAAAGTAACCAAAAAATCGAAGCGAGCCAACCAAGGCCTACGCTGCAATCCGTCCCTTCGGCAAGCTCAGGGCAGGCCGCGCACGCTCGGTTATTCATGATCTGCCTGTTTTTAAAGGTATTCATGAGGGCTACGCCGTTCACCCCAGCCGCACTTACTTCCAAGGCCCACACTCAGACACTCAAACAATCAGCCGTTCATTCGTCCACCTCTGGCGGTAGCAACAGCGGATTCATCGGTTTGACGAGCCACTTGCGGCCTACGCGGTGCTTGCGCTTTTTGAATATGCCCATAATAACGCCTGTAATTAACATGCCTGCGCCTATAAAAAAGTTCGTGTTGATTGGATCCGCACCAGCTATCCCTGCATCTATTGGCCCTATTACCACAAACATCAATCCTGCCCCTGTCAGACCGCCTGCCATCATCCCATAGAAAAACTCCCCATACGAACCCTGCGGCCGTTTATATACTGCTCGTATGTCCTGCAAGCGAATGTAATCGCGGTGGACGCGGTTAGAAGCATCTCCTTCATTCTCCATCACGATAGACTTCACAATGACCATCATAGAGTCATTCACAGATTCGATCCGCCCCTCATACTTCTTCTTGTCGCCCACTACCTGAAAACGAATCGGTTCCCCAGGTTGGTAAATAATCCGCTTAAATTTATTGACATTCTCTAGGGCGAGATTTTTCTGCGCAAAAATCGTCGTTGACAACAGGCACAACCCAAACCACAAGCAAATGATTGGACGGAAAAAAGTGGGAAAAGTCATAGGTATAAAATTGGGGAATTAATGTATCGAATAAAAAAATATTTCTATCTTTGAGGCCGCAAAAATCCCGTTTCAGCCTTCTCAGCGGATGTGGCGGAATTGGTAGACGCGCTAGATTCAGGTTCTAGTGGGAGATAATCCCGTGGAGGTTCGAGTCCTCTCATCCGCACTATGCCTCACCTAAACAGGGTGAGGTTTTTTTATGTTTAGGGGTTCAGGGTTGTCAAGGCTCACTAAGTCGTGCTAGGCAAAAGGCTCACTAAGTCGTGCTAAGGTTGAGGCTCATTAAGTCGTGCTAGGTGCAAAGCTCATAAAGTCGTACTAACTTAGCGTGGTG
>JAUIKF010000054.1 GCA_030430575.1 Bacteroidia bacterium | reverse complement strand
TAAAAATGACCGATTTAGTGCAATGGGCCAGAAAACAATCAACTGATAATCAGGCAACTAAACGAATGCAGTTCCTTAAAAATTGAACCAACTTTTTAAACTTTTGAACTCCCTACCTCCGAGGTCTCCACGCATAAAATGCTTTCTTATGAATCTATTATTTGAACTGAATCACAGCCTAATTGGCTTTTTCCTATTAATCCTACTGAGCTGCGCACCACCGCCCCAGTCAACTCCACAGTCGTCCTGCGAATGGTGTGGCGCACAAGATGCGCCTGCAGAACTGACGTGCTGCATCACCATCCCACCTGCGGATGAGCCAGGAGAACCCCTCCATATTGAAGGAAGAGTTTTCCTCCCCGATGGTATCACGCCAGCCCAAGGCATCCTCCTCTACGTCTACCACACCAACCAAGAAGGCATCTACCCCAAACGCGGCAACGAGACGGGAAACGGCCGTCGCCACGGTTATCTGCGCGGCTGGATGCGGACAGATGCCAACGGCCATTACGCTTTTCGCACCATCAAGCCCGCCCCTTATCCCTCCCACAATGAGCCTGCCCACATTCATCTCACGATCGCAGGCCCAGATCGGGCAGAAGACTGGATGGACTCCTATGTCTTTGAAGGGGATCCCCTGATGCGGGATAAGGATCGCGTGTTGCACCGGTCTGGCGGTGATGTCCCCGAATTGGTGCTGGTGAAGGATGCAGATGGGGTTTGGCAGGGGAAAAGGGATATTGTATTGAAGGAGTAGAGAATTATTGATTGACTGATTATTGATGTGAAGATGGGGATTGTGTTTAATATTGTGGATTATGACACAGGAATAAGATATGATTTTATGGCTATTGATCACTCTGAATATAACCAAATGGCCTTTAATCGGCGAAAGAAGGTTACTTTTCTAGGAGTAGCATGTTCCATATCCACCATTGCAGACCTGTTTATATTAAAGCTAAAATGGTATAACATTAGCCCTAGCGAGAAACAAATGGAAGACTTAAAATTCCTAATATTAGATAAGAGTATTGATGAAGCATATCTCAATTATTGGATACCAAAACTGAACCTAAATACACATGGACTTTTGGGGTAAAAAAGTGAATGTCACAGAGGAGGCTGCCAGACGGCATGTAGCGATTTATAAAAACCTTCCTCCCGAAAAGCGAGCTGAAATCACCATTCAATTTGCAGATTTTGCCCTCCATCAGACACGAGATTGGATAAAAAGAAATCACCCAGAATTCAGCGAACTAGAAGTGACATTGGAATATGTGCGGCTGATCCACTTCGAATCAGGGGCTATTCCTGAGAAGCAATGGAAGTATTTCCAATCCGTCATGGCGGACAAGATCCGCAAGGACTGGGCAGCTCGCTTCCGCAAGATGATGGCCGCCAAGAACTGGACCTATGACGATGTCGCCAGATGGGGCCGCTTCAAGAGTGGCAAAGTAGTCGAAGCGACTATCAGCCGAGGATTGCCCGCCTTTGCGAAGCTGGCGGTGGTGATGTTTGAGGGAAGCGACAAGGATAGAGAAACGAGGAAGTATGAATGATGAAGCATGAACTAGGATTTTTGACGAATATATCCAACACTTGAACCTTTAAAACTTGCCTTTCCCCATGCTTTCCATCCAAACAGATGACCATTTCATGCGCCAGGCACTCATGCAGGCGGAACGCGCTTTCGAAGAAGGAGAAGTGCCCATAGGTGCCGTAGTCGTAAGTGACTATCAGGTGATTGGCAAAGGCTATAATCAGGTCGAGCGCCTGCAAGACCCTACGGCTCATGCGGAGATGCTCGCTATCACGGCTGCCTGTACCTACCTTGGTAGTAAGTACCTGCAGGGATGTTCCCTTTACGTCACCATAGAGCCGTGCGGTATGTGTGCAGGTGCGCTGAAATGGGCACAGCTCGATCGCGTCATTTTCGGTGCACATGAGCCAAAAACAGGATTCACACAATTGTCCAGGGGACTACTGCATCGAAAGACCCTGATCACGACAGGAATCATGGGGCAGGAATGTAGGGAGCTGATGCAGCGGTTTTTTCGGGAGAAAAGAAGAGGGAAGAATTGATTGCAGAATATCGATTGATGAGCAAGGATTTTTGAAGTAAAGATACCCTTTTCCTTTCTTCAATCATCAATCCTTGTTCGATATTCGCAAATCTTTTTGTCTTCACAGCTCCTCCGGCAGCGTCACGCTATACACGATCTTCCGCAGCGTATGAAACTGAAGATCCGGAAAGCTTTCAGCCAGTTGTTCGAAGGCATGGTCACGGCTAAGGCCCTTCTTGCGTAATTCTCGGAAAGCGCGCTTGATCTGGATGTCGCGCAAGACACGCTTGTTGAGTAGGTTTAAGCGGCTCAACTCTTGAAATTCCTCATCTGTGAGAAGATGTCGTAGCGGATTGATCATAATCATATCTCAAACTTAGCGGAGAAGGAAGAAGAAGTTTGTTAGCCATGTGACGAAGACCACATTTTTTTGCACTTTTGTGCCGCGATAGACAAATCAGAGATTATAAATTGATTAGTAGATTGATTATTAATTGATGTTTTAATACTAATTTTGCCATTATTGCTAGACTATCTCCATTTCTTAATCAATAATCTGTCAATTTATCAATCAATAATTCCTTCATCCATTCTCATGAGTAAAAAATTCAAACCAGGCGTCCTGACAGGTGACGAAGTCACACACCTCTTGGACTACGCCAACGAAAACGACTTTGCCCTTCCCGCTGTTAACGTAATCGGAACGGATTCCGTCAATGCAGTCCTTGAGACAGCGCGCGATTTGAACTCGCCCGTCATCATTCAATTCTCGAATGGCGGTGCCGCTTTCTTTGCTGGCAAAGGGCTCAGCAATGACGGCCAACAAGCTGCCATCGCAGGGGCCGTTTCTGGTGCACAGCATGTGCATTTGATGGCGGAAGCCTATGGCGTTCCTGTCATTTTGCATACCGATCATGCCGCCAAAAAACTACTCCCTTGGGTAGATGGCATGATGGACGCAGGCGAGCGTTATTTTGAACAACACGGAAAATCTCTGTATAGTTCACACATGCTCGATCTTTCTGAAGAGCCGATTGAAGAAAATATCGAGATTTCTGCGCGCTACCTGGAGCGAATGAAGGCGATCGGCATGACCATAGAGATTGAACTAGGGGTGACAGGCGGAGAAGAAGATGGGGTTGACAATACAGATGTCGATAGCTCCAGGCTGTATACCCAGCCGGAAGAAGTGGCTGCCGCTTATGTAGCATTGAAGGAAGTGAGTCCTCGATTCACCGTAGCAGCGGCCTTTGGCAATGTACACGGTGTATATCGCCCTGGTAATGTAGAATTGCGGCCGGAAATCCTCAAGAACTCGCAGGTTCATATTCAAGAAAAATTTGGTACAGGTCCCAATCCCATCAATTTCGTCTTCCACGGCGGCTCAGGTTCACCTCAGCACCAGATTCGCGAAGCGATCGAGTACGGTGCCGTCAAGATGAATATCGATACCGATATGCAGTGGGCCTTCTGGGATGGCGTCCGCCAATACGCTGCCCAAAACCACGGTTACCTGCAAAGCCAGATTGGCAATCCAGACGGTGATGACGTCCCTAACAAAAAATACTACGACCCCCGCAAGTGGCTGCGTGAAGGCGAAAAATCCTTTGTAAAACGCCTGGTACAGGCTTTTGAAGATTTGAATGCCGTAGGGAGGAATTAGGGAAAAATGATGAAGTCAGAAGTATGAACAAGTTTCATAATTCTTTATTCAAAATTCATCATTCAAAATTCAAAATTCCTTCCTCTTAATTCCGATAACACTGCTTCTTCTTGATGTGTATCCTGGGAAAGTATACCAGATTGATCATTCCCTTGATGCCTTGTACTTCTGACGTGGCAATAATAGCGGGTGCACCATCTTCTGGGATGATCCGTGCATGGTAAAACCGGGACTTATTGACGTCAATATGCAAACTGAGGTGTAGGTGAATAGACCCAAAGCCTCTGGGGCGACTCGCTACGCCTATGCCCATCATGAACTCTGGCGCGAGTTCCCATTTTTGAGCGACTTCCGTCTCATAGGAAAAAGGAACACCAGCCAAGGTGGAGACTTTGGGTCCCCTGGAAATGGCATAATTGAATGCAAATCCAAAAAACTCTTTGAGCACCCAATCACTCCCACCCAAAGGGAGCCCCATGTGATTCAACGTAATGGGAAACTGCATATACGTAAATTCAAAATACCCGGTAGGCAAGCTTAAGGAACCCGGTAACACATCTGCATGAAAGTGTGACTTTTCGTAATGCCCATGTGCCCCCAAAATCACATGCAGGTCATTGTCCAAGGGCACATACAGCGAAAGCCCCCCAGATAAATCATACTCCCGGTGCGGGATATCAGTGGGTACATCAAAGATGAATCCATTGGCTCCTGACAAGGTTGCAGCACCTACGCTCAAGCCTATATGCGTGCTGCGCTGGGCCTGAAGCGATATGCCTGCCATCAAGGCCACAAACAAAATGATTCCGTACTTTTTGCTCATTTGGCTAAATAACAGTTCTTTTTGGTGAATGAAAAGGATAAAAGATAAGCCCCCTTCCAAATGACTAACGAAACAATTTAGCCTGAATATGATTTATTAGAGTAAAATTATTCTTCCAAGAGATGAGCTATTCCCGTGCGCGATTGATCTTAGGCATTGCCAATGTAGGTACATTGGCAATTGTGATCCTAGGCAGCATTTTCCTGGGCTTGGGGGATCATCTACAAGTACGTTTTGCGCATTGTCACCCGATGTGGGGACTGGGGACCTTTATCCTTGGATATGTGGCGGTGAGTTTTCCCTTTGACTTGATGGGCGGATATATCCTGCCTACAGTCTATAAGAAAGCTACGCCTAGCTTCATGTTTTGGCTCAGCAAATGGTGCCGAGGGATGCTGATGCATGCTGCTTTTTTCCTGATCAGTGGGTACCTGTTATTGATGGCATTTCAAATAGGGGGTACTTGGGCAGGGGCTTCATTTTTTGCCCTCACCATGCTCCTGATGATCGGCATGCAGCTTTTTCTAGCGCAGATACTCGCTCCACTACCCATCGCCCGCAGGTCCAAACTGCCCACCGATGACCATCGCGACATCAACTTCCTCTACCTGAAAAGTGACGATAGAGCCTTTACTGGAGGGATCAGCGGATTTGGGGGAAAGGAAAAGATCATCATCCCACAACATTGGCATGAAGAACTGTCTCCCGACTTGATGACTATCCTCAAGGCACGAAGGCTCGCCAGCATTACTTCAGGCTGTCGCCAGCGTGGGTTGCTATTTGCCTTTGGGTGGAATATGATGAGTTTTGGGCTGGCGATTTACCTCAGCCCATCAGGGCCTGCGACCCTGGGAGGACTCGTCGAGACCTTTCTGATCTTCAGCATGTTCAATTTCTTGGGCATGACTGGCCTGCTGCAAGAAGTATCACGCCGAGGCACTTCGGAGGTGGATACCTGGGCCAATGCACAGGGCCTATGTGAATTCAAAATGCAGCGCGCCATATCAGCAACTGACAAATTATTGACAGATGAGCCTTGCCGCCCCAAGCTGCTAGAATTTTTATTTTACCCTATCCCCTCTGTTGAAAATCGCTTGCAATCCCTTTTCCTCAATCGCAGGCGCATCGGCGCATGGAATGCCGCGCATACGGTCCTTTACCTTTCTTGGGCAGGGCTAGGGCTGTTTTCACGCGCTAGCCATTATCATATCGGGAGGCCTGAATTATGGGCGTTTTTGCCGTCAGATTAGGGGAAGTTTACGTCTTGATAAATAGCACCCATGGATATTTGAAGGTCTATTGAAGGTAGGGTAATGCTATTTTCAAGCCCTTTTATCCTTGTTATTTTCCAAAGCCCTGATTCTCTCCGGTAGATTTCAACTAATGCCTTTTCCTGCTCAATCAAGATATATTCTTGTAAACTCTCTATTTGCCTGTATAAATAAAATTTGTCTCCTCTATCATAGCTGGAAGTAGATTTTGACAAAACCTCAACTACAATTAGGGGATTAATTACTGCATTTTTATTTTGTTCTGATGTGAGAATATCTCCACAAATAACCATCGCATCAGGATAGACAAAACTATTTTCTGATTGCACATGGACCTTTATCTCACTAGTCATTGCCCTACAGTTATCTTTCATCCCTCTTAACCCATTTCTTAATTCACCATGGATATTTCCACAGATCAAGCCATGGTTAAGTGTTCCCCCTGCCATTGCATAGATATGCCCATCATGGTATTCATATTTTTTCTGATCAGCTTCTTCAATGCTGAGATACTCTTCAACGGTTAACCTGCTCAACTTTTTCGCTTCCATTTTCTTTTTTACTACAAGATAAGATTTCTTTAGGTGAATAGTTAATTCCTGTCAAAAATAACTCACCTTCACCACCACCTGACTTTTTCGCCCCTTATCGTCCATACAGACGACCTCAAGGTTGCCTTTCGGCGGAAGGAAAAAGACTTTTTCCTTGGGCGCAACAGCTTTCAAGAAGCTCCCATTCACATACCAGTATAGCTTGCTCACGTCTGAGGGCGTCGCCGCCTGGAGCAAAACCTCCTGTTCATTTCCCCGCTCGATAAGGTATTCAAAATCTTCAGAGGGAGAAGTGATTTTGGGCCCCACGCTTGAAAAATGGGCTTCACAAGCGGGATTGTGTGGCGGTGCGGAAGGAGATGTATTGTCCTGATTGGCCATCCAAAGCATCAGTTCTGGAGGGGGGTTGGGGTAAATGGCCTTTTTAAAGCCAATTTGGGGTAAGCAATGGGGGCAATATTGAATACTTTCTGATGAATCCACCAAGAGTTCTTGGTGGCGGTTGCAGGAATTGAGGGGGGAGACCCCTGTGAGGTAGACATCTTTTCGCAGATGAGTGCAGTGTGGCCCTGGCAGCAGGCCGCTTTCAGGACATACTTCTCTGCTCTGCAAGCCTGGCGGCTTGCCAAACCATTTGCTCCCATTTCCATATTCCAATGCCGTGAATATATCCAGCAACAACGGAACCGCCATGTCACTTCCTGTCAGCTCAGGCACGCCTTTGCCCGAAAAATTACCCACCCATACCCCAATCGTATAGCGCGGCGAAAAACCGATAGACCAGGCGTCTCGCCGCCCATAAGACGTGCCTGTCTTCCAAGCCACCTTCGGCAGTTTTGAATCTGCCAGATAGCGTTGTGGGATGTCAGGCCGCTCAAGTCCAGAGAGGATATTGGCAATCAAGAAGGTGGCTTCTTCGGAAAAAAGGGAAACCCCTTCTTCCTGAAGTGGTGCTTCGCGGGTCCAGCGAAGGGGATATTGCTGCCCCCCGTGACTAAATACGGTGTAAAAGTGCGTCAACTCCTTCAGCGTGACCCCACAGCCACCCAGAATCACAGATAGGCCCAACCCCTCGCGCTGTCGCGCAATGGTCCGAAACCCCGCCGTCGTGGCCAGATCCAGGTACGGATCCAGCCCGATCTCTGCCAATAGCCGCACGACTGGCAAGTTGAGGGAATACGACAAAGCTGTCGTTACAGTGACTTCCCCGCGAAACAAGCGGTCATAGTTTTCAGGGGTGAAGCCTTGGTAGTTGGTGGGGACGTCAAGGAGCTTCATGCTCGGCGTGATCAAACCCTGATCAAAGCCCATCGCATAGACGCCAGGCTTCAAGGTAGAACCTGGAGATCGCACGGCGCGCACGCCATCCACCTGCCCTTGTGCCCCCGAATCATAGAAATCTGCCGATCCACAATAGCCTGCCACACTGTGATTTTGGTTGTCGATGACGAGGACGGCTCCGTTACTGATGTCAAGGTGGCGAAACCGCTTGATATGCTGGGCGAGGAGGTTTTGGGCCTTTTGCTGGACAGCGGGTTGGATCGTAGAGTGAATAATTTCTTGCTGAGGCTGCTGCTGTTGCAGGTATTGGCAGAGGTGGGGCGTCTTGGGCCAAAGGCTTAATCGTTCCGAAGGGATGGGCTCGTGCAGGGCCGCAGCTAGCAGTTGTTTTTCAAAAACCGCTTGCTCCGTAAACCGACGAATCCACTTATCGCGCGCTGCCCTAGCTGCTAGGACCTTACGGTCTAGCCGGAGGGAGTTGGGGCGGTTGGGGATGACCGCCAGGAGGATAGCCTGGGAGAGGCTGAGTTGCTCAGGTGGTCGATTGAAGTAGATATAGGCTGCAGAATGCACGCCTTCCACATTGCCTCCATATGGCAGATAGCTGAGGTACATTTCGAGGATTTCATCTTTTGTATAATGCCACTCATACTGAAAGGCGCGAAACATCTCCCTGACCTTGTGTAGATAGGTTCTACTCGCAGGGGCAGCCATACGGGCTAGCTGCATCGTTATGGTTGAAGCACCCGAGACCCGCTTGCCTGCGGTGAGATTGGAAACGATCGCCCGGGCGACTGCCAAAGGATTGACGCCTGGGTGATAGTAGAAATAGCGGTCTTCTTTCTGGATAATGGCTTTGACCAGTTCCGGACTTAGGTGTTCGAGGGAGGCATGAAGTCTCCATTTGTCATCTTCTGTGAGGTAAGCGCAAAGCAAGGTGCTGTCAGCGGCGTAGATGGTTTGAGAATACGTTTTGGCGGGAGGAAGGGGAGAAATAAAGTCGATAAATAAAAATAGGACCATGGCCCCAACGACCAATCGCCCAAGTCTACGGAGGCGCCTAGCATGGCTATTGGACAAAAAATTGGCAGAAAGGACTAGCTTTTTATTCAAAATATTGGCTCAATGCTTTTTGTCGAAAAAATCTCTTCCTGTTTGGGTAAAGTAAAAATAATGCATGCCCTGAGCCTAGTCGAAGGGAACAAGGAAGTACAAAGTGAAAAGTGGATAGATGCTATCCCTCCTTTTTTATTCCCTTCGTCAAGCTCAGGACACGCCTTGTTCCTTGTTTATTATTTTTACTTCATCATATTTGTAGCAAGGGAGACGGTATTTTCGGTTGTCTTGGTGTAAATTAGCAGCTAATCCATTGTATTCAAAAGCCATTTCATGAATAAATTTATTGCCCTTCTCCTCATCCTTCCTTGTATTTTCTTGTCTAAAGCATATGCTCAAGATACAGAACCCTTTGGCGGTGACCTCATCCGCTGCATGACGCAGATCCGTCAGGACCGCCTGATGACCGCCGACCCTGGCATGCTTAGCATGGAGGAATACGAAGCTTGGCTTCAGACGCGCATCGTCGAATATGAGCGTAATCCCGCTAACGCTACGCGCTCTGTGATCACGATTCCTGTAGTGGTGCACATCATCCACAATGGCGAAGCCATTGGAACAGAGAGCAATCTCTCTGCCGAGCGGGTCGCTTCCCAGATCGAAGTCCTCAACGAGGACTTCCGCCGTATGCAGGGCACGCCTGGATTTAATGCCCATGAAGATGGCGCTGATATAGAGATTGAGTTCTGCTTAGCGGATAAAGACCCCAATGGCGTCGGCATGATGGAAGCAGGTATTGACCGCATAGACCGCTCCAGTATGAGCTTTGACGATCCTCCCTTTACCCAAGGCTATGTCGAACAGGTGATCAAGGCCCCCACCATCTGGGACCCGTACAAATACATGAATATCTGGGTCTGTGAGCTTCAGACCAATGTGCTCGGCTTTGCGACCTATCCAGACCCTTCCGGGCTACCGGGTTTCAATAACTTTGGTGTCGACGACACCAATGACGGCGTCGTAATCAATAACCGCTCCTTCGGGCGGACGACGGAGCTGTCACCCCCCTATAATGAAGGGCGTTCTACGACCCATGAAGTAGGGCATTGGTTGGGGCTCCGCCATATCTGGGGAGATGGCCCTTGTGGCTCAGATGACTATTGTGATGATACGCCTGCGGCAGACGCCGCGCACTACGGCTGCCCGAATGCGCCAGAGTCTTGTGGCGAACTCAGCATGTTCCAAAACTATATGGACTACACCGATGATCGCTGCATGAATATCTTCACGAAAGATCAAAAGACGCGCATGCGCGTCATCATGGACAATTCCAAGCGGCGCAAGGAACTCCTGCAGTCCGATGCTTGTACCCCTGTCACTGACCCGCCGACCTCCCTTTTTGAAGTAGACGTGATTGAAGGGTGTCCCGGCCTGGTAGTCCATTATCAAGATGATTCAGAAAATCGCCCAGAGACCTGGGAATGGCACTTTCCCGGTGGTACACCGGCGACCTCCAATGCGCGTCATCCTGTGGTCACCTATCCTGTCATCGGTCAGTACGATGCGACGCTTATTACCCACAATCCCTATGGTTCTGATACCTTGCTCAAAGAAGGCGTGGTGACAGTGCGGAAGAGTATTGTACCCAGTACTTTCTTTGCAGAAGACTTTGAAGACGGAGTAGGCGACTGGACGGTCGAGAATCCCGATGGCCAGGCTGGATGGGAGATCAATAATCAGATTGCAGGTTCTAGAAATGGCCTACGTGCTATGTATATGCCGATGTATGGCTATGGGGCCGTAGGGGAAAGGGACCGCCTGATTTCGCCGATCCTGAATTTTAGAGGAAAGTATCAGGTACGACTTCGCTTTCAACATGCCTATCGCCAGTTTTCAAATGACCGCAGGGATTCCCTGATCGTATCCCTGTCAACGGATGGCGGGCAGACCTATCCACACCGCCTATTTGCTGCTGCTGAAAATGGGCTCGGCACCTTAGCGACAAATGCAGAATTGGCAACTGAATTTGTCCCTACCCGAAACGACGATTGGTGTTATGCAGGCAATGTAGGCCTGGAGTGCCTAGACATTGATTTGAGTGATTTTGACGACTTTACCAATGTCCGCATCATGTTTGAAACCTATAATGGGGATGGAAATAATCTCTTCATCGATGAAGTCATGATCGAAGGTGCCTGCCAAAAAGAATCAGAACCCGGTGTCGTAGACTTCCGCCTTTTTCCCAACCCCAATGATGGCCTATTTACCCTGGAAACAGAACTCGATACGGACAGCGAAGTCTCTCTCCGCATCGTGGACCTCCTGGGTCGTCGGGTCTACCAAACGACCTATACGGCTGCTCTTGGCCCCTATCTCAAGGATATCGACCTACGTGGCCTAGGCAGCTCAACCTATATCATAGAACTTAAAACCTCGAATGGAATAGGAGTGAAGAAGGTGGTGGTAAGGCCTTAAGAGGGTTCGGAGTTCAGGGTTTAGAGTTCAGCTTAAAAAAAACTTCCATTCAAAATTCAACATTCAATCATTCAAAATTCATCGTTCAGGGTTTGAGTGTTGGTTTTTTGTCAAGAGAGACCTCGGAAGTTTTAGCCAGGATAGTTGGTTAAACTTCCGAGGTCTTTGCTTTTTTAGCGTAATTGAATGAAAGGTGTTGTTTAGTATCAAACAAAAGTGTTTGATACTAAACAACACTTTTTATCTGCTCATGCTTTGAGCAGATCAAGAATTTAACTTAGGGGAATTCTATCAATTCTTCATTGGACCCATCGGCATTCATCCTTACAATATTGACCGTAGTGTACATTCGATGGGAGTTTTTTCCGCCTAGCCTTTTCCAATCTTCGCGTGTCATTAGGATTTTTTTGCCATCAGGAGATACATCTGGATATTTATAAATTCTATTCCCAAAACGACATCCCTCAAGAATCCTTGTGACCTCATGGCTGATTATATCAATGATGAAAATATCAAAATGAGTGCACCAAACGACCCGCCGCTCATCGGGAAACCATGCATTTCCATACGATATATGTATGTCTTGATTGGGTATGGTATCATGGTAAATTATTATTTGGATTAAATGAAGCTCCACTGTACATAAATCGCGATAATGTCACCTCTCTACACTCAATTGGAACATGAGTCTGTTCACAAGCTCTGTCTGGGTCTAGCATGTCATCTCTACAAGAAAAGAGAAAGCATATCATTAGAATTAGCAAAAATCTTTCATACATAGAGGAAATGATTTAGTGGGTTTTTGAGAATTAAAGATAGTGAAAGGGCTAAAAGTCAAAAAAGGTAAAATTTTCCCCTTAAACCCCAAAAAGCCCGCCCCTTCAGGGCGAGCTTTTCAAAAAGGACCAAGTCCTTTCTCTACATAGAATCCTCAATTATTAATCATTCAATCAATAATCAACAATTCCTATATGCTAGTTGACTACTACAACCAAGTACTTGGAAGTACTCCAAAACTTGTCAGGATCTGTGATCTGTAGGTTGTCAATGGATTTCTTGCTTTCGCTGTTCAGGACATAAGAGTCACTGGGGTGAGCTGTCAAGACTTTTGCTTTTTTGCTAGAAATCGGGATGGTATTGGTTTGGGTGATGTCAATGCGCTCAAAGCTGCTAGGGTCAAAGTCTTGGTTGAGCGTCTTGGTCGCGCCGATGCCTGCTAAGCCACCTTCCTTGGTAAGGATGTTCTGCTCACGCAATTCTTTGGTTGTACCTGTGATCACAAAAGCCGTATTGATCTTCTCTGTCTGGACAGCAATGTGCTCTGTCTGCTCAATGATCGTATTTTCATGACTTTCGATCTTCTGTGCTTGTTGTTCTGTTTGTTGGCGCAGGTTCTTGCTGACAAAGGTCAAGGTATCGATACGCACGTTGAGCGAAGCCACAGTGAAGTTCATTTCCTCCAATTCTGTTTTCAAGTTGGCAATCTCTTCAGTCTTGCTGGCAAGACGTTTGGTGAGTCGATTGACGCTACGCTTGAGTTCGCTGGCTCTGCCATCAGAGAGCGCAAGACGGTCAGACAGGCTGTCGATGATGGCTTTGTTTTCGTCTAGCAGGCTATTGATCATCTGGATGTCATCCAATACCTTTTGTTTGCGATCTCCTTCAAATTCTGGATCATCCGTGCTCATGCTGATGATCTGCTCGCGCTCCTTGATCAGCGCTAGGTTATCCTCAAAGTCATTGAAGTACATCATAAAGTCATTGAGGAGGGAGTCTTGGAGTTGATTGATACGGGTCAATTCTTGGGTTTTCTGCGTCAACTCCTCTACTTTCCCTTTGTTACAGGCTGTAAGACTCAGGGTTGCTAGGGCAATTAGTAGAATGGTGATTTGCTTATTCATGATTTTGCGTTTTAGCGTTTTCGATGTTTAGTTTTTTAGTAATCCGGTCGGTGGTCATCACATATTCAAAGGTTATACCACAACGAGCTATTTTTGATGCATAAGTCAGTTAGTTTTTTTTGAAAAAGGGGCATAAGACTGCTTATAGCATGTTTTTGGGGATGAAAAAATGAATCTGGGCACTATTTCTTGCCTCCATTGATGCCTCCCTCAATTTCTCAAAACTGCTCATTTTTCTCCCAAAGTGAGAACCTGGTTTTCAAAATGACAAAAGTCACTCCGCGCTGTGACTCCTTTCATCCTGCCAGGCTGATCCCCTCCCTACTTTTGGAGGGTATTACTCAATCACTCTCACAATGAGCGCAATATTTCTCCTTATCTGCATCAGCTTGACGGTGGCCCTTGGCTTCCTAGCTATTTTTGTATGGGCCATCAGCAGTGGACAGTATGAGGATGACTATACACCCTCTGTGCGAATGCTGTTTGATGATACATCTGAGCCAGAAACCCCTCAACCCAATTCTACAGATTCACCACTAACTGCGAATAAAGCATGACGACTACTTCTGCTTCAAGATCCCAATTAGAAACCTTTTATTACGATAACTCCATTGTACGGATGTTTGCCTATGCGACATCCTTTTGGGGGTTAGCGGGGTTTCTGGTAGGGCTGACCATTGCGTTCCAAATGGTCCTGCCAGAGCTATTTGGCGGAATTGATTTTCTATCATTTGGCCGCATACGGCCCCTACACACCAATGCTGCCATCTTTGCCTTTGTCGGTAATGGTATTTTCATGGGGGTATACTACTCCCTACAACGCCTCGTGAAGGCTCGAATGTACAGCGACGCCCTCTCCAAACTACACTTCTGGGGATGGCAAGCCATCATTGTCTCGGCCTTGATCTCTCTGCCGATGGGGTTCTCCACAGGCAAAGAGTATGCAGAGCTTGAATGGCCTATTGACATCGCTATTACCCTGGTATGGGTGATTTTTGGATTAAACATGTTCATGACGATTTTTAACCGTCGTGAGCGTCACTTGTATGTAGCCATTTGGTTCTACATCGCAACTTGGGTGACGGTGGCTGTCCTACACATTGTCAACAGTATCGAACTGCCTGTGGAATTCATGAAAAGCTATCCTGTCTATGCAGGGGTTCAAGATGCGCTGGTGCAGTGGTGGTATGGACACAATGCGGTGGCATTTTTCCTCACCACGCCTTATCTCGGCCTGATGTATTACTTTATCCCAAAAGCTGCGAATAGACCGGTTTACTCGTACCGCCTGTCGATCATTCACTTTTGGGCCCTGATCTTTATTTACATATGGGCGGGTCCGCACCACTTATTGTATACCTCTTTGCCAGACTGGGCGCAATCTTTGGGAACAGTGTTCTCGATTATGTTGATTGCACCTTCTTGGGGGGGAATGTTAAATGGCCTGCTGACCTTACGAGGTGCCTGGGACCGTGTCGCCAATGACCCAACCTTGAAGTTCATGGTGGTAGCAGTGACAGCTTATGGGATGTCGACCCTTGAAGGACCGTTGCTCTCAATCAAAGGCGTAAATGCAGTAAGTCACTTTACAGACTGGACCATTGCGCACGTGCACGTAGGTACGCTGGGATGGAATGGATTCCTCACCTTTGGTGTCCTCTACTGGCTCATCCCTCGCATATTTAGCACCAAATTATACTCTGAAAAACTCGCCAATAGTCACTTCTGGATCGGTACGCTGGGGATCATTGTCTATGCAGTACCTCTCTATATTGCAGGGATCGACCAGAGCTTGATGTGGAAAGAATTCACCGAAGCAGGAAATTTGCAGTACAAAAACTTCCTTGAAACGGTCGTGCAGATATTGCCTATGTACTGGATGCGCGCCATCGGCGGTACCTTATATGTCATCGGTGCTTTCATGATGATCTATAACCTGGTGAAGACTGTACGGGGCGGCAGCTTCTTGCCCAATGAGAAGGCCGAAGCCCCAGCATTGGTCAAGACCTATTCGAAACCCAAAAACGAATACTGGCACCGCATCATTGAGCGCAAGCCTTTCCAGATGTTGGGTTTTGCAACTATCTTGATCTTGATCGGCGGGATCGTGGAAATGGTACCTACCTTCTTGATAGATAGCAATATCCCCAAACTCGAACAGGTACAACCTTATACACCGCTGGAATTGGAAGGACGTGACTTATATGTCCGTGAAGGATGTAACACCTGTCATAGCCAGATGATCCGTCCTTTCCGGTCAGAGACCCAGCGTTATGGCCCATACTCCAAGTCCGGAGAATTTGTCTATGACCATCCGTTCCTTTGGGGATCTAAGCGTACAGGGCCAGACCTTTCTCGCGAAGGTACTGCCAAGCTCCGCAAGTCAGACTCTTGGCATTACCAGCACTTGCTGGACCCACGGATAGATGTGCCGGCTTCTATCATGCCAGCATATCCATGGGTAGTAAAATCGCCGATGGATACAGCGAGCATCCCAGCTAGGATTCGCGCTATGCAAGCCTTAGGCGTCCCCTATGATGACGGCTATGATCAGATCGCTATCGCTGACCTGATGGAGCAAGCCAGGGGCATCGCCCAGAATATCGAGAAGGAGCTGAACCTCGAATCAGGTACCATCAGACCCAATACTGAGGTCATCGCGATCATCGCTTACCTCCAGCGCCTCGGCGTCGATGGAGTAGGTGAGGGAAAGAAATAATTGTAAATGGATAATTGTGAATGGTTAATTAAAAACAAGCGATTCCTCCAATATCCCCTTAATGTCAATAATTCTCCATTCACAATTAATTCGCTGCTAACCAGAACCTAAAACACAAAACCCAAAACCCAAAACCCAAAACTTTCTTCCCCATGTATAAAATCATTCTCAGATCCCTCGATGATGTCAGCATCTTTCCTGTCATCTCCATTATCATCTTCTTTGGCTTCTTCATGGCCTTGTTGATATGGGTAGCAAGGATGGACAAGCAAAAGATAAAGACCCTCTCGGCCATGCCGATGGAAGGAGAGGGAGAATTAAGAATTAACAATGGAGAATTGGGAATGAACAATGGACAATGAATAATTAAAAATGGAAAATGAAAGAAGTGGCTTTACCATTTACTCATTTTATCATCTATTCATCTACTCATTCCATTCTATCATTCACTCATTCAATCATTATAAACGATTATGTCATTTCGCAATAAAATAACCCTACTTCTCAGTACCCTTCTCTTGACAGGAGGGGTAGGCATGGCCCAGACGGCTGAGCCTTCTCAATCTGAAGAAATCCTCTCCGTGATGATCTTTGCGATGATCACTTTGTCGCTGGTTGCGCTGGTCCTCGCCTTCACTGTGTTCGTCATGGTTCGCCAATGGCGTACTGCCGAAGCGAAAGAAGGCGTAGAAGATCAAGCTTCAAAACCATCCAGCTGGCAGCGGTTTTGGCTCGCAATCAATGACCTAAAACCTGTAGAAAAGGAAAAAGATATCGATATGGGCCATGACTATGATGGCATCCGTGAACTTGACAACAACCTCCCACCCTGGTGGAAATGGGGCTTCTATATTTCTATCGTATGGGCATTTGGTTATATGATTTACTACCATGCATCTAGTGCTGGTTGGTCTTCCGAAAAGGAATACAATACAGAAATGGCTATCGCAGCTGAAGAAAAGGCCGCTTATCTTGCCCAAGCTGCTGATCTGGTAGATGAAAACAGTGTCGAACTGTTGACTGATGGAGCAGCCTTGATAGGCGGTAAGAAGACTTACCAGACGCTTTGTGCAGTGTGCCATGGAGCAGAAGGCCAGGGAGGTACAGGTCCCAATATGACAGACGCCTATTGGATACATGGGGGGAGCATCAAAGATGTGTTTTCAACGATTAAATATGGTGTCACCGAAAAGGGCATGATCTCCTGGGAGGAGCAGCTCACGCCCCGTGAGATGCATGAAGTAGCTAGCTACATTCTGTCTCTTCAAGGGACCAATCCGCCCAATCCGAAAGAACCTCAAGGTGAGTTATATGAGTCAGAAGCAGCACCTGCTGATACGACTGATGGCGTAGCCATGAGGTAGAAGACAGCGTGAGGTTGAGAGTGAGAGTGAAGAATGATTACTTTCAACCGTTATTCAGCATTCAAAATTCATCATTCAAAATTCAAAATTTCCTCCTCTAAATGCCTGAAAAGCCGCTCATAGATTACGATGCGTACCGCGATCATATCGGGACCGTCGATGATACGGGAAAGAGAAGGTGGGTTTATCCTAAAAAACCATCTGGCCGCTTTCACAATAAACGTGTGTGGGTGTCGATGGCCTTCCTGACTGCGCTATTTGTAGGCCCTTTTTTGAAATACGATGACTTACCGTTGTTTTTGTTCAATATTCTTGAGCGTAAGTTCATCATTTTTGGGGTGACCTTTTGGCCCCAAGACTTTCACCTGTTTGCCCTGGCTATGGTCACCTTTATGGTGTTCATCGTGTTGTTTACCGTGGTATTTGGGCGGGTGTTTTGTGGCTGGGTCTGTCCACAGACGGTGTTCATGGAGATGGTATTCCGCAAGATAGAATACTTGATTGAAGGCGATGCGAATAAGCAGCGCAAACTAGCAAAGGCTCCTTGGGATGTGGACAAAACCCTGAAGCGGATCCTCAAATATTCGATATTTGCTGCCATTGCTTTCCTGATTGGCAACCTCGTCATGGCCTATATGATCGGGATAGATGAATTGCAAAAAATCGTGACTGAAGGCCCTGGAGAGAATATGGGTAAATTCACTTTTGTCCTCTTGTTTTCGGGGATTTTCTTCTTTGTTTTCTCCTATCTCAGAGAGCAAGCCTGTATTGCCATCTGCCCTTATGGGCGCTTGCAAGGGGTATTGCTGGACAAAGATTCCATTGTGGTAGCCTACGACAATGTGCGAGGAGAGCCACGGGCCCACCTCCGCAAAAAAGAAACCCGCGAAGCAGGTGATTGTGTCGATTGCAAACTCTGTGTGCAGGTATGCCCTACAGGAATCGATATTCGTGACGGCACCCAACTGGAGTGTGTGAACTGTACAGCCTGCATTGACGCCTGTGACAATATCATGGACAAGGTGGGGTTCGATCGAGGGCTTATCCGTTATGCTTCCAGAAATAATATTGACAAGGGCCTCAAATTCCGCTTTACACCTAGAATCATTGCCTATTCAGTGGTGTTACTTGGGCTTATAAGCATATTGGGCTTCTCGCTGAGTACCCGCTCTGATGTAGAGATGACCTTATTGCGCACCAAAGGCGTACCCTATCAGGAGGTCGATGACGGCTATATCGCCAATTTATTTAACCTACAGATCGTCAATAAGACCCGAAATGGCTACGACCTGTCTTTCAAGGTATTGTCACCTGAGGGCGGCCGCACCCGCATTGTCGGCAATAAACTGTCCATGCAGTCTCAAGGCATTACGAAAGGCGCTATTTTTATAGAATTTGACAAAAAAACGCTGGAAGAGACCAAAATCCCCATCGTTTTGGGGGTCTTCGCGGGAGACACACTACTCGACAAGGTTGAGACAACCTTCCGAGGGCCGTTGAAGATAAAGTATGACTAGATGAAATCTGGTTCTAGGTTTTATGTTCTAGGTTCTACGTTGAGCCTGACAAAGGACCCCAAACTTAGAACCTAGAACCTAAAACTTAAAACCTTCTGTTATGAATTGGGGACTAAGAATAACCATCCTATACCTTTCCTTTGTGGTACTGATTTTCTCGCTAGCCTTTATGGCGACTAAGCAGGAATGGCATATGGTCCGCGAGGACTATTATCAGGCAGAGCTGGAGCAGGAAGGGCTCATCAAGCGTATGCACAATAGCAAGGCACTGGAGCAGCCTGTGACGATCCAGTATGAATCTGCCGAAGCCATGCTTCGCATTTGCTTCCCATCTGAAATGGAAGCCATCAAAGGCAAGATCACTCTCTACCGACCCTCTGACGCCAATGAAGACCAGGAATGGCCTGTGGCTGACTTGGATGAATCTGCCTGTCAAGCGATCTCGCTTGAAGGCATGAAAACGGGCCTTTGGCGCGTGCACCTTTCATGGGAAAGTGGCGATCAGCTATTTTATGACGAGAAAGGAATCATGAAATATTGAAGAATTATAGAATGATTTCTGTCGCCTTCCTCACCGGTCTCTTTTCGAGTCTACACTGCCTGGGCATGTGTGGGCCGATAGCCCTGGCGATCCCCTCGCCAAGCGGAGACCGCTTTCGCTTTGTGAGCAGCAGGCTGCTATATAATTTTGGGCGGATCACGACCTATGCCCTGCTAGGGGCCATTATTGGCTTATTGGGGATTGGCATTCAGTTCGGGGGCTTGCAACAAGTCCTTTCGATAACGTTAGGATTGGCGATCCTAATAGGCGCTTTTCTCTCTATCTCTGTGGAGCAAAAGCTCCTCCAGGTCAAAGCCCTTGACAGGGCCTTATTGAAACTTAGGCGCAGCATGAGTCGCCTGCTGGCCCGCCAGGGACAGCCAGCCCATTTTGGCCTGGGATTGCTGAATGGGTTATTGCCCTGCGGATTTGTTTATCTGGCCCTGTCAGGCGCCCTTTTGGCAGGCAATAGCCTGGACAGTGCGGTCTATATGATGACCTTTGGGCTGGGTACACTGCCGATGATGTTTGGCATTTCATTGCTGAGTGGGAAAGGGCAGGCGTTACTAAAAAAACGCTACCGACCGATTCTTAACGGGTTTATCATCGTATTTGGGTGTTTTTTGCTGCTTCGCGGCATGGGACTAGGAATTCCCTTTCTCAGCCCAGAATTGGGGCCTATTGGCGACAGCGTCGCAGGGTGTAATTAAAGGCAACGCGGAAGGGATTGATGATTGACCTTACAGCAAAGCTGTCATGCTGAACGGAGTGAAGCATCTTACTATTTTATGGCCTTTTAACTAGATAGTCGTAAGATGCTTCGTGGACTCAGCATGACAATGTAAAATTGGCAACAAACTGTCAACTACATTTAACAAAGGCGAATGAAGTTTTCCCCTTCAAAAATCCTTGTTCATCATTCATCAATCATCATTTATCAATCATTCCCCTTCCTTTTCCTACCATTTATAAACCCATCTCTGGTAACTATACATTTAGGCTTGCTTGCTGAGGCAGATTATGTGAACTAAGGGATATGAAAAATATCCTTTAGAAAATTTCAATTTCTTGTTCATGTGATGGAAATGATTTCGTCTAATACTCGTGGAGGAATTATTAATCAATCATCTCCTCATTCCAACGGCACTCAGCTATCATTTTTACATGTTAATCCAACCCTTACTAACTATGAAACGATTACGGTTCAGTTCCCTCGTGTTGACAATTATTCTTGTCAGCAGTTTTTCCTTCGCTTTTGCACAGCCTCCCAATACCAAATTTGGCAAAGTTGATAAAAAAATGGTCCAAATGGAGACCTTCGAAGCCGATCCCGATGCGGAGGCGGTCATGTTGTATAATTATGGCGAAGCGGTGATGGAGTTGGGTACCGACCGCATTGAAATCGCTTATGTTTTTCACAAGCGCATCAAAATTCTATCCGAGTCTGGATTTGACTGGGCGGAGATCAGCATCCCCTATCACAAGAGTGATGCGCGGGTCGCCAATATACAAGCGATCACCTATAATGTAGGACCTGAGGGAAAAGTAGAACAGGTCAAAATGGAGAAAAGAGACATTTTTGATGAAAAGGTGAGCGGCAAATATCATCGCAAGAATTTTACCTTGCCCCAGGTGAAGGTCGGATCTGTCATAGAGTATAAGTATAAAATCATATCGGATGCCGCAGCGTCTCTGCGCCCATTTTATTTCCAGCGTACGATTCCTGTCGTCTACAGTGAGTATAAGACCTATTTGTCAGACATCTTTGATTTTGTCCGGTTCTTTGATGGAGAACTTCGCTTAACTTCACAGGAAGAGCATTCCTTTTCGGAGCAATTATATATCACGGGGCCAGCTGCAAGGCTATTTGTGGACCCCAACCTGCGAAGTACTGGGACGGTGAATTTCAGGGGCAAAGAGAATGTGTATATCCTCAAAGATGCGCCAGCGCTTATCGCAGAACCCTATATGACCAATATTGATGACTATTTATTTAAAATCAATCATCAGATAAGGTCTATTCGGCCAGAGAACCCCAACTTTGAAGAGATGAAATTCATGACTACCTGGGCTAAGCTCAGCGAGTCGTATTTATCCTCAGAAAATGGGGGTAAACAAATTGAAAGCACCTTCCTACGAAAAGTAGTGAATAATCAGGGAGGAGTTCCAGGTTATGACGCTGCGGGGGAGCCTATGGCCAATATTCAGGCGATATTTGAATATGTGCGCGGAAATATGCGCTGGGATAAGCGATACCGCCTCTATGCTGATAGCGAAGGGGGCTTACATAATGCCTGGAAAGAAAAGGAAGGAAGTAGCTCGGAGATCAATATGATGATCATTGCTATGCTGCAAGAGGCAGGCTTTGAGGCACATCCAGTGCTCATCAGTACCCGAAGCAACGGAGCTGTCAACAGGGCTTATCCGATTCGGTCGCAATTCAATCACCTGATCTGTCAGGTGGTGTTGGAAGAAGGCTTTTTGCTGCTTGACGGCATTACCGATATGACCCAGTTTGGGGTGCTTCCCATTTCTGATTTGAACCACTACGGATTTCGCCTGTCTGAGAAAGACCCTCAGTGGATCTCCGTTGAGCCTCATACAAAAGCAGAAAAGAAGATTTTTGCTAAATTTACCATTAATGAAGAAGGACAGCTAGTAGGGAGTCTCAAAAATACGCACAAAGGATACGAGTCTACGCTCATGCGTGGCCGTCTGACAAAATACCCTGACGATGTGTCTGGATTCTTTAAGGAAGAAATCGTCGATGATTTTGCAGATGTCGAGCTGACTTCCCATAAGCTCACCAATGTAGAAACCACTGACAAACCCCTGGGCACCCAGTGTGAACTGGTCTCGACAGACTATGTCAATATGATAGGTGATTTTATTTACTTCAAGCCTATCCTCTGTGAAACGACGGAAGAAAATCCACTACAATTAGAGGAACGGTCCTATCCCGTAGACTTTGCTTGTCCGGTGAAGGAAGATTATACCTTGATTTTCACGATTCCTGAAGGCTATGAAGTAGAAAGTGTCCCCGAACCTGCCGTTGTGACCCTGCCAGATGGCGCGGCCAAATTCCAATATCAGGCCAAAGTGGTCGGCCCTTCTATCCAGTTGATCAGCAAAATCAACATCAATCAAGTGCTTTTTATGCCTGATGAGTATGCTTATATCAAGCAATTCTTTGACCTGATTACCAAAAAGCAGACGGAGCAAATTGTACTGAAAAAGAAGAGTTGAGGAGGATGGAAAATGAAAAATAAATAATGAAAGATTAGTTATGAAAAAATACATCCAGACCTATATCGTGGCACTTATATTGGGATTGTGTCTGATCCCTCACATGTCCGAAGCCCGGCCTGACGGCCAGCCTAAAGATGGGTATCCCGCAGCTCATATTCCTGATGCCCTCAAAAAAGACGCAAATGCTGTGGTCCGCTGGCAAAGAGAAGAGTTTCTAATCCAAAATCCAGGCAAAGCTGCCCTCAGGATTACTCGGGCAGTCACGATCCTCAACAAAAAAGCCGAAGAAGAAGACCTGGAGATGGTCATGGTGTCATATGACGGGGACCTGATAGAGGCAGAAATCCTTTATGGAAATCTCTATGATGCAAATGGGAAATTGGTCAGGACACTCAAGAAAAAAGACATCACCGACCAAAGTTATACAGGCGGATCCCTCTTTCAAGATACGCGGATCAAACACGCAAGCATGCAAGACGACCGCTATCCCTATACCGTGGAATATAGCTATGAACAAGAATTTGATGGGCTGTTTTATTACCCTGATTTTGCGCCACAAACAGCCCCCAATATTTCCGTTCAGTATGCCGAAATGCATGTTTTGGTGCCTAAGGGAATGGATATTCGCTACACGACGCACAATTTTGATGGGGAACCTGAAAGTATTCCCACCAATAAACATGTTGGATATCTATGGAAGGTTGAAAACCTGCCAGCCATAGATCCCGAGCCGTTTTCCCCTCCTTTTCGTGAGCTGAGGCCTACTGTATTGCTAGCTCCCATTGAGTTTAAGATAAGTGGATACGAGGGGAAAATGAATACTTGGGGCGAATTCGGAAAATTTATCTACGAGCTAAATGAGGGGCGAGACGAATTGCCTGAGGAGATGGCAGCGAAGGTCCGTGCGATGGTTGCAGGGTTAGAGACGCCCCATGAAAAGATCGATACCCTGTATCGTTTCCTCCAGGCTAATACCCGATATGTCTCCGTCCAGCTTGGGATAGGCGGGTATCAGACCTTTGATGCGGAGTATGTATATGAAAATGGCTATGGGGACTGTAAAGCACTCAGTAATTATATGAAAGCCATGCTCAACGTAATTGAGATTCCCTCCCATATGGGCATTATCTATCGCGGCCACGCCAACCCTAAGGTCTCGCCTACATTCCCTACTCAGCAATTTAATCATGCAATCCTGTGTGTGCCCTTGGCATCGGATACCATTTGGCTGGAATGTACCAATAGCCACAGCCTGACGGGCTATATGGATCGCTCCACAAGCGATCGGTATGCCGTTCTGGCGACGCCAGAAGGGGGGAAACTAGCGCGGACGCCGAGCTTCGGCCCAACGAAAAACCGCCAAAACCGCAAGGCTGAGATCACCCTCCAGGAAGACGGAGCTGCCTTGATCAAAGTGAAAACTATCTATTCGGGCTATCAGCAAGACTATCTGGAAGACATTATCGGAAGCTATTCAGACCGCGAAAAGGAGGACTGGTTGAGAGATGACATAGAATTGGGAAGCTATGACCTGATATCCTATGAATTGGGGAGGGTAGAAGGAGCGAAACTCCCTTCCTGCTATTTGACCTATGACCTGAAGGCGCGCAACTGTGCTGCCTTGTCAGGAACCCGTATTTTCTTAGCGCCTAATTTGTTAGGCAAATGGGGAAATGTCCCTGAAAAGCTTGAAAAGCGTACCCAGCCCGTGAAGTTTCGCTACCCCTATGTCGATGCAGATACGCTTACTTACCTGCTTCCGAAGGGTTATTCCATTGAGAACATGGCTGACATGCCGATTCAGATCACCTCTAAGTTTGGGGAATATGAAGCCAATGTGACGGTCAGGCCAGATGGGCAAATCACCTATACGCGTCGCCTTCAGATGAATAAAGTTGAGTTTCCGGCCGAGACGTATGAAGAATTGAGGCAATTTCTGAAAGAAATCGTGAAGGCGGATAAGATTCAGATTGTCCTGTCGAATAAGTCTTAACGGTTTAAAGAAAGTGAAGAATTAGCCACGGATTTCACGGATTTTCACAGATTAATGGAAGACTTGAAGCCCTAGTTATTATGACCAAATTGAGATATCCAGAGAAGACGTATGAAATTATTGGAATTTGCGTGGAGATTCATAGAATCCTTGGTAAATTTCTTCAACGACCCTTCATAAACACATAAATCCCCATATAACCCCAAACCACCACAGGAAGGCAGAGAATCGCAATTACATCCCATGTCCCACCTATGAGGGCCATGCCCAGTGGAAATAAGGCCAGCAAGATTAGAATTGCAATATTGAGCAAAAGCCGCTTGTCAGGCGGAGAGGTAGGGAGGGGAAAATCCGCTAGCTGCGTCTCCGCTTCTTCGATGAGAGGAGGCAAGAAGGCTAGCCCTTCAACCGATGCAAAATCCTTGAGCTGCGCCACCAGCTGATGGGCATAAGCCGAAGCGGGAACAGCTTCATTGCCAGCCCGCATAAACAGCAACTGTTCATCCAACTGTGTGACCAGTGGCAGGACTTTGTCTGTTTGGAGCTTATGCGCCTTATCACTGATCATCGTAAGGCCACAATGTCCACACTGCTGCATTCCCAGAGGATTTTCCTGGTAGCAATGGGGGCAAGGAAAGGTACGTTCAGGCAGCATAGAAGATTATTGATAATTGAATTGACTGATTATTGATTCTATAATATTACTCATTGACTACCAATGAATTGTTCCAAATCAATTTATAATCTATCAATCAATAATTCTTAATCTTCTTTTGAAGAAGGAGGCGTATCAGAATCTTGTTTCCTGATAATGCGTTTGCGCTTTTTCTTTGGCGGCTCGTCTGTATGATCTCGTCTGGGAGGATAAGGAGGTTTAGATTGGTCGCCATCATTATAGCGAGGACGATTTTGGTATCCACCCCCTCCTTCGCCATGGCGAGGACGGTTCTGATAACCTCCTCCCCCCCCTCCATCGCCGTAGCGAGGACGGTTTTGATAGCCACCACCACCTCCTCCATCGCCATAGCGAGGACGATTTTGGTAGCCACCACCACCTTGGTTACCCTGATAGGGCCGGCGTTGGTTGCCGTAGTTATTGGGGCGACGATTGTAGCCCCCGCCACCCCTACCGCCATGTCTTGGGCGGTGTTGTTGACGAGCTTTGTGATCTGGGGGGAAATAATTCTGAATTTCTTCCGCTACCACTTCCCAGAATGGCTGGGGATAAGTGCGTACGCGGTAGACACCAGAGAATTCTTTTTGTTCGACTTTTGGCGGCTTTTCATCAGGATAAAGTTCCTCCCAGCGCCTTCTGATATTTTCGCCTAAAACTTGAAGGTCATAGCGGCGGGGACGAATTCGCATCTCCTGGAGAAATTCGTAGAGTGTTTTATGTGACTTCATGGGGAAATCATGACTAGAGTGAAGGGGATGATACAGTATACTGCGATATTACACTTTTCATGGCTACATCCCAAGATAATGCCAGAGAAAAGCCTAAGGTAAAGGTTGAATTTGGAGAAAAAATAGGCCTATTTTGAATCTAATTTTAAAAACAATTCCTTCGATGCATACAAAGACCATTCCCCAACTACCTATAGGAACCGATCTTACCTGTAAAGGTTGGGTCCAGGAAGCAGCCTATCGCATGCTGCTCAACAACCTCCACCCTGATGTGGCTGAGCGTCCTGAGGACCTCGTAGTCTATGGAGGGACAGGCAAGGCCGCTCGTAACCATGAGGCATTACAGCTCATCCTCAAGGCGCTCCGCGACTTGGAAGAAGATGAAACGCTGCTCATCCAGTCTGGCAAACCCGTGGGCATCTTGCCGACACACGCCGATGCACCCCGTGTCCTCATCTCCAACTCCCAGCTCGTCCCCAACTGGGCCAATTGGGATCATTTCCGTGAATTGGAGCGTAAAGGGCTGATCATGTATGGGCAAATGACCGCTGGGTCGTGGATCTACATCGGTACCCAAGGGATCGTGCAAGGTACGTATGAAACTTATGCGGCGCTTGCGAAAAAGCACTATGACGGTTCATTGAAAGGGAAATTGAATGTAACTGCTGGTCTTGGAGGGATGGGAGGCGCACAGCCATTGGCCATTACCATGAACGAAGGCGTCTGCCTGGCGGCTGAAGTGGAAGAGTGGCGTATCCAAAGGCGCTTGGAAACGCGTTACCTCGACCGCATGAGCCATGACATCGACGAAGCCATAGACATGGCTGTCGCCGCCAAAGAAAGAGGCGAAGCCCTTTCGATTGGCGTCTGCTGCAACGCAGTAGACCTCCTTGCCCGCCTCATCGAGCGTGACATCGCAGTAGATACCCTGACTGATCAGACCTCGGCGCACGACGAATTAGTAGGATATTTCCCCGAAGGGATGAGTGTAGCAGAGGCAAATGTATTGAGGGAAAATGACCCCGATACTTATCGCAAAAAGTCCCTAGATACAATGGCGAAGCACGTGCGCCTGATGCTCGACCTGCAGAAGCGTGGCGTCATCACCTTTGATTATGGCAACAACTTGCGTGGCCAGGCTTATGATAAGCGAGGCGTCAAAGATGCTTTTGACTTTCCAGGATTTGTGCCAGCTTATATCCGTCCACTGTTTTGTGAGGGCAAAGGCCCCTTCCGCTGGGCCGCTCTTTCAGGCGACCCTCAGGACATCGCAGAGACCGATAAAGTGATCTTGGAACTATTCCCAGAAGATCATGCGCTGCGGCGCTGGATTACAATGGCGCAAGAGCGCATCGCCTTCCAAGGGCTTCCAGCCCGTATCTGCTGGCTCGGCCAAGGCGAGCGCGAGAAGGCAGGCCTCGCCTTCAATGAACTCGTCCGTTCCGGACGTGTCAAAGCGCCGATCGTCATCGGCCGTGACCACCTGGACACAGGCTCCGTCGCTTCCCCTAACCGTGAGACCGAAGCCATGCTCGACGGCTCAGACGCCATCGCCGACTGGCCCATCCTCAATGCCCTCATCAATACCGCTGGAGGTGCTTCTTGGGTGTCTTTGCACCATGGAGGCGGGGTAGGCATCGGCTATTCTATCCATTCAGGACAGGTCATCGTCGCAGACGGCACAGACGCGGCCGAGACTCGCCTCAAGCGTGTCCTCCACAACGATCCCGCCATGGGCGTCATCCGCCATGCGGACGCAGGATATGACATCGCCAAGGACACGGCGCGCAAGCATCGATTGGATTTGGGGGGGAGACTCGAAGAGTAGAGACCGCTCGGGCTTCGCAGACTCAGCCCTCGCTGTCAGACTAAAGGCAAATCCCCTCTTCTTGTCTGATAGCGAGTCTTCGAGCGGTCTGACAGTGAGAGCCTAAGGCGCGAACGGTCTGACCTCTGACAGCGAGGCCCGTCTTCGGGCCGAGCGGTCTCGTAGCCAATTGACAATCCATTGCCTGATAAGCTCCTTATCCACAGGAAGCTTGAAGCTTTCAATAGCAGCATTGATGGTCGTTTCGTCTATACGATCGACTCTTAAATCGATCAAGGCACGGTCATAGGCCTTGCTGAATTCTGGGTGGGCTTGGATGCCAAGCATGTAATCGCCTACCGTAAACATGCCTATCGGGCAGTTGGGAGCTGTGGCCAGCACATGACTGTTGGGCGGCAGGGTGACTATCTGATCCTGACACATCATCAGGAGGTTAAGGGAAGGCTGCGTCGGGCGCATCCAGGATTGGGGTTCTTTTATTTCAAATGGCTTTACCCCAATAGACCAGCCAGTAGCCGCTTTTTGTACTTTCCCTCCCAATGCTTCTCCTATCAATTGATGCCCAAAACAAACCCCCACAAAGGGGATCTTGTGCTGATACAATTCTTGGATAAACCCCTTTAACCTACCAATCCAGTCAAGTTCTTCATACACTGAATAGGAAGAACCCGTGGACATATAGGCATCGCAGGCATGAACGTTGGAAGGGAACTCTCCTTCACAGACATAATAGGGGACAAAATCCAGTTCGGGGAATGCTGCTTGAAACATCTCGGGATAATCACCCGCGATGTGTAGGAATTTGGGGTGGACACGGTCACATGTGAGGAGACCTATTTTCATGATTGGACTTATGATTATTCCCCCAATGCTTCTTCTTCCCAATCCATTACCCCTTTTACGCCACCTCCAAAACTTATCCCTACCAATCGGACTTCACGCCCATCATGGCGATAGGGTTCTGCATAAGATTTTTGGCGAATTTGAGCAATTGCAACGGAAGCAGCTTTATTTACCTTAAACTCCATGACATAAATCCGTGTAGCAGTTTTGATCACAGCATCTACATAGCCATCCCCAGCAGCGACTTCTGCTTCTATGAAATAGCCCATTAAGCTCAGGGAGGTATATACAACCGCATGGTAAGCGGCTTCACTACGTTCTCGAAATATACGTTCGGGAATAGCAGTAAAAAGGCTATTTAGAATAGAGACAAAAAGAGCCGTATCCCCCTTGTCTAGCGCTTTTTTTAGCTTCATAACAGCAGGAGCTGCATCTCCCCGCTGCCGGAAGGTGAAG
This sequence comes from Bacteroidia bacterium, assembly GCA_030430575.1. Classification (GTDB taxonomy): domain Bacteria; phylum Bacteroidota; class Bacteroidia; order J057; family J057; genus JAUIGE01. Next base: position 26,931 of record JAUIKF010000054.1, on the reverse strand, counting down.
GTCCCTATCATGTACTGAAGCATGGAGTCTTTCACCTCTAAATTGGGGTAACCTAGCGTATAGATATTGTGTGTAGGCTGATCCTTGATGGTCAGATAACCTGTTTGGAATAATAAGGATCGATAATCAGGATCTTCTATATCAAAAAAGTCTAATTGTGTGCTTCCCACATCCAATTCATCCAATTGATAATTCCAGCCTTTTTTGAGGGTCGTCATCAGGAAAGTGGGCGTTCCTGTAGAAAACCAAAAGTTTTGGAAGACGCCTTTACCAAAGAAGCTGAGAATGGAAAAGGGGTTATACATCCGTTCAGGCCCCGTCCAAGAATAGCCATTGTACCAAGATCGAATATCCGCTAATAAGGTGGATCGGTCCGTATTGTGTTGAATTACGAGCTTATCTATTCGATCAGCAAAGTAGTGTTCTAGTTCTGTTTGAGAATAACCTGTCAGGGAACTAAAATTGGGATCTATGGTAATATCGAAAATGTTGTTGAGGTCGGAAAAGATAGAGACTTTACTGAATTTTGAGACACCCGTGATGAAGACAAAATGAAGATAATTGTCTGTATTTTTGATTGTGGAGTAAAAACTGCGAAGGATTTCCCTGTTTTCTTTAACCTGAGAAGTATCGTCAATAAAGTCGATGATGGGCTTATCGTATTCGTCAATTAAGAGAACGACTCTGTTTCGCTGACTTAGTTGAATAAGAAGTTCTTGAAATCGTTTCCCAATACCTTCTTTTTCTAATGTAAGTCCATATTCTGTTGCCAATTCATTTAACAACTGTTCTAAAGCCTTAATTAAGCCAATCTCCTTATAAGGAAGTGTATTAAAGGAAATATGAACGACAGGAAATGTTTTTGCCCAATCCCATTGATTTTCAATCCATAGGTCTTTAAAAACTTCCTTATTTCCCAAAAATAATTCCTGAAGTGTGCTAATCAGTAGAGATTTGCCAAATCTTCTTGGGCGTGAAAGGAAATAGTATTTCCCATTTTCAATCAGCCGATGAATCAACGCCGTCTTATCTACATAGAGGTAATTCCCCTCACGCAAAGTTTTGAAATCTTGTAGACCAATGGGCAGGTTTTTCATGAAGCTAAGGTAAGGAAATTTGATTGAAAAATAGTGATATGTAGCGGTCTATGCCTGTTTACCCCACCCGCAAATGAAACGATTTTGGCCTTGTCAACGCTTCGTATCCAAGGGATGACAGGGTGCATCCACGGCCCGAATTTTTGACGCCGGTCCATGCAAGTTCAGGATCGAGGTAGTCGCAGCGATTGAGGAAGCAGGTGCCTGTCTCGAGCTGATCGCCTAGGTTGATGGCAGCTTCGACATCTGGTGACCAGATGGAGGCGGTTAGACCGTACGGGCTGTCATTCATGAGCTGAATAGCTTCTTGGTCATCTTTGACAGCCATGATGCCCACGACTGGCGCAAAGCTCTCCTCCCGCATCACGGCCATGCCGTGATGGACATCTATGAGCACCTGCGGTGCCATATAAGGCGTGCCTTCAGCATGAGCTGGAAAGTCCTTCGGATCGATCAATGCTTGAGCGCCTTGGCTGATGGCTTCCGCAATTTGCTGCTGGGCAAAGGCTGCGGCAGAGGCCTTCACCATAGGCCCTAGCGTAGTCTCCTTGTCCAACGGATTGCCCAATTGATATTGCTTGGTCAATTCTACAAATCCTTCTACAAACCCTCTGAATAGGCTTTCATGGACATATATTCGCTCAATCCCACAGCAGGATTGCCCAGAATTAAAATAAGCTCCATCTACCAAGTTTTCGATAGCATGGCTCACGTTTGCATCTGCTCGGACGTAGGCAGGGTCTTTCCCGCCTAACTCAAGTCCTGTCGCGATAAAGCGCTGACTGGCCGCCTGTTGGATGGCTTTTCCACCTGAGACGGAACCCGTGAATGCGACATAGTCGATTCTTTTATCGGTGATTATCTCAGCTACTTGGCGATGAGACAAGTGCAAGTATTGGAACACCCCATCAGGAAGACCAGCGTGGCGAAAGGCTTCTGCATAGCGCTCCGCACAAAGGGGCGTTTGCTGAGCATGTTTGAGGATGACGGTATTGCCTGCGAGCAAGGCAGGGATGATAACGTTGACGGACGTGAGGTAGGGATAGTTCCAGGGTGCCAAAACAAAAACAGTTCCCAAAGGATCTTTTCGGATAAATCTTCGAAATCCGCTTTTTTCCCCTACCGCCACATCGTGAAGGGCTTCTTCTGCAATATTGATCATGTGACGGGCCCTTTCCTGAAACCCACCTTTGATCTCAAATGGGGTATAGCGGATTGGCCGCCCCATCTGCCAGGTAAGTTCTTCAGCGATAGGCGCAGCATGCTGCACCATATAGTCCACCGCTTTCTCACACAGCGCCTTTCGGTCTGCCAAGGGCGTTTGTCGCCAATTGCGTTGAGCTGCATGTGCGTTAGCCAAGACCTGTTCAATAGCTTGACCTGTCGCAAGATTTCGCTCTATATAAACAGAGCCGTCTATCGGACTAATGGTTTGAAAAGAAGACATGAGAAAAAGAATGAATAATGGAAAATTAAGAATGAAAAATGAAACTGGGCCTAGGTTTTAGTAGGTAGGCCCAAGGATACCCGATGACATAGAACCTAAAACTTAAAACCTAGAACCCCTCTTATTCTGGCGTCACATAAGCCGCTGTGATTCCGCCATCGACGAGGAACTCTGACCCTGTGGTGTATGAGGACTCATCAGAGGCGAGGAATAGGGCGGCTTGCGCCATTTCTTTGGCTTCGCCAAAGCGACCCATGGGGATGTGCACGAGTCGTCGCTGCTTTTTGGCCTCGGTGTTTAGGAACTTCATGAGCAGTTCTGTTCGCAACGGGCCTGGGCAGAGGGCATTTACTCGAATGCCTTCGCGTGCGTGAATCACCGCGAGTTCGCGGGTCATAGAGAGGACGGCGCCTTTGCTGGCCGTATAGGCGAGTTGAGGGGTAGCCGCACCGAGGTGTGCTACAAAAGAAGCTGTATTGATAATGGAGCCGCCGCCGGCGCGTTGCATGGCAGGAATGCCGTATTTGCAGCCAAAGAAGACGCCTTTGACATTGATATTCATCGTCAGATCAAATACGTGCTCCTCGGTATCCATGGCATTGCCATCGTCGCTGTGCATGATGCCTGCATTGTTGAAGAGGATGTCGAGCTTACCATAGGTATTTTCAGCAAAAGCGACCATCTGTTCGCAATCTTCTGCCTTAGATACATCTGCATGAACATATGCCGCCTCACCGCCAGCGGCTTGAATCATGGCCAAGGTCTCTTGGCCACCTGCGTCATTCACGTCCGTGATGATAACTTTTGCGCCTTCTTTGGCAAAGAGGAGGGCGCTTTCGCGGCCGATGCCGCTACTGCCGCCTGTGATCAGGGCTACTTTCTGAGCTAGTCTCATGGGAAGAGAATTTTGAATGATTAATTAAGAATGAAGAGAGACCGCTTCGCTGTCAGATCGCTCGTCCTTCGGACTCGCTGTCAGACCGTTTTCTGTAGGGGCACGATATATCGTGTCCCTACAGAAAACGGTCTCGCAGCGAAGCGGTCTCCGCTATATCCGTTCGAAATAGCGCTTGCGCTCCCAGTCTGTGACCGCCTTCTGGAAGGAATCAACTTCCATTCGGAAGTGATGTGCATAATGCTTCACCACTTCAGGGCCAAAGGCACTTTTCGCAAATTCACTATTTTCAAATATATCGACAGCCTCTGCAAGGCTATAAGGTACCCGTGGTAAATGTTTGGCTGCATAGATGTCGCCTTCGAAGATTTCGGGTGGCTCAATCTGGTTTTCGATGCCGTCTAAGCCTGAGGCTAGCAAAGCTGCAAAGGCCAAATACGGATTGCAGTCCGCCCCAGGGATGCGGCATTCTATACGCAGGCTCTTGCCGCGGCCTACCACACGGAAGCCTGCCGTCCGGTTGTCATAGCTCCACGCAAGGCGCGTAGGCGCCCAGGAGCCATCGGCGAATCGTTTGTAGGAGTTGATGGTAGGGGCATAAAAGGGCATGACCTCAGGGGCATGTTTGATCCACCCCCCTAGAAACCATCGAAAGACGTCCGATCCCGCCACAGGCCCAATCTGTTCATCACCTGCAAAGGCATTCTGCCCGTCTTTCCACAAACTCATGTGAATATGGCAGCTTGAACCTGCTTGGTCTTCGGAGAATTTTGCCATAAAGGTGACTGAAATGCCCATCTGGTCCGCGATCTCCTTGAGACATTGCTTATAGACCATGTGCCGATCGGCCATTTCGAGGCCCTCCGCGTAGCGGACGTTAAGCTCGTGCTGGCCGAGACCCCATTCGCCCTTGGAGTTCTCTACTGGGACGCCAGAGCGGCTGAGGTGGCGACGCGCGGTGCCGTTGAATCCCTCTGTGCGTGTGCCTTGCAGGATATGATAATCTTCGAGGTACCAGCCAGCAGTCTTGAGGTTGTGATAATTTTTGTCAAAAGCCTCGCGATAGGGGGTCTCGAAGGTGAAGTATTCTAACTCCGAGGCGGCCATGCAGGTAAAGGACTTTTCCTGTGCCTTGGCCAGTTGGGCCTGGAGAATGGAACGGGGGGCCTGAGAGATGAGTTGATGAGTCTTGTCACTGGCGACATCACACATGACCATGGCCGTACGATCGAGCCAACTGGCTTGGCGCAGGGTGCTGAGGTCAGGCACGAGGTGGAAATCTCCATAACCCAACTCCCAGTTGGCGAAATCATAGCCTGGCACAGGCTCCATTTCCATATCGGTCGTGAGGAGGTAATCACAGCCATGTGTACCGTCTTCGACGGCACTTTCCAGGAAGAATTCCGCGTCGAAGCGCTTCCCCATCAAGCGACCATAATGGTCGGTGAAGGCGACAACGATGGTATCGATGGTTTCGGATTGTACGTGCTCTTTGAGTTGCTGGAGCGACAGCATTCCTTTGGGAGTCATAGTGCGCTTAATTTTGCCTAAAAATAGGAAAAAAGCTTACCGCACCATCACCATCCCGACAAAGAATTATTCAATTACCACTTTTTTCACCAATACCTCATCGCCGACCACAATTTCCAACAGATAGCAGCCACGAACTAGGGCTTCGACATTCAGACGATGCTGCCAGAGTTGACCTACCTCTTTCACTTCCTGTTGATGAACCACTACGCGCCCTTTGAGGTCTATGAGCCTGATGGAATTGGCGGGACGCTGGTTGATCATTTCCACAAATAAGTGATCTGAGGCTGGGTTGGGGTAGACGTCTAGGTGGAGAACTTGGTCATTTAGATAGACTTCTCGCATAGGGGAATAGGAGAAGTCTCCATTGGTATCTATCATTTTCAGCCGGTAATACACCTGGCCTTTAGGGAGATTAGAAACGTCGTCCATCACGTCATAATTGCTCCCTGTCGCAATCCCTGCACTTTTTACAGAAGCAACCGTTTGAAAGCCTTCTATCTGCTCGTGACGCCGTTCTACTTCAAACCTGTCAACATTTGTCTCAGACGCAGTTATCCAAGTCAGATCGACCTTATTCGGCGTTTGTAAGTGGGCATCAAACATCACGAGTTCTACGGGCAGAGGTGGCGGAGGGGTGACAGTAAGGGTAATCGGCAGGCTCGTACCCGTAAAGCCTGAAGCTGAAGCGGTAAGCGTAAAGGTATATTGCCCAGGCGAGAGGCCGGAGGCATCCACGGTTATTTGTATCTCCTTCCCTGTCACTTCAGCATTACGCCAGCCCGTATTCACAGTGAGCCAGCTAGGGGCAGCCCAATGGTTGAAGGTTACTGACGTTTCGCCAGAGATAGTATACAGAATGACTTCTTGGCTTTTGCTCATGGAAGAAGAGAGAGAAATATTGAGCTGAGGGGGATTAAATTTTAGGTCATTTTGTGCAGCGGAAACAATATTGAACATGTAGGTCTTGTTTTGGGGATTGGTAAACCCATATTCGCCTCCATGTGCTAGGATATAGCGATTGTTGATGACTTTGGCGGCAGGAGCTGTCAGGAAGGTGGGCATATCACAAACAGTGGACCATGAATTTACATCAGGGTCATAGGCTATGATTTCCTTCCGAAGGGCAGGGCAACAAGGGGAAGTGTTTCCCCCTGTCACATAGATTTTGCCATTAAGGGTGAATGAGCCAGGCTCGATATGAGACCTAGTTTGTGGCATATCAGCCAAAGTGCTCCATGAATCCGTGTAGGGATCATAGACCTCAACTGTGTCATAGTCCTGAGTGGGATTAGGACCGTCATGGCCTGTTTGACCCCCTACAGAGTAGAGTTTTCCACGCATAGAGAGAGATCCCATATGATCTCTAGGAAAAGGATGCTTTGCATAAGTGGTATCCCAGCCCGCGCCAGGGTTATCAAGGTCATAGACCCAGTGATCAGGCTTATTGGTAGCTCGGTCTGGCTTGAGTCCTGCATAGACGTGAATCTTACGGCCGATAAGCCCTGTGCCGCCTGAAGCGTGTTTTTTAGGAAGTGTCGGGCCATAGCGCCAGCTATTGGTCGAAGGATTGTAAATCTGAACTACATCGGTAGATGGACCGCCGTGATTGCCCACAAATCCCCCAAAGAGCCAAGCTTCATCATCTACCACCAATACGTCCACATGTGTCACCCCTACTAGCATCGATGCTTTTTGTGTCCATTTGCCTGTAGCTCCAAAAAAAGGATCAAATTCTTCGACGACACTGGTGATCTGGGTAGAGTTCACAAAGCCGTAAAAAACATACATTTTATTGTTAATCACCACACTTTGGCCTTCAACCTGCAAGTGGTTTGAAAGGGCGCCTCCAAACCACCCACAGTTTTGTGAGAAGGAATTCAGAGATAGTAGACTGGCAAAACAGAAAAGGAGTAAACGTATTGTGCGCATAAATTGAAGAATCAAGGGGATTGAAAACCTAATAATTAATTGTTAGACACAAGCGTAATTAGGCTTCTTTAATATAAAAGAAGGTCACAAATCTAATTCCGAAATTTAGGCAAGCAGGGTAAGTAAGTGGATTTTTTCAAAAATACATCCTTATTCTGCACTTGTCAATACCGAGAAAACGGGATATATGGTGTAAGATGCACATGAAAGAAAAGATAATTACTTCCATCCCGACAAACTTTACTAATTTTGTCCATGGAGCAGTTCAATGGAAAAATAATCATTTTTTCGGCCCCCAGTGGCGCAGGGAAGTCTACGATCGTGCGGATGATCATGGAGCGGTTTGATGGATTTGGCTTTTCGGTGTCAGCGACCACACGCCCCTCTCGTGGCCAAGAAATAGATGGTGTCCATTATCACTTTATCACCCCTGAGGTATTTAAGGAAAAAATCAAAAACGGAGAGTTTTTGGAGTGGGAAGAGGTATATGAGGGGCGATTTTATGGAACTTTAAAATCAGAAGTAAATCGTGTGCGAAAACATCAGCATGTCTTATTTGATGTGGACGTTCAAGGAGGGGTGAATATCAAACAGCATTATGGGGACGAGGCTATTTCCTTTTTTATCCAACCGCCCAGCATCAGAGAATTGAGAAGACGCCTGATCCTGCGAGGGACTGATGAGCTATTTGATATAAATAGGAGATGTGAAAAAGCAGCTTATGAACTTCAGTATGCCCCATTATTTGACCACATTATCCTCAATGATGACCTCGAAACGGCTGTAAGGCTGATAGAGAAAATCCTCGAAAAAATGGAAATTTTCCCTCAACAAGCTGAATAGTCTGAAAAAAAGTAGTAACTTTTGGCAAAGCTATCAGCATGGCCAAGATCAAGAACACTGTCCAAACCATCAAGGATAAGACCCTTCAACTCTCTTCTAGGGCGCAAGAAGTCACTAGCCAGGCAGGTCAGGACATCAAGGCTCGTCCAGGAAATTATGTGTTTATCCTCATCGTCGGGTTGCTTTTTGCCTATGGGGCATTTAAGCTAGAACGCGTTTTTCACAAAGAACGAACCGAGTCCATCTATAGCACCCTTTCAGCGGTGAACTATATCACTGAACTACGACTCGCCAAGTTTTACTACGAAGCCATCATACCGGTCTACAAATGGACCAATAAGATGGACAAGGCCCAGGCAAAAGGCAAGGAAGTTGACCCTAAGCGTGGGGACCTCCAGTTTATATTGGTGGCGCCCGTGGAAGTGGGCGGGTTTATAGACCTCAGCAAGGTCCAATATGAGGATATTGGCGATAGCACCATCCTCGTGACGATGCCTTCGCCAGAATTGACGGAGCCTGTTGTCAGGCTGGATTCGATCAAGGATTATGCGATCAAAAATAAAGGCTTTGCCCTACAAATACGTACCCGTGCCGGGGGGCTTTTCTATAAAGCCTTTACTTCTATGCAGCATAGTATTATCCAGACTAAAGCTACGGTAAGTCAAAAAGCAGTGGCTAGCGGCCTCCTGACGCGCACCGAAAAAATGGGTGAGATCTATATGCGAAATTTGCTGGAAAGCCTTGGCTATAAAGCAGAATTTACCCTGCCAAATGCTGAAGATAACCTGCGCACCAAGGTGCTGAATAGCCTCTTGAAAACGGATACGCTAGATCGTATGCCGCTTGACAAGAAGCTTGACTTGCTCAAGGAACTCAAGGGGATCAACAGCGACAACCCGCTTCCCAAACTCAAAAAGGCTGATTTACTTAAACTCCTCCTCAAATAATGGCGAAAGATAGTTATATATTTCGGCTGATCGCATTCATCCTGCTGATAGGTGGTATCATTGCAGGGATCGTGATCGGTATCCAAACCCCCAAACGGGCGCCACTGAAGCCTTTTGCAGGACTGGAAAAGATCAAATACATGCACGAGCTTCATTTGGTGACATACAACTATGAAGAGATGATTGTCATCGGGGTGCCCAATAAGATCAAAAAGATCAACGGAGAGGTAGATACCTTGGGGACCCTCTCCATAGCGCTGCGAGATTCTGTCATCGCAGATTCAAATCGCTTGGTGGCAAATCAGCAGGCCTTGACATGGGTGGAAAATGCCTTGGCGCAAGCGCAGGTCACGCGTGACTCAGCGCGGAAGGCGTTTCAGGATAAATGGATTCGTCTATTTGGGATAAAGAAAAAAAATTGGCGTACCTCTCCCGAGAATCTGGCCTGGATAGCTGCTAAGCAAAAGGTGGACAACCTAAAGGCATTTGAGAAAAAGAATAGTCGCGCTACCAAGCCTTTGGAAAGGAAGTTGAAGAATAGCCAACGGTCGCTAAAGCGTGTCCTCCGTGACTATAAATTGGCGAAGGATCGTAGAGACGAGAAAGATCAAACCCTGTTGAACAATGCAGAATTGGTGATTGTGGCGCCTACGAGCATCAATGGATTTATCAATATGGGGGAAATCAGTTTCAAAGAATATCCTTTTGATATTTCGGGACTGGATGACTACCTGACGCTGTTGAAAGATAGCCTGTCGGAGATTCAAGGGCAGCCCATCCCTGATTCGCTCAAGAAAGCTGCTGACTCTATTGCAGTGGCAGCTACTCCACCGCCGCCAAGTGTTCAGGATAGTACCATTATCACTATGCGGTCAATATCTGAAAATGCCTCTCAAGAGGCCCAAGACAGCAGCAAGCTGCAAGTGGCTCGCCCCATTGAGGCGTTCATCAATCACCCCATTCCAACTGATACCGTTATTAAAGCTCACTTGGTCAGGTTGATTGATAGCCTAGAGCAGATCAAGCCGCAAGATACCCTTGAAATCTACCTGCCTCATCCAAGTGCAGGACAAGTGATCGTAGACCTCGACACGACTAAGAAAATAGACCTCTCTTCCCGGTTTGAAATCAGCAAAAACCACAACTATTTTGATGTATTCAAACACCTCCGTGACGAGCTGGTCCTCGTAAAGCAGGAAGTGCGTGAAAAAGCCCTGGATCAGGGCCTCCTCACAGAAACTCGCAAGCTGGCGGAGGACTATGTCCTGAAGTTGATCGCTTCCTTTAAAGAATATGACAACCACGTGATTCGTGTGGTGTTTGAGGAGTAGGGAAACTCGATGAATCGAGTCATTTAGTGGAATTCACTTTACGCATATCATTCACCACGGATTTCACAGATTTACACGGATTAAAGAAGACAATCTGTGGAAATCTGGGTAATCTGTGGTTTTTCTTCTTTCCTCCACTAAAACCCTTGATGAGCCAAAAATTCAAACTCAAAGTATCTTCTTGAACTTGAACTTGTTTCATTTAAGAGAGCTACTTATTATCGGAAAAATACCCCTAATTTTTAGGGGTAGGATAGATCATATTTAGGAGCGTGGTTGTAATGCCGTCATGTAGTTTACTCACCAAAGAATATTGGATTTCTCCACTTTTTACCTTGACCATCAAGCTTTCTGTCCATGTGTGTGCATCCCGTAAAAAAAGCAACATAGGTGCCTGGTGTTCGCGCAATTTAGTGCCCAATAGGAAATCAATAGCTTCTGCTGTCTTGGCATGACTAATAAGATCTGTCGCTTTTTCTCGCTCCATTTCAGCAAGTGATTGACTACCTGACCCACTGGCTAAGGGAAGGTTTGAAAAAGTAGGCTGGAAAGTAGATGATGAATGGGCTTTTTGATAGGCTTCTATCATATCCACCAGTCCATAAGAGAGGTAATAAGGTAAGTCCTCATCGGTCCGTGGGGCCTGATGCACATGGTTATAGGCATACGTCAACAATAGGGTTTCATAGACCCATCCACTATCGGTGCCATAACTTTCCAGATAAGAGGTCATATCGACTTCAGGAATGGGATGACCATCCATGAGGGCTAGATGAATTTTTCTCGTCTTTTCTGCAAGGGCTTTGTCATCTTGCGTTTTCGCTTCTGAGATCAGCCGTTTGAGGGTATTTGACAGGCTTTTAGGGTTAAAAGAAGACAGAATGGATTGGGGAAGGAGTTCTGGCGTAACGCCTTCCTCATGAAATACATCTTCTTGGATCGCGTCATTGAGGTGGGTTGAAAGGGCTGCTATCTGATTCGGCGATGCTTGGTTGTCTACCATCATTTCTATTTCTAGAAAGGGAAATCTTTCTGGATCTCCGTAATACTGGGGTTGTTTAGCAAACAGGTTATATCGCACCTTATGGTCACTCATCTTTTTTTGGACCAGTTTCCAGGAAAGCCGTCCTTCCACTTCTATCAACGGTTTGACATCTGCTAGCATGAGGTCATTGATACTTACCAGCGGTGATAGGTAAGTGGTAAGGCTATCGTACCGTTGATTTGACAAAAGGTACCAAACTCTCAATGCCGCCAGTTGATTGACTTCATAATTATCATGAATAGGGGAAGTTGCCTCCGAAGGGCTTTCAGCGCTTGAAACGAGGACCGCATCCTCCCATCTAGAGGCACTCTTATGCTCCTTATTCTGGATGAGTATTAGCTGACTTTCATTCCCCTTTTTAGTCAGAAGTGCCTCCTCATAAGTGGCGTATTCCATCCCATTAGCCCCTAGGAATGCATTGACTGTAAGGGTATCCTTTTCCCCAAAGTCAGTTACAAATCGCTGACCGACTTTGGTGGGATGTTGAATATCAGAAGCGGGCTGGCAATTATACAAAAGGAAAAGAAGGGCAAATAGGCTGAGGGCTTGGGTTTTCTTCATGAGATTTGGGGTAGGCATGAGTAATTATATGACCGTAAAAGTAATAATAACAAAAGGTAAATTCTAAATAATGGACAAATCCGACGATTTGCCAAAGTCACTCTTCCTCTTCCGAAATCACATTTCCCCGAAACCTAAAAAGCACCCTGCTGCCATCTGACAACACGATGCCCATGGGTTTGTCAAACCTTCCTCGTTTGCCTCTATGCGTGAAGCAAAAAGTCAAATAATACACCTTTCCGGGGATTAAATGGCCCTGTGGGTACCGACATACGTAATGCGGATCGCCCGTCCATCCTTTTTTGATAAACACCGAATCCGTCCCAACATAGCAGAATGGCTTTACGGTTTTGTAGCGTGTAGGCGGGATGTCGCCAAATCTGTGCAAAAGTGAGTCCGTCGCGATGTGGTGCATCGTGTCGCGAAACTGGATGGATTGGGAGGTGGAGTCGGCCTGGCTAAGGCCTAGGAGGGGGGAAAAAATGAGCGTGAGGAAGAAAATTAGGGTCGGGGACTTCATGAATATTGGGTTATCAACCTGTTATAAGATTTTCTCCCAATAAACATAAGCATATTTGCCGCTCAATCATATACCTACATGTTAATAGGAACGCGGATTTGCGCAGGTATGAATGTTTTTTTATTCAAAATTCACCATTCAATCATTCAAAATTATTTCCCAAGAGGAACGCGAATTCGGCGGATATGAAGAGTGTTCTATGTTCTAAGTTTTATGCGCTAAGTTGTTTTTTTGCCTAGAACATAAAACCCAGAACATAGAACCTAAAACTCTCTTCCCTACCACCGTATCCTTCCCAGGCCTTCCTGGTTCATCAGGGTAATATTACTCTGTTTGGTCACCACAAGGCCTTCGTCCTTGAAGTCAGAGAGGACGCGGATCACGCACTCCTTGGAGGTGCCGACCATATTGGCGAGGTTCTCGCGAGAGATGTCCATGGAGAAATTGGTGCCATTCTCGGCGGGGTACGTATTGGCGAGGGTGATGAGGGCGTCGGCGACGCGCTTGCGCACGGAGTCATAGGCGAGGTGGAGGAGGCGCTCCTCCTTCTCGCGCAAGCTATTGGCGAGGAGTTGGATGAATTTATTGGCGACGTCGCGATTGTCGTAGACGAGGGTGAAGAAATCATCTTTGGGGATGATGCAGATTTCTGTCTTTTCCAAGGCCATAGCCGACTCTTGGTAGGCAGTGCCCGCCAGCAAGGCCGAGTGGCCGAGAAAGTCGCCGCCTTTGTACAGTTCGGTGATATAGTCCTTAGCGTCCTCATGCGTCTTATAGGTCTTGACTTTCCCACTTAGGACAAAGAAGAGGTGATGAGGATAAGCATCCTCACTGTAAATGACATCTTTGGGTTGATAGATGCGCGTCTCTCTGTCTTTGGAGAGGTTGGAAAGGGCCTCGTGGCTACGCGCTTCATTGATAAAGGAATTGAGGCCTTCGAGGTTACGAGGAAAATCCTGTTGGATGATAGCGCTCTTTTTGAGTCGTAGCTCTACCGCATCGATGAGCTCTACATCGTCAAAGGGTTTGGTGAGGTAATCATCTGCCCCCAGGCGCATGCCCCTGCGCAGGTCTGACATCTCCGCCTTGGCGGTGAGGAAGATAAAGGGAATGGCCGCCGTATCCGGCTGCTGGCTGAGGACCCGTAGGACGCCATAACCATCCAACTCAGGCATCATGATGTCACAAATAACCAAGTCCACCTGCTCAGACTTGGCGAGGCGGACACCTACCTTACCATTCTCGGCCGTGAGTACATTGTAGTCTGAAAGTTCGAGAATCTCTGCGGTGTTTTCCCGCATTTCAAGGTTGTCTTCTATGAGGAGTATGGTTTTCATGGGGGAAAATTATTGATTGATTAATTATAGATTATTGACTGAGGTATTGACAATCAATCAATTAGTAATCATTAATTAATAATTTTTGATTCACTGACGGGAATTTTTACCCTAAAAGTCGTCCCTTCATTGAGTCGGCTAGTAAAGGTAATTTCGCCATTCATCAATTCTACATATTCTCTGACAATATTCAATCCAAGGCCCGTGCCTTGGATATTGGTCGCGTTATAGGCGCGGAAGAAGCGCTCGAAGAGGTGTTTTTGCTCTTCTTCAGGGATGCCCATCCCTTCGTCTGTGACTTCCAGGATGCAGGATTCAGGATCACATAGGGTACTGATTGTGATATGTGATTGTTCAGGGGAATATTTGATGGCATTAGAGAGCAGATTTTGGAGAATGGTTTTGAGCAATTTTTTGTCTAAATACACTTCTTCTCGAAAAATCTTGTGCAAATAGACAATCTTCTGCCCCTTGCGTGCTACAGACTGCATTTCCTCCGCTACTTCTTCCACAAAATCTTTGATCCGAAATGCCTGGGGTTCATTGTGAATACGGCCTTCTTCTAACTTTCCAAGGGAAAGGAAGTCATTCAAAATAGCCGTTAGGTTACGAACAGATGCTTTGATCCGGTCGATATGCTTTTTGCGTTTTTCGGTATAAATCGCGTCCTCATAGCGCCCGATCAGCGTCACAGAAGACATGATGGTCGACAAGGGGGTGCGGAACTCATGTGATGCCATGGATACAAAGCGAGACTTCAGCTCGTTGAGCTGCTTTTCTTTGTCCAGGGCTTCTTGGACCTCTTGCTGACTTTTGCGCAAAGCTTCTGCTACGCGGTGGTTTTCGTCCACCTGCTGTTCAAGCTGTTCCACTGTGTGCGTGAGCTCTGAGGTCCGTTCTTGTACCAGTTGTGCCAATTTTTCTGAATAAATTCTCAATTGTTCTTCTGCTTCTTTTTGCTTGCTTAAGTCATGAATAATGCCTGTAAAAACCCTGTTTCCGTCCTCTAGTTTCACTTCACTCACCGCTAGGCGACAAGGGAATAGCTCGCCTGATTTTTTTTGCCCTTTGACCTCTCGCCCAATGCCAATGATCTTGGCTTGTCCCGTTTTGAGGTATGAGGCAAGATACCCGTCATGTTTGGCTCGGTGGGGTTGAGGCATGAGCATGGAGATATTTTGCCCGATTAGCTCCTCCGGTGCATACCCAAAAATCTCGGAACCAGCGGGATTGACCGTCTCAATGATCCCGCGATGGTCTATCGTAAAAATGCCATCGATGGCAGTATCGATGACAGCTTGTAGGCGAGAGCGGATATCTTGGTGACTATGTGCGATAGCTGGCTTTTTCAAAAGAATTCGTGATTGGGGTAAAAAGGGTCAATACTGCGGAGCAAAAGGCAAGAAACAAATGTAACGGCAGTCCATCAAGCTTTTCCCTTAATCAAAATGAAAAACCAATAAGGGCGCACGCGTACTCAAAGACATCTTTTTGCTGACGCTTTGGGTGAATAGGTTGGCCCAAAACCCCCGTTTGTGGGTAAGCATTGTGAGCATGTCGATATTATGATCCCTCACATAGTGATTCAGCCCTTCAATGATATGTCCGTCTTCTACTTCATCGAAATCAAGGTGGTGTAAAAGAATGTCTTCCTTATAATGCGCTTTCAGCGCTTGGCGGCGTGCCAGTTGCTCCATCGTCTCGTCGCCCTGACGGACATGCAGGCAGTGGATAACTGCGTCATAAAGGAAGGCAAAGTCCAAGAGTTGGTCGATCGCACGTCGATCTTCTTCGTCGAAATTGGTCGCATAGGCGATATTGCGAATGCCGTGATACCGTGCGTGTTCTGGGATGATCAGCAATGGGTGATCTGCCCGACGGATCATATGTTCACAATTGCTGCCAAGGATAGCGGTCCCCAGGTCACGGCTGGCCTTCATGCCCATGACGATCAAGCTAGGCTGGATCTCTTCTGCAATCGCGAGAATCTCATCTGAAACATTGCCTAATGTCACCTTGAACTCTAGCTCTATGGTTTCGAGTAGATTTGGCGCTAACTCCTGCTCCAAGGCTTCAAAATGTGCTTTGGCGCGTTGTTCTTCTTGTGCAATTAAGTCCTCATACACACCGGGTCCCCAAGGTGATTCTGCCACTGGGACAGCATTGGCATGAAAGAGCGTAAGCCGCGCATGAAACATACTCGCGATATGCGCAGCATAGTGAAAAGCATTCTTGGATGCATCCGAAAAATCTATGGGTACCAGTAGCGTATTCATGAATCAATAATTTCTTATTTATTGGTCGTGAAGGACAAGCAATGGCGTATCCGCAAACATTGCCATCTCTCTCGTAAGGCTCTTATTATTAATGGCTTCGATGACAAGGCGCTTGTGTGTCAGCATCGCCAATAAGTCTACATGTCGCTGGGTGATATAGTGGTCCAAGCCTTGCATAGGGCTCTTGTCTTTGGCAATATAGATGCTGAGTTTGCCCAATTCTTCTAAGGACTCTAATTTTTCAAATTGACTTTCATCTAACTGGTCCCAGGTACCTTCCAGGTCGCGAATGTGTACACAAGAGAGCTTGGCATCAAGGGTTTCGCAAAAGTCAATCAATTGCTGGATCATGGCAGGATCGTTTACGTCCCCTGCCATGGCATAGGCAACCTGTTGGATGGGCGCATAGCGCACCTCCTCTGGGATCAACAATACGGGACAGGCGGCATGGGTGAGTACTTTGGCCGCTACGCTTCCAAATGCCTTCTCTGCCTGACTAGCAGCGCCCATGGTGCCCATCACGATCATATCGTATTCATCTTCATGACTCAATCGAATGATCTCCCGGTCGGCGTAGCCAGACAAAATCATGTCCTGTACTTTTACCCCTGTACCTACCTCTACCTGGGCTTCTGTATGATATTTTCGAACATAAGTAAGGGCCTTCTCTACCTTCTCCGCTTCCAGTGCCTGAACAAAGGCTTCTGGTACAAAGCGCTTATCTACTGGCGTCATATTATACACATGAAGCAAAATAATGCGGGCCTCAAGCGCCTCAGCCAGATGCAGGGCATAAGTGAAGGCATTGTGCGCCGCTTCAGAGAAGTCTGTGGGAAACAAGATAGTCCGAATGTCTTCCAGTCGATTTTTCATGGCAGTAGATTTGGAAAAGGGAGATGAGAAATTAGTCATGAATTAATTAGTTGATTGCTTGGATGTATATGCAAATACGCTTCTGTATCAGCCAGCCCATATGATCCGAATCAATGGACGGAATGACAAAAGTCATTCTGCACAGTGCCTTTCGTAAAGAGTGAATGCATAATGGCGCCTTTACCTTCGCAAGATGAATTCCTCTCAAAATTTATTCATTGATTGATTGATAGATTACTAATTTTACATGCTGATTATCAGTAAGTTATTAACTCCTCTCACTTAATAATGAATCAATCAATCACCAATAATTGTTTCCACTGCGGGGACGATTGTGGCCCGCGTCCCATCGTACACGCAGAAAAAAACTTCTGCTGTCACAGTTGTAAGACTGTCTTCCAATTGTTACAGGATAGTCAAATGACTACCTATTATGAGCTGGAACAGCATCCTGGTACGCGCAAAGCGGAGGACGGCACATCGAGATTTGACTACTTGAGTCAGCCGGCGATCATCGCACAGTTGATTGACTACCAGGACGAGGAGCAGGTGCGCATCACCTTCAGCTTGCCCCAGATTCACTGTAGTTCCTGCATTTGGTTATTGGAACACCTCTATCGCCTACACAAGGGCATCTCCCAGGCGAATGTCAATTTTCTCCGAAAGGAACTCTACCTGACCTTTGACCCCCAGCAAATAGATTTGCAAGAAGTGGCAGAACTGCTCACAGCCATTGGTTATGAGCCAGATATCCGTTTGAAGGACCTCAACAACTCCAAGACACACCGCCCCAAACGGCGGCTGTATTACCAGTTGGGGGTAGCAGGCTTCTTTTTTGGAAACATCATGCTGCTGAGCTTTCCTGAATATTTGACCTTTGGACATGAACTGGAGCCTATCTATGCGCGGTTTTTCAGTTACCTCAATCTGCTGCTGATCCTCCCAGTCTTGCTCTACAGTGCCTCATCGTATTTTCGTTCAGGGTGGCTGAGTTTGGTACAAAAGCATCCCAATATTGATGTGCCCATCTCCCTGGGCATGCTAGCCCTATTTGGGCGGTCAGCCTTTGAGATTTTGACACATAGTGGCGCAGGTTACCTCGACTCCCTGGCAGGGCTCGTCTTCTTTTTGCTCATTGGCAAATGGTTTCAGCAAAAGACCTACGATGCCATCTCCTTTGACCGCGACTATGCCGCATACTTTCCTTTGGCTTGCACCCAAATCGTTGACGAAAGGCACACGAGTGTGGCCCTCCACGATCTCAAAGTCGGTGACCAGATTCTGGTCAGAAACCAAGAACTCATCCCTGCTGATGCCGTCCTCATGAGCCCCAATGCTCAGATCGATTATAGCTTTGTGACAGGAGAGTCCGAGCCCGTCCAGCGCAAGGCAGGAGACGCCATCTACGCTGGGGGCCGTCAGCTAGGCCCTTCCATCGAGTTGACCTTAACCAAATCTGTTTCCCAAAGCTACCTAACCCGTCTCTGGGACCACGCTACCTTTGGGGTGGAAAAACCTGATCAACTGAGTCGCTGGGTGGATCGAGTGGCATCTGCCTTTACGGTGATCATTCTGGCTATTGCAACGCTCTCAGGGGGATACTGGTGGTTGACAGCAGGAGCGGGGATGGGGGTCAATGTGTTCAGTGCGGTGCTGATTATCGCCTGTCCGTGCGCCTTGGCCCTGACCTTGCCTTTCACGATGGGGAATACCATGCGGATCATGGGGGAAAAAGGGCTCTTTCTTCGCAATACATCGGTCATAGGCCGCATGGCAAAAGTGGACCAATTGGTCTTTGATAAGACAGGGACCCTGACAGCGACCAAAGCCCTAAGTGTCACAGAAGCACCTTCGTCATTATCGGCAAGCGATATTCAGCTTCTGGTATCCTTGGCTGTCCAATCTACTCACCCGATCAGCCGAGCCATCGTGGCACATTATCCCCCTCAGGTGCCCCTGCCCGTGGAGGATGTCGCAGAGATGCCGGGTAGTGGGATTGAAGGCAGGGTAAATGGGCAATGGGTAAAAATAGGATCGGCGGGATTTTTGGGAATGGAAGGGGACGTCGCGGAAAATGGCACCTGGTGTGCGATAGCAGGACAGCCTATTGGCTTTTTTAGGATGCACGCGCCTGCGCGCGCAGGGCTAGGAGACCTCCTGAAGCGCCTGAGCAGCCGCTTTCGTTTAGCCCTTTTGTCGGGCGACCGACAAGCAGGCAATGAGCAATTGACTGCTTTATTTCCTCAAAATACCCCTTTACACTTTGGCCAATCTCCCTACGACAAACTCCATTATATAGAGAACCTTCAAGCAAATGGGCACAGCGCCCTCATGCTCGGTGATGGCCTCAACGATGCTGGTGCCCTTCAGCAGAGTGACGTCGGTCTGGCCGTCGCAGAAGATGTCCATAGCTTCTCACCAGCCTGCGACGGCATCTTGGATGCCGATCATCTGGGGCGCTTAGGCGAGATGCTCGCCTTTGCACGGAAAAGCATGGCGCTTGTCAAAGTAGGCTTTGCGATTGCATTCCTCTACAATGTGGTAGGCTTGGCATTTGCGGTCCAAGGGCTGCTGTCTCCCCTCGTGGCGGCGATCTTGATGCCGCTCTCGTCTGTGACGATAGTTCTGTGGGCGATGGGGAGCACGCGGGTGGTGGGGCGGTTTAGTGAAAAAGGGTAGCAAAAATTAAAATAATTGTTTAGCACGAATGCCTGTTCACGTCTTATAGTTTTGAACATAGAATCTTTTTGTAATGAAAAAAGAGTGTTCAACAAATAAGCCTTATGAATTTTGCCGTTTGGTTAAATCCGTTATTTACCACTTGCCCTAAGCCATTATGAAATTCGAAGAAAATTTAAATCGTTTTGAGTTATTAGATTTTTTAATTAGGACTAAAAATACAGGCTCTTTACAAAAACTTGCAAATAGGCTAGGCTTGTCTGTAAGTAGGACGAAAGATTATATTAATAGTCTCAAAGAGATGGGAGCCCCGATTGTATATTCCCGTCAAAGAGAAAGTTATATTTATTCAAGTCCCTGCGAACTTGTTGTAAAATTTCAATACAAATTTGAAGATTTTTCATAAGAGCCGATAAAATCGGCTCGAAGGATCATATCATTGTATTGTGAAAAACAAAACCCCCTAATTATCATGAAAATACAAGCCCTATTATCATCATTGCTCCTCCTGTTGGTTTTTTCAACCCAATCATTTGGTCAAAGCCCCCTACCCGCAAGCAACCTGAGAATTTATTTAAAGGTTCCTCCAAATACTTCCCAACTGTTAAGAGAAGTCCCCCCAGATTCAATTTCAAGTGTCATACAGGCCCTTCCTCTAGAATGCATTTTACGCGTCTCACTAGCTGACACGATGAGTGTAGACAGCATTGTGGTCAATTTGGGAACCTCTCAGGGAGGGAATCAACTTTTTGCTGGGAGTTTTCCCGCTCATGGAGCTGGTAGTTTAGCCAATGGGGTCAGTTATTTTCGGAATGGGACTATAGTGATCCTTAATTTAGGGACGTTTCAAGGAAATGCTACTTACTATGCAGAGGTAAGAACCCAAAATGGGAATGGTACTTTAAGCGGTGTGACCCAAGCAGAGAGCCCTTAGTTTTTACAGGTGGAAGAACTACGATTAGCTGATCAGTAAAACGGGTCAGGTGATTTGATCGAACTATTTTTATAGTTCTTAGGATTCCATTGTTTCTAGTAATGTAAATTTTAGGAGATATTCATGGATAGGATTATCTGCCTGTAATGAGTTGTAGCAATTCTTAAAAAACTAATTCCAATCTTTTTTAAAATGAATTCGAATAAATATAACCTTAACTATTATTTAACAATAGTTTGCTTACTTTTTTCTACACTTTTGCCTGCTCAAAGCTTTGTTTTTTGGAGCGAGAATAGCGAAGTGTCAATTAATGGAAATAGTGTTTCGCCTCTATCCCAAGGTTATGAAGATTGGGAAAAAGGAGCAGCTACGTTAAATCATCTCCAAGGTTCAACTGACGGCCATCTCTCTTATGTATTAAATGGATTAAATGGAGGTTCTGTTGGGTTTGGGTTCTCCACCTCAAATGCCATTGCAGGCTCTCTTTCAAATATTAATTACTGCTTTGTCATTGAAGGTGAAAACCTATACATATATGAGAGCGGAGCTTTTATTGGTTCATTTGATGGATGTGAAGAAAGTGATTCTTTGTCAATTGAAAAGAATGGTGACATTGTCAATTTTTATAAAAATGGGGAGCATTTATATGAATCTCCCATAAATGGAGGGGTATCGCTTCGCGGGGAAGTGAGTTTTGGCTCTTCGAATCTAGCCTTTTCAGGAATGTTTGCTTCATTCGAAACACCGATCTCAGCCACTGCTTCAATAGACCATGTATCTTGCCAGTCAAGAGAGACTGGAAATATTCAATTATCCATTTCAGGTGGACATCCTCCTTATCAGGTTATATGGGATAATGGTCAATTTGGAACCCAGATTTCGAATTTAGAAGAGGGAGAATACACCGCAACCATTATTGACTCAATGGCTCAATCAGCCGTTCAGAAATTTACAGTAGCCAGTGAAGCTGTTTGGAATGAAGTAGCAGGGCTTACAGTAAATCAAGGAGAAATAAATGCCCTGTCTAATGGCACCGCTATATCAGATAATCGATTGCTCCCGAATTCCGAGGGTTGGTTAGCGCACAAGGTAGAAGCTCAATATTTAGGCGGTGATATAGACGGAATGGGATGGGGATTAACAAAGAGTAAGTCTTCATTAAGCTTTGGGGCAATTAAATATGCCTTTGTTGTCTTCCATAACGATAATCTGGCAATATATGTAGATGGGGGATTGGTAGGGATTTTTGGTGCAGTAAGTGATAACGATGAACTAAAGATTGCTAGGGTTAAGATAGGTTCTCACTACTATATTCAATTTCTTAAAAATGGCGAGTTGTTGCATGAGACCTCTACATTTGGTGGAGATGAATTGGTCATAAAGATGGATATCCCTTCTGGTGGGGCTACTAAATTACCTTATAGTTCATTTGGTTGTGGGACTTTTTTTATTGACCTATTAGAAGCAGATTCATTGGAGGTTGCCATTATCGGGGCAGGTTTGGATGAAAGCCATTCAGGAGTTCCTGTAATTGAATTAAAGCCCATAACACCAGAAGTTGGGAGTACTTCAGAGATTCAACTTCAGATGGCTCCATTAGGAACCTCAGATTACGTAGACCTTTTTTTTGAGATAGATCATTCTGCTAGAGTTGGTGCCCTTTTTACCAAAGAAACTGACGCTTCGACGGGCCAGGTTGTCAATATACCCGTTGATCCCAGGCACTTTCGGTTTGCCCATACGCGAGGCTTGGTATTGCAACAGATTCCTTCTATTCGAGGATGGGGAGGTGCGGTGATTGGATCTCCCTGTTTAGACGCTCCAGGGTTTGCAGGACCTCCTAATGGTAACTGGTCATACACCATAGCTTATGGAGATTTGAATAAGGTTGGAGACAATAAGGCCTATAAAGAAAGCATTACTTATTTTGATGGTCTGGGAAGAGATATCCAGTCTCAAACTAAAAATAACACTGAAGGACGTATCCTCGCAGAGGCTACGCTCTTTGATGAGTTTGGAAGAGCTGTTTTACAGACGCTCCCCGCTCCTTTAGGGAACCAATGTACTTTCTTTCATCATCCCAATTTTATTACAAATTCATCTGGACAGCGGTATTCCTATGTAGATTTTGATGTAAATGATGGGACCCCCCAAGGGAATAAAATTGACAACCCTAACCCTGTACATTTTCAGAGTCCCTTAGGATTGTATTATAGTAATAGTAATTACTATGAGGGGTATGTAGCCACTTCTGGCTTCCCTTATTCTAGGATAAAAACCACAATAGGTCAAGTAACTGTAAGCAGTCGGCCAGGAGATAAATTGCGGATGGGTATGGGGCATGAGCATAAATCAAGGATTTTCCCTGTCCTCGACGAGCTAGACCATTATATTTCATTTCGCAGCAATCCCAATGTCGGAAAAATAACAGATAACACGGCGACGACCCTCAAGTACCAAGCATTCAAATCTGTATCTATTGACCCTGACGGAGATCAGCATGTTTCATTTATTGATCTTTCAGGTAATCAACTTGCCTCTTGCAAGGTGGGGAATACCGGAGGGATAACACAGGCTGTAACTGGAGAAACCCATTCTGAGCTAGGGTATATTGATATTCACCTGCCACCTGGAAAAGAAAGTACCCTTGTATTTACCACAAATACCTCTGCATTTATTAAAATTTGGGACCTAGCTGATACGCGAGATAACCCTACCCCAGTTTTTGGAGATCCTGTCACAGGTACTGCTGCCGCCGCTTTTTCTGGAGGGCTAGCACCAGGATTCTACCGAATTGCAGTGGTTGACTTAAATGATCAAGTAGGCATAAGTTATGAGTTGAATTACTACAACTTTGCTTATAACTACTATGACAAAAAAGGAGAACTGCTAGCAGAAGTACAGCCTGAGGGAATTGTATATGGCAGTTCGTCTATTGCCCCAGCGTATATTACTTCCTTTTCTTATCATGGATGGTTTACCATGAGTAGTTCATCTGTCGATGAAGGGATCACTGAATTTGTGTACAAACACGATGGAGAAATCCGGTTCTCTCAAGATGCGCATCAAAGGACAACGGGGAGTTTCTCTTATGTCAGCTATGATGAATCCTCAGGAAGGGTAATTGAAATCGGAGAATACACGCCTACAGGCTCTCAGGGAGATATTGCTTTCGAAAATCACTTGGCAACCCCTTCTGCCAATAGTGTTCATACCATCGTGGACCAAGTAAACGGCTTGGACCCTGCCAAGTGCCATGACCAAGTTTATTCTTATTACGATTTGCCAGACCCTGGTCTCCAGGCAGAATTAATAAGTGCTGGCATAAGCCCTACTAAATATGAACAGAAATTCATATTGGGAACAGCTTCCTATACCATGAATGAGAACACCAAGACATGGTATAGCTATGACATGCATGGCAGGCTGGACTGGACCATCCAAAAGGTAAATGGTGTAGGGCTATATATCATCAATTATGAATATAATTTTCAAGGAAACCTCCTTCAAACGAAGTACAATGAAGACTTTCCAAGAGACGCTGTATTCCATCGCTATACGTATGATAAGGATAACCGCCTGCTAAGGACAGAATTCAGCACAAATGGAGTATTGTGGGAAGAACAGGTGGAATATGAATATTACCTGCATGGCCCGCTCAAGCGCGAAGAGATTGCGGAGGACCTTCAGGGGATTGACTTGGCATATACCATTGACGGCAAATTAAAAGCAATTAATCACCCAAGCCTTACGGCCTATGACCCTGGAAAAGATGGCTTCTCGGGAGCCAACAAAAGGTTTGGGAAGGATGTATTTGGCATGTCGCTGGATTACTATGAGGGGGATTATTCGAGGAATAATACCTTCTTAGAAGAGCGTTTCAATTTTAATGGATCAACTTCTGCCAATGAACAATTTGGAGGACTCATCGCCGCCCAAAGGTGGAACACCAGAGGATATGAGGCAGCAGGAAGCAATCAGCACATATACCAATACCTATATAATGACAGGTTCCAGTTAGCAGAAGCCAATTATGGACAGATATTGCCTGGTCAAAATAGTTCCCAGGTAGAAAGTTATACCAGCTCTCAGGACTATCGGGTATGGAATATCAATTATGATCGGAATGGGAACATTACTTCCCTCAACCGCGATGCTTATGGTTCCAATAGGAATATGGATAGGCTGACCTATACCTATTCAAGCACGAAACCCAACCGACTTATATCTCTTTTAGATGCTTCTGGAGACGCAGGCTTCGAAGACATTTCTACGGTGCAAATGGTGTATGATGAGGTAGGCAGAATGACAGAACATTTAGCAGACAATATTAAACTCACCTACAATGCTTATGGTGATATTAAGGAAGTCTTTGAGCGCAGCACCAATACCCTCAAATTAAGCTTCACCTATGATGACGGCGGGCATCGCTTGTCCAAAAAAGATCACATCACGGATAAAACGACCTGGTATATTCGAGATGTCCAAGGGAATATTATAAGTATCTATGATGAAGGAGTGACTCAAGAGGGGGAACACATCATCTCCTATTTTGACCAAACGGAGGTGCCTATCTATGGGGCTACACGCATAGGCGTGTATTATAGAATGATGGTCAGTAACCCATTTAGGTATGAATTGTCTGATCACCTTGGGAATATTCGAGCGGTCATTAATGGAGAAAAAGATGCCAGCGGAAATGTCGTTCTAGATACCTATACCGACTATTATCCCTTTGGTTGGTCCATGCCAGGTAGGTATAGCCAAGGTGCCAATCGGTACCGCTTTGGCTACCAAGGTATAGAACACGACCCGGAAACGGGTTGGAATGCCTTTGCGCTCAGAAACTATGACCCTAGGATGGGTAGGTGGTTCAATCCTGACCCTTATGGGCAGCACTACTCGCCTTATCTGGCGATGGGAAATAATCCCGTGTCGATGATTGATCCAGATGGAGGGTTAGACTTTAGCTTTGATTTGGGAACGGCTATTTCTGCTGTAGCACATGTGGTTGATGATTTATTTGGGAAGGATATTACAGTATGGGAGGATGTAGACGTTCCTCCTGATCCAGATTTCAATAAATATGATGGTAATGTGCCTGGACCAAACTTATTTTCCAGAAAGGTTACCATCCCTAATCTGGCTAGACAAATGGCAAGGACAGCTCGGTTAGTCTCTCAATTTGTAGAAGAAAACAAAGACCTAGTCAGGGATATTGGTTTAGATGTCGTGCAAGAGTTCTTTGCGACCATAGGCTCATCTGAGATTCCGATTGTAAGCCAACTGGCAGACGGGATAGATGGCGGTATTTCATGGTCCAGAGGGGATAAAGTAGGAGCTGGTTTGTCATGGGGCGGGGTTATTGTACCTGGACTTAGCCAGATTAAACTAGCCAAGACCGCAGCAAGGCTAGGGTCGCGAATGGATAAGCTGATCACTGCCTATCGGAAATTCAGAAAAAAGTATAATGATGGGCCTTGCGACCTCACCTGTTTCCCCGCAGGAACCCTGATCCAAACGGCCGATAGCCTGGTCCCCATCGAAGAGATCAAAGAAGGAGATATGGTCTGGGCATATCGAGAAGAGACGGGCGAGCATCTGCTCCAACCTGTCGTCAGGACAGTCGTCCGTGAGACGCATCAAGCTGTCCAGCTTTTTGTTCAAGAGAGTGACCCTATTCTCGTCACCCCCGAGCATCCTTTCTTCTGCAATGGGGCGTGGACGGATGCGTGCATTATCGCGGCAGGAGATACTTTGACTACGTTATCAGGCTTTGCCTTGGTGGATTCAGTGGCCCTATTGGATACCTTCTTGGTGGTGTATAACTTTGAGGTGGCTGTCGACCATACGTATTTTATTGGGGAAGATGGGGTGGTGGCGCATAATTGTGGGGGGGCTCCAAAACCTACGAAACATACTGATAACGGTCATGTTGATAGAAAAAAGTATCCTAACAAATCCAAATATAAAAAACCTAACCAAATGCAAAAGTTAAATGATAGAACAGTCAAAAACCCTGATAGAGTAACAATACAAGGTAAGAGGGTTCTGTATGAGAAAGAATTTGGAAGAGTAATTGGCACAAAGGGAGAAAGAATAAATCGAGTGGTAGTAGAGCCTGCAAAATCCAAGACAATTACAAACTTTCCTGCTAAAACCTTTAGATAAATTAAAACATGGAATTTTATAGCACTAGTGATTTTAAAAAACAAAACCCTTTGTTTGAGATTACAGAAGACTTCGAAAGAATGTTTTATGAAATTATAAAACACCTTGAAAAAGAAACATCATTGTATATTGATACATATGGAAAAACAGTATTGTATCCAAACCACATAGAAGTTATACACAACTATCTTATTCAAAATAGGTCAAGAGAAACCGCAGCGTTAAAAAGATTCAAAGAATTCATAAAGAATATCCATCAAGAAAAACAAGTATTAATATTTTGGGGATCATGAGAAAGAGCAAGACTACTCAAATGTCAATTTTGAACCTAGGAACAATCTCTACTTGATTGCTAATAGTTTTAATGAATTTATTTCAAATCTATATGGGCGCAGTTGCGGTTTGTCCCCCTAAATTAAATAGAATTTGCGAGCCTTTGGATGACATTGTCCCATCTTTTTGAGAGCAAAGCAGCTCTTAAAAAGTAGAGTTTTTCTACTATCTCTTTTTTCC